>JAVZTI010000025.1:0-7027 GCA_038879595.1 Desulfurococcaceae archaeon | reverse complement strand
CATCTAGGGCAAGCGGCTTCTTCAATAGAGTTTACTACTTTAGGAAATTTTTAATCCTCTACTCTTAGTCTAAATCTCGGTGCTCGCCGTGAGTTTAGTGAGAACATTCATAGCAGTCGATGTTGAGAGCAGTGAAATACTAGGTAAGTTGGCTAGAGTAAGGGATTACATAGCGAGTTCTCAAGCTGATTTAAAGCCTGTATCTGTGGAGAACATGCATATAACTTTAAGGTTCATAGGGGAAGTTCCACTAGCTAAAGTACAGGAGATATGTGAAGCTCTGCAGAGAAGCGTGAAGTTCAGGCCATTCACTATGAGAATAGAGGGCATAGGAGCTTTTCCAAACGTACACAGGCCTAGAGTCATATGGGCTGGAGTAACTACAGGCGCACTTGAATTAACTAAGCTAGCTAGAGAAGTGGATGAAGCATTGAGGAAAGCCGGCATACCGCCTAGTGAAGAGAGATTCACTCCCCACATTACTTTACATAGAGTTAAGAGCCTTAGAAACATCTCATCCCTGTTGAAGCACATAGATAGCGTTATAAATGAGTTCTTCGGCGAAGTACTTGTAGATAAAGTGAAAGTGAAGAGAAGCATTCTAACTTCAAGTGGTCCAATATATAACGATCTCTGTGTAGTAAAGGCTGTTGAACAATGACTAGAGAAGTAGAGGAAGAAGTACTAGAGAAGATAAGACCTTCCCGTGAAGAAAGGGAGAGAGTTTGGGAAGCGTATTTAAACATAAAGAATGTCCTAGAGAGCGTACTCATAGAGAGTAGCGTGGAAGCTGAAGTAACTCTTCAAGGAAGCTTTGCTAAAGATACTTGGATTTCAGGAGAAAGAGATCTAGATGTATTCGTCTTATTCCCAAGCAGTTGGAGCATTGATGAACTAAAGACCAAGGGCTTTACTCTAATTCTTGAAGCTGCAAAGAGAATTGGTAGATACTCAGTAGACTACGCTGAACACCCATACGTAGTTATTAGAGTAGGGGAAGTAGAGGCAGATGTTGTGCCAGCATACAGGCTACATGACCCAAGCGAAGTTAGGACTGCAGTGGATAGAACTGTTTTTCACACTAACTACATAAATAGCGTTCTTAAGCCTCATCAAAGGGATGAAGTGAGGTTACTGAAGAAGTTTATGAAAACTATTGGAGTCTATGGAGCGGAAGTGAAGGTAAGAGGCTTTTCAGGCTACCTATGTGAACTACTAGTGTTGACTTACGGTAGCTTTAGAGGGGTTTTGGAAGAAGCGCGTAACTGGAGGCCTCAAGTAATAGTCAATACACTAGGGTTGACTAGTGAAGAGCTTGAAGAAAGGCTAGTGATTCTTAGAAGGAAGTATAGGAACTCAGTTATGATAGCTCCAGATCCAGTTGATTGGAGGAGGAATGCAGCAGCCTCCGTCTCCCTTAAGTCTCTTTCTACATTCTCTCTAGCTGCTCAATGCTACTTAAAGAAGCCCTCAATAAGCTTCTTCTTCAAGGAGCGTCTGGAGACCCCCTTCAATGAGTTAGTGAAGGCAGCTGAAGGCAGGTGCCTGCTCTTCATAGTATTCAATTTAGGTAAGACTCTCCCAAGCGAAGTCCTATGGGGGGAAATCCATAGGATAAGGGATAGGTTGTGTAAGCTAGTTGAAAACTTTGAATTCAAAGTAATACATAGCGATGCTTGGAGCGATGAAGGGAGCATAGCTGTAATAGGCGTTGAGACAGCTGAATGCAAGTTAAGTAAGTATAGGTTTAGCTTTGGACCACGGTATACCTCTATTGAGAGAGTTGAGAACTTCATTAGAAAACACTTAGATGCGGCTTCAGGCCCATGGATTAGCTCTAGTGGGAGGCTGTTAGCGCTTTCTGAGAGGAAGTATGAAGCATTAAAGGATCTTTTGGAGTCTAGAGCTGGTGAATACGTAGTTGCGCCAGACTTTAAGGTTCTTAAACCAGTGATCTCTGAAATAGCTGAGCTAGAGCCTATTTACAGTAGTGTGGAAGGGTTTAGGGAGTGGCTTGCAGAGTTCGTGTTAAGGAAGTATGCCTGGATGACGAGTTGCACTCAGTAAGTACAGCTTCGCAATTTACGAAACTAGTCTTGTGCTACCCTGCTTGCAGCAGCGAAGTATTTTACGAGAGGCAGAGGGCTATTTTAAACATAGGTGTAACTCACTTCATTAATTACGGAGAGCGTTTAATTAAAGGCTATAGAGTTCTTGGAAAAGGCTACTCATCAATTACTGCCCTGACTCTACATGAGGGGGAGGTTAAAGCCGTGAAAGTTAGAAGAGTTGATAGTAGAAGGAAGTCGCTTGAACTAGAGGCTGTGTTCCTTGAATATCTAAGTCCGCTTGGCCTTGCTCCAAGAGTTTATGCATGGACTAAAGACTTCATAGTCATGGAGTACATAAGTGGAATTCCTCTAGATGAATATGTAAGTAATGAAGTAGATAGAGGAAATATTGTTGAGGCCCGTAGAATTTTAAGTAGGGCTTTGGTTAAAGCGTATTTACTTGACTTAACGGGTGTAGATCATGGGGAGCTTAATAGGCCTGGCTCTCACGTAATGGTGTTTAAAGATGATGTAGTCTTTATAGATTTTGAATCAGCTAGTTACTCTAGGAAAACAGTTAACTTCACTAGTCTTGCCTCACACTTCTTAATAAGATCTAGTTTAAGAAGTAGAATTGTCTGCAGTAGTTATGATTTCGAAAAAATTTTAACTAAGCTAAGGCTGTACTCGCAGTCACGCGATTTACATTCAGTGAGAGAAGTCCTTGAGTTATTGGAATGCTGACTTCCTCCATAGCTCTAGCCCTTATGCTTATAGAGGCTTCACTAGGCTTCTTCAGAGATCTCTTGCAGCTTGGACATATGCCTCCGTAAGCATTATAGACTTCGGATGGCGTTGGCATACCATAGTAGTCCTGTCCAACCCTAGTGAACTCCCATAGAGTGTAGCCACAGCTGTGGCAAACGTACTTAACTGGCATTACTGCCACCAAGGATAATACTTGGCAATTTTATACATATAATACTGGGCATAGTAATACGTTGCATAGGCGTATAAATGTAAGTACTACGAATAATGATCGCTCATGATCAAAAATAAGTAATACCTATGTACTATGAATGTAATATTTAAATAATTGATTAAACGTCTTAAGGATGTAAAGTATTTAAACAAGGATGATCAGTTAAATGCCTGAAGCAATAAATGGGCCCGGGGGGATTCGAACCCCCGACCTCCCGGTTATCAGCCGGGCGCTCCACCAAGCTGAGCTACGGGCCCTGCTCACTAGTGGTATAAGCGTATCCAGTTTTAAACTATTACTTATCTCTCTATAGAGAAAAGTAGCTTTACTCCTCAGATAAAAACATCATCACTATTGTCGTCAGATTATCCGCTGCTCTTCACCGGCTTATGCTAGGGAGGGGGTTGCTGCTACAATGGGTCATCATTAATCAGACCGCCCATCGCTTACATCCCCACTCCCTTTTAGCAGAGCTCCTCTACTAATTACATAACTACTTCTTATTTTATTATATTTTTATTCATTTTAATCAATATAGCTAGCCATAGTGTTTAAATGAGCTTGATGGACCGGCCGGGATTTGAACCCGGGACCTCTGCCGTGCGAGGGCAGCGCTCTTCCAGCTGAGCTACCGGCCCACTGAGCACTTGGTATAGTTTACTGTAGAGTGCCGACTTATAGTTTACTCTGGTTTTAAGTTCTCTGGATTTCATTGATTAGATCTATTGCTTCGAAGACTTTCTCTAAAGGAGTAAATGCAGTTATCCCTATGCGGATTATTTTATCTCTTAACCCCCCTAGTCCTGATGCTATTAGTATGCCTCTCTTAGCTAGTTCTTCAACTACTTTAAGTGCTCCATTTACTTCAAGCACTATTACAGCGTTGGATCTATAATATTGATCCTTTATAAATGGCTTTAAGCCCTTTTCACCAGCATATTCATAGATTTTGGAAGCTTTCTCACCGTAGGATTTAATGTAATTCTCAACTCCATAGCTTACGATCTTCTTTAATCCTGCATAGAGTACGTACATGGAGTTTACTGGAGGAGTTGTTGGAAGCCATCCATACTTCTCATACTCATCTATGTACATGAGTAAATCGAAGTAGAAGGGTACTTTGCCTCTAGTGCCTACTTCATTTAAGAAGTTAGTTAATTGCTTGCTTAAAGCAACTATGCTAAGGCCTGGTAAGCCTAATAATGCTTTTTGAGGACCAGTTATTAATGCATCTACTCTCCATTCACTGAACTTAAATTCTTCTGCGCCAATGCCTGAAACTCCATCAATTACAGTAAATGCCCCCTTTGACTTAATTACTCTAGATGCTTCATCCAGAAACCTCATTACGTAGCCAGTGCTCGTCTCATTAAAGACTAATAGAGCTACTTCATATTCCTCGCGTTCAAGTACTTCTAAAACTCCATCTTTATCTAAGTATTTTGGAGGCCAGTTCTCTACATTAATTACACTGCCTGTATACCTTGAGGATATCTCTACGAGCCTTAAACCAAAGAAGCCTTGATTAATGACTAGTGCTTTCTTAACCCCCCTAAATATGTTTGCGCAAACAGCGTCTATTCCAACAGTAGAAGAACCGGGTATGAAGACTATGTAGTCGCTTCTGCTAACACCCATGATATCCCTCAACATCCCCTCAATATCCTTAACTAGATCTGTAAAGAGCTTATCTCTATGACTTATTGGCTTAAGAGATACATAGCTAAAGATATCACTAGGTATTTCAATAGGCCCCGGTATGAGTAGAGATTTTACGGACTTCACTTTCTCAAGTACATCGAGCTTCAAGCAACACCTACCTGTAGAAAGTTACTAAGCAATAGTTTTTAGACTTATTGATTTGTTAATGAGTGTGCTTCTAAAACCACTAAGCTATATAGATAAGAGTGTTTAACTAAACTTAACGCAGGCTTAGAGTTATTAGTTTGATGGGAAAAACACTTTTATGGAGAATGAATATGTGGGTTAGTATCTATAAGGGAATATCTTAAACCTATTTTACATTAGTTGAACACATTGATGGTAAAATGGATGAAAACACATCTTTAAGAAATAGCTTTCATAGCTATGATCCAATAGCTCCGCCGCCGGCAAGTATAAGCTTTGCGCAAGGCCAAGCCTGTACAACGCTAAGTGCCTATGTAAATGCATTAGCGATATACCTCACAGAGTACGAGTTAGAGATAAGAAGGAAGCAAGTACTTTAGAGACGTATTTAAGCCAGTCCAATCCTAATGCTACGTAGAATGCATAGCCTCCATGAGTAAAACAGCATCATCATACTACATCGAAGGATATGTCTGTGCAACGAGTGGAGGGGAAGTATTTGCCGAAAACCTAACGATTGGGCTAGACGCCTATGTTAAAGATAAGGATGGGGGAAGGTGAGGATAAAGGCTGGGGAAGTGGGTGGGATATTACAATAATCGAAGGTTATCTCGCTGATGTATTAGGGAAACCAGTTCTATATCTAAACGAGTCCTGCTGCACTACTATAAAGTAGACGTCCATAGCGATTACTGAAGCGAGATAGAGTTTAAGGTAACTACTAATGCTACGATAACTAATCACAGCGGCCGTCTTGGAATGCCCTTCAGTCCAAACCCAAGCGATACGACTAGTATAAGTGACGCAACATGTGGATACAGCTGTGTAAATGTGTAGACACTAATGGCTTTAACTAGTATACGGCGATAGTGGATCTTGAACTTACGATGTAGCTTTTGAGTACGACTCTGAGAAAATAGAGTCTTGCAATTACACTAATACTGAGACTCTAATTCGAACAGATCAGAGCTTGAGTCAGACTGTAGCAGTGTATCAAGAGATTGAGGCCACGATATCTGGTATAGTATTTTTGGGCAACAACTATAATGGAGCATACGATGAAGGTGATAAATAGGTCTCCGGAGTCGCTGTCTATTTACGCAGGCATGATGAAGATGCTGGTGAATGAATCTATGTAGATACAGCTTACTCTGACAATTACGGCTAACACTACTTCAATGTAGGCGTTGCTTAGCAATATGTCTACAGCTTTAAGACAGCAGCTAATTGCGATGCTACTAAACTTAAAATGGATACATAAGTGGAGACGTAGTAGTGTACTACAATGGCGAGCTCCTCACTACTAGTGAGATCGTTGGCTATGCAGATACGTCCTTAACTAATGGGAATAGATGCGAACAAGAGTACTAGAAGGATCTGTTTAACGCAATAAACAACTACGTATACATAGTCTGCTGGCAGGCAATGTACGAAGTAATATTAAAGGTACTTTTTACTTAAGGCTCTCAGCCCTTTCTGAAGGGTGTGAGGGCTCTTCAGATCTGTTTTCTATTTATTAATTGATCGTAGCATGGATTATTGAGTTATGAGCAAGGATTGAAGCCGTACTCTAATTCCCTTCAGCCTTAAGTGAGTAGCCTCAACTCTTTCATTAGACGCATATGTTTTGCAAAGCTCTCTATTACTGTAGGCAAGAGCTCTATCAAGCAGCATTTTAGCAAGAGCTTGTACACAGTACTTAGTGTAGAGGTTTAAGAGCTTTTGATGAATAGAGTTATTACATTGACTGTACTATAGTACGGCGTGGTGTGGATACATGCATGGATGGTGTGGAAGGATTCTTAGAGTAAACTTAACTAAAATGAAGCACAGCTTTTCTCCAGTTGACTTAACTACTCTAGCTAACTTTATTGGAGGGCGGGGTCTTGCAGCAAAGATACTGTGGGATGAGCTCCCCCCAGGAGTAGATCCATTGTCTCCACACAATAAGTTAGTTATAGCTACAGGACCTTTATCTGGAATGCCATGTCCATCGTCAGGCAAAGTAGTCATAGCATCTAAAAGCCCTTTAACACACGGATATGGAGATGGAAGCATAGGCACCTGGGTTAGTGTACAACTTAGGAAAGCATGCTATGACGCAGTAGTTATTGAAGGGCGGTCTGAGAAGCCAGTGTACTTATAC
>JAVZTI010000024.1:5967-9239 GCA_038879595.1 Desulfurococcaceae archaeon | reverse complement strand
ACTCTCTGCCCCTCATACTGAGGACCAACGTCAACTGGTATGTCGGCAAACACACTCTTCTCTGGCGTTGGAGGTACAGTGAACTCTCTTACAGGTATGTCATCCGGCACTTCAATGGGAGTTAAGATGCTGAGCCTTACCTTCATGAATGACACCTACGTCTTTAGGACTTCAATAAGAGCCAATAAGTTTTTATGCCATAGAGGAATAGGCAGGGACGGCATAGTCCATGTAGCATTCGGGTGCCCGTAGGGTTCTAGCGACAGCGTATTTAAATGTCTATACGCATAGTGCTTTAAGTAGTTAAGTAGGAGCCATTCATAGTGGTATTGGAAGCCCATGAACATAGCTAGATCGTAATCCATATTCTTAGCAAGCTTCTGCACAGCCTTCATTGGAAACTCTACTCTATACCTCTTAAACCCCATTGAATCAAGCCTTTGTACAATGTCGCTATTTGATGTAGTTAAGTCAGCCTTTACAGCATTAGCTATATCGACGGCTGCAGCAACTATATCACTATTAACTACTCTCTCAAGCCTATATAGTTCAGAGCCCAGCAGTATCACTGGCTTCTTATGTTGCTTAATCTTACCTCCAAGTACCTTAACGTCTGTAATCACTGTTGCCTTAACTGGCTGAGGTATTTCACCCTTAAGCCAGTACTCTAAACTCATTGCTTCACCACCTTAAGCCTCTTTTCAACAACTTCCTCGAGAAGAGTGGGATCTGATATCGATGGCTTCTCCCTCCAATTAACGTCCCTTAGGAATCTCATTACTTCATCCTTATACGTTATAGGTATATCCGACTCAGTTCTTATAAGTAAGTGGAGGTCTTGGGGAAGCTTATCATATCCATAGAACTTCTTATAGAGTGAAATGTAGTTCGTCAACTTTATAGCCCTGCCTTGAGGAGTGTCAGCCGGCCTTATGCACAGCTTTGCAGCCATAATCATGGCTTCCTCCCTGCTTTCAGCTGCATAGAATAAGTGCTCAGGAGCAGGGCCTCCATAGACTTTTTCACCTGTTTTAGCATCATAAACATACCAAGACTCATCCCTCTCGCTGTCTCCTAACAACATCCTCCTATACTTCATGCCATGCGGCCCCACAATTACTGGAACGCCTAAGCGCCAAAAACCAGCTGCTATAGCAGCTGCCTTCTGACTCATGGCGCCCCAAGCTATGCCTACAGCTCCTATTCTATTAAGTATGTAATCTGCTACCTCCATGTAATTCGCTCTTAGTGGAAGTCTTGCAAATATATTAGCTATCTTTATAACAGCTCCAGCTATATGTGAGTTCGCTACGCAAGAACCTACGTTAACTAAGCCTCCAGGCGTAAACTCACCTGTAAACTCTTCATAAGGAGTCTTCCCCTCATCATTTCTATACATAGCTATTGCCACCCGGATGCTACAACAATGTACCTCCTGGATGCAAATTCCCTAGCCATTACTGGAACATCTATTGCGCCTTCATGCCAGTTAGCGCATCCAACAAAGGCTATGACTCCAGGTATAACGCCTAAAACTATGTCTCTACCAACAGCTCTAATCTCTGTATCCTGTATAGGGCCTCTGCCAGCCCTTATCTTAAACAATTCACTGCCCCTCTTCCCCCATGCCGCCTTCAAGATCAAGTTCAGTACCGGTATTTGCCTAGGGCAGGCATATTCACATCTATTGCATGCAAAGCACTTTTCGTAAATATCGGCTAATCCAGTTGCATCCCCTCTTGAAGCTCTATCCATGGCGTGCGATATTGGTAGATTCTGTGGACAAGCTCTTTCGCACTCCCTGCACTTCACGCACTTTTTAGCGTATTCAACGATGTCTTCAAGAGGTAGCTGAGCCTTTAATTTAAGCCTAGTTGGAGCTAGCTTTAAAGCTGCTTTTACAGCAACTTCAGCTGCTTTATCGTGATCGAGTATTAAGGCGCCCGGTATTCTGCCGCTGAGCAGTTCTTCAACAACTTCCTCTGGACTCTCATTGGATTTCTCAGGGAGTCCATGACATGCCTTATCCGTTGTAGCTATAACTACAGCACCTATCCTCCTAGCCTCCTCAACAACGTTTGTATATATGCATTGCTCATCTATGACAATTACGTCAGGTACGCCTGTTCTAATGAACCTCAGCTGCCAGGACATAGGTCCAACGATCTTCGCTTTCCCCTTCTCATACCTAGTGATTTCGTGCGCTGTACAACAGAGTCCGCATACTTCAACTTCATCTCTAATCCCCATTCTCTCCAAGTAATCTACTATTGCACCTGCAGGAATGACATTGTGCCCTATAACGAGTATCACTGGCTTTGATGCTTCAATAACTCCTAAGCCCAGGTCTACGAGAGGAGACTCTGGATCTGCTTTAGGAAAACCTAGTGTCGTCACTTGTATAGCGTCTGCGACTTCGAGAGCCACGTGATCTAGCATTCCTAAGTGAAATACTTTGGATTCATAGTCTATCCAACTGCCCTCTTGACCTGTGTGAACTGAGGCAAGTGTTTGAACAATTTGTCTCTCAACGTAGTCTAATACGATCTCTAGGTCGCCTAGAGTCCTAGGCTTAACTCCTGTAACAAGCCTAGTTATAGGCATTTCAACATGTACTTGCGATCCTAAGTCTATAGGGTGATCTCTGCCGAATCTCTTTACTAACTTTTCAAATAATTCCCTAGCATGACTTGCATGTGTTGAAGCTCCAATAGAGCAAACAAGTGTGACCAGCCTAGACTGCTGATCTGAGAGTCCTAAGCCGCATGAACCTCTCTTATCTCTAGATAAATCGCATTTACCATATGTGCAGAAACAGCATAAGTCGCAAAACGGTAGGTAAAGAGGTCTATATCTACTTAGCAAAACATGATCCCACTTCCTTAGAGTCGCTATAGATGGAAATGGCGTAAGTCCCTGGGGCTCCTCCCATTCCTCAATAACGTAGCCTATGCTTACATCAAGCCCCTTTATTTCAGATGATGGAGTTTTAATCTCCTCTATCCTTATTTTAAACTTGCTATATGGAATAGACAATAGTTGCCACCAATTAATTTCTCCAAGCTCAATTCAACTTAGGGCTTCCTAAAAAATCTATAGCCATATAAAATTTACTCTGAATAAACTCAGGGAATCGATGAAATGTCTCAAAGGAACCCTCTCTGAAGGGCGGGAGAGTGGGGTCAGTTAATAAATGCCTCTATGTATTTCTTTAACTCACTTATGTATTGAACGGCTTTAGATTTTGGTGCATAATCAATTAATGAAACGCC
>JAVZTI010000024.1:2687-5957 GCA_038879595.1 Desulfurococcaceae archaeon | reverse complement strand
TTCCTATCTGCTTCAATAACTGATGTATCATATGGTATAACTCCTGCTATTTCCACTCCCTCTAAAGCTTTCCTTACTATTCCTACGTCATCTTCATTAAACACTTTATTGATAACTACGGTAAACCTCTTTACGTCAAGGTCTTTAGATAGCTTATGCATTTGAAGCATAACGTCAATAGCCTTTACACTTGGTTCAGTTACACACAACATGAGGTCCACTCCTCGAGCCGTTCCTCTACTCATATGCTCTAACCCTGCAACCATGTCGAGTATAACGATATCCCTTCTACCTAAGATTAAATGGGATAGAAGTGCCCTTAGAAATGCATACTCAGGGCACAGACACCTTGTGCCCCCCTTCTTTACAGCCCCGAGTTTAAGTAGTCTAACGCCGTCGGGGCCTTTAATGCTAAACCTGTCTACAACGTCATCGACTTTAGGGTTCATTAAGTATAATCCATTAGGCCTCAGCGTTCTTGACTTGATGAATTCTTCGTAGTCAAATAGAACCGGCGCGCTGTTAGCTACATCTCTCGGTATTCCAATGGCTTGAGCTAGGTTAAGGCTTGGATCAGCGTCTACAGCTATAACGCTATAGCCATCTCTGCTTAAGAGCCTTGCAATGCATGCTGCAATAGTTGTCTTACCTACGCCTCCCTTGCCTACAACAGCTATCTTCATTAACTCCCCTCAGTATAGCTTTGTAAGCTGATTGCAGCATCAGTTAAGCTTCTTTAAGACAGCTCTATGACCTATGAAGTCTATGTACTCTAATACAACATTCGTTAATACATACTTATTGCCAGCTATATCGATGAGAACTACTCCCCCCTCTTCAAACATCATTGTAGCTATATCTCTTGCATAAAGTTTCTCAGAATCGCCTTCCCTTACGTATACAACTGATTCACACATGTTCTCACTAATGCCTTAGTTACTCCTTAAATGCATATAAAGCTTTTTATAAAATCACTTGGAAACAATATTGGCTTGAACAAACTAGGTTTTAAATGCATAAAGGGTTAAAACTATGTTGTGAGCTGTAGATGCGTCAGCTTCTGAAAGGTGCTCTTGCAGCAGGACTTAAGTACTCCTTCTCTTCTTTACTTCATTCCTTAAGTGGCTTGCTAAGTTGTATACTCCTTCAGCTCTCTCGAGAAATCCTGCTTGAACAAGCTCTGATAAAGCTTTAGAAATGCTTCTTTCAATAATAGCGTCATCTACTTCACTCACTATTTCACGGTTCTTGGATGACTTAACTAACTCCCTTAACTCTATTATTGCAATTAATTCTCCAACACTGATGTTCTTAATGAAGTACTCCATGATTAACCTGTGGAGTTTAGAAAGGCTTTCAATATCTCTTAAGCTAGGCTTCCCCTCATGCTCCAATAGAATCCCCAGCCTAGTAATACCACGTATCTAAGTACTTGTGTTCAGATACCATGTATTTTCCCGGTTCCTTAAAAGCTCTGCAGAAGCTGTTGAATGGACACTTAGAGCACTCAGGTTCACGCTCTCTAGTACATATTGTTCTACCAGTGTTCCAGAGATAGTCATCGATTAAGCCTACGTCAATTTTAGATTCAAGGGCTACTAACTTGTATGCTTGCCTTACGGCAAGTCTCAGCAAAGTGTCTTCTGCTTGTGTGACTTCTTCACTTAAATAGATTTTTCTCCAAAGATCTCCTTGAACATCTACTAAGCCTGTTCTATAAGCTATTCTAACTAAGTGGTTATCCACAGGGACCTCCATATTCTCAAGATCTATTGGTTTAAAGATCCCTCTAGCCTTAAGGAACTTCACTAGTAGAAAGGACTTTTTCTCAACAGGATCTTCGTAAGCTCTAAATACCCTTAAGTTATCAACGATCCCTGGTTTACTCAAAGTCCCCCTTATCCTCTCATTAGATGCCTTCAAGAATTCATTGAATGAGGAATTGTACAGCCTAACGATCTTGTATCCAAGATCTCTTAAGAGCGCAGTTCTCACTTCAGGATCAGGTACTTTAGCTTTATTAGTGTTGAATACTTTACAGAAATCACTTAATGTAATTAATGAAAGTCTTTGTGGAGAAAAGAATTCTGGGTCTTCAGAGAACTTCGCCATGGCAAGCCTGTATAAGAGGTCTGAGCCGTGATAGAGCTTTCCATGCAGTAGATCTTCATAAGGTCTTCCAGGCCTGCTAAGCCTATGATCTATGGAAACTAACGCCATAAAGTACATGCCTACAATCTCTACATCAGCTTCCTTAGGAGGGTAAAAGTCTTCATTAAATAAGTGCATTTTCTTAAGGAAAGCAGTGGTTTTAAGAACTTCCCCCATACTCCTTGCCTTACTGGTATCCAGCTTTACTTCCCAAGACATAGCCTCCCCCATCCCAACTCAGATTTACTTAAAGTAAGGTTGTGTCAGGCTTAAATAGATATCCTAATTACTCAGTACTTAGGATTTGGAATAAGTAATTTAAACTAAGAGAGGGATATGTTTAAAAGTGGGGGGAGTGAATTGAATAGGGGGGCAGGGGCCTATGGGGGTCATAGTAAAAGGGGGACACAGGTATGGAGAAGGGAGAAGGGCATTAGTGGTAGGAAGGCACTACTACGGTGAACTATACGAGTGTAACGCTGAAAAGCTCAGTAATGCAGACTACATTAGGGAAGTCATTATTAATGCTTCTAAAGTTGGAGGGTTTACATTACTCAGCGTAAACGCTTGGTATATAAGTCCTGGAGTAAGCGCTATTGGAATAGTCTTAGAGAGCCACATAGCTATACATACTTGGCCTGAGTATAAGTTTGCAACAGTTGATGTATATACGTGTGGAGATAGAGCAGACCCCCTACCGGCCTTTAGATACATAGTTGAAGCTTTAGAAGCTAAAAAATATACACTGAAATACAGTTCTAGGAACTTAGAGGAGCCATGACTTGCGCAATGGAGTTAGCATAGTTGGCGGCGGTGTAGCCGGCCTTAGCTTAGCTGCTCTACTAGGAAGAGGTGTAGACGTAAAGCTATTTGAAGAACATAGAGTAGTTGGATACCCAAAGCACTGTACTGGAGTAATAAGTAGTGAGACTTTAAAACTATTTAAGGATATATTGTTTGAACCACCAACTCTAGCTAGCAGTAGGGAAGTAGAAATACATGCTGGCTCTAAAAGCATGTCAATAAACTTATCTAAAAACCCCATATACGTAGTCGATCGACAGTTATTTGAAGAAAAGCTCTTGGATAGCGCCTTAAATGCTGGTGCAGAAGTAGAAT
>JAVZTI010000024.1:0-2677 GCA_038879595.1 Desulfurococcaceae archaeon | reverse complement strand
AGGAGCTTTAAAGCATCCCCTAATGGAGTAACGTTGATCGCTGGAAGCGCAGAGGAGTGCTTTAATTCAATAGTTATAGCTGAAGGAGCAGCTAGACGTCTATCAAGGAATTTAAAGTGCCCTGAAGGCGAAGTAATTTATGGAGTCAACTACTTAGTTAGAGTAGGAGAATGCATTGAGCCAAAAGTGCACGTATTCTTCACTAAGAGTACTCCAGGGCTCTTCGCTTGGTTTGTGCCTATTGGTAGTGAGGCAATAGTAGGTTATGGAGGTGGATTAATTCACAGAGATGAATTGCTTAGCTACGTAGTTAAATGCACTAATGTAAAACTGGGGGGAGTTATTGAAAGCTATGGAGGGTTAATCAATATAGCTAAGCCGTGCAGCCCAGTTCACTGTAATGGAAGAGTTTACTTAACTGGAGACTCAGCAGCATTGAATAAGCCGCTTACAGGCGGAGGACTACATGCTATAGCCATGCTTACACCAGCGTTAGCTAGCTCAATTAAGTCAAGTGAAAGCACTTCATTAATTAAAGTCTTCAAGGCATTTGAAAAAAGACATAGAGTTCAGTTAAATGCAAGGAGAGCTGTAATGGCTTTAGGCGGACTGCATGTTGGTGCAGAAGCCTTAGTAAGATCTCTTGAAGCGAGAAGCTTAATAGAAGCCCAGCATTTTGATCACCACGAGGAAGCAATATTGAGATCCATTAAACATCCCGTTAAAGCGCTGTCAATACTTCAACAGCTCTTAAGCGTAGTGCTTAGAGCAAGGCTTTAGATATCCATACTTTTGCAAGCCATAGGCATTGATCTTCGAAAGGTATAAATTACTTGGCCCAGAGATTCCTTTTCACTGCAGCAGGAGGTCTTCCAAGGCCATGATGAGTGCTAGCGTCCTTAGCTTAGTCTATAGATCTAAGTTAAAGGAGTATAATGATAGGTTGGCTGAATTAAAGGATCCTAAGGTGGTCTACGTAACAGATCTTGTTGCATGCAGCAACAAGAGGTTTTTCAGACTTCAGTTCCCTGAGCTTACGTTTAGATTTGAGCCCATACTCATACTTGGTGACTTAATTCATAAGGGTTTAGAGCTCTTTCTAACTAGTGAAGGCTACGAAGTTGAGAAAGAAGTTGAAGAGAAATACTCAGTAAAAGGCATGGACTACGTTCTTAAGGGGAGGATAGATGCATTTAATGCTAGGGACAGCGTCGTTATTGAAGTGAAGTTTTCAAGGACTTCTCAAGGAGTTCCCCACGAGCATCACGTCTTACAACTACAAATATACCTAAATTTACTTAAAGCTGAAAACGGCGCATTAATCTATGTTACTCCAGATAGAATTCTTGAATACCAAATTAAAAATCAGTCAATAGACGTTGAAGCCTTAATTAAGGAAACTGTTGAAAACATTGTTCACCCCAGGTGGAGTTGGGAGTGCAGATACTGCTACTTCAATAGAATGTGTCCATATAAAAAGGAGGAGGAATTAAGTAAGGACGCTACTTGAGTTCAATATACTTCTCCAGTTCTGAAGCAACATAGTTTAAGCCTAGCTTTGCAAGTGTGCCTTTAGTCGGCACACCCCTCTCATCCCAACCCCTATGATCATAGTATGCAGCGAGCATTCTACTATATCCCTCTAAGTCAAGCTTATGGCCGGCGTACGGCCCTTTGTTAAGCGGTTCTTCAAACCACCTAGCTGGAGGATAATCAGCTAATGCACTCCATCCACCTATTTCCCTAATCCACAGCGCTCTAATCAATGTATAAATCCTATCTGCTACAATATAAAGATCCTCTAAGCTGTAAGTAATGCCTGTGGCGTGTGTAAGCAACTTAGAGTAGTAGTCTAGACTCAGCCCTAGCTCAATCCACGGGAATCTACAGGTAGTTATAGATTCGAATATTCCTCCACGAATTCTCTGGAGTTCAATTAGCTTGGCTACCTTAGATTCGCTGTAGCTCATTCTATCACTTTTTACTTCATACGCTATTATCCATGCATCCTTGTGGTGAGCTCCTATAGGTGATGTACCGTAGGCTAAGGCCATTCCCGGAGCTGTATGGCAGTTGTATGCAGAGATCTCTAGGCCTTTAACGTGCATAGCCCACTTCTCAGAACCCCCCTTGAGTTTAAAGCTCATCCTCATAGTTCCTTCAGCGAGAAAATCTCCTAAGCCGCGTCTATAGGCTGTATCCTCAATTAATTGCTTGACTTCATTGAAGTCCCCCCACTCAACTTTATCACTTATAAGCCCCCTCTCGCTAGCCTCCATTATGAAGGCCAGGCAGTTCCCCATAGAGATAGTGTCTAGTCCATACATGTCGCAGAGCCTGTTTAAAACACCGACTTTCCTTAAGTCTCCTAAAAGTATGTTTGATCCAAGCATTGCAACGTTTTCATAGTCTAACTCACTCTTCTCTCCACCTTGGTCTAGGATTACGTTGCCGCACTGCATGTTGCAGTATGGACAGCCTCTTCTTTCAACCTTTATTTTCTCCATGAAGTCTCCACTTATTCCCTCGTATTCATCAAAAACTCCTTCCCTAAAGTTCATTGTTGGCAAAACGCTGTTCTTATGACTCCAGACTATTGTAGCCATAGTCCCCTGTCTAATCCAGAAATCATACCCTTCCTTTCTCAGCACATTCTCGTATGCTGCCTTAGCTACAT
>JAVZTI010000023.1:0-13087 GCA_038879595.1 Desulfurococcaceae archaeon | reverse complement strand
ATAGGGCGCTAGTGGGGGCTGCATGCTCTCCACTGTGAGCGCCGTATGGTAGGAGTGTTAAGCATGCTCCACCCAGGAGCATAAATCAAGTGCTCTAGGCTCTGCTCCTCCAGGCCTGCGGCATGGACGCCGCTCGGTGGATAGCTCGGCTCAGGCGCCGAAGAAGGGCGTGGCAAGCTGCGATAAGCCCGGGGTAGGCGCAGGCAGCCGTTGAACCCGGGATTCCCGAATGGGACTTCCTACTACGGGTGAATAACCCGTAGTGCTCGGGAAACCCTGTAATAGGGGAGTACCGAGCGGGAACCCCCCGAACGGAAACATCTTAGTAGGGGGAGGAGAAGAAACCAATTGGGATCCCCTGAGTAGGGGCGACCGAAAGGGGGAGAGCCCAAACCAAACTCCTGTGGGATAACTGCAGGAGGATGTGGTGTTAATGGGCTTCTAGCTGGGCTCTGAGCCCAGGGAGCCGACCCACAGTAGCCGAAGTGAGCTGGAATGCTCCGCCGTAGAGGGTGATAGACTAGGAGTAGGGGTTTAACCCCACCCTAGGTCGATCCCCGTAGGCTAAACTGTGGGGGCTCCTGCTAGAAGCCAGAGTACCACGGCTTGGTTTTGCCGTGGGAAGTTGGGGGCCACAGGCCTCTAAGGCTAAATACGTCCTGAGACCGATAGCGAACTAAGTACCGTGAGGGAAAGCTGAAAAGCACCCCGGAAGGGGGGTGAAAAGAGCTTGAAACCGAGCGGCTATATACGGTGCAGCCCTAAAGGATTGAAGCTCCCTGAAGGAAACCGAGGCGACTCGGGAGTACGAAGGGAGCAGACCAGGGTTGCACCGTCCGTCTTGAAACACGGGCCGGGGAGTTCACGGCCGTGGCGAGCTTAAGGGGGTTAACCCCGAAGGCGTAGGGAAACCGACGTGCCCGCAGCCAGCCATACGGTCTGGCGAGGGGCGGGGTCCGCCAGGGCCTGGAGTCACGGCCGTGAGGCCAGAAACCGGGCGATCTAGGCGGGGGCAGGGCGAAGCCGGGGGAAATCCCCGGTGGAGGCCCGAAGGGGTTCTGACGTGCAACTCGTTCCCATGACCTCCGCCTAGGGGCAAAAGACCAATCTAGCCCGGTGATAGCTGGTTCCCGCCGAAGTGGGTCTTAGCCCAGCCTCGCCTGAGGCTGGCTACGGGGTAGAGCTACGGATTGGGGATGCAGGAGCCGAAAGGCTCCGATCCCCTATCCAACTCCGAACCTGTAGCCGCCGTAGAAGGCGGGAGTGGGGCTCTCGGGGTAAGCCTGGGAGCCGAGAGGGGAACAACCCTGACCGGGGTTAAGGCCCCTAAGTGCCGGCTAAGTGCCAATCCCAAAGGGCGTCCTCGGCCTTAGACAGCGGGGAGGTGGGCCTAACAGCAGCCATCCTCTAAAAGCGGAATCTATATGCTAGATCCGCTGGAGAAGGAGTGCGTAACAGCTCACCCGCCGAGGCCGAGGGCCCCGAAGATTGGTCGGGGCTAAAGCCGGCCGCCGAGACCCCGGGGCACAGCTCCTGTGGAGCTGTGATCCGGTAGGCGGGCATCGGGGTGGGGCAGAAGGCGGGCCGTGAGGTCCGCTGGACCCGCTCCGAGCGTAGATCCCGGCGGCAGTAACAGCGAAGAGGGGTGAGAACCCCCTCCGCCAGAAAGGACCAGGGTTCCTCCGCAACGGTCGTCGGCGGAGGGTTAGCCGGTCCTAACCCAGGCCGTAACACGAGCCTGGGGAAAGGGAAACGGGTTAATATTCCCGTGCCGCGGGGGTAGGTGCGGCAACGCAAGCTCAGCTTCCGACGCCTCCGGGTAGGTGGACTGGGGGCCCCTGGATAGGGGTGACCCAGCTAACTAGCCGAAGGCCCTGGAGAACCGTAATGGTGAGAAGGGGCTGAAGGCAGGAATGGGGGGCCGTTAGGCCTCTTCCACCGATCCCGGGGGCCCTTGAAAAGGGAGCTGAGAACGATCCCCCGCGTCCGTACCGAGAACCGACACATCAGCAGATCTCCACTAGCATTAATGGAGACTGCTGAGTCGAGAGGTGCTCCTGGGTGAGAAGCCCAAGGCGTCTGGGGGCTAACTTAGGCCAGGGAACTCGGCAAATTGGCCTCGTAACTTCGGGAGAAGAGGTGCCTGCGGATCTAGGCATAAACCTGGATCCGCAGGTCGCAGTGCCTAGGGGGACCCGACTGTTTAATAAACGAGCTTGGTGTACCATTAATTATGGTGCACCACTCGGTTAAGAAACATAGCTCCCCGCTAGCCCGAAAGGGTTTGTACGGGGGGTGAATCCTGGCCACTGGCGGTCCGTGAACCCGGGGTTCAACCCGGTGAAGCGCCGCTGAAGGCCGGGAGTAACTCTGACTCTCTTAACGAGAGGATCCTGCTAGGACCTCTCGAGGGAAAGGTAGCCAAATGCCTTGCCGGGTAAAGCATAGGCCTTATTTTAAAGGCCTATGCTCTCGAGAGTTCCGGCGCGCATGAATGGATCAACGAGGTCCCCACTGTCCTGGCCTAGGGCCCCGTGAATACACGGAGCCGGTGCACAGGCCGGCGACCCCCCGTAGGGCGATAAGTCCCCGTGGATGGAGGGTAGTAGGGTTTTGAGCTTTACATTGACTTAAGCTAGGTTAATTAATACAAGTCTATTATGCCTTAGATAAAACTATGATTAATTGAAGTACATTCTTTTTTGCGATTTAGAGTGTTTTATAAGCATTACTTACTTCCCACGATAAGTTGTGGTAGCCCAGCTTTATTAAATTCAACAGCAGTTCACGGAATCACTCAGATCTTGATCTGAGTGATAGGAATTAAGTAATATTGCAATAATTTTATGTAAAAGCTGGACACACCCCTACTCCCTCCAGCGGAAAGCTTTACCGCAGCCTGACGTTGACTTCCGGGCAGCGGTGCGTAGCGTAGGTGGGAGGCTGTGAACTCCTGCTTTCGGGCAGGAGTAAGCCGCCAATGAAACACCACCCATCGCTGTCTGGAAGCCTAACCTCCGGGTAATCCGGAGGGACAGCGTCAGGTGGGCGGTTCGGCTGGGGCGGCACGCCTGCAAAAAGATAACACAGGCGCCCAAAGGTCAGCTCAGGGGGGTCAGAGATCCCCCGTAGAGTGCAAGGGCAAAAGCTGGCCTGACCAGACCCCTAAAAGCAGGGGGTCTGGCTGGGAAACCACGGCCTAGCGAACGCTCGTGCCCCCACCTGTGGGGGCCGGGCATGACAGAAAAGTTACCCCGGGGATAACAGGGTCGTCGCGGGCGAGAGCTCCCATCGACCCCGCGGTTTGCTACATCGATGTCGGCTCTTCCCATCCTGGAGGTGCAGCAAGGAATGGATATTCAATGAGGCAATCGAATATCCATTCCCTGCAAGCCTCCAAGGGTGGGGCTAGGTGGGTTTGGACTACAGCTCCAGCCCACCCCCCAAGCCCGCCCATTAAAGGGGAACGTGAGCTGGGTTTAGACGCCGGAAAGGTAGGGTGTTGTGTATTTGTTATGGAGATCCCTCTATGCTTCTATAGATCTCAAGCAACCTTAATGCTTACCCCCTACCTCCCGGCGGAACACACCGTCGTGAGACAGAGGGGTTGCTGAGGGCTAGGTGTCAACTCAACTTAGAAACACATGTTAGCAATCTTACACTTACTAGCTTATGACACTTAGCCCTCGGCATCCCTCCTCAAAAGGTCGGGCTCTACCCACGGGGGGTGCAGGCCGCCTGAGGGGAAAGTTTGGAGAGCCTTGAAAGCTAAATTCATGGCAAGGCCTCCGACCCCTAAGGTGCCCTCAGTACGAGAGGAACAGGGCGCCGCGGCCTATAGTGTACCGGTTGTCCGGCTGGGCAAAGCCGGGCAGCCACGCCGTAGGGGGTAAGCGCTGAAGGCATCTAAGCGCGAACCCCTCCCCGAAAAGAGGCGGCCAACTCCACCTGGGGAAACCTGGGTGGAGGGAGGGCTCCCGTAGAAGACGGGGTTGATGGGGTGGGGGTGTAAGCCCCAAGGGGGTTTCCCCGAGGGGTTTAGCCTGCCACTCCCAATCGCCCGACGCCGCTGTCTATAGCCTGGGGGCTCTGAGCCTAGAGTACTTGAGTGCACTTTCAGAGTGGAGCATGCTTAACACTCCTACCATACGGCGCAAACAATCCTCGACTATGGATTAGCAAGCATTTTGACAGCATTTCCTACAGCACTTAAACTTAGAAATGCCCGCTCATTAAACATGAGCTCTTATGCGTGGACTTAAGTTAGCCGTAGGTAGTTCGTGGCCGCAGTAAATGCAGTACCTAGCGCCTGGCACACTCTCCCTACCACACATAGGGCAGTACTTTGCTTCACCAGCATTAAGTAAAGGCCTTTTAGATTCAAAGACCTTCCTATAGCTGTCCTTCAAATCCTCTAGAGTTAAATGAACGTAGGCTTCAGTAGTCTTCAAGTCGCTGTGACCCATTAGTCTCCGCAGAGAGAATACATCTAGCCCTCTTTTTAGTGCTAAGGTAGCAAAAGTGTGTCTAAGGACGTGGGGCCTAACAGCCCTCAGATCAAGGCCTGCTCTAGAAGCCACCTTCTTCACCCTCTTATAAAGACCGCTGTAGCTTAAAGGAACAACTCTATCCATAGGCTTAAGCTTCCTCAACTCACTCCACTTCTTCAATAACTCAATGACTTCCTCTGTAACTAGGACTTTCCTAACTCTACCATACTTAGCTTCTCTAACAGTGACTTCACCTGATTCAAAGTCTATGTCGCTAAGCCTTAGACCAACAAGCTCTCTACTCCTCAAGCCTGCTTCAAGCATTAGCTTTAAAACTATAAGATCCAGTAAATCCACTGAAGAATCTAAAAGTCTATTTACATCGCTTTCACTAAGCACATTTATTTTCCTCGGAGGCTTCTTCACTGGAGGAATCCTTAAGTCTATTCCAAGCCACTCAAAGAACCTCCTGATGAAAATGCTGTAGTAGTGCAGAGTTGTAGCCCAAGAAGATCTATCTACACTCCTAGACTTAGGGAACCCTTTCCTAAGCCTTTCAACCCTCCACTTATTCAAGTCGCTGAGCGTAATACTCAATAGATCTTTACCGCCCACGAAGTTAAGGAAATCCACTATAGCAGCTCTATAGGATTTAACAGTGCTATCACTTGCACCACCAGCTACAAGAGCCGAGAGAAACTCCTCCAATACCTCATAACAACTCTTGCTCAATAAATCACTAGGCGGCTTGCTTAACTGCACTCTACTGGGCACAACGCCCCCCTAGGTATAGTCCAAGCCTTCGACTTTTAATGCGCATCACGCTTCAACTGAAGTAAAGCCGTTGACTCAGGGGATTAATATAGTGAGGCTTTAACATACGGTTAGTGATTGAGGGAGAAAGTTTTTGACTAAAGCTATTGCCGTTAACTCAGCTGAGTTAAGGGGGATTAACGTTGCATTAGCAGCAGACTTAGCTCAAGCTATTGGCGTTTCAATAGGAGACTACGTGTTGATCAAGGCTAGCAATGGAGTAAAAGCTCCTGGAGTAGTGTCAAGAATAACTAGCTTGTACAACATATGCTTACTCAGCAATGAATTAACTGAAGCACTTGGCTTAAGCAAAGTAGACACAGTTGAAGTCACTAAGCCTCAAGTCGAGTATGCTAAAAGAATCTACGTAGAGATCTACGAAGGACGATTGATTGATTTAAAGAACTTAAGAATGCATCTATACGATATACCATTATTGAACAAGACTAAGTTACTTATATCATTAGATGGGGAAAAGCTAAGAGCCTTGATCACTGTTGACTTAGGTGAGGAGAGTAAAATCTATAAGATCGATAGTTCTACGGAAATAAATGCTGTAGCAATAAACACCGATGCTAAAGGTATGGAGGCGTAAGTCGCACGTGGAGAATAATGAGGATTGCTAAATGCTAAGCAGCTGGAAGTACGTGAACTCAACTTTAATTAACTTTGCTATAGTGAGCTAGAACTCCTTTATGCGCATAAGTTCCTCAACAATCTTCTTAAATGCTTTCCTCAAGTGAATGTTTACTGTGACTTTTGATAAGTTCATTGAAGCCCCTATGAGCTCCTGATTCACTCTCCTAGGGTAATCGAAGTATCCATGTTTATATGCTAATTGAAGTACTTTTAACTCTGTATCAGTAAGCTTTTCAAATATTATGCTCAACATAGTTCTCTTTAATAGAATGTGACTTATGCTGTTCAATCTATCTATCCATCTATACGACACACACTTCTCTCCATAGTACTTAAGTACTTTTTCAATGTAATTCTCTAAGTCAGCTCGCCTGCCTAAAGCTATGTACTTCCTATAGCCTCTATCAAAAATGTATGGTGAAAGAATAGCTACATTGCTATCTTCAGCTAACTTAAAGAATTCGCACTTAGACTTAACTGCTATAATGTAATGCAATCCTTTATCCTCCCAATGACTTATCCTCCTTATCTTACTTCTAGTGAGGTACTTTTCATCACTAAGTATTGAAGCAATGCATTTATCTATGTCTTTGCCGTAAGAATATGCGAAAACCATGTAGCTCTCTACATTAGGTATACGAACTACTTCTAAGCTTATTTGAGATAACGATAGTTCGCTCAGCTTAGAGAAGAAGCTATCCCTAGATCTTTTGACTATGAATTCCACTAAAGAATTTTCCTCCGGTAACACAAGCCTTTCCTTCATTGAACATACCCACTAGCTAAGTGCTGAGAGTATATTACTAGTAAACAGCAATATATAGAATACAGTCTCCCATACAGTGTAAACACGCATTCATCTATCTAAAAGCAATTAGCGTTAACCCCAGCACTTATAGGCTACTCCTTCTTAGTTCTACTACACAGCTAGCGGCGACGTTAGCCAAGGGGGAGCTATATTTCCCCAATCCATGTTCTAAGCCGCTCCTCATAAGAAACTGAGTTGAGCTATGAATCAATATTTACTTAAATGAGCACTTCGTGAAACAGTACTAACTGGGTGATTAATTGCCTACTGGGTTTATAAATGGAGTCATATATGCATCCTTTAATCCTCTTAGAAGAGTTGAAGCTCTACTTATTGTTAATGGAAGAGTCATCTATGCTGGAGACAGAGAAGTAGTTGAAACAGCCATTAAAGCGCTTGGAGGCGAACTATTCGATCTCGGCGGAAGAGTTGTTCTACCGGGCTTCATAGACTCCCACGTGCATCTCGATGAACTCGGAATTTACTTAAATACACTCGATCTACGTAATGTAAGAAGCATAGCTGAGTTAAAGGAGAAGTTGAGAAAACATGCTGAAAGAACGGAGACTACGTGGATACTTGGACATGGATGGGATCAGGAGTTGTTTGAGGAGAAAAGATGGCCGACAAGATGGGATCTCGATGAAGTAGTTAGAGATAAGCCAGTGATGCTTACAAGAGTTTGCCTACACGCAGCCGTTTTAAATACGAAGGCTATGGAGTTAACAGGGCTATTGAATGCGCATTCACTCAGTATAGTGAGGGATGAAAACGGCGTTCCCACAGGGATTGTGAAAGAAGAGGCTTTTGATAATGCCAGAGAGAAATTCAAGGAAACTCTAACGGAGAGCGATTATGAGAAGTTCATTGAGGATGCCACTCGTTACGCGGCATCGCAAGGCGTTACTACAGTTGGATTCGTAAGCTGTGATGAAAGATCGCTGAAAGCATTAAGCAAGCTAAGAGAGGAAGGTAAGCTCTCAATTAGAGTAAGAGTTTACTTAAGCCCTGGAAGGCGTGTAAGCAACTGCTGGGAGATATTGAAGGCTCTTAAGAAGCTTAGCATAAGGAGAGGCTTTGGTGATGACATGCTTAAAATAATGGGAGTTAAAATACTTGTTGATGGAAGCCTTGGGGCTAGAACAGCGTGGCTTACTAAACCGTACTCAGACGATCCATCAACAAGTGGCTGTCCAAACATTAGTGAAGAAGCCCTTGAGTCCATAGTTAAGGAAGCTCACGAGGCTGGACTACAGGTAGCAATACATGGGATCGGTGATAGAGCCATAGACATGATCCTCAGTGTATTCAAGAGACTTAAAGGTGTTGAACGTAGAAGGCATAGAGTGGAGCACGCTTCTGTTCTAAGGGAAGACCAAGTTGAAGAAATGTCTAAGCTAGGCATTGCAGTCTCAGTACAGCCCCGCTTCATAATAACGGATTGGTGGGCTGAAAAAAGGCTTGGGAAAGAGAGAGTGCGCTGGCTTTACTCATTTAAGACAATGATGGAGAAGGGAATTGCAGTCGGATTTGGAACAGATAGCCCAGTTGAGCCTCTTAACCCGTGGGAGACTATATATGCTGCCGTTACTAGAGGAAAGTATGAAGGCATTTCATACTATGAGAGCACAGCTAAAGAAAGCTTGACGTTGGAGGAAGCCCTTCAAGCATATACTTGGGGCTCAGCATACATAATGTTTGAAGAGGATCTTGCAGGCCTCACGGAGGGTGGGCTGGCGGACTTCATAATAATTGATAAAGATCCCTTTGCAATTGAAGAGAAGGAGTTGAAAAATGTAAGGATCCTTGAGACATACATTAATGGGAAACGCGTTTGGCCTTAGCAAAAGGATCGATATTTTGCCGAGATCTTAAGTATAAGCTTAATTATAAATAACCCCACGTTTTAACTTAAACTAATCTACGTGTCTCAACCTAATGACTCTCCATGGTTCAAGCCTTACTTCTACTCCACTTTTGGTCAACACAATCAGTGAGCCGTACTCATCCACTTCTACAGCTCTTCCCTCTATAATTCCATCGGCGGTTTCGGCAACTACCATTCTATTCAATGTAGTTAAGTTATTTAAATACTCATCAACGAGCTTTCTTGGTTCACTAGCCGACTTAATTACTTTAGCTAAGTAGCCAATGAATGGAGCTAACACTCTATTTCTCGGAGTTAACCCAATGATCTTCTTTAATGACGTTGCCTCAGGAATTCCGACATCATTATTGACGTTAATGCCTACTCCTATGTAGACAGTAATAGAGTCCTGAAATGCTACTCCCTCAATTAATGCCCCGCCAAGCTTTCTTTCATCAATAACTATGTCGTTAGGCCACTTGATCCATGTTCTTACTCCAATTCTCCTTAAAACTCTTTGTAAAGTCAGTGGAATTGCTATGTTTAAATAGGGGGACTTATCAGCTGGCAAACTTATTACTGCAGTAGCCCATATTCCACCTAAATTAGACTCCCACACCCTCTTATAACGGCCGTAGCCGTGGAGTTGGTGTTCAGCAATTACAATACTCCATGGGGTTAAGCCTCTTGCATATACTTGAGTAGATCCTACTACTAGTTCGTGATGAATGCTCCAACCCCATGGCTTGATCTTTGTTGGATTATCGCTTGAAGCAATCGCAATAAACTCCCCATCTCTCTGAATAACATAGCTTTCGCTAAGCTCATTGATTACCTCTATTAATCGCTCTACATTGATGCCCGTCCTCCAAGAGAGTTCCCTTAAGTTCCACTCGTCTTTCTCGAAAAGTGCTTTAAGTACTGCAAGCTTCTCAAGAAGATCTGCCAAGAGCTGCACCCATGAGTTTAATGTCTTAGCAAAAGGGATATTAATCGTTTGCCTCTTTAGCTAACCTAATTTTTTCAACAATGCTATAAATACCTAGAACGTAGGGAAGTCTAGGATTATACCTTTGGAGCAAAGAGTATGCATTAATGAATCTACTGAAGCCCGTGGAAGGAGGCTTCTGCATTAATTCCACTAAACCCTCCCTCCATAAGTTAGACAATAGCGTAGTGATGACTAGCCTAGCCCTCTCAGCCTCTATTGCTGCCTCATATTCATTGGGCATGTACTCCTTTATGAAGTTCACGTTAGTTTCAAAGTACTTGCTTATAAGCGGCTTGTGAAGCTCTATAACTGGACACCTGGTAGAAATTCCGTAAATGACTTGTGGAATAATTAACTTTAACTCAGAGTTAACTAAGTACTGTACTTCTCTAGGGACATATGGATAAGTTCTGCAGATGAAGGGCTTGTAAATGCTATGTAGTAAACACCTATTGTTCTTCGATAAGAAGGGGCATTTATTATCATCATTTAAGTACAGTGTGTAAGACAACGCTATCCATTGATTGCTTAAAGCATCGTAAATAGTGTAAGCCGGCGCTATCTCTACATCAATACTCATAGATTCTGCTAATAAGCTGATCAGTATTTCCTCAAATGATTGGAGAGTTATAGGAGATGCCTTACAACATAAGCCAGTTAATGAGCACTTAAACTTGATCATTTCTCACTCCCAGTGATAGCCTGGTATTCTATCTCTATAGAGCATTGCTATCCTTGACTCTCCATCAACTGAATCCACTATATCTGCCACAGGTTTTGGAACTAACTCCCTCCACTTAGGGCTTCCTTCAGCCATTAGTTTTCTAATGTAAGACCCTCTATACACCTCCCTATCGTATTCAGGGGGGCGCATTATTGCATAACCCTCCTCCCTAAAGATCCTTTCAACTATTGGGTTAAGCGTTACTACTGAAGTGAATGGAGGGGAATATAGCTTTACGTAGTGTACAGCTACTCTACTTACTTCAATAGTGGGAAGGGTTATAGTTATCACTTTATCCAAAGGCATATTGTCCCACTTAATTGTCTCTCTAACCATAAGTATTCTCTCACCAGCTGTAAATGGATTCTCAGGCGTGTGGCTTTGACTAGCCATACCTATGACTACAACGACTTCGTCGAATTTACTGAAGGCGTCTCTTAACGCTACTAAGTGCCCGTAGTGAAGCGGTTGAAACCTAGCTATTAATAGGCATCTATCAACTTTTGATGCCACGGCTATCGCCTTACATTAGTATTCAAATGCTCTACCCCTTATTAAAAGCATTACTAAGGTTTAGTTAGAAAGCGTGCATTCACGTATTGTGCTACATAATTTATTATTTACTTAAGAGCTCCATTAATGCCTAGAGGAGTTTAACTGGTGGTAACTTGAAGCACTTGGTCACAGACTTAAGTGGAAAAGACTTATTGAGCACTATCGATTGGAGTATTGATGAATTGGAGATTGCATTAAAGCTCTCTGAGGAATTGAAGTGGCGCTACCATTATTACGGCATTAAAGGAGTGCCTAGAATCCTTAGTAGAAAAACTTTCTTCATGCTCTTCTACGCTCCATCAACTAGGACTAGGGCTGCGTTTGAATCAGCTATGACTCTCCTGGGAGGTCATGCTGCCTACATAGAGGCTAAGACAACTAGATTAGCAGTAGGGGAGAAAGCTGTTGGAGAAGCTGATAGAGATGTTGCAGTAATGTATGAAAGGTATGGCCATGGAATTGGCGTAAGAATACTTGATCAAGCCATAGACTACATCTACGGTAAAGGGAACTATGTAGTAAGGGAGTACGCCAGGCACTCCAGAGTACCAGTGATAAATATGGCTGATGACATGTTTCACCCAACACAAGGATTAGCAGACATTTATACGTTTAGGGAGAAGTTCAAGAATATCCAGGGAAAGAAGTACGTAGTCATGTGGGCCTACAGCCCCGAGATTAGGGGGTGGTGTAGTATTCAAGAAGACATACTGCTATTCACTAGATTTGGTGTCAGTGTTACAGTCGCTAGGCCGCAGGGCTTTGAACTAGATCAAAGGCTCATGAATTTAGCTAAGAAGAATGCAGAGGAAAGCGGTGGAAGCCTTGAGTTTACGGACAACTTAAGGGAAGCCTTAGAGGGAGCACACGCAGTCTTCCCAAGAAACTGGGCTTCACCTAAGTTAGTTGAGCTAGGGTACAGTAAGTTTAAAGACGAAGAGCTTAAAATATATGATAAGCACAGGGACTGGAGGCTTACTGAAGAATTAATGGATCTCATGGATAAGAATGGCGTACTAATGCACGTTCTACCAATATTTAGAGGCTTTGAAGCAGATGATGCAGTTATAGATAATCCAAGAAGATCTATTATTTATGAGCAGGCTGAAAACGGCCTGTGGACTAAGGCAGCCATACTAGCACTAACAATGATTGGAGTAAAGTAAGTAGATTTAAGTCGAGTTATAAGGGAACCGCTGGTGTTAGCATTGACTAAAGTAATCCTTATAACAGGCTTACTGGCCTTTGACAGTGGAAAGACTTGGTTTACATATAATGTAGCTAACTACGCCTTAAGTAGAGGGCTTAGAGTATCGATATATAAACCCGTTGCAGGCCACGATGCATGGACTCAGCATCATACTATTGAAATAAGCAGGGAGTTAAAGCTACTCTTAGGACACGATGTCTCTCTATACGCTGAGCTACTTAAAGTTGAACCAAGTAAGTTACACTTAGTTAATCCAGTGGACCTCCTTCTATCACCACTAGACGTAGAGCTTTACCTTAACTCAATAGAGTCATTCTATAAAGACATGGAAGATCAGTTCTCTAGAATAGTTCTCAGTAGAGTAAGTAATTGCAGGAAGAAAACGTCAAGCCACTTCCTAGTTAGAGAGAACATAGCTAGAGTACCTAGGTTTCTAAGAGATGAAATAAGTTCGTTAGCTGAGGAATTGAGTGCTGAAGCAATTGATTTAAAGACTCTTTTAAGCTTACTCACATCACGAGAAATATCAATTGAATTAAACTATTGTTTAGAAGAACTAGCGGGAGAAAGCGACTTAGTTCTAGTGGAGTCTTTCAACAATGCAGTTCTTCCATACATAGACTTGAGGAGTTCTGTAAGGAAGATCGTCGTAGTATCTGTAGGCAAGGCATTGATATACGATGATCCTGGGGAAGTGTGGAAAGTCATTGACGAAGGATTGAAGGAGGAGGCTCTGCAATCATTAATTACTGAGTACTTTGTTGGAAGAATTAAGCCAAGCATTGTTGTAGACATTAGACCTAGGAAGGATGTAAGAGTCATAGATGAGGGTTCAGCTATTGAAGTAATAGATTAAAGCTATAGCAGATCTATTTAAAGCTTACTTCAGGAACTTAACCATGTATGGAGACTCCTTTAATCTACTGTATCCTAGCTTCCTATAATACTCTCTAGCCCCTATGCCTGAAAGAACTAGTATTTTTCTCCTAT
>JAVZTI010000022.1:0-19354 GCA_038879595.1 Desulfurococcaceae archaeon | reverse complement strand
GGAGCAGATCTATTGATAATTGAAGTAGCTGCATCAACTCTCTTTGAATACTTCCAAGTATATGCACCAAGCTATGTGCCAGGCTATGCTGACGACATAGTGCCTTTCAGTAGTAGAGGCCCAAGCGCCCTCGGGTATCCAAAGCCTGATGTAGCAGCTATAGGAGCTTGGGAAATGGCTGGAGTAAGGACAATTAATGGACGGGGCTATGGAGTCGTAGGATACAATGAGGGGTTCGGCCCTGGATTAACTCTCTTTGGAGGAACTAGTGAAGCAACTCCATTCACTAGCGGCATGCTGGCATTGGCCATTGAAGCATGCTTAAGTAAGTATGGCTACATACCTTCACCAGTAGAGTTAAAGGTATTAGCTAAGAGCAGTGCTGATGACTTAGGCTACCCTGGATTGCAGCAGGGCAGTGGTAGAATGAATGCCTACAAGTTAGTTAAGGCAGTAGTTGATGGAGGATTTAAAGCATACGTATTTGAGGGAGCTCAATCAGCATTCGTTGAGAACTACTTGAACTTATATGGATGGCTTGCTTACTACGTATCTTCAATGCTTGTAGACACTGCACACTATGCAGTAGTACCTCCAGGGGGAAGCGCTGAGTTTACTCTAGCTATAGAGGGAGAAGGAGGGGTATCTATAAGCGCTACATCATATACAGCTGTTAGAGAACTGACTTTATTTAGCGGCGTATATAGGTATGCAACAATGTTCTTAGGAGTGCCGAAGTGGTTGATAGCTGATGCAGACTACGTAGAAGTATACGTAGCATACCAGAATGTATCGTATAGCGCTCCATACTATAGGATGAATCCGCCGAGCAATGAATACATGATTAGAGTAGACGTATTCGACTACTATGGAGGCAAGTACTATAGGTTGAATACTGAGGCAAGGACGTCTACTGTAGCAATGATAACTGTAGGTAGTGTAAAGGATAGAGTTAAGGGAGATCTAGTGGTTAGGCTAAGGCCATCGCCTTACATAACTGCTACTACACCGCCTGTTTTAGCTAGAGTTGTTGTAAGAGCATATAAGGAGGCTCCATCAACGATCATTCAATTCACTCCAGGCACTCTCTTAGTCAATGGTTCTGCAGTAGTTAGAGGAGTAGTCAATGTGCCAGGAGGGTTTGCTCCCGGAGTATATGAGTATAAAGTTAAGGTTGAGACGCCTAGTGGAGTCATAGTACTTCCAGTCACAGTAGTGGTTCCAGCTGTAATTGATGGAGCTAGTAAGGTATTGCTTGGAGCAACTAGATCGAAGGCTCCATACGATTCATACACTCCACTTGGCCTTGCAGACCCAGTTAATAACCCGAGGACTGAAGCAATTGACTGGAGGATAGTTCCATTCATTGTCACTGGAGGCGATGTATCTGGAGTACTAATGGCTTTTGCGTGGAGTAGTGGTGCAGCTACTTCACCAGACGTCTTAGTTGTTCCTCCAGGCGGTGCATTTCTGCCGACGGGGCTTGACCAGAGCTTTGCAGCTTATAAGCTTGCTGCAAGAGTTGGCTTTGTATACAACCCATCGTCAATAGATCAAATGAGAGGGATCTTGAGGTTATACGCGCCAGTAAAGTGGAGTATACCCCTTAGGTATACTGAAGCACTGTACTTCTATACTGCTTCACCAACACCAACAAGTATGAGTGAAACAGTGTATCCAATGCCTATATTCAAGGCTTACTCTCTCCCAGGCCTCTATAGAGTAATGATTGCGTACAACAGCTACAGTGGATTAAAGCTATTTGACAGCTATGGATTAAGCCTTGTGCCGATTAGAGCATTGCAGGAGGTTGTAGCCAATGGAGATGGCAGCTACAGCATTAAGGCATCCTTTACAGCTCCATCATATGGACCCCTGCTGGGGTCGTCTATATACGTATTCTCCGATGGATACATAGATGTGCCGTCAGGTAGTTTCTCAGACGCAGTTCTTGGAGTATATAGGCTTAGAAGAGGGCTTGAGTTAATGCAAGTAGATGTACTGACTTACCCAGGCTTCTTCCTAGGGATTGGAATGGGCTACAGTAGAGTGGATGTTGCATACAATGTGGTGGCATATGATGTAGCTGAAGTAGAGACATCACTAATACTGAGGGAGTATGCGTGGCATGCAAGTGGATACTACTACTACAATTCAACTATAGCTGGCCTAGTTATCAGTGAATACTTGTATCCAGCAGTTGTCACAGTATCAACAATTGTAGAGCCTCCAACTAGTTAGCAATAATCATAAAAAACTCTATTTTTTAATAAATCCTTTCTCACTAATCCACTCAACTACTTCTTCAACAATTCTCTCTAAGCAATTTATTCCAGTGACGCCATAGCATTTCGCATCAATTTTAGCAGGATCGAGCACTTCTTCAGCGTAGTATTGAAGCACTAGATCCTTAGTGCTTAAACTCCCATTAAGGTTGGCCGGTAAGTATGCCGTCACTAAGGGCCATATCTTTAAGGCGTCTATAAGCCTGTAGAATCCAACTCCTTTCTCTAAGCACATAGGCCTTAGATTAACTATAGATCTACCGATATAAACTGGGTTTTCCATGCAGCAGCTCTTTAAGTTACTTAAGCTCACCTTTCTTTTCTCAATCCACTCAACAGCTCTTGTAAGGCTATTGCTTAACAGTGGAGCAACTCTACTTAATGTAAAGCCTTCATTAATTCCCTTTCTAGCTGAATCCATGGAGTACCATGACGTTAAGTAGCTATAGTAGCTTCTAACGTAGCTAGATAGTCCGCTGACTACGTTAGGCGTTGATGTAAGTAGTAGTGAGAGAGCTACAGTTTTTCCACAGAGCTTAAACTCCTTTAATCCAATGGCGTCGGGCTCATCAAGATCTGTGTGATAGTACTTACTGGGCCATTCATTGAGCATAGGTGATTCAACTCCATTAATTAGGAATACATCGTGATCGCTTCCACTGCCGTAGGGGACTTCGTCAAACCTCACTTTACCTAAGCACTCCCTCCCGTTGAATGCTCTGCCAGTTAAATACGTTGATTCAAGAGATAGCTTAACTACTGGAGTTAGAGGACCACTATAGTTGAGCATACTTCTAATTAAGTGGAGAGTTGAGCCAGTCTCACTCTGCCTTGATGCAACCATGTCTACGTTAAGTGAAGCTACTACAACCTCTCTCTTCATTAAACCCTTTAAGAATAGAGCAGTAGTCCCAGTGTACTCAGGCACCCAGTAGAAGCATATGCGCGTCAATGGCTCATACTTCTTAACTAATTTGTCTAAAGCTACGGCTGCACCAGCTAGTACAGCTGAGCCACTGGCATTGTCGTGTGCTCCAGGCCTAGGATGACATATGTGTGCTGTAGAAGCAACTGCATACTCTCCACTGCCTATACATGACTCAAGAATGGGTAGGCCGCTTGACGTGTATTTAGCTTCAACTCTCCACTCAGCAATGTAGCTTTGACCCCTCCTTAATCCTTCAATAATTTTAAGCGCTGTCTTACTAGGCATTGTTAGAACAGGCTTTCTCTCTACTCTATCCATACTTGATAGAAATAGCCCTGCGTATGGAACTCCATCGCGGTGCTTCTGGAGATCATACCATATCAATGCTTCAACAGATTCTCCCGATAGTGCGTAGGACATGTATGGACTATCGCTAGTTAATACAGCTCCACTGGCTTCACTAATGCCTTCAAGACTTGCTAGAGATAGCTTTGCCCTCCCCTCACCGCTTGGGCTGTGGGCTGCTACAAGCGTTGGATGATTAAGTGTATTGATTTCCACTATTTTCCTGCCATCTTCCTCAACTACTAATTCTCCGTAAGTTAAGTCCCAGCCAACTGGAGATCTATCTAGATCAAGTTGCTCCCCACTCTCAATACTTATAACTTTAGAGTCAACGCCTTGTTCACTGAGGAATTCCTTAACTAAGTTAACTGCGCTCCACAAGCCTTTAGAGCCCTGGACTCTGTGTTGAGTGACTATCTTATTCAGTAAGCTGTATGCTTCTAGAATTGGGTAAACTCTTTTAATTTCCTCCAGTAAGTGTGAGACACTAGGCATTAGAGTATCGCCTACAGGGGGTGCTTAAGTGGACTTAGCAGCACTAGTAATATTAATTTTGCTAGCTTTAACGCCTGGACTTGAAGTAAGAGCCTCTATACCATACGGTATTGCTAACGGTATAAGCGACTTAGTTAACGTAGCTTCATCATATATTGCTTCAACTTCCATAGCTCCCATAGTGATATATGGATTTAACTTCATTGAGAGAGAACTAGTTCACAAGATCGAGTTCTTTGATAAAGCTTACATAAAGATCATGGGTAGAGTGAGGAGGAAGGCTGAGGGAATTAAGGCCAGTAAGTGGGTTTATGCATCCTTAAGCTTGTATGTAGCAGTACCACTGCCTTTAACAGGCGTATGGACTAGTAGTTTAATAGCATACTTGCTTGACTTAAGGAAAGCTAAATCAATTTTAGCTATAGCTATAGGCAATGCTGTAGCAACATTGATCCTCTACTTATCAGCTAAAGGTATAATAACTCTCGTTACGTCAATTACTTAACTTATTGAGGTTTCACAAGCCCTAGTTTCTTTAAATCTACTTCCACTAAGTCAAATATGGTGTCTTAAATGTCTACTGATGCATATTCCTTAAAGACTATTGCTGGCACTGCAGGATTCAGCCATAGGGATTTTATAGAAGCATTAACGGATCTTCTGTCAATAATGATAGTTCACAACGAGTTAGTAAGTGATAAAGCTGAGGAGGAGAGGGGGAGAGTATTGATAATGAAGCTCGTTAATTATTGGATCGAGCTTTTACCTCCAGTACAGTACGTGCCGGGATTAATTAATGAAGTCTACTGCATTGTGAAGAGAAAGCTTTGGGAGACTGAAGGAGGGCTTAGTGAAGAACTCTTGCGGAAAGCATTGATAGAGGCTCCGTCGTTAATGGAGCGAATCATGGTGATCGGGGGCGGTGAATTGGAATCCATTTGTACTTCACTTTCATTAACGCTTCGTGAACTACTTAAAGTACTTCACGGAGGTGAAGTAGACTACTTGAAGTACAGAGTACTCAACGACATATTGTCTGATGAGCCTTCAGTCTTTAAGGCATCTGCACTATTTACAGCCATATTCTTATCAATAGTTATTGCATCAAATGCTGGTTAAACAATTAGCTCTTGATCTTTAGATAAATTTATTAAATTAAGAGCCGTAGTCAACTAAAGGGTGCATATGAATTTAGGGAAGCATCTCCCAATACTGTTGCTAATAGCAGCTTCTACGGCTGCTTTAATATACATAAACTACTTAAGTCTAGTGACAGACTGCCGCAGCATCATACCATTAAATAATGTGAGGAGGATTTACCTGCCGTTAAAGTATGAAACAATTGTTGGAGTGTATGGATTTAGTGAAGGCGGCATTTCATTGAGGAACTTGTTCATCAATAGGGGCTTCATACATGAGCTTGTACTCGACAGCTCTACGGAGTCGTATGCTGAAATACTGTCTAGGGGAGTGGATTTAGCTATAGTCCTTGTAAGCCTAATAATATTGCTTAGCGAAGGGGCTTCAATAAAGATCTTGAGTAAAGTGAAGTGGGGGGCAGCAAAGTTCATTGGATTAACGCTATTGCTTATAGCCATAGCTGTATCAATAGCTTCTTTAAGCAACGCCACTAAATACTCAGCCATGGAGCTCTACGAGTACAGTTACTTTACAAAAAACGCTACTCTAAGTGAGTTGCCCAGCGTTGAGCTTAGCGAGGGAGTGTCAATATCTATTCTTAGTGAAGTCAGTGAAGTAAACTTAGTTAGCGTTAAAAGCAGTGATGCATTATTTGGATTAGTGACAGTAAATCTTCAAACAAATGAAGTCATTCCTTTATCTAATGTCACTAACTCTTTCACTGGTTACGTTACATCAGTGAGGGGAGGGGCTTACTTAGCATTAGTATACCCAAACTACTTCAGTAATGCTACAGTAACTTACAGCAGGATCTCATTCACGTGGATTGGAAGTAGTTTAACTTACGTGCTCTCAATAGCTATATCAACTATTGCTTCTTTTACAGCAGTAGCAGTATCTCTTTCAGCAGCAAGGCTTGAAGCATGTAGATCTAAATCATCTCACTCGGAATGCTGTCTGGGTAAACAAGCCTCTTAGGCTTAGGGAGGCCAGTCATCTTAATGTACTTAGCTACGTGATTGTACATTATGACGTATTCCCAATCCACCTCAATTAGATCTGGGTGTATGTCGTATAACTGCTGTTTAAACTTCTCAATGTCTTCATCCAGGCTCCAGCCAATCATTGCAGCTGCATAGAAGTTCTCAATAGGCTTCAGCCCGCTCTTCAATAAATTCCTTAATGCATTAAGCTGCAAATACCATGAAGACTCATCGGCTCCTGTTAGAAATGAAAACTCCTGGGGGGTTACTCCTTTGAATGAAACTCTCACTAATATTCTCCTATATCTAGATAGTTCTTCAGCTAGCTTCTCACAGGCCCCAATGAGTATTCCATTTGTTTCAACTATGAATCTATAGCCCCTTGAAGTAACGTAGTTTATTAACTTAGTTAAGTGATTCCAAGCAATTGTTGGCTCACCGCCAGTCAGCCTAACGTATTCATAGCCTCCTCTATTAGCTATTGAAACGAGTTTTTCACCTGCCTCCACGTGATTATGCCACGAGCCCTTCCTAACATTATCCCTAAAATACCATGCCCAGCAGAACTTGCAGGACAAGTTGCAGCCTATTACATCAGCTGAAGCTACTCCTCCATACCATTTTCCGCCGCGGAACCTGTAGTAGAGCCTCTCCTCTAATCCACCTTTAGTTCTCGCTACAGCTTTACGCACTTCTTCAGCTCTCTTCAATGGGTCGTAGGGCATGGGGCTCACTTTAATTCAACAACTCTAAGCGCTTCCTCCTTATCGAGCTTTACTACAGTGAAGTAGTTGCTTGATACTTTCCTTAAGTTAGCGTTGTCTCCTAAGACCATTACTGTCAAGAGCCTTGCGTTAGCTGCCTTAAGCCCTCTGTGAATTCTGAGTTCATCGACTCTGTCAACTCCATCAGTTATCAATACGACTTCACTTAACTCCTTGTACGTGCTCCTCCTCAAATCGCTTAAAGCCATGAGAATAGCCTTAGTTATATCTGTTCCACCACTGCTCTTAACTCTAGATAAGTAGTCTAGTACTTTAATTGCTTCACTTGCCTTCCCACTACTGGCCTTCAATAATTGATGTACTTCACTATCGAAGAACCTTAAGTAAAAGCACCTGGTCTCTCTAACGGCCCTTAAGTATAGGCCTATTGCTACAGCCTTAGCCCACGTGATCTTCATTCCATTCATGCTCCCCGACTTATCTATTAAGCAGTATATGGGGCCCATGTCCTTGGCCAACCGCTTTTCATAAAGCAGGAGTCTGCCTTCAATAAACTTGTGTAAGAATACTTCAGGGGGGAGGGCGTGCATTTTAGGCACTAACCGCTCTAAATCCCTGCCCAGTGAGTACCCTGATATCTCTCCTCTCCTGCATGTATACTTCTGTTTCTTCAAAGAAGTACTCCAGGGCTTTGTCTTCATTAATACTTCAAGCAGCCTCCTTACATCACTGTTCTTAGCGAGTCTAATTACTTCTTCAGCGTGCTCCTCTAAGCTAAGTGAACTGCCTTTACCGGCTGCTGCTTCTTCAATATACCTCCTAACTTTAACTACTGCCTCAATGTCTTCACTTACCTTAAGTATGCTCCTCCCAACAGCTTCTTCAATAGCTCTCCTCCAGGCATTTCCGCGGCTGCGTTGAAGCATGGAGTCCTTTAATGCATTGAGCTTCTGTGGAAGCTCCCTACTGAGCTGCGATAACAGTATTCCAGACGCTATTGAGCTAGTGAAGCTATCTCCAACAGTCAAGCTCTTAACTCTATCTAGAGTGGGGTGGGCAAGCATTGCTGCAACTATTGTATAGCTGAGCTCTGCGCTTTCTCCGCGAACTTCATTAAGAGGCTTTAGCAGTGGGTATGGGAGGAAGAAAGTGTAGTAGGAGTCTATGCCTACTACAGGGTTTAGTACTGGGGAGCTCGCTTCTTCAGTGAGGGCTTTACATATCTTGAGGACTCTTAAGCCACGGTACTTAGTCAACGCGCTATCGTAGTTGACTCCCTTTAAGGATCCTTCAATGCTAGTAGCGCTCAATTCATGCACCAGTGCATGCCTTGATCTATAGCCCAATCCTCCTCCTCAGTAGAGCTATTACTTCACTTGCATCATTTAATACGTCAATAGCCTTCCTCCTCACAATATCGTTGCTAGTTGAATCAGCTATTGTTCTAACTCTCTCCCTTAATGCTTCAAAAGTCCTCAAGTAGTCTATTAGCCTTGGCTCAAAGCCGCTCATACTCATTATGAACTCCTTGGCGTCCCTCAAGTTGTTCTCGATCTCTGTTAACTCCATTAAGTACTTCTCGGGAGTCTTTAATTCATCCACTAGAATTACGTTTACTTGCTCAAGCTCATCTCTATCCCGCGGTATTATAGATGATAGAATCATCATGTCTTGTTCAATTGCTTCAAGCCTTCCATTGAGAATGCTGTTGACTGCTATTGCCTTAAGGGATTTCCCCTTTCTTCTATCTGTAACGTGGATCCCGTGATCTTCTAGTATTGCAAATACCTTCACTAGCTTCTCCTTCACTCTACTTAAATCGACGTTGAAAATGAGCTTATTTAACTCTCTGACTTCACTCATCGTTAAGACAGGCTTCGGGGGTTGTAGAGGCTCGATCTCCATTCTCCAGACAGCGTTAAGTAATTGAATCCACTTATCTTCACTTACTGGTTTAACGAAGTGTCTGTAGAGGAATCTATCGTAGAGAGCCTGTAGTTCCGGCTCTTCAGGCACATTATTGCTCGTCGATATGAGAGTCCATAGGGGGACCTTTATTTCATTGTATCCATCATATATCACTCTTTCATTCATTATTGATAGAAGAGTGTTTAGTATAGCTGAGCTAGCGTTGAATATTTCATCAATGAAGGCTATTTCTGCTTCAGGCAGCTTATTCCTAGTTACTCTAACGTACTTCCCCTCCCTTAGTGCAACTATGTCGAGAGGGCCGAATAATTCGTCTGGCTCAGTGAACTTAGTCAATAAGTACTTGAAGAACCTTGCGTTAATTAAGTCAGCAGCTCTTCTAGCAAGAGCTGATTTAGCAGTGCCTGGCTCACCAATTAGTACTGCGTGCTCACCGCTGACTATTGCTGAAGCTATGGTTTTAGCCTCCTCCTCTCTTCCAATAAAGGGCTTGGATAACTCATTAACAAACTCTTGAGCAGCGTTAAGTAAAGCCTTTATAGAGCTACTGCTTTGATTACTCAAACTCAGCCCCTAAGTAGCTACATAGACTATAGCTATTATATATCTGGTGAAGCTTTCTTCAACGAATAGCGCTCTACGGCCATTCATGCCTTAACGCCTGGGCTCTCACCACATACTTCTCAACGATCTTCCTTGAGTGAGCCGCAGGGATTCCTCAGTCAATACCGCTATGAATTTCACAGCGCCTCCATACACTATGCCATCACTAGGTTTTTAATGAAGCTCCATATCTACTGTAGTGGTGTTTAAAGATGCTTGGGGTTTACCTAGCGCTAGCTTTAGGGGCATTAACTAGCTTATTAATGAAGAGGGTTTGTAGAGATGTTGATCGTTTGAGGAAATCGTTAAACCGCGCTCTCTCAATCAACATATACGTACTTGTAACGCTAGTTGGATTAAGCGCTGGCTCAGGAGTTAGAGAGGCTTTAGGAGTTTCTGGAGCTCTATTCATCCATAGATTAGTAGTTGATGTAGCACTTTTAGTGGCGGCGCCAATGACAGTAAGCTTGCTCATAGCTGTAGCTGTATTAAGGCTTGGTGGATGGCTTTGAAGCACGTAGCTGTAATAACTACACTATTCATTATTGGAGCATTCTTAGGCTTCCTTAATGAATCCATGAGTGGGGCGAGCATTGCTTTAAATGCATTGCTTTACTCACTGATATTCATAATTGGAGCTCTAGTAGTGCTTGAAGTAAGATCTATTGAAGTCATCGCGTTCTCCTTAAAATTAGCTCTAATGCTTGCTGCATCAACCGTCATTGGGTCTGCTTTAGGAGGAATAATTGTTGGAGCATTAATTGAAGGATCTTTGAAGCCCTATCTAGCTGTAGCACTAGGAATGGGGTGGTATACTTTTACAGGCCCATTCCTAAGCATCACTAATAGTTACTGGGGGCTGCTTGGCTTTACTTCAAATGTGCTTAGGGAAGCAGCGACATTCATTATTTATCCACTGCTAGCTAAGAAATTCTCAATAGAGGCAATAAGTATTGGTGGAGCAACAACTATGGATACAACTCTACCAGTAATAGCTAGGTATGGAGGTGAGAAAGCGGCTTTAACAGCTTTAGTGCACGGCTTCATACTTACACTCCTAATACCAATCCTAATCCCCCTAATAATGGAGTTACTGTAGCTTACTTCACGTAAGAGTTCATTAATAAAGACGTGGAGTTTAAGCATTGCCTCATAATAAAGAAGCCATGATCAATTGAATAAGGTATATAAAGGTGTTTAATAAAGCAATACAATAGCTGAGAGCACTGCCTCCATAGCATGTAGGGCATTACTAGAGGGTTTCAGTGAGGCGTAGCAATGCGTATGCAGTATACGTAATTACGTAAACTTCTGCTACTACAGCATCAGCGCTGGCTTCAATTTGCTGTGGAGGCAGTGCTCAATGAAGCCTTGGCTTAACTAAGCTTTTAGCTTTAAGTAACTCTAGTACGTAGTGGTGCTCAGTGCGCTGCAGTGATGAAGCGCCCTACGATGAGCTATCGCTATGATTGTTGACTTCCGGAGCTGAAGTAGCTAAACGAGTTCTCTTAATGTACTCAGCTATTTTTTCAAAAGTCTCCTTACTTAAGTAGTGCTCCATTATGCATGAGTCTTTTTCAGCTGTTTCTTCACTTACCCCAAGGGACATTAGGAATGATTTAATTAACTTGTGCTTCTCATAGATTTTCTCAGCTTCACTAAAGCCTCTTTCAGTGAGCTTGACTTCGTGGCCCGGCTTATAGTCTATTAAGCCATTGCTGCACAACTTCCTTAAGTACTCTACTACGCTGCTCGGCTTTACTGAGAGCTTTTCAGCTATATCCTTGATTCTAGCTCTCCCAAGCTTTTTCTCAAGTAGGTATATTGCCTCTAGATATTCTTCACACCTCTTACTCAAGTAAGGCACCTTAAACGTTGAGCTCAATCCTCATACTCGTGGTAGTGGGGCTTAATCCTCCTGCTCTTCCTTATGTCTGAGGACTCCTCTGCTTCACTCTCTAAACTTTCTTCAACAGTTCTCCCGCCCTTAAGCTTTGCTTCAGCTCTCCTCAAGAGTTTTGCATATATCTCTGGGTAAGTGAATCCATCAACTCTCTCAACGTCGCTTATTATTACTGCTGGCACAGTGAATACTCTATATCTATCGGCTTCCCATGGGAATTCCACCGCTTCTATTGCTTCAACAAGTATATTGTCATTCACTAACCCCATTTGATTAAATGAATCAACTACGTAGGGGCAGTATGGGCATTCTGGTGTAACAAAGATCTTTACTTGCAGTGGAGTATCTATGGACTCCACTAATTCAACTACTTCCTTCGATAAGTTAATTACGTTGTTAGCTATGTATTGATGCATGTATATGAATGGGGGGAACTCCTGTGATGTAGGTAGGCCGTAGTACCTTACGTTACCCCTCCTAGTTCCATAAATCCATGCTGGTGCGTAAGATGGCTTTAGTGCTCTAGCTACATCGCTGTTTTTATCAACTATCCTTACTTCAAGCATTCCATTTGAAATACTTTCCAATTCTTTAGCTAGCCTTACAGCATCACTGCAAGTCTCGCATCTAGTGTTTGGAGGAGCTGTAATTAAGTAGTCGACTACTCTTCTCTTAAATGAACTAAATATGTTTCTTAAAGCACTCTCCGTCTCTCGGTCGAATAAGTTGCTCAACTAATCCTACCTCCAGAGTTAGGTTAGCCTAATTTAGAGGATGCTTATAAACTCTTCTACAGAGGCTTCCCTAGAGTATTTAAAGGAGTTCATTGAATAGAGTCTTAAATCCCTCATTCAATAGGTGGCTTAATTGTTTAGCTTACTCGAGATCCCTAGAAACTTAGTTAAGGCAGCTTTAGGGGAGCTTAAGGCTTCACTAATCATATCTAACGTCAACGCGCTATGTACGACTACTGGAGAAGTAGTTGAGGGATGCAGCATTATTGTATACGATGAATACATAGTTAGAGTTGACAGAGTGAGGGACTTGGATAGATACGTTGGAGCTAACACAGTGGTTGTTGACGGCGGGAATAGATATGCATTGCCTGGCTTCATAGATGCCCACGTCCACGTTGAATCAAGCATGCTTAACTTAAGGGAGTTTGGAAGGCTTGCGGCAATGCATGGAGTTACATCTATAGTCGCTGACCCCCATGAAGTTGGAAACGTCCTCGGTATAGAGGGGATAAAGCTAATGATAGATGAAGCTAAGCACACTCCAGTGAGGTTCTTCTTTGAAGTACCAAGCTGTGTTCCAGCAGTAGATCCAAGCTTAGAGCTAGATGGAGGTGGAGCTATAATAGATTCAGGGCAGGTAGCCCTCTTAATGCAGGATCCGGGGGTAATAGGTTTGGGTGAAGTCATGGACTTCCTCAGCGTTGTTAATGCAAGGACTGAGGCTTTAGTTAAGATAGCTTCAACGAGAATTCACGGGAAGGTAGTTGATGGCCATGCTCCAATGCTTAGGGGGAGAGTGCTTGATGCATACATAGCTGCAGGCATAGGCAGCGATCACGAGTCTACTGCAGTTGATGAAGCTCTAGAGAAGCTTAGGAAAGGGATGTATCTATACATTAGGGAGGGGAGTGCGTGGAAGGATCTTTTGAAGCTATCAGAGATAGCTAAAAGCACTAGGATAGACTTGAGGAGAGTTGCATTAGTTGCAGATGACGTAAGCGTTGAAGACTTAGTTGAAAGGGGGTACTTAGACTACATAGTTAATAAAGCGATATCGTATGGAGTTGATCCAGTGAAGGCTATTCAAATGGTTACAATAAATCCAGCTGAGAGGCTTAGGCTTGACGATAAAATAGGGGTTTTAGCCCCTGGGAGATACGCTGACATAATTCTATCTCCATCAATTAATGAAGTAAGTGTTGAAAAAGTCGTTATTGGAGGAGAAGTAGTTTATAGCTGTGGAGAGTGGATCTATGGAGATATGGGCTCATTTACTTACCCTGATAAAGCCTTAAGGACTGTGAAGATCCATAGGGATATAGAGCCAGGAGACTTAGTTGTAAAGGCCTCTAGGGGCGCTAAAGCATTGGTAAACGTAATTGAAGTAGTTCCCGGAAGTACTTTAACTAAGTGGATTAGAGTGGAGATGTCTGTAGACAGCAGTGGATTAATGGAGCTTCCTCAAGACGTGGCATACGTCTCAGTTATAGATAGACACCGCGGTGGAAGTAGCGTGGGGAGGGGGTTTGTTAAAGGCCTTGGATTGAGGGATGGGGCTCTTGCACAGACAATAGCTCACGACACTCATAACTTAATAGTGGCTGGCTCTGATCCGAGAGACATGTACTTAGCTGTTAAAGTTCTTAAGGAGTCTGGGGGAGGCATAGCTTTTGTAGTTAATGGAGAAGTAGAGGCATTAGTGGAGTTGCCTCTAGCTGGATTGATGAGCGTTAAGAGAGCTGAAGCAGTCTATGGAGAGCTGAAGCTTTTAGAGAGAGCTCTCTCCAGCCGTGGAGCTTTATTCAGCCATATCTACATGACTTTAAGCCTGCTGAGCCTACCAGTAATACCTGAGCTAAGGCTTACTGATAAAGGCTACGTAGATGTAGTCAGCGGAAGAGTAGTTGAGCCGATAGTGGAGTTAGAGGAATAAGTATTTCAGTAACTATCCATTAATCTATAGCGGTGGAACTTTTGAGAGTTGTTGTTAAGGAAGCCCTCCTATACGTTGATGGAGAGTTAATTGAAGGAGGCATTGTCGCTAGCGATGGAGTTATAGAGGCTGTAGTTAAGGATCCATCTAAGTACATTCAAGTAGCTGATGTAGTGATCAATGCTTCTAGGAGGCTCACTATACCTGGTGGAATAGATCTACATGCACACATATACGATCCGGAGTATCTTCATCACGAAGACTGGAGGAGCGGCAGTATTGCAGCAGCATTTGGTGGAGTAACCACGGTCTTTGACATGCCGTTGAGGCTGTTCGTAGATAGCGTTGAGAAGCTAAAGATCAAGGTTGAAGCAGGGCTTAGGGATAGCTTCGTTAACTTCGGAGTTCACGCAGGCATGATTAGGGATGAAAATTACGAGTCAATCAATGAGCTTTACAGCTCTGGAGTCATTGGGTACAAGATATACATGGCTGGAGAGTGGAGGCCTAGTGATAGAGCCTTAATAGAGATCTTGGAGAGAGTTTCCAGCATTGATGGAGTTGCAATAGTTCATGCAGAAGATGATCAATTGATAAGCTATGGGCTTAGGAGAACGTCTGGTAGAAGAGATGCATTGGCATACCATGAGTCTAGAAGTGATGTAGCTGAAGCTTCTTCAATAGCTAAAGCAGGCTTTTACTCAATGGAGACAGGGGCCCACGTCCACATAGCTCACTTATCGTCAAAGCTTGGCTCACTAACTGTAGAGAGCTTGTGGAGCATGGGGGCAATGATTACTGCAGAGACTTGCCCCCACTAATTATTCTTCACTAGAGATGACGTGAAGAAGTATGGGAACTACATTAAGGTATCTCCATCGCTTAAAACGCCTGAGGACGTTGAATGGCTTTGGATGTCGCTGAGCCGTGGAGTAATAGATGCTGTGGCAAGCGATCATGCTCCATCAACTGTTGAGGAGAAGGAAGTTCAAGATCCTTGGAGTGCTTGGGGAGGCATGCCAGTTATTGAAACAATGATTCCATTCATTTACACTTATGGAGTTAAAATGGGTAGAATAGACTACGGCAAGTTCATAGAGGTTACATCGATTAATCCAGCTAGGATAGCTAGGCTTTACCCGAGGAAGGGGGCTTTGACTCCTGGCTCTGATGCAGACATAGTTGTCTTAGATGTTGAGAAGGAGAGAGTAGTTAAGGCAGGTGAACTACACTATAAAGTTGGGTGGAGTCCGTTCGAGGGCTTGAGGCTCACTGGATGGCCTTGCCACGTAGTTGTTTCTGGAAAGCCTGTGGTAATTGATGGGGAATTAGTTGGTGAGCCTGGCTCCGGAAGCTTCGTTGGCTCAAGGACTTTTAGCTAGTGCTTTCACTAATGCACCCACTTTACTTTAAAGACTTCCTCAGCTTTAGCTAGGTCTTCAGGTGTATCTACGTCGAATAATACGCCTAAGTCGTTTGCCTCGCAGTAGAGTACTTTGTCAGTGTTTTTAGCTATAAAGCCCTTTAACCCAAGGGTCTCCTCACTTATGCTCAAGGCTTCCTTAATTAAGTTCTTGGAGGATATTATTACTGGGTGGCCGCTGCGACCGCTATATCTAGCGATCAATATGAATTCGTGGAGCTCTTTATGCAGCTCTAGAGCCATCTTTACACACTTGCTTATAGTTTCTCTGGATATGAATGGAATGTCGCCTGGGTGGATTAAGACTATGTCTGCTCGCTCTAATGCCTTACTTAATCCAGCTTTAACGCTGCTGCTCATGCCTTTAGTTGAGTAGTCTTTGTTGTATATGAATTGTACATTAAGATCTCTTAATTCTTCAATTACTCTCTCTGCTTCATGACCTACTACAACTATTACTTCACTTACTTCGCTTATTGAGCATAGTTTTTCCGCTAGAAGCCTTATTAACGATAGAGTTCTCCCGTCAATGACTACTCTCTGAAGCAATTTATTGTCCTTAAACCTCCTTGAGGCTCCTGCAGCAAGCACTACTGCACTAGTGAAGGGGGTCAACGCTTTCTCCAATCAATTTCAGGGCGTTAGTGATATTAAAATATTAGTGCCTTAGCCTCTAAACATATGATCGTGCGGTGGAGTGTTTTTTCAGTAAGTGGGGGAATCTATGAGTGAGAAGAGTTTGAGCAGTAGAGTGCTTGACTACATAAGTAGTAATCCAGGAGCTACAGTTAAGGAAATATGTAGAGAGCTTGGCTTAAGCCCTCAATTAGTTAGCAGAGTTATTCAAAGACTTAAGGCAGTTGGATACGTTGAGAAAGTAGGTTCAGGCTATAGAGCTTCAGGCAGAGGAGTAGAGTTAGTTGACTCCAGTAGATCTGTGGAGAGAGCTGGTGGTGGAGAAGGAGCTGTAAGTAGGGGAGTTGAATTAGAAGGGGGTTTCAGCATTGAGTTAGATGGAGTTAAGAAGAGAGTTGAAGCTCTAGAAAGCAAGGTTAGTGAGTTATCAAGATTAGTTAAGTCACTTAACTTAGAATTGGAGTCAATTAAAAAGTACTTAGCTACATGTAGGCAGTCAAGCAGTAGTGAGAGGAGTAGGAGAGTGATGGAGTATGGTGAAGCAAGCGCTCTCTATGGGGATAAGCTGCAGTCACTAATTTACTCAGGGAAGCTAATTAGAGTTGGAAACATAGTTGTAGATCAAGAGTTCTATAGGCAATTCATAGGTAAATTCCCCATTAAGCTAGGGGAAGTCGATGAATTAAGCGATGAAGAGAAGGCACTCCTTGAAGCACTAAAGGAAGCTGGAGAAATATACCTACATGCTGGAAAAGAATATAAATTAATAAGCTTAAAGGAGTCTTAAAATATCGTTGTTTTAATAGACCTTTAAATAATCTGCGCGAATTTCATTAATATTGCACGTTCAAATCGGTTAAAGATTATAGCACTTAAAATTTATATAGGCATTCATGAGACTATAAAGATAGAGGTGTATATAGTGTCTAAAGCAGCAAAATTTCCCAAACTTGGTATAGTGGCTATAGTAGAGGCCGTAATTATAATTGCACTGGCAGTAATTGCACTTTATCCAATTACACATCCCCCTACAGCGCCTCCAGCTGAATATAAAGTACCGAAGCTTGGAGACAAATTTAGACCTGTTCCGATAGAGTTTATTCGTGCATTGGAAAAAGAATATGCAACAATAAAAACCCCTAGAGGGCCAAATAATGAGACTCCGCTTAGTGGGGCTCAATTAGCGTTGAGTCCTGAAGAAAAAGAATTAGCAAAACAGCTAAAATTAAAGGAGTATTACTACCTTGTAGCAACACCTGATCCCACAGAAATACTAAACATCATTGGAATGAACGACGTTCTTCGTGAACTCGGTTTTCCTGATACAGGAAGAATGGATGCGTGGAGTATTTCAGAGCAAATAGCTCAAGTTGAGACTTTAATTGCTAAAGCACGTGATATTAGTTTCATAGTTGGAGAAGCTTATGAAGCAGTAACTCTTGGAGAACCATTTGTAAGGCTAGCGAATGCGGGAGTACCACAAGTACATGTGTGGACTACTCCTGAAGGATTATTTGGCCACCCTAACTATATAGGGTTAATTGATGCAGATGGCTATGCGCAGGGTGCCATAGCTGCAGAAATATTAGCCTACATGATGAATTATAGAGGTGAAGTAGGTATAGTGAAGTTCGGCTTAGTACAATGGACAAACGTTATGAGGTACCAAGGTGCAATTGATGTCTTTAATAAATATCCAGATATAAAAATAGTTGCTGAGGTAGCATTTACTGATGTGGGTCAATGTCATGATCTTGTTGTTGGCATGCTTCAAGCTCATCCAGAGATCGATGCTATATGGGCCACCTGGATGATTGGTCCAGCTACTGGTGCTGCTTCAGCAATTATAGCACTTGGCCTAGTTGGACAGGTAATTGTTGCAGCACCAGATCTTGGCGGGCTTGAGGGTGCTAGAGCGATAGCTGATCCCGAAAACCCTATAGTAGGTGCTGGCGAAGCAGATCTAATTGATATGGGTAGAAACATGGTATATGCTGCAATGAAGTGGTTAATAGGTAAAAGAGAAGAGGTGCATAACGGCTACTTTGTAAGCCGAGCATACCCGGTTGTAGCAATTAACCTTATTGAAATGTGGTATAAGACAGGAAATAATAGGTATTACGGAGACTTGCCAGAAGAAGTGGTAGAATTACTGCGTCAGCAGTTAAAAGGAGCTTAAAGTTAAAGAGCTTAAATAGTTGTTGTTTTTTATTATATTCCTTAAAATGGGGTAAGCAAATGAACTTCCTAAATGTTATAATAAGGAGAAATCCTAATTTAATAAAAGTCGCCGTTGAAATGCATCAAGAAGGTCTCATTCCTCCTAATACTGTAGTCGTTGATTTAGACACTGTAAGAAAAAATGCATTAGTAATAAAGGGAGAAGCAGATAGATATGGCATATCGTGCTACTTCATGACAAAGCAGTTTGGAAGAAATCCATTAGTGAGCAAAGTTATAAGCGATCTTGGATTAAAAAGCGTTGCCGTCGACATAGAGGATGTAAAATGCTTACATAAATATGGAATTCCGATTGGACATGTAGGCCATTTATCCCAGATCCCAAGAAATGAAATAGAGTATGTCTTAAAGGAAGTTACGCCAGAAGTAATCACTGTTTACTCTATAGAGAAGGCTATGCAGATATCAAAGATTGCAAGTAAGCTAGGGATCAAGCAAAAGCTGCTCATTAGACCTATTGGAAGAGGTGACTTCTTTTATCCCTGTCAGGAGGGTGGAATTCCTGAAAAAGAAATCATCGAAGCTACGAGAACTATAAATAGTTTCCCTAATGTAAGAGTTGTAGGCGTCACATCATTTCCATGTTTTAGATTTAATTATTTTACAAGGAAAGTAGAACCTCTCCCTAATCTTGACACAATTGTAAGAGTAGCCAAGACTCTTGAAGAAAAGTTAGGGCTAACAATAGAGCAAATAAATGCGCCAGCAGATAACTCAGCTAAAACAATGGAAATTTTGCATGAAAAAGGCGCTACTCATGCAGAACCGGGACACGCGTTTACTGGAACGACTCCATGGCATGCTTTCGAAGACTTGCCTGAAGTACCTGCCTGGATATATGTAACTGAAGTATCTCATATATTAGGGGATACAGCATACGTGTTTGGAGGCAACTTTATGCCTACAGACATGTGCATCGGCATATGGGATTACAAATACCATCAGTTTAGAATACAGGCTTTGGTAGGATCGGATCCAGAGAGCATTATTAATAGTGAAATTTATGGTTATATAATTCCAGGATATTTTGACTATTATGAGCCTTTAT
>JAVZTI010000021.1:0-21697 GCA_038879595.1 Desulfurococcaceae archaeon | reverse complement strand
CTATACTGAGGTTCCACGGTCTTTTAAGCCACTTCAGCTTAGCGTACGCGTAGTACGCCAGTGGGACCGTGAAGTGTGCTAGTGCTAGTGTGAGTCCGAGTACCTCTAGCGCATTAAGCATAGTCCTGTAATCTTACACGTCCCTGACGCGCAGCTGGCTAGCTATCCGTGTATTCTGTAGAGTAGTGGTAGGTTCATGTACTGTATTCCCATAACGATTATCTTAGATAGGTTCCCCGAGAGGTCTGAGAGTACTTCTCTCGCTTCCCTCATGGCCTCCAGTATTCCGTAGAATATCGCCTTCCCCCTAGTAGTGTGTAGCTCTATCTCAACGAATATCCTGGTGAGTATAGACCGAAGAACTAGTGACTTCACGCTCCTCTTCCAGCTACGTAGTGCGAGTAGGAGTGCGCGCGACTCGGGCTTGAGGTGCCTCCAGGCACCAGTTCGAACGGCCTTGCGGATGTAGGTCTTAACCGCGCCGCCCACCGAATCAAAGCTCGGAGTTATGATCTTAGTCATTAAGGACTTAACGTACTCTACTACACGGTCTTCGAGACCCTTACTAGACACTTCAGCTAGCCTCACGGCGGGCGGCACGTAGTAGATCAAGAAATCACCAAGATACTAAAACTACGGGTAAGGAATTTAAGCTTTGCCGTAAACCGTAGAACTATTCGGAGCTCTAGCTATGCTCAGCAAGTATAATTAAGAGTGTAGATAACCTAGCTATCTTCTCTCCTCAGCTCGGAAACCACAGTACCGCTAGTAAGGTCTTCCAGGATCGGCGAGGATATGTCCTCAAAGAGTGTATTTATCAAAGTAGGAGCGTTGAGCGTTTGACCTCCTCCCGCCCTAAAGTGCGGGAATTCCAGGGAGGTTTAGAGCTACAATTATGACTCGTTCGAGAGGTACTTTATTACCTGTAAATGGTCTTTATCCTTACATCCATTTGCTGAGGCTAAATAATACATTGAAGAGATAGCCCTAGAAACAAAGGATGGTAATCCTTTATTTCTCAACGAGTTTACCACACATTCGAATTCTTTCCCAGCATGAAATGCCTTGAACTTATCAGAGGCGATCAATCCACTTACAACAGGCCTCTGATGAAAGGGAGCATAAGGTCTGTGATGCCAAGGGTAGATAGCAAACAGTACCAACTTATATGAAACCTAAACCCCATACTATGACCGATAAAACCTGCGCCCCCGGTGATCAAGACCCTCGCGAACTCCACCCTAGTGAGTAGATCCAGCCCTCAACAATCTACGAAATCCTAGAGTTATCATAGAGTTACCCCTCCATCAAGTCTCCCAATACACTTTTTATATCTCGAAGGTGTATCCACATCGCGGGGGTAACCAATGCCCTCTACCTGGAGGGTTAAAGTTGTGAAGGGTAGGTTCTACCTGTACCATGGGGATAAGTACGTTGGTCCTGTAGAGGATATTGTGGGTGTTTATGAGGAGTGGCGCCGGGGGCGGGATTTGAACCCGCGCGGGGTTGTCCCCCACCGGCTTAGCAGGCCGGCGCCCTACCAGGCTAGGCGACCCCGGCTCTATTGACTTATATTAATGCAGGGTATTTATGCATATGTTGTGTTGAGTTATTGGCCGCGGCCTTCCGTGGAGAACTACTGCATAGCCCACTAGAGCCCTTCCACGCCTTCCTCAGCTCCGTTAACCCTTGAACGCCTGTAGCCAGGGTTAGGTTGCTCCCTTCCGGGCCTGGCCTAGTTCCCCCAGCTAAGGCGGTTGACTCCTCTCCTCCGAGAGGAGCTCCGCCACTACAGGCCCCAAGGGGCGGAGTTCATTGTATGGCGTGGGGGTTAGTGGATGCAGTAGTTCTCCACGGAATTATCTGGCCCCTACCCTCTCATTGAGGGTGGAGAGGCCCTACCCGCGGCCATTAATATACTTTGCTTGGGGGGGTTAAATACGTAAGGCCCATGGATTTTAAGGGCCTAAGGCAGTAGCGCAAGTATGAGTATTATGAGGGTAGCTGTACTGACAGCATAGCTTATTGAAGGCTTTCTCAATAATTCCCTTAGTGCTTGGCCTCCATCAGTTATAAATAATGGCACTGAATTTATTGCTCCAAGACTGAAGTTAACTATGTGCAGCCAGTAAGTCATTAAAGCAAGCGCTAGTGCTGTACGGACACCAATGGATGCAGCTATAGATCTATTTGGAGCAAGCTGTACTACTTCAATGCCTATTCTACTTCCAGCAGGCTTAGTGAAGCCAATGATCCCCTCAGAGCCATTAGGCCAAACAACTTTAATTAAGATATCTCTAGTTTCACTAACGTTAGCGACTCTACTTAGTGAGTCAATAGTTGCTGGTTCACCATTTATTTCAGTAATCACTGTGTATGGCCTTAAGCCAATTGATTCAGCTATGCTGCCAGCCTCTACATTCAATATTAATAATCCAATTGAATTAACTAACAGCGGCAATATCAGCAACGCTATTAAGCCTAGCGCTATGTTTGAAGCAGGCCCAGCCATTAAGGAAAGCACTTTTGACTTAGCGCTAGCACTACTGTAGGATTCTTCATCTAGCTCAATAAATGCCAGTGGTAGTACTGCTATTAATGCAAAACCAGCTTTCCTAACTCCAATACCCCTAGATCTAGCTACAATAGCGTGGCTGAATTCATGTATTGACGCAGCTAATGCTACAGCTGTAATAAAGAACAGTAAGTCAATGCCTCTCACGTTTAATCCAGGCACAAGGAGCTGCGGCTTGAGTTCTTCAGGAACACCAATTAAACCCACTCTAGCTGCAATTGATGAAATCATTGTTGTGTAGAATGCATATACGCTATACGCCACTAATGGTATTGAAGCATAACTAATTACTGAAGCCAGCTTACGCTGCCTAGGGCTATAGGGCCTCTTATAAATTAATGCTACTCCATAAACTAGCTTTAATTCACGTTTGTTAAACCACTCCTTCTTCAGTGAATAAGCTATGTTTATACATAACCAGAAGGAGGCTAAGCCGGCTGCAAACACTATGAGTTCACTCAAAGCTCTTCCCACAGCTTAAATTATTAAACTACTGGAACTACTTTAAAACTTGTTAATCTCAGTGAAAAAGCCTGTAGGCCGGCAATTATGGTTAGAGAAAAGGTAGTTAGAGCTCCAGAGTATAGAGAGGTAGTGTATGATGAAAGTAGGTGGATGTTATTAAAGAAGTTGAGGGAAGAGACTCGTGGAATAATGGTTGCTTTAGCTAGCGGTGGACTAGAGCCTTACGTACATGGGAGCATAGCTAGGGGAGACGTGTGGGAGGGCAGCGATATAGACGTAGTGCTTTTAACTCCTACTCCAAGCTATAGAGTTGAAATATCCCTGGAGTCTTCAGGATACGTTATTAGAGAAAAGTACATAGTTATGGCCACCCCTGGGAGTACTCCTAAAGCATACTTAGTCTTGGATGAAGCTGGTAGAAGAGTAGTGAGCTTTCCACTACTAAAGTTACAGAAGAGGGAGAGTGAGTTTTACTACTTTAGTGGAGTAATTGGATTAAGTGAGCTTTTAAAGGGAGTTAGAGTTCCTGGAGTAGATAAAAGGCTTGTACTCATAGAGCCAACGCAGAGAGGGCATAGAGAAGCCCCAGTTATAGGCTTTGAGTCAAGAGTAGCTGAAGTACTGAACATAAGTGTAGATACTGTTTTAGAGAGAACTAGAGTTCTCACGAGAAGAGATGAAATAGGCCGTACAGGAGTATTCATAAAGTACCGCGTGTTAAGTGAAGCATCAATTGAGGAAGCATTAAGTGAACTAGCTAAAAAGAACCAGTGGGTTAGGAGGATCTTTATTGAACGCTCCTAGAGAGCTGCGCTACAGCCTTAAGACAGGTTATGTAATTGGCTCCCTCCCCCCTGGATGCAAGTATTGCTTACTCGGAGGGAAAATGGTGATCTTTGTAACCGGCCTATGTCTAGACAACTGCTGGTACTGCCCAATATCTAGGGAGAAGTTTGGGAGAAAAACGATTTACGTTAATGAAGTTAGAGCTACTAGCTACAGCGATGTAATTGATGAAGCATATAGAGTTGGAGCTCTTGGGGCTGGGATAACTGGAGGAGACCCCATATCATCGCTTGACGTTACAGTCAACATGATCATGTTACTTAAAGAGGAGTTTGGAGAAAAATTCCACATACATCTCTACACTACTGGAAGACTCATTGATGATAGCGTCTTAGAAGTACTTGAATCAAGTGGGTTAAATGAGCTTAGAATACACCCCTATAAAGCTGAGTACTTAGAAGCCGTTGAAAAAGCCGTTAAGTATAGCTTCGACGTAGTCGTTGAAGTGCCATTCATACCGTTAAGCAACTACGTAAACTACATTAAGGATCTTTTAGTGAAGCTGGATGAAATTGGAGTTAAGTACGTAAACATAAATGAATTCGAAGTATCTGATTCAAACATTGAAGCAGTGCTGCTAAGAGGCTTAAAGCCCAAGGGCTTCACCATTGAAGGCATAGAAGCTCCTGCAATAGAACTAATTAAATGGGCCTTAGGGACTGTTAAGAACTTAAACATTCACTACTGCACAGTGGAATTCAAGGACAAAGTTCAATACAGGCTGAGGATGGTTAAAAAAGCTTCAACAGTATTCGGACTACATGAAGCTCCAACAATAAACGGCACTCTAATAAGTGTGGAGACATTCAATGAAGTTCAAGGCTATACAATAAGGTTTAACAATAGAAATTATTTAGTTATGGGCAAGCCCTTCCCCAAGGGCGAAGGCATTAAAGGAGTCTTGAGAGAATACTATCCAAGTAGAGAAAGTAGTACTCTTTATGAAAGGAATGTCTTGTATTAACTCCTAGTTTCACGATGCATTAGTGAATAACGCAGGATCGCTATGACTCCGCCAAATGACTTCACTTGGGCTTCAACGTCACTTCCCCTAGGAACTACAATTACTTCAGAGCCCTTAGCGTAAGCTTCTTCAATTAACTTCAATAACATTCTCCTTTCCTCATCATTACTCGCCTTTAGAGAGCTTTCAGATACAAGCAGTGTTTTTATAGCATTACTTATAGCTGCTTCTTCAACTTCCATCAATCCATAGGCCACCATGGATTCACTTACTTGGAGTAGCTTAGTGAATTCATTGAATGCTTTCTCAGCCTTTATTAACTCAACGTCCTTTAGTGCAGTGGTAACAACATCTCTTTTGCTTAACTCAAGGAGCCCTGCGTAACCCCCCATTGATGTAGAGTCGTAGTATAGCAGTATCTTTCTACATATTTTCTCAAGTATTTTATTGCCGACTCTATGCTTTAACTGACCTGGTCCCCCAATGATTACTACGTTGACTTCATGCCTATTGATGAGCTCTGCAATTGAGTCAGCAGCTCTATTCAAGTAGTTTTCAAGTTCTTCTTCAAAGCCTGGGCTATCCTTTCCAGGTAAATGAGAGTATAACTCAATAAGCTTTTGTAAGCCCTGGCTAGTTAGCAAAGCTACTCCTATTTCTTCATAGTCTATTGCCACTAGCAGTACATTCTCCCTGGAATTAGAGGCTTTCTCCAACCTATCTAACAATACCTTGGGCCACTTCTCTTTATACAACACTACTATTGAGCCTACACCTATGCTTAAAGCATGGTGTTTACCTATGACTCCGTGTTCATCGGGTCCTTCCACAACTACTCCTCTTACTCTTAGCTTATCGCTGAACTGCTGGTATTCCACTTCTTCAACTCTTAAAGCTATGTTCATCGGGATCCTCCTACTCTCACCACTTCCTTCAAACTTCACTTCTCTAGTAGTTTTTGAAGCAACTACATCTCCGCTCTCAATGATTGTGTAAAGAATCCATAAGTCGTCTGGAGTCTCTAGTTGAAGCACTACGTAGCCTTTGTCAAGCTTCTTCTCAACTATCCTCACTCAACTCCCCATAAGCTACTCAAATGCCGTACAGTATTTTTAGCTCAATTGAACTTCGCTACTTATGGAGGGAGGCTTGCCTAGCGTTATTGAATTAGAGGCATTGATTAGAGTTGTTGAGCCAAGGGATTTAAGGGAGGTCTACGAAGTTGAATCATTGAGCTTTACTGGGAACATTACTTACGATTTTTCAGTATTTCTACTCTATTATGCTATGGCCCGTGACTTATTCCTTGTAGCAGAAGCTCTAGGTAAAGTAATTGGATACATCATTGGGTTAATTGAATTACGCCGCAGGGAAGTTCTCGGCCACGTAATTTCAATAGCTGTACACCCTCTTTACAGAGGCTTAGGCATAGGAAGCAAGCTCTTGAAAGCTCTTGAAGAGAAGCTTGCTTCAAGAGGTGCTCTAAGGATATTTCTTGAAGTAGACGTATTAAATAAGTCTGCCATAGGCTTCTATAAGAAGCATGGATACGTAGTTTCAGGAGTATTAAAGAACTACTATGGAGTAAGCGATGCATACGTCATGGTTAAGGAAGTTAAAGCTGCATTAAGACAATTTAAGTAGTTAAGTAATTAATAATGTTGGGGGAATTTGTGAGTAAGGAGCTGCTGACTTTCTACGTGCTAGACGTATCATATGAAGTCGTAGGTAAGGAACCACACATAATTATATGGGCTATATCACGCAATGAGAGAAGAGTGTTGCTAAGAGATAGGAGGTTTAGGCCGTACTTTTACGCAATACTACATGAAGATGCTGAACTAGATAACTTAATCTCTAGAGTAAAGGCGTGTTCTAAGCCTTCATCCCCAATAATAAGTGTAGAAGTAGTTGAAAGAAAGTACTTTGGGAAGCCTGTAAAAGCTCTAAAGATAACTACTGTTATTCCAGAGTATGTGAGAGAATATAGGGAAGCTGTATCAAGAATTCCAGGTGTTAGAGAAGTTGTTGAAGCAGACATAAGGTTCTCAATGAGGTACTCTATAGATAACGACATCCATCCCTGCCAATGGCATGTAGCTGAAGTAGTTAAGATAGGCAGAGGCAATGCCTATAGAGTTGACGATGAATACGAAGTAGTGGGCTTTATAAAAAGCATTGAAGACACTGCTCCTCCGAAAAGCCTTAGGCTACTTGCATTCGATATAGAAGTTTACTCGCCTGGATATCCAAGGCCTGAGAGGGATCCAGTAATAGTGATATCTCTAGTAAATGATCGAGGGGAAGTGCGTCAGCTAACTGCAAGGGATAAGGATGACAGGGGCTTAATACTTGAATTCGTGGACTACGTTAAGAAGTACGATCCTGATATAATCCTAGGCTACAACAGCAATAGGTTTGACTGGGTTTACTTAATTAACAGAGCTAAGCACTTAGGCATAAAGCTCGATGTTGGAAGGAAAGTTGATGGAGAGCCTAGGCAGAGCACTTATGGACACATATCTATACCTGGTAGGTTAAGCGTAGATCTATATGATTACGCTGAGGAGATAACTGAAATAAAAGTGAAGAGCCTTGATGTAGTTGCAGACTACTTAGGAGTAATGAAGAGGGGTGAGAGAACTCTCATAAACTACACTGATATACCTGTGTACTGGGATAACTTAAACCTTAGAAGTACACTCCTTAAGTACGCTATGGAGGACGCTGTATCTACTTATGGAATTGGAGAGAAAATGCTTCCATTTGCAATGCAGTTAGCAAGCATCACTGGTCTCCCACTAGATCAAGTTGGATCAGCAAGTGTTGGAAACAGACTTGAGAATTACTTAATGAGGGAAGCATACAAGATAGGGGAGCTAGCTCCAAATAGGGAGGAGAGGCCTTATGAATCCTATAAGGGTGCAATAGTTCTTTCACCAAAAAGAGGCATACATAGCAATATAGCAGTACTAGACTTTTCAAGTATGTATCCAAACATAATGATGAAGTACAACATAGGTCCAGACACTTATGCACCCATGGAGTGCAATCCAGACAGCGACTACATAGCACCTGAAGTAAGACACTGCTTTAAGAAGGCTCCTGAGGGATTCTTTAAGAAAGTTCTCACAAAGCTCATAGACTTAAGGAGGGCTGTGAGAGAGGAATTAAAGAAGCATCCTCCAGAAAGTCCTGAATACAGGCTCCTCAATGAGAGACAGCGGGCTCTTAAGATACTTGCAAATGCCTCCTACGGATACATGGGTTGGATTGGAGCTAGGTGGTATTGTAAGGAGGGAGCTGAAGCTGTAACTGCCTGGGGTAGAGAGACTATAATGAAAGCCGTTGAAGAAGCTAAGAGGCTTGGATTAGAAGTAATTTATGGAGACACAGACTCCCTATTCGTAAAGCATGATGAGGCAAAAGTAAAGAAGCTCATTGATTATGTGGAAAGTGAGCTAGGCTTTGATATAAAGATAGATAAAATCTATGTAAGGGTATTCTTTACTGAAGCAAAAAAGAGATATGTTGGTTTAATGACTGATGGAAGGATCGACATAGTTGGATTTGAAGCCGTTAGAGGAGATTGGGCTGAAATAGCTAAGGAAGTTCAGGAGAGAATTGTTGAAATACTGTTGAAAGAGATGAGCGTTGATAAAGCTGTAGAATACGTGAGGAACGTCATATCAGATCTTAAGGCTAACAAAATCCCCTTAGAGAAGCTAGTCATATGGAAGACTCTGACTAAGGCCCTCGACGAATATGAAGTAGATGCTCCTCATGTAGTTGCTGCACAGAAGCTAATGAAGATGGGCTATAGAGTTAGCGTAGGCGATAAAATAGGTTATGTAGTCACTAAAGGTGTTGGGAAGGTATCTACGAAAGTTGAGCCAGCAGTACTTGTAAAGGAATACGGATTAATTGATGTAAGTTATTACATTGATAGACAAGTAATCCCAGCTGCCCTAAGGATCCTGGGGTACTTTGGAGTCACTGAGCAACAATTGAAGAGTGCGATCAGTGGGCAGAAAAGCATATTTGAGTACTTTGGTAAAAAATAGTGTATTAATGTAGATCGTTGTAGGTAAGTATAGTGATTTCCTTAGGCTTATTAGTTATGTTGCCTAGCTTCACGCCCACTATGATCTTTATGTTCTTCTCTAAAGCTACATCTAATAGTCTTTGAGTAATTATGCCGTCAAACACTACTGCATTAATGCTTCCTTCATTAAGCTCCTGTAACTTAGTGATTAAGTCTCTTACAGGCAGCTTCTCTACGTAGTTCCACTGAGCATCTAAGAGTACTGCCTCTAGAGTTCCATTAAGGCTTTTCATAGTATCAATGATGCTTGTCGGCAATGCCAATACTTCTCTAGATTCTTCAATTACTTCTTCTAGAGCTTTAGCTTTTTCAACTACTTGAACTTGCCTTCTTTGCTCCTTTACAGCTTTCTCAATTGGAGTTGCCTTACTTAAAGCTTCACTTATTTCTCTCCCAGATAGTTCTTCTACTTCTCTACCTGGTGGGGCTCTAGCTATGTAATCGATCTTTACATTGTTTTTAAGTAGCTCCTTCAGTATCATGTCTCCAGCTCTATCGCCATCCAGGAAGGCTATAACTTTCTCCTTTCTTTCAGCAAGATCCTTTACACTCTTAGGTATTTCAGCTCTAGCTCCACCTACTTCTACTGCATTAGTGTAGCCGTACCTCAGTAAGTTAATTACATCCGCTCTACCTTCTACAATGATTAGTTCGCTAGCCTTCTCTATGTCTGGACCTGCTGCCAGTCCCTCAGGTCCATACTTTATTGGCTCAGGCTTTCTGAGTACTGCTTCTACCTCTATGAGTAATTCCTTTACGTCGGGAACTTCCTCTTTACTCCAATTAAGCAGTATTTCCTTAGCTCTATCAACTATCTTCTTGATTTTTTCAAGCCTTAGATCAATTATTTCGCTCAACTCTATTTTAGCGTTATAAGGCCCCACTTTATCAACACTTTCAATTAAAGCAGCTACTAAAGCTGTTTCAACTCTATCTAGGTTACTTGGTATGATTATTTCACCACTACACGTATTTCCATGAGTCCTTAAGTTTACTTGTATTCTACCTATTCTTCCACTTTCCTGCAGCTCCCTTAAGTCAAGTTGTCCTCCGAAAAGCCCCTCTGTTTGGCCAAATATAGCTCCAATGACGTCTGGCTTCTCCACTATGCCGTCTACGTGTATTCTAGCCTTGATTAAGTATTTGGCCACTTCCATCACCTATGGTTAAGCGTTAAGCGTATATTGGGTCAAACTACTGCTACATTTAATTCCACAACTTACTTGACTCACTTAAATAGTTTGAATAAGCTATGGTGGAGCAGCATTATACAAAGATCTTTTAAAAGAATTTCTATTAACTAGTTGCAGAAGTTTAAATCTAGGTGGAGTAGTTGAGTAGTCGAGCTATTGAAGAATATACTTTAGTTAGATTAAAGAACGTTAGGGAAGGAGTCATAGGTGTAGAAGTAAGCTTACCTAGTGCACCCCCCCTAGTAGCAATAATTGGAAGTAGAGGCTTCGTAATGTGCGGATACCTTGATATAACTGCTGCAGATAAGCTTAATGCAGTAGCAGCTAGAGTACGTGGAGTGAATAACGTTGAGGAAATGCTGGACGGAGAAGTAGAGGCCGTTACTTCTAAAGCCGTAGAGTTAGGCATTAGAGCTGGTGTAAAAGTTAAAGAAGTAATCGACTTATTAAGCTAGAAAATGCGGGGAGGCTAAATGAATTTAGATGAAAAATACGATCTAATAACTAGGGGAACAGTTGAAGTAGTTACAGCAAGTGAGTTAAGAACACTCTTAGAAAATGTTGATAAACCTAAGGCGTACATAGGCTTTGAGCCAAGCGGCTTAGTTCACGTGGGCTGGCTCATATGGATGAACAAGGTAAGAGACTTCATTGAAGCTGGAGTAGACATGTATGTACTTGAGGCAACTTGGCATGCGTACATAAACGATAAGCTGGGCGGCAACATGGATCTAATAAAGACAGCGGCAAAGTTCGTTAAAAAAGTCATGGAGGCTTATGGAATAGACGTATCTCCAATAAAGTTCGTTGACGCTGAAGACTTAGTGAGCGACAAGAAGTACTGGGAGCTAGTAATAAAGTCGGCTAAAAACGTCTCCTTAGCTAGAGTAAAGAGAGCTCTAACAATTATGGGCAGAAGAGCTGGAGAAGCTGAATCAGATGCTTCAAAAATAATTTACCCACTAATGCAAGTCGTAGACATAATTTACTTAGACCTAGACATAGCTCTTGGAGGAACTGATCAGAGGAAGGCACACATGCTGCAGAGAGATCTAGCTGAGAAAATGGGATTAAAGAAAGCTATTGCAATTCATACACCGCTCTTAGTGAGTTTAAGCGGTCCAGAGAGAAAGATGTCTGAAGAAGTGGAAATAGATGACTACCTATCTGAAGTAAAGATGAGTAAAAGTAAGCCTGAAACAGCCATATTTGTCCACGACTCTCCTGAGGAAATAGAGCTAAAGATAGCTAGAGCATACTGTCCTCCAAGAGAAGTTGAGCTAAACCCCGTAATTCAACTGGCTAAATACATACTTTTCTCGAGAAAGTTTACATTACACGTAGAGAGGCCCATGAAGTATGGTGGAGACTTGGAAGTAAATAGCTTCAGTGAGTTAGAGAAAATGTATGGAGAGGGGGCTATTCACCCGCAAGACCTTAAGAAATCTGTGGCTAAAGCTCTGAAAGCGATCAAGAGACAAGATATCTGCTAAGGAAACTGAGCCAAGCTAAGATAACCAGGTGATACTGTGTTCTTACAATTAAAGGCATTTAACTCATCGAATACTGGAGTCTTGCAGAAGTTAAGTAAGCAGTACCTACTCTGCTACTTAGTCCATAGAGCCCCCTGCTCTGCCTTTAATGAAGAGGACTTCTAACAAGGTATTTTTACAGGGTGAATTAATTGAATTTGTTTGGAACAGCTGGGATAAGAAAAATCTATCCGGATGAAGTTAACCCGCATTTAGCTTATAGGCTTGGCCTCGCTGTAGCTGAAGTAGTTGGAGGTGGAAATGGCTACTTAGTTCACGATACGCGCATCACTAGTCCAGCACTAAGCTTGGCATTCATGAGTGGATTAATGGCTGGAGGCATGAATGCTTTTTACATTGGATTAGCACCTACACCTATAGCTGCCTATGCATCAATGTGGCATGGGAGGCTCGGAGTCTCTGTAACTGCTAGTCATAATCCACCTGAGTACAATGGATTTAAGTTCTACGATCACGAAGGCTATGAGTATACTAGGCGCCTTGAAGAAAGAATTGAGAGCGTTATAAATGAAGCAAAGGAGCGTGAATGGTTTAGATCTGGGAAATTCTACTTCTCTCCCGAAATAGTGGATGAATACATTGAGGACGCTGCTGCTAGACTTGAGCCTGAGAAGAAAACTATTGAGCCAAGAATAGTCTTGGATTTAGCTAATGGAGCTGGTTCTACAGTTACTCCAACTATATTGAGGAAAATTGGTGCCAGAGTATATACAATTAATGGAGATCCTGATGGCTTCTTTAAGGCAAGGCATCCTGAGCCAAGAAAGGATGTGTTAGAGGAATTCCTTCCAGCATATAAGGCGTTTAACCCAGACTTAGTGCTAGCTCACGATGGTGATGCAGATAGGCTTGCAGCTCTATCTCCAAGAACAGGCTTCATTAGACAGGATAGATTAATAGCATTTTACGCAGCCTTAATGCTTAGGGAAAGAAGGGGAACTATCGTAGTATCAGTGGATACTGGAAGAGTAATTGATGAAGTTGTCGAAAGGCTTGGAGGAAGAGTTGAGAGATGTAGACTCGGCAAAATACACGAGAAGTTGAAGGAGATTGGTGCTTCAAACGTAGTGCTTGCAGCAGAGCCGTGGAAGCTAATAGATCCGGTTTGGGGACCATGGGTTGATGGAATTTGGCAAGCAGGCCTATTGACCAAGGCAATCATTGAAGAAGGCAAGCCTCTCGACGAACTGCTTGAAGCAATGAACATACCTGATTACCCATGGGATAGAAGAAGCTATAGGATAGAGCCCAAGGACTTACTGAACCGCGTTTATCAAGGAGTTGTAGAAGGGCTTTCAGAAGCTCTTGGAGAACCCTCTAACGTGTTGAAAATCGATGGAGTAAGATGCGAGTATGAAGACTATTCATGGATATTAGTTAGAATGAGTGGAACAGAACCTAAGATAAGGATTTATGCTGAGGCTAAGAGTCATAAAAGGCTTAGGGAGATAATTGATAAAGCCGAGGGATTATTAGTAAAGACTTTAGAGAGTTGTGGCGGCAAAGTAATTGAAAAAAGTATTGGATAAAAGTGCTTAGAGGTCTACTCAAGGAATTATGCCTTAATTAATTCACTTAACTTCTCGTAGAACTTATTCCACCATTCTACAGCTGCTGAAAGCCTGTTTTCACTAAACTTTGCAGCCCATTCCTTTGATTCAAACTCTTTTGCAGCTGTAGCAACTATATCTATGGTCTTTTTGCTATCCCAGAAGACTGGTTGAGCTCTAGCTTTCTCTTGATAATCAACTATATCTCTATACTTCTTCTTTAAAATGTCAATTATATTGCTTACACCCATTAATTCATTAAGGATCTTTGGAAGCCTGGCCTCAATCCAGCCTCTGTGGAACCTGCATGAACCGATGTTATCGTCGAAGTACTCCCATAGAGCTCTCTCAAAGCTCTTTTTAGCATATTCCTCTGGAGGGAGAAATACGCTTGCATATAAAGTCCAGTATCTCCCAGTGATAGCTAGTGGTGCTACGAGCCCTGGGGTCCAGTAGTAGTTTGGAGTTATGTGTCCTTCTTCTCCAAATGGAGCATATACAATTAAGTCCTCAAACTTTATTCTCAGAGCTTCAACTCTTTCCTTATAAAGTACGTCAAGGATCTTTGCAGAAGACCTCAGCCCTCTTTCCCCTATTAATCTAATCAGAGGTTGTTTACCCCAAGCAAGTCTCTCTATTATTTCAATAGCTAGATCTGCATTGTGCTTGCTGTACTCAATTCTGTACTCACTTGGATTAAATAGTGGCTTACTTGATAGACCTACTTCATCTGGCTTAAGCAATCCTCTCTCTAAAGCTTCAAATATGAAGCCTATTAAGTGGCCCAACTCTATGGCGTCAAAGCCGTATGAATCCGCTAACTCAACTACTCTCTCAATTTCATGTAGATCGAATATCCCTATGAATGGCCCTAGGCCTTCGTATGGCTCGTAATCACTCTTATACTTCCCTTTCCTAACTTTCTTACAAGCTATGGGGCATGGCTCTCCACATACCTTCCAGCTCTTAGTCTCAATAGCTTCCTTATTGAACGGCTCCCACATGTACTTCATTATTAATCCATGCAATTTATCTCTTAATTCTATGGGCAAGTATATGTTGTTAAAGTTAAACATTGGTGTAGCAGTTTTAAGGTGTGGATAGTTTGATCCGAATGTACCGCCGCTCTTCAATTTATCATCATATCTATACTTTACGCCGGCCTTAATTACCTCCATTGGGTAGCTTGTCCCAACGTTCTTAATAAACCAGTCCATGATCCACTTAGACTCATTTAGCTGCAAAGGCCTATCCTTACTTACGTCATATAATCCTCCATAAATTATTGCAGCAACGTGGTGAGCTCTGTAGAGCACACTGCCTGGGCCTCCACGTGCAGCAAAGTCTTCACTGCCTAAGTCCATTTCACCGCGGTGGAGTGTTATTGAAAATAGTGCACCTATGTTAGTGTACTTTGAAGCAGGTCCTACTAGAATGCTTCTGCCATTGTATTTACTATAGAAGTCTTTATGCTTCTCACTCAAGTACTTTTGTAAAGCATATACCCCTTTAAAGTCTCCATAACCTACCCATATTTCTTCAAGCTCTTTATCATTTATTTCAGTGAACTCAACTTTAGGAACTCCATCACCTTCATCGTATACTTTAATTATTAGAGGAACTTCACTACTGCCAATAATTGATAGTGCATCCACTTTCACCTTAAATTGATAGGCTGCTCCACCCATTGAAGCTACGTGGAGCCCCCTAGTCAATGGACTTCTAAATACTGCTACTAATCTGTTAACTCCATAAAGCTTTGTTCCAGCCAAGATTCCTCTGCCAATTACTAAGGCATTGAGGGGGCTATACGGTGGTTGATTATAAGTCTTTAGCTCCTTTAAATGCACTTCAATGCCTAAATCAATGGCCCCCATGACTTCTGGAACTGCATATTCCTTTACCCAACTACTTCTCTTACTAACATCAATAAATAGAGCTCTATAGTTCATGGCACGAATTCCCCGGTATGTTTCATGTTTCAACAGATATAAAAACTGTTGCTAATGTCCTCATGGATGCTGATGGCCGTGCTTAAAACTATTTTCTAATAATACAAGTAAATCCATAGAGTAAACGACTTACAACACATTACTGCATAAAGAGGGATCTATACGTCATCGATCATGTGAGAAGAGAGGATCCTCTAGAGGGCAATGTACATGCAGAGTGTTTTTCTCTAAATATTATATGTGCGTGGAAAAGGTTGCTGCCTTGATATATGTTCATTAAATACTAAATACTTAAGATAGTGATTAACTCACTGTATATGGCGGGAGCTACACTGACTTTACTTATAGGGCTTAATATGGTGTTTGTTCCAACTAAATCCTTTAACCTTAGGCGTAGAAGCCTATTATATGCATCTCCTATAAGGAGTGGGTGCACTGCTCCAACCATTATCTCTCTTGCTCCAAGCTCTTTAAGAGCCTTCACGGCTTCTATTATGGTTCCGCCAGTACTTATTATGTCGTCAACTATAATGACGTTCTTTCCAGCTACATTAACTCCCCCGGTTTCAATTACTACCTTCTCAGCTGTAATGCGAGTTTTCTTCAGTACAGCGTACTCAAGCCCATTTAATTCCTCACTCATAACTTTTGCCCATTGTTCAGCTTCTTCATCAGGACCTATGACAACAGTATTTTCAATATCGTGAGTTCTTTCAAAATATTTTGCAAGTTCCCTTACTCCAGTTATATTGTGAAAGTTTGCACCAAACAAGTCGCTTGGATTACTTATTCTATGTAAATGCATGTCTATAGTAATTAAGTGATCTATTTTAACTGCTTTAAACATCTTGGCGAGTGTGTAAATGCTTATAGCTTCACCCGGGTTAAATCTAGCGTCCTGCCTGGCATAACTCATGTACGGTATTACAGCAATAACTTCTTTAGCGCCAAGATCCCTTAACGCATCAATAGTTAAGATTGTTTCAAAAATTGCTTCATTAACGTTTCTCTGAAGACTATTAATGTAGACTACTGTCCTGCCATCAACTTTTGTTAAAACTCTGACATAAGTCTCTCCATCAGGAAACTTCCTAACTTCTAATGAGCCGAGTTCAAATGCACCAATGCTCGATAACTCTATCGCTAAATGCTCTCCATTTGAGCCCCCTAGGACGAGAAGTTCTTCATTCATTGAAGTTCGCCCCTCTCATCAAAACTTGTTTAGAGTTGCATAAAGTATTTAAGCCTTTATATCTATGAAGGAATAAATCAATAAAATTATTTGGTTTAAGACTATGCTGTGGGAATAGTATTTTCTCCCTCATGTATCCAATTACATAGAATGCTACTATTAAGACAATCATTACGCCTATAGCTAGAGCTTTACCAAGATCGTTTATTCTAACAAGCAGCCATGTAAATGAATCCATGCCATTGCATTTGCTTGATATTATGTAAAAGGTCATGGTGTTCTGCATAGCTCTCACTCTTACTTAAGTATCTTTTCAACACAATTCCTATCCACTTCAGAGAGCTCACTTTTACTCAATAACCTTAGAGCATTATTCAAGCAGTCCTCTACACTACTAGCATTCATTCATACTTAACTAACATTTCACTATTCTACTTCTATCCATGTAGTCAGTGATTAGTTCTTTATAAAAGACTGCTGGAACATCGGTAACTAGAGCTGTAAGCACAAAGGCTATGAATAAAGCACTTGTATAGATTACGTGTCTGCACACCATTCTATGAATGACCCTTATTTAAGTACTATAGTGAGTAGATTAAATAATTGACTCATTCCTCGCTGTAGAAAGCGCTTACTTTTAAGGGCATTTGAAAAATGATCCTTAATTAGAGAAATGTACTTTAAGGTGTGGAAGACCTGTAAATGGTGGTGTACTGAAATTAAAAAGCGGCTAGTCATTATAATAACTGAGCCAAGGCACTTGACTGAGGTGATCAATACTCTTAATCTTAGGGGATTGGAGTACGTCATACCCAATGACTTTACAAAGATCTCTTTTAACGAAAACGACGTTGTTTACACAGATCTACTTGAGTTAGCGAAGTTAAGCACCTCCGCACGCATCGTATTGTTTAACGAATCCAACCCCGCTAAATCTCTTGAGGAGGCAATACTGGCCTCTAAGGGCCGAAGCAAGTATAAGGAAGTAGCTGTAGGCATAGATCCGGGAAGACTCATTACAGTAGCTGTAATTACTGATGGAGAGCTAGCTTCTTGGCTGAGAACCGATAGTTTAAGTGCATTAATGGATTATGTCAACAAAATAATTGAATCCACTCCATCCGTGAGTTATCGAATTAGGGTTGGATGCAATGCCTTAGGGCTCAAGATAGCTAAAGCATTAAAGGACTCCGTTAAATCAAGGGCAGTAGTAGAGTTAGTTAGTGAAAAACACAGCAGCCCTAGCTTAATGCACAGGAATCCATTTGTATTTAGAGTAGTGTCTAGAGTAAAGACTTCTAGAAGGAAAGACCTTTATGCTGCTGTAAGCATAGCTTTGAGAAAAGGACAAGTGATTGAAAATGGTTAAAGTTATTCTTAACGAAGGTAAAGTAATCCACGTATATGGATCAGCATTAATAGAAGTATTGAAGGGATCTATAAGCATTTACGGTAAGAGAGTTAAAGCTAGTGAAAAAGTACTTCTACATAAGTACCGCAGCTATCCACTAGTAGCATTAGAGGAATCAGTAATTAACTTAGTCATGCCTGAGGAATCCTACATTAAGGAGGTCAAGGATCAAGTTATATATGAATGGATGTCTATAGCTGAAGAAATAATTGATGAAGAGCATAAAGCTGTAGTAGTAATTGGAGGTGTAGATAGTGGGAAGTCATCCTTTATAACTCTTCTATCCAATAAATTTGTTGAGAAAGGCTTTAAGATAGCAGTAATAGACTCCGACATAGGTCAAGCAGACATAGGGCCTCCGGGATTCATAGCGCTTGGAGTTCCAGAGAAGCAAATTATATGGCTTAGGGAGCTGAAGCCTCTATCAATGAAGTTCATAGGTGACATTAGGCCTCAGTACTACGTTGATAAAATAATATGCGAAGTATTGAATCTAAAGAACTTAGCGTTGCAAGAGCTAAAGGCATCGGTAGTGCTAGTAAATACTGATGGATGGATCTCTGATCCACAGGCCATAGCCTACAAATACAAATTCATTGAAGCTGTGGAGCCCACGGCACTAATAGTGCTTGGCATAGATCTTAAGGGCTTATTTAAGCACTTTGAGAAGACTGGAGTAAGAGTATTTGAACTCTCGTCCCCGCTTCACGCTAAGCAAAGGGATAGAGATGAGAGGAGAAAGCTTAGGAGTGAGAGATACGCATCATTCCTTAAAGAAGCTCCATTGAGGAAGTATAAGCTGAGTGAATTAATGATTGATGGCTTCCAATTACTTCAAGGAGTAGATGTTGATCCAATGAAGATCCGTAGTGAAACAGGTATTAACGCAATTTACGCCTCTATAAATGCTGATACATTAAACATAGTTGTTCAGCAAAGCATTAGTGAAGTAGAAGTGGATAGAGTTAAAAAAGTATTTGGAGTCAGTAAAGCCAGGGTCTACTATCCAGGATTTGAAAAAGGCTTTTATGTAGCTTTAACTGACTATATGGAGGCTGATCACCCTGGATTAGTTGATGAAATAGATTTCTTAAATAAAGTCATTGCCGTATATACACACTTTGAGGGAAGGCCTAAAATGATAAAGTTTTCTAAAATAAAGCTCTCCAGAGATTACTTTGATCAATTGGTGGAGTGAGCAAGCTATGGATTGCTCAGACTACTTTAAAGTTCTTACTTCACTAAGGTATTTTGGTGAAATACCTGAAGACTACGAGATCACTAGGCTAGCTCATAGAGTTAAGGAGCCGTTTAAAGCGAGAGTGCAGAAGGCAGTGTTTGGAGTGTACAGCAATTTAATTAGCTCAAGAGAGTCCCTCTATAAATACATGGGAGTCAGTAGAGAGTATGAAGCTTATGAAAAGCTTGTTAGCGCTATTCAAAGCCCTTTAAAGCCCTCATTCAAGGACTTCAGCAACTTCTTCACTGAAGTAGAAATAGATCTAAATGATTTGCCATTCATAAAATACTATAGAGAAGATGGAGGCAGCTACTTGACTGGCAGTATATTCATATCTTGTATAGACGATGTTTGTAATGCATCGTTTCACAGAGTCATGAGGATCAATGGCTCTAGAGCTGTTGTAAGAATAGTTCCAAGGCATTTACACAGAATATACACGAATTACCGTGAGAGAGGTGAAGATACTCCAGTTGCAGTAATACTTGGATCACATCCATTAATCGAAGTTGCTTCAGCTGCCAGTCCTCCATACGGAGTCTATGAAATGTGGGTTGCAAACAAGCTTTTAGAAGGCTGCCTTAACTTAGCTTATACACCTATTTATGAATTACCTATACCTACTTGTGCCACCGTAGTGCTTGAGGGCGTGATCGCTGGTGAACTGCATGAGGAGGGTCCATTTGTAGACATCCTTGGAATACCTGATCAAGCTAGAATGCAGCCTGTATTCAAGTTTGAGAAAGCATACATCAACGTCGGCTTAGAAGATCCCTTAATTCATGCAATAGTTCCAGGGCTTGAGGAACACGTATTATTAATGGGCTTCCCAAGGGAGGCAAGCATATGGGATTCCGTTAGAAGAGTTCACAGCGATGTTCGCTCAGTAAGGCTTACTCGAGGAAGCGGTGGCTGGCTCCACGCTGTCATATCAATTAAGAAGAGTAGTGAGGGGGATGCAAAGAACGTAGTAATGGCGGCCTTTGCAGGGCATCCTAGCTTAAAGCACGTAGTTGTAGTTGATGAAGATATAGATGTAGATGATCCATACAGCGTTGAGTGGGCTATAGCCACTAGGTTCCAGGCTTCGAGGGGGCTTATTGTGATCAAAGGATCTAGGGGGAGCACGCTAGATCCAAGTAGCGTAGATGGTTTAACTGATAAAGTAGGCGTAGATGCGACTAAACCTATTGACAAGGATCCAAAGCTATTTAAGAGAGCTGGAATACCTTGATACTCTAAGGTGTCTTCATTTGTATTTAACTAGAGTTGAAGAGAGAATGCTTAACGGGGAGTTTGGTGAAGCTGTATCGGTAGCTATGAAGATCTTAGTGAAGGTTGGTGAAGCTCTTGGGGCTAGTAGGCTCATTGAAGTAAGCCATGTACATATATCAGGCGTCTCCTATAGTAACATAGGTGAGCCTGGATTAGAGTATTTAGAGAAATTAGCTTCAAATAAGCCTAAGTTCTTAGTGTATACAACAGTTAATCCATCGTGCGTAGACTTAAGTCTCTCCTCAAAGATAGTGTCGTTGGAGAACTGGGAAAAGCAAGCCATTATAAATGAAATCCTTGAATCAATGGGCTCTAAGGCCTCCTACACTTGTACACCGTATTTACTTAGGAGGCCATTCGCATTTGATCGTTTGGCTTGGGGGGAGAGCAGCGCTGTGGCAATGGCTAATTCATTCTACGGGGCGTTCACTAATAGAGAGGGAGGACCTCTTACTATAGCTGCAGCCATAGCTGGCAGAACATACATGGCCGGCCTTCACTTAATGAGTGAGAGGAGGGTTAAGCACATAATTAAAGTACCTTCACTAAATAATGAAGCTGAAGCAAGTCTTCTAGGTCTATACATAGGTGAAGAATACAGCGAGATCTCTCAAATTACTGGGGCCTCAGAGTGGAGTTACAGCATGATTAAGGAATTTCTTGCTGCATCAGCTGCAAGCGGTAGCCACGCTTTAATACCACTTGATGGAATTACCCCTAGGGGCACTTACATAGTTGAAGAGAGTGTTGAAAGATCTAGCATTGATAGACGGGAACTAGAGCATTACTACAATAAGGTTTCTAAAACTCTAGAACTAGGGGAGGAGACGCTTGTATACATAGGTTGCCCTCACTTATCCCTTAGTGAGCTGCGTCAGCTATCTATAATGCTTGATGGAAGGAGACTTAAGAAAGGAGTCCACTTCTTAGTCACAGTGCCGGGAACTTATAGAGCTCTTGGAGTCCTAGATCATTCTTTGAGGAAAGCTGGAGTAGAAATAGCCGTTGGCACATGTCCCATAGTATCCAGGATCACTGTTAAACCAGACATAGTGCTCACCAATAGTGGTAAAGCTTTATTCTACTTAAGCAGGCTTCACAAGTTTAACGTGGGCTTAGCAAGCCTTGTAGACATAGTTAAGTTGGTGAGCGAGAAGTGATTTCACTGAAGGCTAAGCCTGTAATTGAGGGAGAGTGTTGTGGAGAGCTATTCTTAGTTGATAAAAGGATATCATTCTATGGAGAAGTGGATCCTGCTACTGGAGAAGTGCGTGGAGTTGAAGGAAGCTTTAAGGGAAAGGTTTTAGCAATACGTGGCACTAGGGGTTCAACAGTTGGCTCATATATAGTCTACTCTTTGAAAAAACACGGAGTTG
>JAVZTI010000020.1:17354-24910 GCA_038879595.1 Desulfurococcaceae archaeon | reverse complement strand
ACAGTACTCTAGCAGTTAAATAAACGCTAAGCTCCTTCCTAAGACTCATGAAGTAGCCTTAAGTGAAAAGCATATATTTTGAATGAAGATTCTCTGTAACGAGGGTGTCTAAACGTGAAGCTATGCTACAACATACTTGACTGCATAGGCCATACCCCAATGATAAAGCTCAATAAGATCTCTTCAAAGGAAGTTGAGGCTGAATTATGGGCTAAGGCGGAGTTTATGAATCCCACAGGCTCCGTTAAGGATAGAATAGCGTACTATATGATTAAGGCAGCTGAGTCTAGTGGAAGACTTAGGCCAGGCATGACTTTAGTAGTCCCTACAACAGGTAATACTGGAATAGCCTTCTCAGCCATAGGGAGCTACTTAGGTTACAGAGTTTTGATAGTTATACCTGAGGAAATGAGTGAGGAGAGGTTCTTATTAATGAAGTTGCTCGGCGCAGACTTCATTACTGTTCCAGGAGGAGAAACAGATGCGCTTAAAGCCATGGAGTATGCGAAGAAAATTGTTGAGGAAAACCCCAGTAAATACTATTTATTCGATCAATGGAGTGATGAAGCAAATGTTTGGGCTCACTATGCTACAACTGGAAGAGAAATACTTGAGCAGCTGGGCAGAGTAGATGCCTGGGTTGCTGAAGTAGGGACTGGAGGTACTTTAATAGGGGTGGCAAAGAGACTTAAGGAAGTAAATCCAAGGACTATAGTTGTTGGAGCTGAACCAGCTGAATGCCCAACAGCAACTGAGTGGTTTAAAACAGGTGTCCCAGGCCCGAGGGGCAGGCATGAGATAGAAGGAGTTGGAGACGGCTTCGTGCCTGAAATAATCTCTAAGTATAAGGAGCTTATAGATGGCTTTGTAACTGTTACAAGTGATGAAGCAATAAACATGGCTAAAAGAATAGCGAGAGAGGAGGGTTTGCCCGTAGGCATATCTAGTGGAGCAAATGTAGCTGCAGCAATAAAAGTAGCTAGAGAATACAGCATAAGCTATGGAGCTAGAGTAGTAACTGTACTCCCAGATTATGCAGCAAGATACTTTAGCACACGCCTCTTTAGAAAGAAGAAAATAATGACTCCAAGGAGTAGAGTGCTTAAGGAAATTGAGGAAAGTTAGAGTTAACCTCTATGCTGCCGCTCCCCACAGCCTTAAGTTACCCTAAATTCATTGGATCTCGAGGGCTACTTATTACTATTTACTTCACAGAAGATTAATTACTAAGTTCACTCTCATTGCAGCATTAGCGGCAGAGCTAATTACTTGAAGACTTATATCAGCTTTAAATTCTCTCTAATGAAGAAGGAAGTGGAGTATTAAGGCTCTATCATTAATTATGGAGGTTAGTGCATTGCCTTCAATAAATGAAGGAAGCATAGTGATAGAGTATGCTTCAATAATGAAGTTAGTTAATAGAGATCTTGGTAAGCTCTATGCGCTTCTCAATGAAATAAGTTCTAGGAGCTTCCACATACTTGATGAACCGGCTGTAGCTATTGTTGAAGTGGGCAGTGAAAGAACTTACTTAGCCTTAGGTGTAAATAGTTTATTAATTGAAGATCAAGAGTTTTCAAGTAAACTTAAATCAATTGGAGCAGAATTCTATGTAATTGCTAAAAGAACGTGGGCTAACTACTCAAATACTTCAATTTCTAAAAGGATTGGAGAATTATTGAGCGATTCACTGGAGGCTCTGCCAAGTAAGTGCTTTACTATAAGGACTCAAGGAGTAATTATAGGAGAGTGTGGAGAGCCGCTAGATCATGAGGTATCAGTATTAGATAAATATAGATCCTTTGGAAAAGCCATTCCATTAAAGCCTTATCACCCAGTGATCTATGGAGTTTACAGCCACGCCTTTTTCTCTAACAAGGATTACTCAAGGATTCTTAAAAAGTACTTAAGTGAGCTAACTCAAATGGATCCATTAGTCTACGGTGAGTACTGCGGAGACTTAGTTAGCTTAATTGAAGTAAGTGAAGTTCGTAGAAGAGTGAAGATAAATTACGTAAGTGAATGTAAGGAGTATGTACTGCTTCTTTTAAATGCTATCTTCTGGATAATTCGTGAATGAATTGTTCAAAAGGCCTTTATCCAATGCCTTCTTCCTCCTTCTCGCCACGAACTCGTCTAGAGTTCCTTCAACGACTATTTCATAGAGTCTTGCTTCAATGTCCCCTCCCTTAGGTCTAAGAAGTCTCCCCAGCCTCTGTATGAATTGCCTCCTAGATCCTGTCCCTGAGACTATTACTCCAACGTTTGCATCAGGTATGTCGAGTCCTTCATCTCCAACAGTAGTTACTACTAGTACGCTGCTTTGAGAGGCTTTAAAGTCGCTTAAGATTTTCTTCCTCTCATCAGAGTTCATTTCCCCTATCAATAGCCCTGCATTAAGTTCTTGGCTGAGCTTCTTTGCTTGCTCTACGAATTGAGTAAACACTATGATTTTAGAGCCCTTCTCTAACTCTTCTCTCACTATTTCAACTGCTTTCTCAATCTTGCTCTTAGAGAAAGCTATCAACATCCTCATCTTACTATGTATTCTCAGAGCTTCTATGGCTTTTGCATTCCCTATTTTCGCTAATTCCAACACTTCATCAAACCTTTTATCGCCAACTATGGATTTATACTTCTTCCTTAACTCAAAGTACTCATCTATTTCATCCTTAGTAGGCCTTACCTTAACTGTAATTACTTTAAACTTCGCTAAGTACCCCATTGATGAAAGCTCTGATGCAGACTTATGATAGATGACTCCGCCCATTAGTGGAAATAGCTCTGTGTGCCTGCCATCTTCTCTAACTACAGTTGCTGAAAGCCCTAATCTGTATGGGGCAATGCATCCTACAGCTATGGCCTTAAACTTGTCTGCAGGCAAGTGGTGACACTCGTCGACTATCAATAGTGAGAAGTACTTCCCAAGGACGTTTATGTTCTTGTATGCTGATTGATATGTAGAGATAGTTATTTGAGAAATGCTCTTATCCTCACCATAGAATAAGCCTACGTATCCCCTGCCAATGTTTAAGAACTTGGCAATCATGTCCTTCCACTGAAACATTTGCTCCTTAGTGAACGTAACTATGAGCGCCCTCTTAGATACTTGAGCTAATGCTGCTAAAGCAACAATAGTCTTACCTGAGCCAGTTGGAAGAGCTATTATGCCTTTAAACTTGTTCTCAATCCATTTATCAAGTGCTTCACGTTGATAAGGCCTCAACTCTCCACTGAACTCTAGCTTTACCCCCAGATCTTTTTCTACAGTTAATCCCTCTAGATCAATTATTGAGTAACCGCGGCTCACTACGAGCTCCTTTAAATCCATGAGTTTATACGGCCTCACATAGTACTTTATGCACTCTTTATTCTTGCCGGCAAAGCTTAAGCCTAAGTTCTTAAGGGAGTCCTTTAGCCCACTGTAAGTACTCCATGGGATTTCTACAAGTATTCTCTCCTTAACTTCATCCCACATAACTTTAACGTTCGTCTCCCTTCTCAAAACGCCTTCAAGCCTATCTATATCTACATGCTTTAATTCTACTCCAACTGAGTCAAGTATGTTGATTACATCGTCTTTAGTTAAGCCCTCTCTAAGGATCTTGCTTATGTTAAGCCTGAACTTAGAGCCTTCCCCGCTAGCGTAACTCATGTAGTCAGCTATTCTAAGTAGTTCTTCAAAGTCCTCTCTGCTAAGCCACTTTTTAACAGTGAACTCGAAGCTACTCATAGCTGTCTATCACCGGCTCTGGAAGTAGTTCATACTCTAGCTCTCTACACTCTATTCCTTTACTGACTAAGTAATTTAAGGAGCTTTGGCTTAGCGTTATTTCAGCTCCTCCTTCTACACTCAAGATCTCTGTAGTTGTTTTTAACAATAGCTCTACTTCATCGTTAAGTGGGGCAGTACTTGGGAGAACTAACGTATGCTTCCTACTAACTACTTCTACTTCACTTAACCCTATGAATGCAACTTCATAGTATATGCAGAGTTTGCACTCCATGTTCTTGAAGTAGGCTCTTGCGCAAAACTTCAAGTTATTCAATGAGTTTAGTAAGGCACTATATGTAGCGTCAAGTAAGTCCTCTCTATCAACAATAGCTTTACATAAGTGGCTTATTTCACTAACTACTCTCTCTACGAATTCCTCTACGTCCAATGCCTGCACACTCATCAATTTATCGCAGCGTGGGTTTTTCATCACTTCTCAGGACTTAAAACCCCGCTCATCCTGCAATAACTTAATATATATGGGGTTAAAATTTTGATAATATGAGTACTAGAGGAACGTTAAATGAGCTCTCCAGTACCTGAAGTCGTTTTTAAAGCACCTGAAGTTAGTAACGTGAGGAAGCTCTCTGAAAGACTTAAAATGATCTTTGCTGTAGATAAGTATAGTTCTCTTAGAGCTAGGCTTCTTTCAATAGAGCTTCTTAAACTACTTAAAAAGCGCTTAACTTACAAGCAGTTGTCAGAGCTCACGGGGCTCTCTCCATCGATCTTATGTAGATACGTAAAGGGCTTCATAGTCCCTATGACTAGCCAGTCCCTACTATTAATGGCCTCCCTCCTGGAGTCAATAGATGTAGATAGGACTATAAGGAACTTCATAAATAAAGAGAAGAGCATTACAATAGACTTATCGAGGCTATTCAAGGATCCAGATCTATCTAAGCTTATATCCTTCATATTGCTTGGAGAATTCGCTGGCAGAAAAGTCAACAAGATCCTTGTTGGATCAAGCACTGTACTACCTATAGCTGCTTACTTAGCTTCAGAGATAAGTAGTGACGTAGTTATGGCTAAGAGGAGGAAGTACCTTGGCGTAAGCTACTATGAGGAAGCCATAGTTAGATCAGCTCACGATGTGGAAATGATCTATGTTGACAGAGATCTCATATCTAAAAGAGACTATGTAGCAATTATAACGGATCTAATGATTACTGGGAGAACTATGAGAGCCCTCATGAATATAGTTAGTAAAGCTAAAGCAGAACTAGTTAATGCAATAGTCATAGTAGCCATAGGCAGTGATTGGAGGAAGAGAGTGACGAGTCAAGTAAAGTACTTGAGTTACTTAGATAAGCTAATCACAGGTCAACCTACACCTTAGGAAGATAGGGCTGTTAATGCATTGAAAGCTAAGCAATTTTTAACGTTAATATAACCGTTTCTAGAAGTAATAAACATGGCTTATACAGCATTGGTGGGAGAATGAAACTTAAGGAAATGACTAAAGTGGATAGTAAAGGAAGAATAACTATACCCTTAGTTATTAGAGAGGCATTAGACGTTAGAGAGGGAATGAATGTAGTCATTATAGCTGACGTAGAGAAGAAGGAGATAGTCCTTACACCTCTTCCAAAGGAGTCTAAGTTACTTGAGGTAACATTTGAAATAGTTGATAGACCTGGTTCACTAGCTGAAGTAACTAGTGAATTAGCTAAAACAGGCGTAGACCTAGTCTTAACTAAGTGTACAACTATTAAGAGAGGTGAAGTAGCTGAGTGTTCAATAGTGATCGACGTCTCTAAATCCATTATAGTTAACACTAAGGAGTTAGAGGAATTACTGGCTAAAATTGAAGTAGTTAAACTAGTGAAAATAAGGGAAGTAATGCGTAAGTAAGGGCTTAGAGCCCCGTGGTGTAAGTTGAGTCATTGCTTGAATAGAGAAGTTGTTAGAGTAGGATGCTGTGGATTCCCGGTTTCAAGGAATAAGTACTTCTCTACTTTCAGCATAGTTGAATTACAGAACACATTCTATGAGCCTCCAGATCTAGATTGGGCTGAATCCTTTAGGGAAAGCATTCCGCAAGGCTTTGCTGTAACAATGAAGGCGTGGCAAGCATTAACTCATTTGAGTACTAGTCCTACTTGGAGGAAGATGAAGGCTACTATAAGAGGAGCCATTGAAAACTATGGATGGCTTAAGCCAACTAATGAAAACATTGAGGCATGGGCTAGAGTTATTGAAGTAGCTAAAGCTTTAAGAGCGTGTGCAGTAGTTCTACAGACTCCTCCAAATATGCCTTTCAACGAGGAGTCTGTAGATTGGGTTAAAGCATTCTTTAGAGAAGCAATGTCCATAGCTCCCAAGGACTTAGTTGTAGGCTGGGAGCCCCGCGGCGAGTGGGCTTCAAATAAATCCACTGAGTTCCTTAGAGCCATACTTGAGGGGAACGGTGTGACAAACGTAGTTGACTTATTTAAACGCATGCCTGTATATGTGTATAAAGTCCTCTACACTAGGCTACACGGAATAGGCCCTGGTGAAACTAACTATAAGTATAAATACAGTGATGAGGACTTAATTAATTTAGCTAAGTATTTAATGGAGTTAAAATATCCACATAGCTACGTAATGTTCAACAACGTCCACATGTTTAGTGACGCTAAGAGGTTTAAAGAAATAGCTGAAATGCGTGGAGTCGCTGTAGGGTGATGGTGGTGTGACTATATACTGGGATAGATGTAGCGTATGTGGTAGAAACTTAGTAACTCTACAGTGTACAATGGATAAAGACACAGAAGTTTGCCCACACTGCTGTACTTCATGCTACATCAGGGATCGCTGTAGTTCTCCAGCATGGTATCCAACTTCAATTAAGGTTGTTGTTAAAAGGAAGGAAGCTGCTGTAAAAGTATTCAGTGACTTAATGAGCCTTTTAGAGGAAAAGAAAGCTGTAGAGTGAATTCCCTAGAGATCCTCTAAAGGTAATGGCTTTATACATGGTGTTGATTCATAGAATACTCAGGGCTGTAGATGCAGCTACAAGGCTCTGAAGAATGCTATCCAGTAAAGTCCCCACTCTTCCTTCATTAAAAACTCATTCTCTTAATTCACCTTGGAAATAATGATACGTTAAGCCGCTGACTCAAAACTATGATAGGTGGAGTGCTTTGTAAAGTGTTCAGTGGGGCCGCGGGGATTTGAACCCCGGACCACGGGGGCCCAAGCCCCGCATCCTACCAAGCTAGACGACGGCCCCTTAATTCCTTTCTTAACTAACTAGTTCTTCCTTAAATGTTTATTCAATAGTGCCGCCGCCGGGATTTGAACCCGGGGCAACCGGATTTCCCGGGCGACTGCGGGTTCTTGAACCGTATGAGTCCGGCGCTCTGCCTGGCTGAGCTACGGCGGCTCTGTTTCCTCTATTTAGTGGCCTAGCTTATTACTCTTTTTATTCAATAGCTATTGCTCCAATTCCTGGAAGCATTCTTTGAATACTCTCTATGTACTTCTCTAATGCTGCTCTAATAACAGTACTCCTACTAACATTCATTGCTTTAGCTACTCTATCCACTTCATTTAGCAAGTCAACGTCTATTTTAAAACTCACAACCTTCATCCTCAACTGAAAACACCCACACTAGCTAACTCTGAGCTCTAGGGATATAATTGTAAAAGGTATTACTGTATTCTAGAGAGAGACCGGGCCGAAACTAATGAATTATCAATAATATGTTTAGAGCACTAAATACAGAGAAGGGCCCGTGGCCTAGCCTGGATAAGGCGCCGGCCTCCGGAGCCGGAGATCCCGGGTTCAAAT
>JAVZTI010000020.1:13196-17344 GCA_038879595.1 Desulfurococcaceae archaeon | reverse complement strand
TGGTTTATAAACTCATCGTTTCACGACTATCCCTCGCAACCATGAAACGTTTTTATGTAGAGCAGTAACTCTTTATAGGTTTGATAATAGTTGATGTAGTTCGAGAGATTCCTCAAGGAGCATAAGAGGTGGCGGAAGGTTTCTATTGACGAGACCGTTAAGTACTACAGGAGCCTCTTCAAGAGGTACCTAAAGGGGAAAGAGCTGTCGGAGGAGCTCGTGGAGTACGTAGTAAACCACGAGAATAGGTGGCTCAGCAACGTGTTCAGGCACTACGTTCAGTACCTATACTTCAGGAGGAGGATCCCGCTTGAGACGTTCGGCTGGCTGATAGAGGTAGTTCCCTCTAGAGGCTACAGGACGGGTGTTAGAGTGTTCGAGATAGATTTAGAGCTCTTCGAGAAGACCCTGAGGTACCTCAGGGAGAGACACGACCTCTACTACCTGCTGATGTACTGCTCCGGCACCAGGCTGGAGCACGTAGTAAAGCCAGTAGCCACCTTTAAGCCAAAGGAGATAACCTACGTCCCCATGCTCGACAAAGAGGGCCCCAGGCTTGGTGCTTCGAGAACGGGGGGTTCTGCAGGTACTACCTAGGGCTGACCGGCGGAAAGCCCTGCGAGTGGGTCTACTTCCCGAGAGAGCTACTGGATTCTCTGTTCGAGCACGCATGAGAGTCGAGAGACTCGGCGGTGGCGTCGAAGTACTTCACTAGGCACGACCTCCTGAGGCCTAAGTACTTGAGGAAGTTGAACTGGAGGGTGCTCACTAGGGTGATACCGGATAAGGACGTCTGTAAGTTCATCCAGTCTAGGCTGGGTGAGCTCAAGGTCTCGGAGGCAAGGTACGGGGACTTACTGAGGGAGGCTGATGGGCCGTACCCTACGGCTCTAGAGGCTCTTAAGAGAGGCCTAGAGGACTCGGCTTAGCGAAGCTACTCTCTTGGCCGGTCTCTGCGAACTCTAGGCACGCCCTCCTGCCTGGACCCCTTATCACGCCGACTAGCAGACCCGCGGCCCTAAGCTTCTGGAAGTGTAGCTTTATGGAGGTGCTAGCGACCTCTCTCCACGTAACGCACTCTCCCAAGGCTATCCTATTGAGCGAAGGACAGCATCTGCTCCCTCATAGCTGGGGACCTCAGGTGCTTCTCGACGTACTCTACGACCTTGAGCGGTATGCCACTGCTCATGTAATCACTGTTGCTCTAAACTCTACTTATAAACACTTTGCTCGAAAAGACCATTTTCAGCGTAGCAGGAGCATGAGCTTGGCGTTAGCTAATGGTCACCTACACCGTTTCCCGTCCTAGGTTTCTGTAGGTTTTCCTAGGGGTGGGTTGTGCCTCTTGCTCCACGGTTCACAGTGGCTACTAGCCACTCTGCTTAGAGGTCATGGGCACCCCTCGAGCTCAGCAACACGTAGCTCACATCTAGTTCTCGAGAAATCCTACAAAACTTAGTAAATCCCTTTCGCATTAAAACAGCTCTCCCACCCTATTTATGCTAAGGTCTTGAGAGAACTCAGTTACTTAACTGTGATTGGCTTGATCTGAATATTGCTGAGTAAGTGAGGTGCGTTAGGGTGATATAGGTTAAACGTAATAATCGGATAGGTAAATAGTGGAGGTATCTAAAATGAGGTTGTGGTCTATTCACCCAAGGTACTTGGATAGGGTAGGGTTAGTAGCGCTGTGGAGAGAAGGGATCCTAGCCCAGAAAGTCCTTGAAGGACGTACGAGAGGTTATGTAAATCATCCACAATTAATTAGATTTAAAAATTCTCCCGACCCGTTACTTACAATAGGAACCTACCTCTACCATGTATATCTAGAGGGTCTTCGTAGAGGATATAAGTTCGACCCTCACAAGATCAAAATATACGATAATTCACCTACTAGTATTATCCCTATAACAACCAATCAGGTTAGATACGAATTCAAACTACTTCTATACAAGCTTGCGCGAAGGGAACCAAAACTAGCGCAAAATCTTAAGGATGTAAAGGAAATCCAGGTAAACCCGATATTCTACGTTATTGAAGGACCTATTGCGGAGTGGGAAAAACCTAGAGATATCCTGCTTGAGGAGCTAAATAGATGACATATCTAAAATAAAAATAATTGAACCCTTTAAGTTATAATGCTAACTAAAGTTAATAACTTTGCTTTACTGCATATCTCTCTTTAAGACCTCATATAGGGTATCGCGAATAAACTCGTTTATAAAATCATGAGTGGCTATATGCTCCGTTTCCTGAAACTAAACTCTAAGCTACATAACAATAACAAAAGGAGACGCAGGAAAATACGATTCATATTAAAGCTTATTTAGCGTAGTCCTTATATGGAGGAGAATTAGTTATGGTGAGTACTAAGTGAGGGATGAGGCTTTATGGGATCTTGATACAGCTAGAATCCTACATAGGGAGAGGAGGTTTAATGCTGCTGCTTTCTACTCTCACCAAGCTGCTGAAAAGGCTTGTAAGGCACTTCTCTACAATGTTAATGAGGCTCCATGGGGGGACAGTGTTAGAGAGCTCCTCGCACGGTATTATAATAGGCTCGGTGAGACCCCTCCAAATGACTTTATGACCTATGCGAGAGAATTGGATAGGCACTATATACCGTCTAGGTATCCGAATGCGCATCCATCTGGAACACCTCACGAAGCCTATGACGAAGAGACTTCGAGAAGGGCTCTGGAAGCAGCTGAGAGAGTGATTCAATTTGTCAAAAACGTACTTAGACTATGAAGGATTATCGGAAGTTATTAAGAGGATTTTAAGCAGTTTTAAAGCATATGCAGTGATACTTTTTGGTTCTCGTGCTAGAGGGGATTATAAGCCGTGGAGCGATTATGATATATTGATAATAGCTGATTTTAGAGAGAGATACCTAGACAGGATAGGAAATATTTTAGAGTTAGTAAGCAACATAAATATAAACGTAGAACCCCACCCATACACTCTTAATGAAGCTATTGAAATGCTTAAGAAGGGGAATCCAATAATTGTCGATGCGCTTTCAGAGGGTATAATCCTATATAGTAGGGAGGAATTTAAGGAGCTTCTCAAACTTTATGAAGAACTTCTGAGAAAAGGACTTAAAAAATCAGAAACCTCGGTAATTGTACCACCTACTACCTAAGATAGATAATAGTGGTTTATATTACTTAACTGTAACATAGATTTGGGATTTGAGTATGCGGTTTATGTCTTATTTACTTGGTAATTCTTTTAAACCTCGTTACGGGTTAGTCGTATCTGAGGGTTTCTAGTTGATTTAGGGTCTTTACTAATTAATGAGTTTGTTAATGATTTAGGTGTGAGTTCAGCAAATGCTGAGGATCTAGTTAGGTCCATATTTGGGTGCAGGGATGGTTACGTTATAGAAAGGGTTAAGTTCCTTAAGCCATTGATCGATAAAGTTTCAGGAAGATATCTCCATCTAGTTTAAATGAGCTCCATACAATGGGTTTAGTTAAGGATGTAGCTAAGTACTACATGATACATGGGTATGAGTTATTCCACCTCCTCAAGGAGATAGTTCCTCCATCAGATATCGGTGCCCTGTCCAAGGACTTCCCATAGATTCTCGCGGGGGTGAGGAAGGTACCAGTAGTGGTGAGTGCCGTCGATAAGTTGAACGAGGAGGGTTCGCCGAGTATGCCAAGCTCTTCTGCGGATCAACCTAAACTCTCCTTTTCTATACGGTGCGTCACTAAGCTTGAGGTAGTTGCTGAGTTGACTGTTGCTGGCTGGATTGTTGGTTGGAGTTCAGCTCTAATGCGGATTTATATGAGCTGATGTCACGGTCTTAACTACTGCAGACTTTGCTTCAACTATCTCCTTAAATTAACGATCATAGCTTGCTTTTTCTAACAGAGTTATTGTTGTGTTGCTACATTTGAAAGGTTATCATGTGTTTATTTAGCTATTTGACTATAGGACATTATGGGCAAAGGGAGTTGAATATGCCGGTTGAACTGATTTTTAAATATGATAAAGCATCAGAGCCTGTTGAAAAACCCTTTGGTACACTCCAGTCTGCGTTTCTCAGCTCCTTCAAGACTTTTTAAAGTTTTCACCAGCTTCTAACTTCTTTAAAGTCTCCTCTATGAATCTACGAACTTCCTCAGCCCAGTTAACTC
>JAVZTI010000020.1:0-13186 GCA_038879595.1 Desulfurococcaceae archaeon | reverse complement strand
ACATCCTTCTTAACCTTAACACTAAACACGCTACTCATAAATCCACCTTTAAGTATACCCTAAAGGCTACTAATTAATACTTTCCACCTTAAAAACAGGGATTCTAGTCTTATTGATGCCTTTAATTATTTCTGGATGCCTGTAAATATCTTCATTCCCTCATCGATTGTGTGTCCTTTAGACTCTGGCAACAGCTCTTAAAACATTAAATAGTCATAGGGTACTTCAATGGAGATTGGGAAGAGACTAGGTAGTAATTGAAATTGTTAAATTATGCTCATAGAGAACTATTGCAGCCATATTAATGTGAGTTATTGAGGTTGCCTGCACGTAAGCTTTGAGAGAGCTATACAGATTCTTCATGTACTATGTATTTAAATGTTAAAGTCGTTTAGAAATACTTGGTGCAGAGATTGCAGAAATTCATCATATTGCTAATTTCTACTCTACTATGCTTACTCTCAATATCACATTTACTTTATGGTTCTCCATTAAGTGAGCTCACTCCACAAGTTGATATAACAGAGCTTTCTCATCTTAAACCTACTGGCATGTATCTAAAAGTATTCTATTCAAGTGGGAGGGAATTAGAAATCCCTGTTGAACAATTTACGAACTATGCAGTTAGCCTCATAGCTGTAGGCAATAATGCAACGATCTTTATTAATGATCTTAGGAGTGGAGATAAAGTTGACATCCTACTACGAAACCTCACTTTACTCAGTGAGCAGCGCTACTTAAGCAATGGACGTATTAGGGTAATAATACTGCCAGGTCTTCAACTAAGTAAAAGCCACTACGTTATACCGCGTGGAACTTTAGAGATCAAGAGTATTAAAGGAAAGATCTATGAACAAATAACTCTTATGAACGGTACATTAATAGGTGAGAGCCATGCCCTACCATTTGTTTTCGCTGAAATACAGTATGAAAGTGTTTTTAAACTCGCGGAGAATGAAAACATTGCGCGCATATTTCTCGATAAACGCTACCATGTTCGGTTAAACGAGAGTGTTCCCATAATTAAGCCTCCCAGAGAATGGGAGAATGTAGTGAGGTATTTCGGGTATTCAATTAATGGTAGTGGTGTAAAGATAGCAATACTTGATACAGGGATAGATAAACACCACCCAGACTTAGATGACCTCGACGACAATCCTGCAACCAATGACTCTAAAGTCATAGCTGAAGAATCCTTTACAAATGAGGATCACACATGGGATGGATTTGGCCATGGAACGCACTGCGCGAGCATCGCTGCTGGAACTGGGCAGGCATCAAGCTATAAATTTATTGGAGTAGCTCCCGGCGCTTACCTACTCAATGGTAAGGTTTTAACAGATGCAGGCTGGGGGTATGAATCATGGATTATAAGTGGAGTCGAGTGGGCTGTAAATAAGGGAGCACATGTCATTAGCATGAGCTTGGGTAGCGACGTGAATGGTGATGGAACAGACCCCCTCTCTATGGCAATTGATTGGGCAACTGATCAAGGAGTAGTTGTCGTAGTAGCTGCTGGTAACGCTGGATTAGGAGGAATGTTTACTGTCGGTATACCTGGTGTAGCTAGGAAAGCGATTACTGTCTGTGCTACAACGAAGACTGATGTAGTGGCGGACTTCTCAAGCCAAGGTCTAACAGCAGATCTACGGCTAAAACCCGATGTATGTGCCCCTGGAGTAAGTATTATTGCAGCAAGAGCAAATGGCACTAGTATGGGAACTCCTATAGACGATTATTACACTATGGCATCCGGTACATCCATGGCCACCCCTCATGTAGCTGGAGCTGCTGCACTAATTATCCAAGCTCACCCAGACTGGGGCCCAATAATGGTTAAGTCTGCGCTTATGGGTTATGCAAAGTCGTTAAGCAATGAACGTCTTTGGAGGCAGGGGGCGGGCAGAATTAATGTATGTAAATCAATTATGGCAAAGCTATTGATCTTAGAGCCTAGCGCAAGCTTCGGCATACTAGGACTCGGAGACTCTGTCAGTAAAATTATTACAGTAATGAATGTCGCGAACTTCACAGTCACAGTCAATATATCACTTGCAACTTTTGCGGAAGGAGAGTCTGTGGAATATGTGAATGCAAATTCCACTTCACTTACAATTCCAGCGCATAGTAATGCAAGCATAGCTTTACAAGCCGGCCCACTTGATGAAAATGCACCTGAAGGCTACTATGAGGGTTTTTTAAACGCCTCAGCTATTAATGATACCGTAAAGTTCCCATACGTATTTGCAGCACTCTCAACTCTTACTACATACCTCTTCGATATTGATGATAGAACTTCAATAAATGCCCCCATTCTCATAGCGTCATACCCGGATTTAAAGCCCATAACTTTTTCACCTGCAGGGTTGGAAGCTAAGTTCTATCTAAAGTCCGGTAACTACTCAATACTAACTCAGAGTGCTTGGATTGAAGTTGTAACTAGTTCTGGCTTAAGCTACGACTTCAATAGAGCATTTATGTTGCAGAAAGTTATTTCAATCCCCAAATTATCGCGTCTTAATGTTTCCATAAAGTTGTCTGAAGCAAGAACAAGCTTTATCCCCACGATAGACTACTTAGGGAATAATCTGACGATCCATGCATACACTCAGTACTTTTCCGGAGGGCCTCAGAGCTGTAATGAGTACTTTTGCTCTTCAACATGGTCAATAGGCGGTATGTGGTCTGGATTAGACCTCAACACATCAAAAATAACGTTCTACTCAACAAGCTTTGATCCACCTGACATGTTATGCGAGGCCTTAGGCTTTTATGCCTCAGACAATCTTCTATCTGAAGTCTATTTAATGCCCTTTAAATTCTGGAATACATCTAATCTCCCAAGCACTATATCTTACCTGGAACAAGACTTAGCTAAATACTACGTTTTCTACGACGTGCCTGAGACTTACCCTGAAAATGGATTGAATATAATGAATGCTTTCTGGTTTACGTGGGATCACTTGGGATTCCTCCAAGTATGGATCTGGGATGTTCACAGCACTTATGCTGGAATAAACGCTACTTACTACTTGGCTCCTGAAGTCGCAACATACTGGGGTTATTACATGCCGACGTATAAAGGATGGTTAATTCCTCTAGATGGCCCTAGTCAGGAGTGGAGCATTGGAAGGCATTATCCATATCCGCAAATACCGCTTGGGAAGGGTGAAACTGGAAGCATTATTCTCGGAAGATTCTCGTTTGGCCCATACCAGCCGGGCCTTAGCTTAAACATTTCAAGACTTAGCGAAGGCTTTCTAGTAAGTCTATCTGGAGATATTTGGAAAAACTTGTCCTGGCCTCACATGCAGTGGTACATGCTCTCTCCGCAATCAGGACCCATATCTCCTTACCCTCATTACTATGCAACATATAGACTTTACGTTGATCAAGTACTTCTCGATCATGGAATTCTAAATGGTACTGAAGGTTTTAACGGTGAACCCTATGTTCACGTCCCCCCATACCTCAATGTTGATTGGAAAAGTGTATACAAGGAGTGGAATATATTGGGGGGAAGGGTGACCTTAATAGTTGATATGCCGTCCTTAGCTTACTTATCTGCAAACAGTAGTCTCACCATGGACTTCCTTCTAGGTCAAAGCGATTCTACTCCGCCCACTATAAGGAGTATTTCTTACCCCCTGAAGTATGGAGTTAGTGAAAGAATGAGAATCCATGTAGATGCCGAAGATCAAGGGTTGGGAGTTAAAGAGATCTCTTTATATTACAGCTTTGACAACAGTAACTGGTTCAAGGCTAGTCAAGTAGGCAGCGGCATCTTCGAGCTATCAACACAACCAAAAGACTCTGTTTCTGTCAGAATCATCGTTAAGGACTATGCGGGTAACACGCTTGAATATAGAACATCTCCACTAGCCATATGCTCTGACCTCACAATGAATGTAGAAGAAGGCCTTGCAAATCCCGGGCAAATACTGCATGGAAACTTAACTACGGTAGAAGGTGAGCCTTTAACTGGATTCGCTGTTTTGATCTCAAGTAAGCATTATAGTAATTACGTTCAATCCATAAACTTCTCGTATAAGGCTTCTAGAAACATTGGTGAAAGCATTACGTACATCGTTCACTTTCATGGTTCAAACATTTTCTCCAATGCTTCGAGGCAAGCAGTTATCACTTCTACAGCACTCGACGTAGATGTAGTTATTCCTTCATCAACGTTTACCAACACAGGCGATGCTATAGTACTATACATTCACATGGCGTATGCTCACAACGGCTCACCAATACCACTTGGTTTAGCTTGTCTTGAAGGAGTTGAGTGTGCTGAGACTAACTCCACTGGGTGGGCAGAGGTATGTGTGGCTCGCAACTATCCTGGGATATACTGGTTTAAAGTAGTAGGATTTAGGGACTCAACGGGGAGAATAACTTACTCTAGAACTTCACAAAATGTCACAATAACGTGGACTCACGTTATATTAGATGGAGTATATGTAAGTGATAGTAGAGCTGATGTTGGAAGCTTGCAATACATAGCTTTACACGCATCGTGGTCCCATAATGCTTCAAGCGTTGTTGGAGGAACTATCTACGTTAACGGAACGCCTTATGTAACGAATGCTACAGGTTGGGCATCCTTCAATGCGACCAGCCATGTAGTTGGCAGAGAGCTGTGGAGTATTACTGGCGTTTCATGCATGGGTATAATTAAGTATGAGAAAGCCGTAGCGGATCCATACATAATCTGGGATAAAGTCGTGTTCAATATTTCAGCCCTAGATAGCAGGATTGACGTAGGTAGAACAGCTAGCATCAGCGTACTTGGATACTATGCTTATGATAGAGCGCCTTTTAAAGGCATTTATGTATTCAACGATACTTTGACAAAGCACGCTGTGGGAAAGTATGGTTATAAGATCTCATTTATTAAGGACAGTGAATACAATCTCACTGTTTTCGAATGCAATGAAGTCTCCGTGGTTTTCGACAGAGTAATTATAGATGTATTCACAGTTAAAGATAATAGAATCAATATTGGTGAACAAGCCTCTTTCATAGTTAGTGGATACTACGAATATGACGGAGTTCCTTGGAGCGGAGGCTATAGCTTAAACGACACAGCTGTGAAGAACGCTGTTGGAAGATACGTATATAGGTTGGCTTCTATAACTGATGAGAGGTATGGACTAACTGCTTTTCTTCAAAAAGCACCAGATGTATACGTAGTATTTGATAGAGTGAACGTAATCCTCATGCTTTCAGACAATAGAATAGATGTAGGTTCAAAGATGCTTTGGAGTTACGTGGCAACATACGAATACGATGGCTCTGACGCTACACCATACGTAATCGTCACTCTCAACGATACTGACACTAAGAATAGTGTAGGAAAATGGATCTTTACAGTCAAGAGCATAACTGAGAGCCAATATGGTTTAACGACCTTTACAAGCAATGCAATTGATTGCATCTGGGATGTAGTTATAATAACTCTACGCGTCTTTGATGAAAGGATAAGCATAGGTAGTTCAGCGAGCTACAGCTTCACAGCCATATATGCCTACGATAGCTCTAATGCTACACCTTACGTAATTGTTAACCTTAACGACACCTTAACAAAGAGCAATGTAGGAAAATATTGTTACGTTGCGGCAAGCATAATTGAGAGCCAGTACGGGATATCTACGTTTGAGTCTAACAGCGTGTGCATAATTTACGATACTGTGATAGTGATAGAGAGTGGTGTTAGTGATGAACTAGTGGAAGTAGGTGGATCAGTGACAGTATGGTTTAAGGCTGTTTACGCATATGATGGCTCTCCATTCAGCAATACACAAGGTACTCTATGCATAAACGATGAACAAGCGAAATGGTCAAGTATCTATGAGAGGTGGGAGTATACGCATGGAGAGAGAGTGGTGAGCGAAGTTTCTTTTAAAGTTACGCAAATCTACGATGAGTTCTACAATCCATTTGTTTTTGAAGACTGCGTTGGCTCTAGAGTAGTTAAATGGGTTTATCTTAAGCCACTTTACGAAGCGCCGATAATAGGTCAAGCTGTAAGCTGGCTTAACCGCCTGTCGCCAGGCTACGGATCAATAACTTTCATAGCAATAATTGCAGTCATTCCAACAGCTATTCTAATCTTAGTTAAGCGTATGACGAAAAGAAAGTTATGAACCAAGTTTATTGAAAACAGCTAAACACACCTCCCTGCGTTATCCGCGGGTTTAGTCGAGATCACTATTTTAGTGCTTTTAACGATAATAATAAAACACATTTTACTGGAAGTAAAGCTCGTTGCTCCCAGAGATAAATCGAATGATCCGCTAATATACACGATATCTATAGACTCATTGGGAGCATCAAGAATTACAATTGCTCACTAGGTAATTCTTATTTTAAGACGCTATTTTGTGTTTTTACAACCGGAGACTCATCATTCAGAATGAAGATGGTGTTGAAGACGCTCAGTCTATAAGCTTGATCTTTCTTGCTATAGCTTTCGCTGCCTTTACGGCAGGGCTATCGCTAGGCATTTGCATTAATGGTTTTCCCAGCATGCTATATTCCTGTATCAATGGATCTTCTGGTAAAAAGCCTGCAACTTCATAGCCTGTGGATCTCGCCCAGTTATACAATTTTTCCTCAATATTCTTTGGGAATCTATTTCCAACTACGTACATTTCTTCAACTTCTATTTTAACTTCTTTAACGACCTCCTTGATTCTCTCAGCAGTCTTAAAGCCCATAATTGAAGGATCGACAACTACGATCATTGTATTAACATGTCTATCAGTCCTCCTACTTATATGCTCTAGGCCTGCCTCCATGTCCATCAGTATGACGTCGTAGTTTCTGCTAAGCTTACTTAACACTTTTGTTAATATTGCATTGACGTAGCAATAGCAGCCCTCACCCTCTCCTCTCCCCATTGCAATAAAGTCATAGCCATTTACTTCAACAATAGCTTCATACACTAAGCCTTCTAGGTAGACATCCTTTCTATATCCAACTGCTATTTTGGAGTCATCAACTTTATACCTAAATTCTTCAACAATATCTCCAATAGTTCTATATAGCGTTAAGCCTAATGCTTCTGGAAGATTTGTAGCAGGATCAGCGTCAACGACAAGCGTTTTATCCACATAGTTTGCTTCTAACAATGTCTTGAGCAAGAGAGCAGTAAGAGTAGTTTTTCCAGAACCACCCTTCCCAGATATAGAAGCTATGAAAGGCCTCTTCATAATATCACGTAAGCTACTTTAGTATATTGCTAGAGTCTTTTAATTCTTCTGCTGGCTTCCCACCATGTGGGAAATAACTCCTTTTTACCAGGCATTACGAAGCCTGAGAGGTATTCATCCATGAAGTCGGCATCACTCATAAGATCTATTGATGAAAGCAGCCCTGCAATTCTTTCAGCCTCCTCCCTATACTTCCTGGATACTAAAGCTAAGTAAGCGCCCGCTAAAGACCCGTTTCCAATGTATACTACTTCTGCTTTTGGAAACTCAGGTATCATGCCTATGGCTATGGCACTACTGATGTTGAGGTACTTGCCGAATGCTCCACATACATATACTTTAGATACATCGTATACACTGAGCCTCATTTTCTTCAATAGAATTGAAATAGCTGCACATGCAGCAGACTTAGAATCTATTAAGTTAGCTATATCCTTCTCCGTTATAACTATATCTCTGCCAGTATCACTCTCTTCTGCAGGCACAACGATGTATTCATATCCTTCAGAGCCCATCCTTATGTATGGAGACTTTATGTCCTTATCGAACTTGCCAAGCGGGTCTACAACTCCATGCCTGAATAGTTCAGCCAGAAGATCTATGTAACCAGATCCACATATCCCCCTGGGCTTAACTCCCCCTATAATGCTGTAGCTAGGCTTAAGAGTCTGTCGATCTATTTTTACACTTTCAATAGCTCCCTCAATAGCTCTTATACCACACTTCAACCCCCAGCCTTCGAAAGCAGGTCCCGCTGCACCCGTTGTACCTATAAACCAGTTCCTGCACCCTAATACAACTTCAATGTTTGTTCCAATATCTATTAGAAGCGATGGATCGTTTGAGAAGCTCATTCCAGAGGCTATGATGTCTCCAATGACGTCGCCTCCGAGAAAGCGGCCGCTGCATGGAAGTACATATACATTGGCACGTTCATTAATGTTTAAGCCTAATTCACGAGCGTCAAGTACGTATGGTTCTCTAGGTACATCCACACGCTCCTTAAATGATTTAATTAATTGATATGGATTTAAGCCTACGAATAAGTAAGTCATAACAGTGTTTCCAGCAGCAGAGACTTCATAAATTTCACTTGCTCTTACACCGTGTTTTTTAGTGAAAGTTGCTACAATACTGTTTACAGTGTCTACAACAGCTTTCTGAAGCTCCCTCAACCCCTCAGCTCTATCCATAACGTGCGCTATTCTAGAGACTAAGTCTTCTCCATAAATTAACTGCTTATTGAACTCCGATCCTACGTCAATTATCTTACCACTTGTAATATCAACTAAAGCTACAACAATTTTAGTTGTCCCTACATCTATCGCAAGTCCATACAACTTATCCCTAGAGTCACCTGGATCTACGTCAATTAATTTCGGCTTCCTGTAGTTATTTAATGTGAGTGTAGCTCCATCTACGAGGAGTTCTTCAAAGCGCTCAACTATTTTCCTCTCTAAACACTGTTCTACAGCTATACCTCTATTCTTTAGGAAAATGTAAAGATCTTTCGCTTTCCTACTATCTACATAGATTTTATAAGTATATGGCTCTAGAGATACTTTAGGTATTAGAGCTTCAGTCAATAGCTTTGCGCTTCCAAACCTGCTTTCAGGCGGTATGAATACCTCGCAATCCTCAGTGAGTTTAGTTAAGCATGCCAATACACAGCCTTGCTTAACTTCGTCTTCAGTTAGCAAATCCCTTTCCTTACCCTTATGAATGACCTCTACACTGCCCTTGACAATGATTACCTTACATTTACCGCAGTTTCCACGGCCTCCACAGACGCTTCTAATACCTATGCCAGCCTTTAATGCTGCTTCAAGAATTGTAGCTCCATGGGGAGCAGCGGCCCTTATTCCATATGGTTGAAAAACTATTTCTACCATTATGCCCACGCTAATGCAATAAACGTAGTCAGCTTCTACCCATAAGTTCCTCAATCTTCTCTGGAACCCAGTGCTTCTGCATAAACCCAGGTATATCCCTGGAGTCCATGGGGCCAACCATTACTCTCCAGCCAGTTGCATCCTCAATATCTCCCGACAGTCTAGCTGCTCTCCCAGGTATTATCAGTATTTTATGCTTGACTTTCCCATCAATGCCGTAGGCTTTAATGGCTTCCGCTATTTTTTCAGCAGTAAGCTTTCTTCCAGGTACAGCTGCTTCAATAGCTATGCCCTCTGTATCTATTACTAGTAGGTATGAATCTATTCTCGCTTTCTCAATATCGCTGGAGACAATGCTGTATGTGAGAGCGTAATTGCCTGTTATAAATACTGGCGACATCTCGTTTGGCTGCCCAATAATTCTAAGGCCTGGTTCAACAGCTACTGGTATCCTAGGATCAGTATATAAATTGAACCTCCATAGAACTAGGGGGAGGAGAACCCAGCCATCTATAGAGTGTAGAATAGCTATGTCTGCATACCTAGTCACAAGCGTTATCGCCATGATGGACTCCCACCAAGCCTTTGCTTTTGCATCGCCCTTAATGCTAGTCCAAACAGATATAGGTGTTGCTACAAGTGGGTATGCAGCGTACTTAAAGCCCTGTTCAACAGCCTTGTACCTTAAGTGAGTGAAGGCCTTTATTGTATACGCTAACCCACCTTTACCTATAAAACACCCAGGATCTAGTGCTAAGTCACTAATTCCAACACTGTCAGAGAGAGTCTTAGCTAGGGATACTAACATATCTAGATCTCCAGGCGATGACACAGCTAATGCTGTCTCAAATTTCCTCGCAAGTTCTCCCATCTCCCTCCAGTTATCCTTAGTAGCAGCATATATTAGCGGCCTATAGTCTGGGCTGAGGACTCTGAGTCCAGCCTCTACAATTCTTGGATTAAGCGAGCATAGTACTATGGGGAGGGAGCTGTTTTCAGTAACTATTTTTACAGCTCTTGCAAAGGCCTCTGGATCTCCAGCAACAGATCTCACTGCTATGAGATCTAGTGTTAGCTTCCTTCCAATATATTCATAGGAGAAGCCTTCAATAGCTTTAACCTTATTAATTATTTCATCCCTACTCATAGAGTCATCTACGTCTATAGCTATAGCTGTTGGATTTATGTACTTCAACTCGTGTCTATGAAGAACGTACTCACCCCCTATTTTAATAACACCTCTAGGACCTCTTAAAACAACTTCCTTAACTAATGGAGATACGAGCTCCTTTAACTTCTGATAGCTTTGCCTATACTTAGGGTCTTCAACTATTGGTGGACATTGCTCAGCTGATGCCTCTAGATTAACGAGCTTTACTGCAAACGCCATGCAGTTAGCTTCACCACATTTACCACAGTTTGTCTTAGGGAGTAGACCGTATAGATCTACTGGGCTTGGAGCTCTCCAAGGCAACTTAAGTCACCTATAGTTTTGCTGAGACCCATTCTAAAGCTCCATCAATTGATGGATTTGGCTCCGTAAACAAGTAGTCCCTAATATCCTTTAGAACTCCCATACTCGTTGGGTGTAGAAGCATGAAGTAATCAGCTCCCGTCAATAGACATATTATGCACGTCAATGTCTCCCATAGAGGTCCTCTAATTTCTCTAGGACCCCAATATGGATCCATGGATATCCAAGCTTCTCTAGCGCTCCATGCATTAGCTGCCCCTACATTGAATGGATGCTGCAGTTCTACGTCGCCTATTAATGCAGCAAGCCTAGCTCTCTCATTTACTGTAAAGCCGTACTCAATTCCATACCCTATGCCCGCTATGTTTAGATCAAGCATTATCCTATCTCTAGGTATCCAGTCGTAGACTTTTCTATTAATTTCCCTAGCCTTATCTAAATCCATGGGTGCAAAGTTTATTACAACGGCATCCTTCTTAGATAGGTACTGGCATATGTCCTTAAGATCCATGTCTAGGTTTAAGCTATTTAAAACAACTCTCTCTCCTTCAGCTACATCTACAACCTTTTTAAATACTTCAACATCCTTCTTTGGATTGCCGCTGCCTCCAACAACTATAGGGACTTTCACTTGCTGCAGAAGGTCCTCTATGAGTTTAGCTGACTCTGATGCAGGTGTATCTTTTATTGTTGGATCAGTGCTTATAAGATGAACATCTATTGCTTCAGCACCAAACTTATTAACCCACACTCTAGCCCATTCAATAGGGTTATCAAGAGCGTCGCCAAATACGTCTCTAACAGCCTTCGTCAGAGGTATCCCCATATCAAAAATATCTCCGCCAAATGCATGGAAGTGCGGAGCTGGTTCAAGACCTGTAATATAGAAGTACGGCGGCAGATTCTCACCGCCTAAAACTATTGACTTATCCCTCGTACCCCCCTCTGCTTTCGTAGCCCCCATTCTTACTTCAACAACTCTCCCCGGGAACTCTAGTTTTACTTCCTCAAAAGTTACTTTAGCTAGTTCTACAAGCCTTCTTTCAATTCTTTCAGTAACTGGTGCAATAGCTTTTGCAACTATGGGTTGTAGAATTATTTCAAGTTCATCAACTTCTATCTCTACGTCATGGAGTTCAACAACTCCTTTACTGAGGGCCTCCGAGATCTTCGCTATAAGGTCCTCGAAAGCCGACGGCTTATTCCCTCCATTCTTCCCCGTCTCCGAATTCATGTATCATAACCTCTACTTCTTTTCTTCAACTCTCTTTAGAATTATTCGTTCAGCCCTAATCCTGACGTTCTTTAATATAACTCTAAATCCACCTATTGTAGCTGGAACTGCTGGCAATGTAAGTTCTGTTACACGCTCTGCTTCTCCTTCAGCCTCCACAGGCTTTAACGACTCACCAGTAAAAGCTGGTGTAGGTACTGGTGCTGTTGGCACTGCAATCTTTTGTGCTAATGGATGACCTCTTTCAATAAGGAACTTCTGTAGCTCCTCAATGCTTGCAGCCTCATTTTCTGTTGCAATTTTATCTCTGAGATCCAGCGGTATTGCATCAAGAACTCTTTGCTTAAGCTCTGAAGTGATCCATACAATGCGGCTCCAGCCTCCATCAGCTTGCAAAAACTTCCTACTCCTCATGTACACTACTCCTAGTCCATGGAATCCAGCCAGCTGCTTACCGCCGCTTGCGGCATCAGCAATGTCGCCGAACTTGAGGCCTATGGGTGTAGGGCCTGCATACCCTCTATGCACTATCCCCAAGCCATCAACTTCAGGTATGTAGAAAGCTACGCATTCAAAGCATCCGCATGACGTATGAGGACTATCAAACGCTGTATATAGACATACACGTTGTATTGCATTGCCACTCGCCTTCTTTACAGCTTCATTAACGTATTCATACTCGCCCTTTATAGGGTCCAGCAATTTACCCTTAGGTATAGGGAATATAGGGCCCTTTGGATCAATTTTAACGGCTACACGAGCATCAAGCCACGTTATAGCTCCACAGTTAGCTGATCTTTCGGGAGTTATTACACAGACGTGCGTTGGTGCAAAAGATTGACAAAGCTTGCATCCATAGAATTCATCAACTTCCTCATCCCTGAGGCCCAAGATCCTTGAATCCCTAATTTCATATACTTTAAGTGCTTGTTCGTAAAGCTGCTCAACAACTCTAGGCTCTGTTATAAATGTCACTTGCATTTTCTCAATAACGGGGAAAGCGGCTTTATACAATCTATAGAGAGTAGTCCCTATGTACTTAAATGACGTTAAGCCCTTTTTAACAGATCTCTTGCTTATCCTCAGCCATATATCATACCTCTGATTTAAATGCATGCAGCCCTCATTGTAGTTCCAGAACTCGTGAATTCTTCTTTCAAGCACTCCCTCTGCTTCCCGCTCTACATCTCTGCCGGCAACCTCTATTAATACTGCAAAGGGGTAGCTCCCGCCCTCCTCTAATTCACTTAAGTCTCTGCCTATAACTATTAACTTGCCATCCTCTACTTCATCTACTCCTCTAACTATTAGGAGTTCAAACTTATGCTTATTCTTTGGCCCACCTAGTTCTACGTACATGTCATCTTTT
>JAVZTI010000019.1:19972-29026 GCA_038879595.1 Desulfurococcaceae archaeon | reverse complement strand
TCTCCTCTGAGGTTATCATGGCGATCTTGTCGGAGAACTCGGGTAACCTCTTCCTCAGCTCGTCGAATACGTACTCAGCTGTATCCCTGAACTCTGTGAAGATTACTACCTTATCGCCATTCTTCAGGTGGTTGTAAACTACGTTTACTAGTGAGGCTAATCTGGAGTCCCCTTTATCAAGGATTTTTCTGGCTAAATCGTGGAGCTTCATAAGCTTCTTAATGTCCTCGTCCTCGAGAAAGATGCTACATTTCTCCGTGAACCTTTTTAGCAATTCGTCAGCGTCAATTCTCTCCTTTCTCTCATCCTCGTATAAGCCACCTTCCTCAAAAGAGTAGCCTAAAAGCACATCAGCTACGAGACTCGCTTCATTATCCAGATCTATCTCTACTGCATGAAGGTCCCCCGACTCTAAGGCTTTAATTCGCTCAGCTCTACGCCGAATTATTCTGTCAAGTGTTATTACCGCGGCTCTCGGGCTTGACGAAGCCCTCTTGGCTATAAGTGCCAATAGCAGTGGCAAAGCCCTAGGTTCTTCACCAACCCTATCGTAGTACTGGAGAAGCTTTGCTCGTAGGAACTCTACTAGCTCTCTATGGAAACTTTCTTCTTCTTCGGAAGCCTTTACGACTCTAGCCTTAAACTTGCAGTCCGTAAATATTTTAGTTCCTTCGTAAACCTCGTTCACGTCTAGCTTAGTTCTCCTGAAAACTATTGAACCCATGCACAACCTGTAGAACTTCTCGTCATCCAGTTCTCGTGGATCTGCCCTGATAAAAGGGTCTACTAGTTTCAGGCGCTCAATGTAATCCTCAGCTTTCCCCCTATGAGGGGTAGCAGTTAACATTATAACGTGCACGTTGGGTTTACTAGTTAGTTGTTTTACGAGTGCAAACCTTTGGGTTTCAATGTTTCCCCTCTTGCCAATTCTATGAGCTTCATCAATGACAACTAAGTCCCAAAAAGAGTCGAGGATCTTGGCTTTATGCTCCTTCATCTTTACTAGGTCTATTGAGGCTAAGTAAATGCCTTGTGGAAAGCCTTGGCGATGATACTTAGATATCGTATCCCTCTCTAGGCGCTTAATGTCCACCAGATTGAACCTCTTAAGCTCCATTAACCATTGCTTTATCAAAACTCTTGGCACTAAGATGAGCGCCCTCTTGATCTCCTCTACTTCGAGCAAGTAGCGGATTAGCATTATTGCACTAATCGTTTTTCCAAGACCTATTTCATCGCCTATTATTACTCTAATTGGTCTCCTAGCGAAGAGTTTACTGAGAAGCTCTAATTGATGCGCAAATGGATAAACCGGATCATCAGAGTAGGTGCTGTTTCTGAGCATGAAGAAGAAGGGGTGGTACCTGAAGCCATTGATGACAGACTTAATTAAAGACTTTGCCTGTTCACTGAACTCATACCCTGTATAGGGTTCTAAACGCCTTAGCGACTCTGTAGACATCCCAATAGCTCCCTCCATCATATGCGTTAATGAACCTCGAATACCAGAAGAGGAGCTCAACCTCTCCCATATAGTTCACTATCTCAAGAACCTTTCCCCCCAAGAGACTGTTCACCGTCTGTCTAACACCGCTATAAATGATCAGTTTCCTCAACTTCTCGTCCACATCATCTCCATGTAGTATTAGAAAGTCGCCCTTATCATCGTACTTCGCCTTAAAGCTCTCTAGAGCCATCTTCGTTGAATCCCTGTCTATCCTGGCTTCAAAGAAGGGCTTCCTCTCCTTCACCGGCGTACTCAAGTAAATCCTAATGCAGTCCACGTACCGCCTATGCACCTTGCCAATTCTCTTCCTGCCAAAGACCACTGTGCGGTACATCTCACTCATCGCTGAGTTCACCTTAGCCAGATTGATGGAGGAGGTACCTCACCTTGTATTCTCTAAGCGATTTCTTCTCTTCTTCAGTCAGTTCAGGCATGACGAAGTACCTCTCCCTTAAGGGCTTCAAGCTTACACTCAGCGAAGCAGTAGATTTTAGTAGACCGAACCTATTCAGCATTGCAAGCGTTAGTTCAAGAAAGTCATCGACCTTAACGTTTTGAACTTTTAGTAGGATGCTTGACTTCCTTCCTTCCTCCACTCCAATAGATAATTCGAAGGCGGCATTTGATACTATTGATGTGCCGCCGACTCTCTTCTTGAGGATGTCGAGCGGTTTAATTGATGTTAGCACTCCCTCATAGGCTAACTCCATACCCTCCAACCTTGAACCACTAGGTGGAATGCCCTCTCTCCAACCAACTTCCTCGCCTAACACCCTCACGGTCACATTCGCTACGTCCAGCACTGAACCACTTGAATCTACTACTTCTAAGGTGTATACGTGGTCGCCGGGAACGCTCGGCGCGCTACCTATGATCCACGTAAATTTCTCTACTGTAAATGCACCATCTATGGTGAGCTTCACCCTATCTACCTCGCCTATCGACGGTCTCAAGACAACTTCCCCGATGTATGGTCCTATGCGCGTGATCTGAGCATCTACGGAAACTTGCTCGCCAGGTCTCACTTCAATCATGGGCTTTGCTAATTCTACTTTGATTGACGCAGCCTTAACGATCTTAATTATTGGCGCAGTCCTAAGAATCTCTAAGTCGAATTTATTCAAGTTCCTCAGAACTTCTTCTGTAGATACTTCCCTACCAGCCATTAAGACTACATACTCTTCCACTCTTCGCTCCCTCCCCTCTCCGTACTCTCGTCTCTTCAGGGCCTTCATTTGCTCCTCCAAGGCCACCCTCCATGGTAGCACCTCGTCGTCTTCATCTAGCATCGGAATCGTCTCGCCTTCAGATATCTGAGGCGCTGCCTTCTCGTACACCCTCTTAAAGAAGACTTTCCCTCGCGATCTAACCCCTATCTTCAACCTCCTTACTCCATCCTTTATCGCATCTTGAATAGCCTCTCTTGGAACAGCTGGCAATCTTGGGTTTGAGTAGAAGAAATCGATTATCTCCTTGACGCTTCTCGCTTCAGCCCCCTCCGATATATCTATGTTGATCCTTCTCAGGTAAAAGTCAAGCGTGTCAAAGTCCATTTCAGTCTTTACCTTCCCGATACCGGTTGATGCTAAGCTCTTTTCAACCGTCATGATTATGCTATCCGCCGCTGAAACTAAATCATCCTCCTTGATGGTGTTTGCAAGCCTATTCTCATCGTAGTGTGGATAAGCAACTTTATCGAAGGCGCTTAAGACGCTTGACACGAGGTTCTGTAAGGCCCTCGCTTTATAGTCTTCGAGCTTCTTCTTGAGGACCTCCTTCGCTATCTCAGCTTCCTCAGATGGTAGCCCGCCAATCACTTTTTCTACTATGCCCTCCTTTTCTACTTCCTCGCAAGCTATGAGCTTCTTCGCCCACTCTAGAGCAAGGTCGACGCGCCCCCTCGAGCTTGGGAAGGTCACGTAGATAGTGTTCGCGTACCCTCTAGTGCCACCACTCTTCGTCCTATACGTGACCTCTTCAAGCTTAGCTCTCCTTTCTTCCTGTCTTTCTGGGACATCTAGGAACGCGAGGAGCACGTACTTTCTCGAGTCCACGTCTACTGGCTCACAAGCCCTATATGCGCGGGAGAGCTCAGCATCAAATACTTTTGGCTGCGGGGCCTTCAAAGACTTCTTTCGGATCAAGCTATCGGCCGTTTCCCTGAGCAGCTTTCTAGCGTACTCTAGAACCTTGTTGATGGCTGATAGGTCCTCGATCTTCCTTGCTCTTTCTTCAATGTACTTTATTGGAGTGATCCACCTAGTGAACCAGAGCCTACCTGTCCTCTCGTCTTTGACCACGTAAGCGAGGTTCTCGCTTATCCACTTAATTGCGTCAATTATGTCCTTCGGGGCCCAGTTTTCTAATTGGAATAGTGCAGGCTCATAGACCATTTGAGCTAAGTCCTTCTCTTGCGGCATCACTCCCATCTTCGGCGCTAGCCCGCCACCGTAGACGAACGTTTTAGCTAGCAGCGCTAGGGCAGTGATCCTCGCTAAAGCATTCTTCTCCCCGAAGAGCTTCACCCTCTCGTTTACATCCTCCTCTATGACCGGCTTGAAGCTCTCGTACTCGCCTATCAGCAGAGCGTTCCTTATAGGGGTCTTCGTCAAGTCTATGTGCCATGGCATTATTACGTCGTACGGCTTCTCATCTCTCAGCACCTCTCTCAGAACCTTCCTACTTATCCTCAGTAGGTCTCTGGTCCTCTGTAGGCCTTCATGCTTATCCAAGATGTCTAGCAGCGTGCTAACGTATAGTGGGTGGAAAGGGTACGTCCTCGATATCTCCCCCACGACTGGTACATGCTCTCCAAAGACCTCTTTATTCTCCACGTAAGCCTTGTTTAGTAGGTCCTTAACGATCTTCGCCCTCCTAGCGTCTATTTCCTCGAAGAGCCTTGTCCTCAATAAGGTTGGAACGTCCTTCGGAGCTATCGGTTCAATGCACTCTGTGAAGACCCTATTAAGCGCCCTAAAGATGTTTCCTAGCGTCCGCTTAATTGCTTGATACGTTATCTCCACTATTACTTCATCCTTTTTCTTTTCTACAGGCAGCGCTATTACCAAGATCACCTTTCTAGATAGCTCTATTGCTGGTGCTAGGACCTCCATGAAGCTCTCTATTGCGGAGGTATACCTTTGCAAACTCTCGTCTGGAGTCTCATAGAGTCTCTTGATGTAGTGGGCCAGCTCGTCAATAAGTATTACAACGCCCCTATTCTCAAAGAGCTTAAGGAGCTTATCCGCCTCCGGAGCAACCAGCCTCTCATCATACTCCCTCACTACGCTATAGTTTCCTAAAGCGTGAGCCACGTACCCCCATAGCGAGCGGACCTTGTAGGCTTTTACGTCTAATGGGCTTATTGGTGAGGGCGCTAGCTCAGAGAAGTACCCGTCTATCACTATCAAGTCCGGCCTTCCCAGCTTACCCACTTCTTCCACGAACTTGTTTACGTGCTCTCTAACGTCCTCGTTCTCCATCTTGGCCTTCAATATCGTGTGAGGAGCCTTCAACGCATGATATATCGTCAATAAAGTGTGTGTCTTTCCTCCACCGTAAAGTGCAGTCAAAATCAGTATCCTCTTGCCGCCCCCCTCCTTCAGCACACTCACTAAGTTTCCGAGAATATTCACCATCTGTTCGGTGATCAAAGTTCTTTGGAAGAACTGCTCCGGGTCAACGTACATCTCATGCTCTCTTCCAAGGACCACTCCACCTAGTGAGGGAGCCATCTTTTCGTCAAGAGCTTCATCCAAAACATCGCTTCTAATCCTATTACTCCCCGTTAGCACGCTCTTACCTCCTAATAAAAGGTTCTAAAGGCCCCAGAGCCCCAATACCCAATGCCTCCACAACCTGCTTAGCTAACTCCCTCTCTAAGTCTTCACTTGGTAATCCTTGCGCTAAAATTTTCGCTAGATTCACAGCTTCATCAAATAGCATCGGCGCCCCCCTCTTGACGTCATCCGCCCTCTTCCTGAACTCATCCCTCGGCAGCGTTATGGCGTAGTACTCCAGCATGTGAAGGACATCTATCGCCGTCGACAAAGTTGGCGTGCGCGGTTTCAAGTCTCTAGCGCTCAGAGTATCTTCTATAGCTTCTCGCGCGCTCCTCACACCCCACCTAGGCTCAAGCAAAATGTAGTTCTCCTTGCTCCTCACAATTATCTTCTCCTCCTCCAACTCTTCCAGGCAGCTCCTAGTTCCTATCGCAAGTATTATCGACGTCGTTCTATCCAAGGTTCTCCTAACCTGTCTCGCTCTCCTCCCAACTAGGACCTTTGCCATCAAGTAGAACATCGATGTCGGGCTTAGCCTCGCTCCAACAGCTCCATACGACCTAGCTATAGCCTCTGCAGTTGCTGGGTAAATGTAGTTCTCAACGAGCTCTTTCACCAAGCTCCCACCCGACACCTTAAGCCCGATCAGCCTCTCGTATTGAGTGAAGTGAGACAAGACCTTACCTAACACCGCTACGAACAAGTTCACCCCATTGAAGCCAGCTTTACGATAGCTCAGAGCATCCTTAGAGCATTCCTCCACAGCCCTAGCGTAAACCTCATCCACCAGAGCCTCGCCTCTCACACCCCTCCTCCAGACAGCAACTATAGCCATGTCCAAGCGTATTTTGCCTCTAGCAACAACACTCTCAGCAGACTCCGTAGCAATAGCGTGCGCTGCGGTGATCCTCATCTTCGAGCCAAGCCAGCCAGCCTCAAGCAGAGCCTCCCAAGCATCCGGGCTGGTATGAGCATAGTAAGTGACAAGCAAGCCATCATCCGCGAGTCTAGAAACCATCGCCTTGAAGGACTCTGTGAGAAGAAACTTAAAATACTCTAGAGCGCCCTTCTCCCCACCAAAATACTTAATCCGCCCCTCATTCTCACTTACCTCTCTTAACGCAAAGGCCTTCCATTGAGTCTCAACCTCATTGCCTAGCTCGTCAAAGAAAGCCTCCCTGTGAAACTTAGGCGTAAGCCTCATAACCCCGAAGACTTCATCGATACCACTTAAAGCCCTCTTGAGCCAAACGTAGTAGAAGTCGCTTAGCTCCGCATACGGCACGTCGTCTCTATAGGGCGGGTCCGTAACGATCAGGTCGAACCTCTCGTCCCCGAGCTTGCTGAGAACCGTGGCATCGTCCAGCACAACCTCAACACGACTAGAACTACCCGAAACAGCGTTGATAAGATATCGAAGTCCTTTGATAATGTTATTTAGTGTTTTTGGGTAAGATCCTGTTAGACCGTTAAGTGGGCTGTTATCAACCCAATTCCACATCATTGCTATTCCTCTCATTGTTAATCCATGAGATATTTTCGGGATATTACAATCCCACAAATTGCAAAGGAAATTGTAATCGGCATATCTTACCAATGCTATTGCTAGGTATGTTGTTATTGTTTCTGCGTATTTGTGTGCTTTCTCTTTGTCCCAGCCCTGCTCCAGCTTCTCCTCCTCTACTCTCCTACCGGCTTCGCGTATCAGCTTGGCGAGCTTGACCAGGGTTAGGAGCTGACGTGGGTTAAAGAGTTTGTAGAGCTTATCAAATCCCCACAAGGTTATCCTAAAAGCTCCCGCGGTTCCCATCTGATATGGAGCAAATAGCTCTGTCGGTATGTCTGGGTCTCCCCAGATCTGCTTTAGCTTCTCTAGTGCTCTCCATAGTTTCTTGTTGTCTTCTTCTGTTGCTGGCTGGAACTCAAGCTCTTTGCCAACAATTCTTACTTTCACTAATATTCTTGGTCTTGCTCTGCTAGCTAATAGTTCTTCTAGGCTGATTTCGCCCCTAAAATATCTTTCAAGGGTGCTATTATATTCCCGCAATGTCTCCTTAACATACCACTCCTCGCTCTTTCCAGCTTTCCTTATAACATTATTGCATATCAGGCATGTAGCTGTCTCCCTTCTGGCATCAATGTTCGCTTTAGGCACATTATAGGTTCTACCAGAGACCTCGACAAAACCCTGCTTAGCATTAACCCTAGCATTAATCTCTTTCTTATTAAGCTCTTTATTCAGATCAACAATCCTAACTCCAATAAGGTTTGAGACCCTATATGGCTCCATCCAGGCAAGCCTGCTGAAGACTCCTCTTTTAGCGCCCTCCTCCCCCTCCTCTTCACCTTCTTCCTCACTAGTCTTCCCAGAGACTCTGGCAAGCCACCAATTACCCACTAAAGGCGTATAATTCCCACAGTGTGGACATTTAGCTTCCCAAGAACCGATATAGACGGCAACATCCTCATCGTAGAGCTCCCTAATATCCGGGTCCTCACGAAGCTTATCCACAACCCACTTACCCCAACGCTCAACATCCCTAACCAAGCGCTCACTAAAAAGCCTAGGATACTCCAAAACAGCCTTAAGAAAGATATAAGCCGTCGGCAAAAGCTCGACAGCAACAACCTCGCCTAAACCAAGTCTAGCGGCCTCAAGAGGAATACTACCAAAACCAGCAAAGGGATCAAGAAGCCTAACCTTGGCAAAGTACTCTCTAAGCTGCTGAGTAACAATGGGATTCTTCCTATGAGGGGCCTTAACAGAGGGCCAAAGCCTAACGAGATGCTTAAACTCTAAGGAGTCAAAGTTAGCTGGGAGGAGTGCACCAGCAATGACGGCTCTGGCACCGATCAAGGGCTTCCTAGTCCACCAGAAAACCATCTCCCAAAAGTCGGGCCTACCCCCACCTCGCTTCTCAACAGCTGAAAACTCATTAACCTCATTAATAGGAAAAGCCGAAGACTCAATAAACCTATCCAAAACACCACCTCAAACTGGCAGACGCAATCATTAACAGCACGCTCACAAAAATATTGACGATAATGCCTTAAAAGATTTAATGAACATCAGTTTTCAGCCCCTTCCAGTAAACCCTACAAGCCCATACTCCTCGAGGAGCTTGAGCTGCTTTGAAACAGCTTTAACGAGGTCAGCGTTAGATGGGTCGATGTTTAGGTGCACTAAAATCTCCTCGTCGCTATAGACTCCGCCGCCTCCGAGCAGATCAATAAGTTCTTTATTGAATCTCCTAACGCCCTCAAAATGCTCCTCTAGGAATGGTGCTGCCCTATAGCGCCTAAGCTCATTATCCAAGTTCTCAACAAGTCTCTTTAGAAGCCTATTCTCCTCGCGTAGGCGCTTAACCTCCTCCTCAGCATCCCTAAGCCTCTTAATTAAATCAGCCCTGCTAAGATAGCCCTCCTCACCATCCTCACACCTAATAGAATCTAAAACGCCTCAATAATAAATAGAAAGTGATACACCAGCCCTCTCAGCCCGCCTATTCCAATCCTCAACCATCTCCAGAGAAGGCGGATAAATATAAATGGTTCTCTCCTTAATAGTCTCAGTCTTACCCCTATTGGCACGAGGCATACATGATCAAGAGGAATAAATGCGGACGTAGGATGTAAATTTTTACTAGTGAGTTAGTGCGGGGGGTGGGATTTGAACCCACGCAGGCCTACGCCATCGGGTCCTCAGCCCGACCCCTTTGACCATGCTCGGGCACCCCCGCGCTCATAATTAATTGACTCTTCACC
>JAVZTI010000019.1:0-19962 GCA_038879595.1 Desulfurococcaceae archaeon | reverse complement strand
TAAATGCTCTCGCGCTTTTATGCTATTCAACTTCATTGATTTGATTAAAGTTTATCTTCCCCCCTCATTTTAAATTTATTGGTGAAGCCCTTGGCTAGAGTTCCCGTAAAGCTAGTTTCATGGGATGAAATTGTTGAGTGGTCGCGTAAACTAGCTCAATTAATAGCTGAGAGTGGCTATAGACCAGGGGTAGTTATAGCTCTATCGCGCGGAGGCTTTGTGCCCGCTAGACTCGTATGCGACTTCCTAGACATAGAGAATTTATTGAGCATTCAAAGCCAGCACTGGACTGAGGCAGCTAAAGCCGCTGAAAAAGCCATAATTAAGTACCCATACTTAGTTGACTTAAGTGGCCAGAGGGCTTTAATAGTTGACGACATATGTGATACAGGCGACAGCCTCATACTAGCTAAAAACTATATTGCTGAGAAATGGAGGCCCAGTGAACTGAAAATAGCCACTCTACAGTGGATTAGCAGTGTTGCTAAAATAAAGCCAGACTACTACGTCATGGAGGTAAGGGATTGGATCTGGTTCCAATACCCATGGACTAGGCTTGAGGACACTTATCAATTTATTAAGAGAATGATGTCTGAAGCCAAGAAGGAGTATGGGAAGACTTCGTGGAGCTATAGCGAGATAATTGCTAAGTTCCACGAATGGTACAGCATAGATGTAGGGGAGAACTACTATAGAGACGCCATTAAAGTACTTGAAGAAAAGAACCTCGTTAAATACGATCAATCCCAGGGCAAGTACTTATACTTAGGCGATTAACTGGGTGGCTAAAAGTGCTAGTTAAACCCCAAGTTCAAGTAGAGCTAGGAGTTATTGGGGGAAGCGGCTTATACAACATACCGGACTTAACTAACGTATCGGAGCACAAAGTCTACACTCCATACGGAGATCCAAGCGATAAAGTCATTGTAGGGGAACTCCATGGAAGAAGGCTGGCGTTCATCCCTAGGCATGGCCGTGGACACAGGATTCCTCCACATAGGATAAACTATAGAGCTAATATATGGGCTCTTAAGTCCCTTGGAGTCAAGTGGGCATTATCATTCTCAGCTGTTGGAAGCTTGAGGTGGGACTATAGGCCCGGGGACTTCGTCTTACCAGATCAATTTATAGACTTCACTAAGGGAGTTAGAGCATACACATTCTTTGAAGGAGGCACTGTCTGCCACGTCAGTATGGCTGAGCCTTTCTGCCAGCACTTAAGGGAAGTTGTAATTGATGCAGCTAGGGGAGTTAAAGAAGTAGTGCTACATCCATCTGGGACTTACATATGCATAGAAGGCCCAAGGTTCTCCACTAAGGCTGAGAGCAGAGTGTGGAGAGATGTCTTTAAAGCAGATGTAATAGGCATGACTCTAGTTCCTGAAGTAAGCTTAGCCTGTGAAGCTGAACTATGTTATGCAACTGTAGCTATGGTGACAGACTACGATGTTTGGGCTGAAAAACCAGTTACAGCTGAGGAAGTAGTTAAAGTTATGGAGGAAAACACTGCTAAGGCGCAGAAGCTGCTAGTAGAGGTAGTGAAGAAGCTGCCTGAAGCCCCTGATATAGGGAAGTGTTCGTGTTGCAAAGCTCTAGAAGTAGCTCTCGTTTAACGAGGCTTTCAGCTGAAGTAAGTAGAGCTGAGGAATGGGCTAAGAGTGCATCTAGAGAGCTGGCTGATTACTTAAAGAGCAGTGGCAATGAGCTATTGCTGGCCTATAGCTACATGGGTTACCCAGCTGCAAGCATTCTCTACTGGCTGCTCTTCACTCTAAGACCTGACTTAAGGACGTTGCTTATGGATGCTGATACAGCTTCATACTATGCAGTAGCTTATAGAAGTAATCTAACTACAGTAGTGTTTACCACTAAGCCTGATTCAGCTGCTACAATTAGGATAACTGATTCATCTAGGCTTACTGGAGCAAGAGTCATAGTTGTATCTCCACAACCTAGTGAAAAAACAAGACTCTACATGAGGGATGCATTGCTAAAGACAGTGCCAGCGACTGGTAGTGAAATAACGGCATCTCTTTGGGAAGCACTACTAGCTTACTACACAGGCTTAAGCATAGCTCAGGAAGGTAGAAGAGAGGAGAGGCTTCGAACTATAGCTAATCAAGGCTTTAGCGTGATTGTTGAAGAACTTGTTGAAAAGTACTTGGATTCAATTATTAAAGCTGTGGAAGCACGGGAAGTAGTCATTACTTCAGGCAAGCTCCTTGAACCTGCGTCTATCGCCTTAGCCAAGGCCCTGGAGTCTAATGGAGTTAACGCTAACTATACTCCAATAAGCTTACTTGAGCCGGCAAGCAGTAAGTGTGTATTAATAGTGTCGTGCAGCGTTGAAGACCACTTAGTTAATGAGAGAAAGCTATCAATAGCTATGAGCGGTGGAAGAGCCCTTGAGCTAAGGCTTAACCTAGATCCTCTTGAAGCACCTATATACGTTCTCATACTTGCGCTATACTTAGAGGAAGAACTCGGCGGGCTTCAAAGGTATTAAAGGGTATTTAACTTAAGTACGTGTTTTTCCCCCCTTTCTTTAAAGCAATGCAGTAGCTGGGCTGGCAACGCATTGTCTATGAGTAAATGGATTTAAGTACTTCCTTAGATCCCCTGATTACTCTACATATTTCGCATATTGCAACACCTACATCAGTTTTCCCTTCAGCTATTTCTCCAGCCAATGACTCTATGTGAGCCATTAGTTCTCTATAATTTTTAATGGCTTTAATAGCCTTGGCCCCACGCTTGCTCCCTAAGTAATAGCTTATCGCTGGCTGCGTTAATCCAAGTAGCTTAGCTGTATGCACTTGCGTAAACCCATATCTGTCTATCAGTATTTGAGCCAGTAGAGCTCTAATGGATGGAATGAGCAGCTTCATTGACTGCTCACAGTACGTTCTCAAAGCCTCTTCCCCAAGCTAAAGATAAACTATAACTGCTTTATATAACTAATTCTTCTACTATAAATGAAGAGCGCTATCAATGCTGCTGTTAACGCTAGTGCTAGTATCAACGATATTGTCATTAGTGTGCCCCCTCTTTCTCCAATGCCAAAGCATATTGGTATAAAGAAGACTACTATGCATCCGCCCACGCTGATGGCTCCGTGAAGTCCTTGTATAGCTAGGTAAATGAAGTAAGCTATTAGTGAAGTCGCCATAATTAATAACCCTACTAGAAGTATTAGAAACCCTACTTTAGTTAAGCTACTCATTTAATTACACCTATAGACACTAGGTGTAAGATTAAGGTCATTAGCGTAAGAATTATTGCTAGCACAAGGATTGCTTTAGCAACTCTCTGTGATGAAGAAAAGACTATGGGTATAGGCCCAAGTATGACTACTCCACCTCCTTCAACTCTACGCTCAGTTTCTTTAGTTAGCGCTCCCATAATCATTATTAGAAGCCCCGCAATCATTAAAGCTACACTAATTAATACTGCTGTAAACAGTACTGTTGTAATTTCAGTCAACTCTGCTCCAACCTCCTACAGCTACCTCTTCGTTAAGCTACTAATCTAGTTTAATTAACTCACTTATTACTTCAACGTACTTGAATATGTCGTCTGGGAATACAAGTGTATAGACTCCTTCCCCGATCTCCTCTCTCACTACTTTATAGGCTTTAACTACAGCCCCCGAGCTTAAGCCTATTAATAGCCCCTCTCCCCTAGCTACATTAACTACTTCTTCAGCTGCCTCCCTTAAGGATACTTCAATTACCTTATCTATCCTTTCCTTAAAGAACCACTTTGGCTTTGTTTCAATTCTTTTTATTCCAGGTATGCTGTCCCCCACTGCTGGAGTTACTCCAACTACTTTAACTCCATCTCCATACTTCTCCTTAAAGTACTTGGATATAGCTGCTATATGACCTGATGTACCTATTCCAGCAATTAATGCCTTAGGTGGAGATCTATTTATGCTGGCCAACTGTTCATCTATTTCCCTAGCTGTATAGAGGTAGTGGACTTCGAAGTTATTGTCGTTTTCAAATTGATTTAAGTTAAGCGCTCTATCTCTAATGGCTTCACTCTTCACGTACTCAATTAACTCCTGATCTATGATGTCTTTATCAGTAACTATTACTTCTGCTCCAAGGATCTTTAAGAGAGCCCTAGTGTACTTAGGTGATTTCCTGGGGAGGTAAGCTCTAAACTTTACTCCAAGGGCATTCGATATGGCGGCCATAGCTATGCCTACATTCCCTGAAGTAGCTTCATACAGTTTTCCACACTCTATGCACTCCTTAATTGCTTTAACAATCATGTTCCACACAGGCCTGTCCTTAATGCTGTGGCTAAATGGATTAAAGCACTCTAGCTTAGCCCAGGCTTCAAAAGATCCATTGCTAAGAGTTTTCAACATCACTAATGGAGTAGGCCATATGTTAGGTAAAAGCTCTAGAACGCTTCTATAGACATTCATCCTCGAGAAGCCGGCCATTTTATCAGCCAGGCCTCTATATAACTCAGTTATATTTATGTTTTTATCCCCTTACTTCAAGCAACCCCAGCTCAGCCCTCAATTGACAGGCCTTACATACTTCATGTGAGGAGGGTTCTCCACAGACTCTACAAGTCATTGCTTCACTTGATGCAACGTTCTTCAATGAAGTTGCCTCCATTAGCGACCTCATAGTTGAGTACTTTAGTCCAGGCCTTGATTCCTCAAGATAGTTTAATACTTTCCTCACTTGCCATCGGAAGCTTAAAGGAGCGTAAGGACACTCAGCTCTTTCACTAGGGTATAAGCCGTTGAGTATTGCGTAAAGCGTAGTCTCTTTTTCCAATACTTCGTAGAATGGCTTAACTCTTCTGACGAATAACTTATGGATGGACGTTAGTGATGGAGTGAGCTTATATATATTGCTCCAATTATTGCTGAATATGTTTATTAAGTATGTTTGAACTACGTCGTCTAAGTGATGGGCTGTAGCAAGAACTGTTCCACCTATTTCTCTAGAAACTTTATTCAATAAGTATCTCCTAAAAACTCCGCAGTACGTGCATGGAAGGTATGGAAGCCCTTTTTCTCTACTAATTTTGACTACTTCATCCAGTGTATAACTGAAGTACTCCTTAAATGAAGCTATCTTCAATTCTACTCCAAGAGTTGAGGATAGCTCCTTGACTCTCTTGATAGTGTAATCCCTATACCCACTTATTCCCTCATCAATGGTTAGAGCAGTTATTCTCCAGCCCATTTTAGCTCTCCTAGATAAATTAACTACGTAGTGCAGTAGGCTCAGCGAGTCCTTGCCTCCTGATACTGCTATAACTATGTGGTCATTTTTATTGAATAACTTGTTCTTCCTAATAGTTCTCCTAACTTTTCTATCAAAGTACTCTAGGAAGTGTTTTTTGCATAATGCTAATCCACCAGACTTAACTATGTATACAGCTTGTTTACCGCAAATGCTGCAATTAGCCACCTGAAACCACCGGGTATATGACTACTTCATCTCCGTCGTTTACTAAGTAGTCTTCAGTAACTATAGTTCCATTAACTGTAACAACGTATTCTTCAATAATGTAGCCAAGGCTTTTTATAAGTTCACTTACGCTTACCCCATGCCTTAAGCTAACTTCCCTAACTCCACCCCCAAACTCTCTAACTCTAACTCTAATGCCGCCGGCTTCTTCAACCAAAGACCTCCCCACGCTACTTGTCATAACTTATCCACTTTATTACTCCTGCTGAAGTGGGAGAGAGGTTAACGCATATGGGCTTTAATCAAGCTATTACCTTCAACTACATTTATTATGATTTAAGCTGCAGCTCTCAGTCCTCCGGCATTGCCTTAATACATAGTTGTTTCCCCTCATAGATATGCCTACTCTCAAAGCTCATGGAATATGGAGGGAAGCTTACGCTAACCTTTAGCAATGCTGTAGCGTAGTAGTGATGAGATTTAAAGCTCGCTGATTCAACTCACTGTGTTGAGGCACTACGTTGAGTCCACATAAATCTCTCTAAGTATTTAATTGCGTATTCAGAGTTGACGCTGGAGATGAAGCAAGTGATTGTAATGCATTTCTCAAACAATTTCTCCCTCCTGAGAGATTGAACTATTCCCTTCTCCCCGTAGACTATCTTCAAGCTCTGAAGGCATCTCAGATCAGCCTTGACTAAGCCTACAGCTATAGCGAATGCCCATCAATTGACAATCTATGTAATTTACTTAGCTAAACTTCTGAAAGCACTAGCTAATAGCTTTGTAATCAGTAATCCTACATGCATAGGCTATCTTAACACCTTTAATGATTGGAAGAGTGATCACATAATTGGGTTAAATAAGTTTCATTAATCATTATGAGATACAACAGTTGTGTAGGAATTCATAGGATCGAGAGTGCTTTAAGAACAGTTTTACGAAACACTTCTAGCTTAAAGCTTATGGACTTTATGCTATTAAGGTGGATTCACGCATTGTAGTAGCTAAAGTAATTATTCATTCACCGGGCAGTACTAAGCTCTTTAAGTAGCGTTAACTAAAGTAATTTAGGGAAGGTGCTTCCATTGCCATATGTTAAGTACCTTAAGTGCTCTAAGTGTGGGAGTAAGTACTATTTGAGTGAAAGACCAGTAATGTGCTCTAGAAAAGACTTAGGTAGATTAGACATATTCTATGATTACGACTCCATATCTAGGGCTTTAAGCAAAGAAGTTCTATCTAAGAGAAGGTTCTATATGTGGAGGTACTTTGAATTCACGCCAGTGAGCAGTGAAGGAAGTATAGTTAGCTTAAGTGAAGGAGGGACGCCATTGATTAAAGCTAGGAGACTTGCTGAAGCACTTGGCCTGAGAAACTTGTACTTAAAGGATGAGACGAGGAATCCTACGGGGAGCTTTAAGGATAGATGTATGAGTGTCTCAGTCAGTATGGCTGTTGAATTAGGGTTTAAGAAGGCTGTTATAGCTAGTAGCGGTAATGCAGCAGCTTCATTAGCTGCCTATGGAGCTAGAGCTGGTTTAGAAGTAATAGCATTTGTACCACACTTCACTCCCCTTGGAAAGCTAACTCAACTGAGTTTGTGTGGAGCAAGAGTTATTAAAGTAAAGTGGATTGGCTCAGAAGATCCAACGGTATTGATGATGAAGACGTTGGCTGAAGAATACGGCTACTATCCATCGCCTAGCTTTGGACCCTTCAATCCATATCAACTCGAGGGATCTAAAACTATTGCACTTGAAGTAGCTGAGCAAATGAATTGGGAAATCCCCAGCCAAATATTCATTCCTACAGGATCAGCGTCACTGCTTACAGGAATATACCGTGGATTCAGGGACTTGAATAGAGTTGGGTGGATCAATGGATATCCAAAGCTCGTCGCTATACAATCAACTGGAAATGCTCCATTCGTTAGGGCATGGGTTGAAAAACAAGATCCTATGAGTATCCGTCCGTGGGAGAAGCCTCCGGAAACCATAGCTACAGGCCTAGAGGATACATTCCCGTGGGATGGAGATGCTGGCTTAAAAGCAATATATGAAACCAACGGATACGGCTTGGCTGTACCCGATGAACTCATAGTTGATGCCGTGAAACTTTTAGCAAACTATGAGGGTATTCTAGCTGAACCAAGTGGAGCAGCTGGACTAGCTGGATTAATGAAGGCAGTTGAAGAAAAGCTCGTGGATAGAGATGAGCCGATAGTAGTTTTAGTAACAGGACATGGATTAAAGGACCCCGAGTTCTTATCAAAGATCTCTCCTGAGCCGCCACTGATAAATCCAATTATAGAAGAGGCTTTAGCCATATTAAAAAATAGATGTTCTTAGCTAATCACGTGCTGAAGTGGGGGGCTAAAGGCTCATCCAGGGAGCTTTCCTTCACATTACGAAACATTTAATAATTAAAAATTAATCCTTCTTTAACCTAGCTACTGGAGGAACGTAGTCCTCTACTTGAACAGGGTCGAACTTTACTTTAACGCCTTTCTCAGCTGACAAGTATGAGTGCATCATTAATTGAACTACTAAGAGTCCATCGCGCCACGTCTCATAGGGCATTTTCTTATTTATGAAGGACTTAACCATGTGGGCGTCTTCAGCTTGATAACCATAAGTAATAGCTTCATCAGGTATTACTGGCATTAATCCCTGCTCAGCATTTTGTTTCTCAACGAATTCCTCTGTAGGAGGTATCCTTATGTTCCTGCTTATGAATGTAAATAGCTCTGGCTGAAGCGTGTTTATGCTTAAACTATATTCAGGCCCTAGTACTTCAAACGTAAGCCTTAACCCAGCTCCAATAAATGCCCACGAAGTCCTCGCTTCAGTAACTACAAGAGCTCCATCAGGATCCTCATAAGTCACTATGGTTAGTGAATAGTCTTCTGCAGGTTCCTTAAGAAAGTCTACGCTAAATCTCTTCTTCAATTCTTCAGCATAAGTTTCCTTTATCCACTTTAGAAAGGCTATTTCACCGTAGACATACTTGGGTTTTAAATGAGACTTATCCCCTCCTGGCTTAAGCAGTAGTTCTCTAGAGGCCTCTATGCTATGACAACCCATGTCTAATAGAACTCCTCCTCCAGAAATAGATGGCTTCCAGAACCCCCGTGCTCTTCCGCTGCTCTAGCTAGATATGGTCTGCCAGAGTACTTCGCTCCAATATTCCACACGATCTCCTTACCCTTAGATACTGATGGCATGAATACTTGGTTTTCAAGATAGCCGTGGAGAAGCCCTGTTTTTTCAACTAATTCAACCATTTTATTTGCTTCATTAGAGTTCCTAGCCAATGGTTTTTCAACGGTTACTCCAATTACGTTAGATCTGCCTTGAGTAACTTCTTCAACTACTGCTTTAGTAGCCTCTAAGTGGAGGTTATTGGGTAAAAGAATCCAAACAGCATCCAATTCTTTGTACCTCAACATGTCAAATAGATCAGTGTAGGTTTTAGGCTTTCTTAAGCCCAGGCTCTCAATTAATGCAGCTAAATTCTTTGCAGATTCCTCCGTTCTTGAGTATACAGCTGTTATTTCTGCATCTCTAATCATGGTGAAAGCTCTTGCGTGAAATTTAGCTGAGAAACCAGCTCCAATAAAGCCCACTCTAAGCTTATTTAAGCCGCTAGACATATGGATTACCTCAAGATATATGTGCAAAAAGAACTTATATAAACACTGTGCCCTCTTTACATTATATGAGGCGTCAGCAGTATAGATAGCACTATGAATGATATAACGACAGCAAGCACTATCAGTAGAGTTTTAATGAATACTTTAACAAGCCTTCTTCCAGAGCTAGTGCCATGCGGAATTAAAGTAAAGATCACGTAAGTTAGAGTGCAGCTAAGCAGTAAGATCCAGCCAATGGTGTAGCCTAAAATGCTGAATGGTTGAAATGTTAGTATTAAGCCAATGATCCCTAAAAAGATCAAGAGCTCCTCGATCGTTCTGCGTTTAACCACAATACCCACCTTCATAAGACGCGTCTATTGTTATTTAAGTTAAAGAAGCAAACTTTATCTACTTTTATTAAAGCCTTTACTCTATCGTTTTCACTAAGCATTAATTTATTGAACTCACTTACACTTAATTTAACTTTAAACTCAGATCCTTCTGTTTCTACGTTAACGACGTAGTGAGTTCCAAAGAACTCAATTACTTTAATGACGCCATCTATAGCTATATTGTTGGAATTGTATGTAGCAGACACTTCTCTAACTAAGGCTACATTCTCAGCTCTAAAGCCAAGGAGAGCTTTATCTAAGCCTAAGTCGAGGAGCTTCTTACCTAAGCTTGGATCACTAAAAATCTTTTTAGAGCCTATCTTTATGCTTAGATCATCCTCATCTACTGTTACCTCAACGAAGTTCATTCCAGGCTCCCCTAAGAACCATCCGACAAAAGTCGTGTCGGGCAAATTATAGACATCCCATGAAGTTCCCACTTGTTCAACTACTCCAAAATTCATTACAGCTATTCTATCAGCTAAAGTTAACGCTTCTATTTGATCGTGGGTTACATATATTATTGTCTGCTTCAATTTCTGCTGTAACTTCTTTAGTTCACTTCTCATTATGACTCTTGTAACAGGATCTAGTATTGTGAGGGGTTCATCGAATAAGTATACTCGCGGCTCCTTAGCCATAGCTCTAGCTAAGGCAACTTTTTGCTTATCGGCTACATTGAGTTTATCGACATGTAACTTTAATGCCTTATCTATGCCAACTAGCTCAGCTATTTCTTTAACTCTTTTCTCAATATCCGCCTTCGAATATCCCTTAGACTTTAAGGGCAGGGCTATGTTATTAAAAACTGTTGTAGGATATAGAGCGTAGAATTGGAAGACCATTGATACATCCCTAATTTCAGCAGGTATGTTAGTTACATCAATATCGTCAAAGTACACTCTTCCCTTCGTAGGCTTCTCTAGTCCTGCAATTATTCTTAATAGAGTTGTCTTCCCGCAGCCGCTGGGTCCAAGTATTGCAAATAATTCGCCGTCGCGAATCTCAAGATTTACGTTTTTAAGTGCTTCAACGCTTCCAAAAGTTTTTGAAATATTAACTAGTTTTATGCTAACCACATTGTATCACCTAATTAAATCCCCAGTCTTGCTGCTGAACAAAAGAGCATTAGTATGTGGAATACATACATCTACTTTTTCTCCAAAAGTTACGTTAGGTAAGTTAGTCCTTAAAGATCTAAATATTCTTCCATTCTTCCTTGCATATATCAAGTATTCACTGCCTCTATACTCATATCCTATGAATTCCCCCGTTATTTTAATGCCGGAACAACTCTCTATGGATTTATCTATTATGCATGCATCAGCGTAGCTTGCTAGAATAATGGAGGTTTCACTGACTTCCCTCAATACTTTAAGGAAATAAGGATCTATTGAGAACTCTTGTCCAGCGTCCACACTTACGCTCTTCCCATAGCTATCTATAGATATTGAGACTTCATTAAGTACGTTTCCAGTCAAGTACCTTGCTATAGATATGTTTCTTGGAGCATAGTATATATCGCTAGGCCGCCCTTCCTGAATTATTGCTCCATTGAATAGAAGTATTACGTTGTCTCCTAATGCTAAGGCATCAATAGGATCAGATGTAGCGAGAATTATTGTCTTACCTAGAATTGACTTCAGCTTCTTAAACTCTGTTCTAAGTGCATAGCGTATTTTAGCATCTAAGTTGGAGAGAGGCTCGTCCAATAGGTATATTTCTGCTTCTTTAGCTAAAGCCCTAGCTATAGCTACTCTCTGCCTCTCTCCACCACTTAATTTATCGGCCTTTCTATCAAGTATATGCTCGATCTTGAGGAGCTTAGCTATTTCTCCAACTCTCTTATCAATATATTCCTTGTCCTTTTTCTCAGCAATTAATGGAGACGCTATGTTTTCATAAACGCTCATGTTTGGGTAAAGTGCTAGTGTTTCGAATACTAAGGAGACTCCTCTCTCATAGGGAGGCAAATCATTGACTATTCTTCCATCAATTATGATGTCGCCTACATCCTGTTTAATAAGTCCAGCAATTATTTTAAGCAACGTAGTTTTCCCAGATCCAGGTGGTCCTAGAATGGCTAGCAACTCTCCTCTTTTTAAAGCAAATGATATGTCGTTTAATACTTTTCTGCCATTATATGTTTTTACAATGTTCTTAACTTGAATAATGTACTCACTTTTACTCACATAATTCACCTCCTTACAGTGCCGAAAGTGAGTCCTCTCAACATGTATTTTTGAAGCCAAAACACTAGGACTATTATCGGTAGTATGTATATTACTTCAATCGCAGCCACTCTACCCCAATTAAAGCCCCTCTCCCCCCTAATGCTACTAAGTAGGACTGATGTAGGCTTTGTATCAACACCACTTAAAAGTAATGCAAAGAGGAATTCATTCCACAACATTATGGCTGCAAAAGCTGCTGAAGCAGCTATTCCTGGAATAACCATGGGTATTATTATTTTGAAGAGTATGAACATAGTTGAATGCCCATCTATTAATGCAGCTTGGTCAATGTCCTTAGGTATGTCATCTATGAAGCTCTTTATCATCCAAATTGATAGAGGAATGGACATCATTGCATAGACTAGTATGAGCCCTAAGTAAGTCCCCTTTAAGCCTATGTTAAAGAACATTATGAATATGGGTATTATGAGTGTTATAGGAGGCATCATTCTTGTTGAAAGTATGTAGAACATCAATATATTCTTTCCCTTAATAGCAAACCTGGAGAAAGCATATGATGCTAGAATAGCTAGCACTAAAGCTATGGCTACACCTCCAACAGTCACTATTATAGAATTTGTTATAGCACTATATGCACCATACCTATATGCTTCTTCAAAGTTCTCGAGAGTTATTCGAGTTAACTCAAAGAGCCCAGAGTAGATCTCTGCTCTAGGTTTAAATGCTAGTGAAAACATCCCATATATAGGTATGAGGTATACTATCAATATAGCTATTAGTAATGCGAACTTCAAGAGTTTTCTCACTCTATACAATATTAAAGGCCTAGTGTATTGATTGCGTTTCATCAAGATCTTTCACCGCCGAGTATATACCTCATGAATACATTAGTCATGAATATAACGATGACTAATATTAAATAGCTGAGAGCTGTAGCTGATCCAAAGTCCCATCTCTCAAAGGCAACTCTATATATGTAAACTGATATGAGTTCAGTTGTAGCTCCAGGGCCTCCTGCAGTCAATATGTAAATGGAGTCGAATGTCTTAAGGGAATCCATGAACCTAAAGATCAATGCTAGAGCTATCATTGGCTTAATGTACGGCAGGATTACGTATCTAAACTTGTGTCTAAACTTTAGGGAATCCACTCTGCTTTGCTCTATTAAGTCTTGGGGGATAGAGCTCATGCCAGCCGTTAAGAGAAACATTACGAATGGAGTCCATATCCAGGTCTCAACTAATATTACAGTAAGGAGAGCATAGGGTATTCCGAGAGGGCTTATATCTGAGCTAAACCATAGAGGTCCATAGCCAGTTATAGACTTTAAGAAGTTGTTAACAGGTCCAAGGTTCTCGTCAAATAAATACCTGAAGAATAGTGAGGAAGCTACAGGAGCTATCATTAAAGGTATTGTGAATAATGTTATTAGCATTCTCTTGCCCTTAAAATCCTCGAACAGTAAGAGTGAAAGCAGTAATCCCAGCCCAAATTGAAATGACAGTGAGTATGCTAAGTAAATGCCTGTTCTAATAATCCTATCCCAAGCTTCAACACTAGTGATGACATTAATGTAGTTTAACCCCCCCACGTACTTAGGTATTTCCCTAATTATTACTGAGAATCTGTAAAATGATATCCCTAAGCTCCAGAGTAGGGGAAATATATTGAATACTAAGAGTATTAGGAAGGCTGGTAGTATCATTAGCCAAGGATTCAGGACTCTTCCTTTGTTAAAAAGCCCCTTACTGAACTGTTTACGCATTACTGAACACCCTATACTCACTATGACATTTATTATTACTATTTAAGTTTTTATTCATTTATAACAATTGAATTGGAATTAATTAATGATAATGTCAGTAGAGGAATATAGAGTATGGCTAAGCCCGTACTTTACAATAATGTTTAAAAACTTTTGCATGTTAAGATATTAGTGAGGTGTGTAAAGGATGAAGACTACGACTATTTTAGCTATAGTTCTAGTAGTAATTGTAATAGCAGCTATTGCAATATACTTCGTTACTACATATAAACCTCCTGCTAAAGAAGTCACATTAGTTATATTGAGTCCTGAGTGGGAGCCTGCAGTTATTCTTGAAGAAATGGCTAAAGACTTTACTTCATATGCTGAAGAGAAGTTGGGATATAAAGTATACGTTAAACTTGACGTCACTCCATGGGGGACTTACTATACGAGAGTTACTAGTGTAGTCACAGCTAGGAGCCCTGAAGCAGATATAATATTTGCAGATAGCCAGTGGCTAGGAGAGCTATGGGAAGGTGGGCACATAATATCACTAAAGGACTTCATTCTAAATGACCCCGAGATGAGGTATGCAGTTCTCAATGACACCTTCCCCAACTTAATATACTTCTATACAGCTTATCCACAGGGAAGTGATAACTATGTAGGCATACCTGGAACTGCTGATGCAACACCGCTTCTCCACTTTAGAAAAGACCTCTTCACCCACCCAGATGAGAGAGCTGCATTTAGGCAGAAGTATGGATATGATTTACCTACGTCTCTTGAAGAATGGATGGACATTGATTGGGTTCAATTAAGGGATATAGCTGAGTTCTTCACCAGGAAGAAGGGTGAGACTTTAGCAGGCAAGGTCCTGGATGAAGACTTCTATGGCTTAGCACTAGTCTTATCAAGGGATTACGACTTTATCTCTTGCTTCTTCCTTAGCGTGTTTTGGAGCTGGGGAGCTGAGTTATGGGATCCTGTTACGCATAACCCAATAGGGTATATCAATAGTACTCAAGCTAAGGAGGCTTTGAGGTTCTTTGTAGAGTTAACTAACTATATGCCTCCTGGTGCACCGACATTTGATTACGACAAAGTGATCTCTCTTTATGCTGAGGGCAAAGTAGCTATGACAGTTATGTGGGCTTCTATGTCTGGAGCATTCTATGACCCAGCTACTTCAAAGGTTTGGAATGTGACTGAAGCAGCTGTACAGCCTCATCACAATGGCGTAAGATACACCATGCTGGGCGGCCAGCCGCTAGTAATAAGTGCTTACTCTAGGTATAAGGAGGAGGCAAAGCTCTTCTTAAAGTGGTTCTACACAGTTGCATATAAAGAGTACTCTATAAGAGTAGGGTTTACAGGCAGAATATCTGTAGCTGAAAGTCCAGAGTTCCTAAACGCTAAGCCGTGGGCTAGGGCATATAAAGAGGCTATCAGATACGCTAAGGACTTCTGGAACATACCTTACTATGGCAGAATGCTCGAAGTCCAGCAACTTTACTTCAATAAAGCCGTAGCCAAAGAAATAAGCCCTGATGAGGCGTTGGACATTATTGCAGCCGAGCAATGGAAGATAGTTCAGGAAATGGAGAAAAAGTAATGAAATAGTAAGCTTTTTTTACTTATTCAACTCAACCTAGCTAAAATTAGTTATGGCTTAAAAAAATGGTCCCAGTGAATGCCTTATTCAACGGGTTCTACAAAGATTATCTGCACTGGGCATGCTGCAGCAGCTTGTTCAGCGCATTCTCTAAGATCTTCTGATATAATTCCTTCAGCTATGTTCTCTGGAGAAGACCTGAATTTCTCAATTATCTGAGTCTTATTATCATCCGGGTTCATCTCAAATACGTCGGGGCAAATGCTGACGCAGACCATGTCTGAAATGCAGTTTTCCCTAGGGTTTATTCTAACTCTATACTTGGCCATAGGTTTACACCTAGACAGATTCTATGTAGAAGTAAAGTAGTCATAGGATAAATACTTTCAATCAAACTACAAATTCATGCCCTGCTTCTTTGTTTAAATAATCAATTGTCAAGACATTCACTGCACTAGGATTTGTTCATTGAGCTTCGCTGCAAGTACTTATGAGTACTTAAAAGCTTATTTAAAGATTTTTAACTGCTTTAAAACCCAGTGTTCTTAATTCAAGTACTCTTAGCCAAGCCCCAGCTTGAGCTTTGAAGACATATTTTTTAACCCTTGAAGTATTATTGCTCATGAAGTAGCTATTGGTGATAGTTTGCTCGTAGCAGTATTCATTGAAGCCATAGATAGACCGGGGTTGCTTAAAGAATTTGCTGAATTAGTTATTGGATGCCGTTGCAACATTACTTTCAACGTAGCTGATAAAGTTGGTGAGAAAGCCTTAATACTTTCATTAATTGATTGCCCCACTGACTCAAGCTGTATTGAAGAACGCGCTGGCTCCATAACAGGATTAATTAAAGTAAGCTCAGGCTCTAATGGAGGAGTTAGAGAGGTCTACGTTGAAGCTCTAGATGCTCATGCAGCTTTCGCAAACACATTAATTAGTGTAGTCAGTTCAACTGATTTGATCTACATATTGCATAGGTTGCCCAGTAATGATAGAGCAAGGATCTATAACTTACTTCCGCCGGAGCACTTAGCTAGTGTAGTGAGGGATGCTTCAAGAGAGATAATTGAGGAAATTGCTTCAACAGTTCCTCCACAAACACTAGCTAAGACGTGCTTACACCTCCCTATAGATGAACTAGTCGACTTCATACAACTAATGCCTGGGCATGTTAGGAAAACTGTTGTTAAAGCACTGCCTGAGGAAGTAATTGATAAAGCTAAGCCGTTGTTTAAATACCCTCCTGACTCAGCTGGAGGAATAATGACGGTCAATATACCAGTAGTTAGTGAGAAGAGCAGCTTAATTGAAGTAATGAACGACCTTAAGTCTAAGCGGTACGATATTGAGGACGTAGTATTCGTAGTTGATCAAAATGGATTATTGAAGGGCTATGTTAAGCTAAGCGATATGTTTAGAGAGAAGCCTACGGTTAGTGTGACAAGCATTATGAGGAGGGACTTCGTTGCTGTTCACCCATTTTCAGATCAAGAGGAGGTAGCGAAGATCATGATTGAAAGGGATCTTAGTATGGTTCCAGTAGTAGATCATGATGGAAAGCTCCTTGGAGTTATAACAGTTCAAGACATTGTGGATGTAATTCAAGCTGAGTACTCAGAGGACATACTTAAGCTTGGGGGTCTTAAGGCTGGCCGCAGATTTATGTACATTTCATCAAGAGTAAAGGATCTTGCTTTCAGTAGGCTTAAGTGGCTTTTACTCATATATGTTATTCAAAGCATTACTGCAAACATCATAAGCAGCTATGAGAGTTTGATAGAGAGAGCTGCAATTATTGCAGCATTTATACCGTTGATACTTGATACTGGAGGGAACGTTGGTTCACAATCATCAACTGTTTTAACTAGAGCTTTAGCCACTGGAGAAGTAACTACAGCTGATTTAATTAGAGTCATCCGTAGAGAGGCCCTCACATCTATTATAATGGGAATTCCGATGGCTGCAGTGGGCTTTATATTCTCCCTATTGATTGCTTGGCTTGAGGTAGAAGTTGCAGTAGCTGTTTCTCTATCGCTTTTCATAGTCGTCTCATTAATTAACATTGTTGGCTCACTTCTACCAATAATTGCTACAAAGCTTGGAATAGATCCAGCTGTTCTCTCAGGTCCACTAATAACTACCATAGCTGACGTAGTGGGCATAGGCATATACTTAGCTATAGCATATTACATTCTAGTGATCTAGATCTTGGAGCAATAAGTTGCCGCTCTTACGTTAAAAGGCTTTTAATGTTGTAGATTACTTAGTAGTGTTTAAAAAGATGTTGCTACGTTAATAGAAGTTAGCGCTGTAAAGAGGATAGTGGTCTTAGTGCTAGCTGGTGAAGAAATATACGTGCCGGACACTAGTGCTATCGTAGAAGGAGCTGTATCTAAGCTTATAGTTGAGAGAGGTATTAGAGGCAAGGTGATCATTCATAGAGCTGTTTTAGCTGAACTTGAGCATCAAGCTAACCTTGGGAAAGCCATTGGTTACTCTGGGCTAGAGGAAGTAAAGAGGCTTAAGAAGCTCAGCGAGGATGGATACATAGAGTTTGAAGTTGGAGGAGAGAGGCCTAAGTCAATAGACGTAGAGCACGCTGACTATGGTGCAATAGATGCTTTAATAAGGGATTATGCTTTCAGCATAGATGCAACATTGATTACGGGCGATAGAGTTCAAGCAACTGTTGCTTCAGCTATAGGGATGAAAGTCATATTTATTGAGCCATCTAAACGCAGTAAGCTGAAGTTGGAGGAATTCTTTGATGAAGCAACGATGAGCGTTCACTTAAAGGAGGGAGTAAAGCCTGTTGCAAAGAAGGGCAGGCCTGGAGAATGGGTTTTCTCAATTATTGAAAGGGATCCTATGACTAGGGAGGAGGTTGAAGCAATAGCTAAGGAAATTGTTGAGGAAGCTAAAAGAAGGAGCGATGCATTCATAGAGATAGATAGGCGTGGATCAACTATAGTTCAACTTGGATCGTATAGAATAGTGATCACTAGGCCTCCGCTAAGCGATGGATGGGAAGTGACGGCCGTTAGGCCTTTAAGGAAGCTTAAACTTGAGGACTACAATTTACCGGTTAAGTTAATTAAGAGACTCGAGGAGAGGGCTGAGGGAATACTGATAGCTGGAGCGCCAGGAATGGGGAAGACTACTTTTGCTCAAGCATTAGCGGAGTTCTACGTTAATAGAGGGAAAATAGTGAAGACTGTTGAATCGCCTAGGGACATGATATTGCCTCCAATAATTACTCAGTATAGCAAGAGCTATGCTGATATAGGTGAGTTACACGACATACTGTTGCTCAGTAGGCCTGACTACACAGTATTTGATGAAATGAGGAGTGATGAGGACTTCAAGCTATATGCAGATCTTAGGTTAGCTGGCATAGGCATGATAGGAGTTGTACACGCTACTTCACCTATAGATGCTATACAGAGATTTATTGGACGAGTAGAGCTAGGCATGATACCGAGCCTTGTAGATACAGTAATATTCATTGACAAGGGATTTGTGGAAAAAGTTTATGAAGTGAGGATCACCGTTAAACTGCCGACAGGCCTTAAGGAAGCTGAGCTGGCTAGGCCCGTTGTTGAAGTAAGGGACTTCATTACTGGCGAACTTGAGTATGAAATGTATACTTTTGGAGAACAAACAATCGTTATTCCAGTTAAGAAGATCCCTGTACATGCTTCATCAATAGTAGATAGAGTAGTTAAGTATATTCAAAAGATTCTTCCTGAAGCAGAGGTATACATTGAAGATTCAACTGTAGTAGTCGTCTTACCTAAGGATATGTCAAGATCTGTGGCTAAGAAGTTACGCAGAATAAGGATCCTTGAGGCAAAATATAATGTGCCAATAAAGTTCAGGATGAAGTAGTAAGCAATAAACTCTTTAATAATATAGTGTACTCTAAGTAGCTTGGGGTATAGTAATGATAATTGAAGGAGGATACGTGATTCCTGTTAAACCCCACAGGAAGATAGTAAGGGATGGCGCTTTAGTAATTGAGGGAGATGAAATAGTGTTTGTAGGGAAAAAGGATGAAGCTAGATCTAAGTATAGCTCTGATGTAGTTATTAAAGCTCCGCATCACGTCATAGTACCGGGCTTCGTTAACTCACACTGCCACTTATTTCAGAGTATTTTAAAGAACTTAGGTGTAGACATGGATCTCGTTGAATGGCTTAGGAGAATCATTCACCCAGCCTTAGTTAGCTTTAATGACGAAGACTTCTATGTAGCTGCTAAATGGGGTTTAGTAGAGAACTTAAAGAGTGGTGTTACAACTATTGTGGAAAACCACTATGGGCCAAGAGGCTATGATGCAGTTGCAAAAGCATTAATTGAGTTAAGAGTGAGAGCCTTCCTTGCTAGAGGTATATATGAATTAAACGTCTTACTAGATGAGCTGAGAGAAGAGCCTGATCAAGCTTTAAGCCACGTTGAGAACTTGCTTTGGATAGCGATTGCCCCCATGCATCCATACAACGCCAGCAGGGATCTATTGCTTAAGGCAAAGGAGTTAAGTGATAGATACAGCCTCATATATCATACTCATACAGCTGAATCACCTAGAGATCTGGAGTTCGCCAAGAAACTCCATGGAAAAACAGATGTTGAACTCCTACATGAATTGAATATACTTTCACCAATGTATCACGCTGTTCACGCCGTTAATGTAACTCCACTGGAAATAAGTATGATTGCTAGCTCTAGAGCACACGTAGTGCATAATCCTGAGAGCAATTTAATAATAGGTTCGGGGATAGCTCCTATAGTGGAGTACTTGAAGAGTGGAGTTAATGTAGCTTTAGGAACTGATGGAGCTGCAAGCAACAACAACAATGACATTATTGAGGCGATGAGGTTCGCTGTTCTCTCTCAAAGGGGTTTTAGAAGGGATCCTACTGCTATAACTGC
>JAVZTI010000018.1:0-30349 GCA_038879595.1 Desulfurococcaceae archaeon | reverse complement strand
GTAGTGCTCACAATAATGGATCATCACAGCAACATGCTTCCATGGAGACGCATAGCAGAAATGAAGGGCGCTGAAGTAGTTTATGTAGATATAACTAACGATGGCTACTTAAAGTACGACATGTTTAAGGAATTAATAAATGAGAGAACGAGAGTAGTTGCCATACCAGGCATGAGCAATGTTCTTGGGACAATAGTTGAGCCGGAGGCAGTTAGGGAAGTAGCTAGGCTAGCGCATGAAGTGGGCGCAATAGTAGTACTTGATGGAGCTCAAAGCGTACCACACATGCCAACTAATGTAAGAGAACTCGACGTAGACTTTTTAGCGTTCAGCGGGCACAAAATGCTTGGCCCCACGGGAATAGGAGTTCTATGGGGTAGGAGGGAGGTACTTAATGAAATGCCCTTATTTAAGACGGGTGGAGACACTATTAAGGACGTAACTCTTGAAGAAGTCACATGGCATGACTTGCCGTGGAGATTTGAGGCAGGCACTCCTCCAATAGCTGAAGGAGTGGGGTTAGCTGAAGCAGTAAAGTACTTGACTAAGATCGGTATGAGCAATGTGAGGATGCATGAAGAGAGATTAACTGAGTACACCATTAAGAGGCTTAGTGAGGAATTAAAGGGCTCCATCGAATTGTACGGCCCTAAAGTTCCTGCACATAGAGGTGGAGTAATATCCTTTAACGTTAAAGGCATCAGCCACCATGTAGTTGGACTAGCTCTTGACGAGCTCTACGCTATAGCGGTAAGAACAGGCATGCACTGTGCTCATCCATTGCATTACAGGCTTGGATTGAAGGGCACTGTTAGAGCTAGCTACTACATATACAACACTATTGAAGAAGTTGATTACTTAGTTGAAGCCCTCAAGACTATAGTGGAAATGAAAGAACAGGTAAGAGCAGCTTATGAAGGTGCTATTCCAGAAACAATTTGTCCAACTGGCTAAAAATGCTGTAGCCCTTTAAATGCAACAGCCTACAATGCAGAATCACCTTAATTCAACAGAGCGTTAAAGACTCTAGATCGTCATAATTCATTAATTTAAATATTCCACACTTAATCATACCTAATCAGTGGTCTCTGTGTGGTATGAAGATTTCAAAAACCTCTTCAATAAGTATCTTGAGCTTGTAGTTGATTGTATAAGTGAGTTTAGAGGCTCGATCAACGACTTTGAGAGAATGGCTCTTAGTGATGCTAGGAGAAGGCTGAGTAAATCCATAGAGAAAGAGAAGGCTGCAGATGAATATAGAAGGAAAATAATGAGCTTACTTGAAGCATCTGAAATACCTCCTACTTACAAAGAGGATGTTTCGCACTTAGTCAAGAGGCTAGAGCTTATAGCTGATGGAGTGAAGGAAGCTGCAAGCACTCTTACAATAATACCCTATTTAGAGATACCGAGTTCCTTGAGGAGAAACTATGTAAGAATGATTGATAAAGTGCATGAAGCTGCTAAAAGAGCTTCTGAAGCTGTAAAAGCTCTTTTAGACTTAGATTATGATAAGGCATTTAAATTATCCGATGACGTAGAGAAGCTTGAAGAAGATGCAGATATGATAACTGTGGAAACTAAGACTATGTTAGTTGATCTTAGTGATAAAGTGAAGCCCGTTGGCCTATTAATAGTCCTATTCGACTTACTTAACTACTTAGAGTCAGCAGCAAATGCTTGTGAAGACGCAGCAGATGTTGTAAGAGCACTCATAGTTGAATACAAATCGCATCCTATTCAAATAGCGGCAAGGACTTGAAGTACGTAGGAAATGCCTATAGATAATGAGGCTACTGCTGGAATAGTTAAGTACCATAAGGCAAATATTTTGCCCAATAGTCTGTAATCAACGTACTTTAAACCTCTGGCAAGACCGACTCCAATTACTCCTCCAACTATGCATGCACTAGTTGAAACAGGTATGCCTAGCCTAACAAACGTCATAATAGTTATGGAAGCAGCGTATTGCGCTAAGAAACCAGTCTCTGGTGTAAGCAGCGTTATCTTAGCACCAATTGTTTCAATAACTGTATACCCCCACATTATTATGCCTAGAGAAATGCCTATGCCTGATATGAGTAGTGCAAACATCAATACTTCCCCACTATTAGTAAACCAAAGGCCTGATGCATGCATTATAATGAAGAGAGGTCCAGCTGCGTTTGCAGCGTCATGCGCTCCGTGACTAAAGGCCATTGCTATGGAGGCATATAATAGAAGTTCTTTAAAAATAAATCTACTCGCGTTACTTTCTTTTAAAGAATTCCTTTTCTTTACTAAGCGTAAATGAAAAGGAGTAATTAAGGCGAGCGGCATAGCTAGCGGCAATGCTGTTGATACGATAGGTGAGCTTCCCTTATTAATTGCTGCAAATAGAGGAACAGTCATTGCAGCCAACAGTGTGTAAAGAAAAAGATCGGCTATAATTACAGTGAGTTTACTTAAATGCTCTACTAAAGTTCCTAAAACAGCCTTCTGTGCTGTGAAAGCTATTAAAGCACTTATAAATGGTGCAAAAATCCATGACACAAGGATCTTCAGCATAATAGGCCAGTTCACGCTCTGAACGCCTAACTTCATGAGGCTGAATCCAACTATTCCAGCAACTATGGATTGACTAATACTTATTGGAATCTTCAATACAGTTGATATCAAGCCCCACAGTGTTGTAGCTATGATGGCAGAGGCCATGCCTATTAAAGCCAATTTGTCATCTACGTTCTCAAACTTCACTACATCCCTTGCTAAAGTCATTGATATAAGTGAGCCACAAAGTACTGCCCCCACTAGTTCAGCCAAAGATCCGTAGAGTAGAGCCTTCCTTAATTCAATAGCTTTAGAACCAACTACTGTTCCGATAGAGTTAGCAGCATTATTGGCTCCATTAATCCATGCTGTGGTAAATGCAGCTATTAAGCCTACTATTAATATCAATAGATCAGCCACAGTTGATCATCCGTCATGCAGAGTATATGCTGTACATTATTGCAGCATTAGGTAAAGGTAATTTACAATAAACAGGTATATAAATATTTGGTAGCTTCAGTACCTCAATGCATTGAGAGGGGTTCAGCTCTGATATAGTTTTATGTTGACTTCATTGCTTCATCTCTGTTTCCCCTGCATTAGTCTTGGGTTTGCATCACCCTTAGGGGCTTTCAGGGCGACCTCAGGCACTCCACATCTTGGTGTACCTCGGGGAGAGCCTTCATCTAGAGCATCGAGCAGCTCTCGATCCCTCATCAAGGTGCATCCACGCATATCACTATAAGGTGCTTATAAATGTTTCGATCAATATCCAGATATGAAAACCGAAACAGCTACACGAGGCAGTGTAATTACTTTAGCCAAGATTGCTCTAGCACCTTTCTATACTGTTTCCACACCCTCATCTAAGGATATTGGCATGATGTTGCTGCTTTAAGCAAAAGTACAGATACTACATGGTTTATGGATTTTCCAGCCTTTAAAGGACTCCCAGTTCCTTCATTAACTCTCTGGTTGTGCTAAGTGGATCCTTAGACTTGGTTATTGCACTGCCAACAATTACTATATCAACTCCGCTTGTAACTAAGGGTTTTACAGTCCCCGGCCTTAATCCGCCGGCTACGGCTAGATGAAAGTTCGCGTTCAATTCTTTAATTTCCACTATTTCCTTAATCATTTCTCCTGCAGTTATCCCCCTTGACACTTGCACATCTATTCCTATGTGGTAAACTATGATATTAGCGCCTAATTCTATTAATCTCTTAGAATCCCTTATGGGATCTGTGGATGTAATTAGATCTGCTGCAACATATCTTCCTCTAACACTTGCTTCAGTAATCATTGATTTGATCGTAGAATCATCTGCAGCGCTGAGTACGCTAACTATATCAGCCCCCTTATCAAAGAACATGCTTGCTTCAAGCTTACCTACATCAACAGTCTTAGTATCGGCGAATACAACTGCATTAGTCATTTTCTTTAGTAATTCTACTGCTAAAGTACCCCACGACTTAATTAATGGAGTCCCAGCCTCAATTACTAAGTATTCTTTAGGTAAATTTGAGGAAAGCTCTAAAGCAATCTTAAGAGCTTCTGCCAGATCTATTAAGTCTAGTGCTACTTGTAGAGTAGGTCTCTTAATAACGTTCATTAATGCCACCTCTCTTAATAAAATTAGTCCCACTAGTAAATAATTTATTGGAGTCCCTCAGGGAATTTTTAATGAACTAAGAAGTAACCATTAAGAATTCCCGTTACTATCTATACTTCTACCTTAGCTTTCAAACAATTATCACTAGCTGCCTTCATGTAATGCAGGTGCATTAGTACCTATCGCTTAATCGCATATTTCGCCCAGTTCTTCTAAGTACTTTTTAAGTGTTAACGCAATATCTCTAGCAGATATAACTCCTTTAACTCTCCCCTCTTCATCAACTACTGGTAAGTGCCTTATTCTTCTTTCAGCTAGTATTAAGATTGCTTTAGTTAAAGCATCTTCAGTCCTTACAGTTATTGGGTTTTTAGTCATTACATCTCCAACTCTCGTAGTTAGAGGTATTCCTCCACCGACTACTTTAACAAGATCTTTTTCAGTGAATATTCCTAAAACTCTGCCCTCAGGACTAGTGACTACAACACTCCCCACTCCTTCACTATACATGAGTCTAGCTGCTTCTTCAACGGTAGCTGTTGGAAGCATTGTTACAGGAGGTCTCTTAATTAATTCTGAGACCTTAATGGAGTGATAGCTCAAGTAAATTCACCGAACTTAACCTTAGTTACAGCGCTAATATATAGCTTCAATAGTAATCGGCTCAACAGCTGTATCCTTCATTTAATACAGCTTCATGCATGTTAGGCTTCTTAAGATTTAGCAGTCATATTGTTTTATTACTTTCTTTTGTTTATTATTTTTAGTGGCCCCGCGGCTACCCGGCGGCGGCGTGGCTTAGACGCCGGGCTTAGCCCGGATGAATGAATAGCTCACCTCCAGCCGCGGGGATAACATATATAAACCCTCTGAAGGAAGTATTAAAATAAGCAGTTGTTGAAGCTTAAGTGAATAACTTGATTATAGAGATCCTCCTTAAATAGTTCTACACGTTAATTATTCAAGAAGTCTGGAATGACAATGTACGTAAGAAGATTTATTAGCTCCCTATATAATCTCTCTTTAAAGCTCTATGGAATATTGCGGGGTTCACGCAGTGGGGCAAATAGTACTAGCCAATAAAGTCGTAAGTTCCCAAGATCTAGGTCCTACGAACTCTCACATGCATTTAATTGCAATGCCTCCATCCTGGCTATATAAAGTATCGGTATCATTTGAAAACGATATTGACTATGCTTTAATAGATCCTGAAAAAGCCGTACATGAATTATCTCTGTACTTAGCTTCTGGAGGAAAAGCCTGTTTAGATGCTACTACTAGAGACTATGGTAGAAATGTAAAGTCCATTAAGTCAGTTCTTGAGAAAGTCCCTGCTGTACAATTAATCCTTGTAACAGGATTTAATAGAGGCATATACTTACACCCAGATTACTTTCCTGAATACTTTTCTTCATCCATAGATAAGGTAGCGGAAATGTTTGCAAATGAAGTAGAGGAGGGAATTGAAGGAACTACATTAAAGGCAGGTGCTATAAAGGTTGGAGCTGACTACATGAAGATCCTCCCCATAGAGGAAAAACTCATTAAGGCTGCTGCTCAAGCTCACAAGACTACAGGCGCTCCTATACTAGTACATACGACATATGGAACTATGGCTTTAGAAGTACTAAAAATCCTTGAGGACGAATACGTAGACCCTGGAAGCGTAGTGTTTTTCCACGCAGACAGAAACCTAGATCCATGGTATTGGACAGAGTTATTGGAGAAAGGGAGCTACATTACTATAGATCAGCTTGGTAAAATAAAGTATGCCCCAGAAGGGGCGAGAGTAAAGTTCTTAGCAGACGTCGTGAGTAGAGGATACGAAAACAAGGTTTTGTTAGGGACAGACTTTGCAAGAAGATCCGACTTCATTTCATACGGAGGAGGACCTGGACTCTCTTATCTCTTCAAGACCTTTATTCCATTCGCGAAGAGAGTTTTTGAAAAGATGGGAATTGAAACAAGCGTAATAGATAAGTTTGTAAAAGATAATCCTAGTACAGCCCTTTCTATTAAAAAGTGATACATAGCTTTTAGCAGCAATGCTTTAATAATGCTCGTTTTCCATCAATAATCTTACTATTGTAGACTTGGGAACACTAAGAGTGAGGACTTTCAAGCTGCTTTAATTCAAGGATATCTATTTAGAGCCTAAAGACCTTTAATGATTTTTATTGAAAACGATCACTAAGAATTATCTGATGATAACATGCTGAGAAGACCGCTTATGAAATAGCTTTCATCAATAGAGTTTTTAGCTAAATCTAGTATTTTAGAACCATAGTTTATCAGTAGTTCAGCTAGCTCCTTAATGAGAGTTAAATGAGCTACTCTATCTGGACTGGAGAAGCCTATTAATAAATACACAGGATCGTTTTCACTACCAAAGTATACTCCACTTCTAACGATCAGGAAGCATAAACAAACATCCTTTGCACCATCCTCGGGTCTCGCGTGAGGTATAGCTATTCCAGGCGCGATCGCTATATAAGGCCCTATCTCTTTACAAGTCTCTATAGCTCTATCTACATACTTTTCCTCAACACATCCATTATCTACAAGGATCTTCATAGCAATTCGTACTGCAATAGACCAATTCTCAGCGTTTTCAACAATTCTAATAAACTTCTTGTTCAAGTATCTATCGATCCCATTGGTGTGAACCATAGAGCCACTCACCAAAAGTCATAAGAAATCTTTCATTAAATGAATTATATGAGGAGGGTATATAAAGATAAACCAAAAAATTAATATAGCATTGCTATAAAGTAATCCTATGAGGAATGAGGGGATGTTATGTACAATATCCAGTTTTCAAAGAAGTGGCAGAGTATTCTTACAATACTTCTAGTGATCGTCTGTTTAGTTTTTCTTGCTCATGTAAAGATCTCTTCATCGAGTTCAATTATATCTCAAGCTTCTAGTACTAATAATCCAGGTGTAGTGGAATCCATTGTCAAGTTCTTACTTGATTTGCTGAGCACACCAGCCTTTACTCTTGCTGTTGTAGCTGCAATTGGCGTAGCAGTATTGAAAAAGCCTATTGGTGGAATAATAGAGACATTCCTTAAGGTATTCATTGGGGTAGCACTAATCTCCGCTGGCGCTACTGTAATAGTAAACGCTGTATATCCACTTAACGACCTCTTTGTTAAAGTAGGCGGTTTCAAAGGAGTGTACACGTGGGAAGAACCAACAGCTGCAGCAGCAATGACTTATTTAGGGTTTGAAATAGGCACTATCTTCGGTTTAGGCTTCATTCTCCACCTCATTCTCATCAGGCTGCTTGCTAAAAGAACTCCATTCAAATACGTATTTCTAACAGGCCACACAATGTTTGGAATGGCAGGAATGGTGGCACTAGTGTTAAATAACGTGGGCATAAAAGGCTGGCAAGCTGTTATTTGGGGCACTATTATGCAAGCAACATATCTAACTATTGCGCCAGCAATGGTTGCACCCTTCATTATGCCCATAACTAATGGACAGTGGACTCTTGGCCACAACCAAGACTTCTGGCTAACGGTGAGTGGTATTGTTGCAAAAGTAGTGGGTAATCCAAAGAATGATGTTGAGAAATACACGTTCCCTAAGGGTCTAGAGTTTCTTAAAATACCATCAATAATTACTGCTATAATAATGTTGCCAGTATTTATAATATTTTCAGCACTCGCTGGACCAAGCTATGTCGAAGCCAATTTAACTGGTGGAACTCACTGGGTAATCTGGTGTTTTGTGCAATCAGTTTTAATGGGTGCTGGAATAGAGGTACTATTGCTTGGCGTTAGGATGTTCATAGGCGAGATCATACCAGCGTTTAAAGGCATTAGTGAGAAATTAATTCCAGGCGCTATGCCAGGTCTAGATTGTCCAACTATATATCCATTTGCTCCAACAGCCCTTATGTTTGGAGTTATTGTAATGCTCGTTGCTGTACTACTAGCTACAGCTACTCAAATGATGCTCAGAACACCTTTCGTTGTACTACCAAACGCTATTTACATATTCTTTGTTGGAGCATCCACAGGCATAGTTGGCAATAAGTTTGGAGGTTTAAGAGGCCTCATAGTCACTGTAGTATTATCAGCTTTTGCATACATGTATGTCCCAATATTATCTGCACAATTCCTAGGGCTAGACAAGATAGGGCTTGAAGCATTAGGGATGAGCGCTGATAACGGCGTGTGGGCAATATTTTATGGAGCTTTATTAAAGGCAATAACTGGGAAGTGAAGAGCAAAAGGCGAAATTGAATGAACTATTGTGAAAATCCATGTTCTTTTTCACAAAAAACTACGGATGAAGTCAAGAAGTTAGCTTTAGATCCAAGATCTCTCGTCATACTTCCACTAGGCTCTGTAGAGCAACATGGCCCACATTTACCACTAGGCACTGATACATTCATATTGGAGTTCATTCTAACTAATGCCTGTATAAAGAGTAAGTATAGAGATAACATACTGATTCTCCCCACAATTCCTTACGGTTTTTCACATCTCCATACAAGTTTTTCAGGCACTATATCTATAGAAAGCAAACTGCTTTCAGAGCTCATCACTAGTGTAGGACGTTCTACACTCAACATGGGGTTTAAGAAGCTACTAATGCTTTCATGGCATGGAGGCAACTACTGCTCAATGCATGATGCAGCTTATGCTTTAAAGAAGGAGTTTCCAAAGGCATTTATAGCCTATATCTCCTTCATTGAATTTATTTTAAAAGAAGTCTTAGACTTAGTTAAGCCACCTATCTACCACGCCGATGACCTTGAAACATCAGTAATGCTAGCTATCAAAGGAAGAGTTCTAGAAAAGGAGCTAGAGGAGTTAAAGGGGAAGCATAGACACATTCACCACCCTCTAAGGGAATTAATCTCTCTAGATTTTACCAAGAGGGCGAGAGTAAGAATACCCATACTTATAGAGGAGTATGCATCCGATGGAGTTATTGGAGATGTATCACATTCAGACCCGGATAAAGGGGCGAAAATAATTGAAGTAGCCATTAATAATTTAACTGAGGTTGTAGATAGAATAGTGTCAATGGAGGTGGGGGTAATTGAAGAAACTTAAGGTATATGCCTTATGTACATTCGGTATGGGGACAGTCTTTATATTAAAGATGTCTGTAGAACAAGCACTGAAGGAGCTAGGCATAGATGCAGAAGTTCATGCTACAAATCTTACAGCAATAAAAGGCATAGTAGCCTCCGGAGGCGCAGATCTATTGGTGGCACAAGCAGATCTAGAATCTCACCTTAAAGATCTACGTGTGCCAACAGTATACGTAAAGAACTTCGTTGATAGAGAAGGAATAAAGAATGGAATAAAGAAAGTTTTAGGAATCCCATAAAATCCTTTAAACATCTATAGTTTTATACATAAATACGATTTCTTAAGAGTTCGCGGATAGCTTTAGTTAAGCTTAACTCTAACTTAACATAAGCTATTCACAAAGAAAGAGTATTGCTTAACGCTGGCGTACTTTAATCGCTCTTCCATGAGCTGATGGCTCTAAGTCTTTCAACAGCTTTAGGTATTGTTTCCAAAGCATAATCTATGTCGCTCTCCCTATGATATTTAGATAGCTTAAATAGTATGCTTCCATGGGCTTCCTCATGTTTTCTACCTATAGCTAGAAGCACGTGACTTGGCTCAAGAATTCTCGAAGAACATGCGCTTCCACTTGATACATAGATCCCGTGTAGGCTTAGTTCAACTGTAAGAGCTTCTCCTTCAATTCGCAGAAAGCTTACATTAACATTGTTAGCTACCCTGCCTTCATTTAAGGGGCCATTTACCAGTACTTCAGGAACCCTACTAACTATGCCATTCATTAATTTATCTCTCATTGCCTTAACGTAGCTCACTCTGTGCTCAAAGTCCTTGAACGATATCTCAACAGCTTTCCTGAAGCCAGCTATTAAAGGCACGTTTTCTACTCCAGGCCAGAGTTTTTCAACACTTAGCTGTCCTTTCAGTGGAGGGGTTCGGCTCTTATGTAGTTTTATATCTGTTGACTTCATTGCTTCATTTTTGTTTCCCCTGCATTGGTCTTGGGTTTGCATCACCCTTGGGGGCGTTCAGGGGCACCCCTAGACCCCCACATCTTGCGTACCTGTAGAACAGGTTTATACATGCAACCACGTCTCTATCTCCTACGAGGCTGCATTTAGGGCATCGTAATACTCTACTACCGCCGTCTTTGAGCCTGCCTCCGCATCTAGGGCATGTGGATGATGTTTTTCTTGGGTTAACGAATCTAGCCTCGAGCCCCCTCTCTAGAGCTTCGTAGCCTACGGCGAACTGTATCCTCCTGTAGAACCAGAAGGATAGCCTCTTTTTGAAAAAGTTGCCACCATCTACCCTACTCCTCAAGTGACTCAGATCCTCAAAAACTATAACCGCACTGCACGCACTTGCCAGCTCTGCTACTTTTTCACCCACCTTATGAGCGTAGCCCCAGGCTATGTTTGTAATCCTTTCACCATGCCTTTTAATAGACCTTCTAACCCCTTTAATGAACCTCCAGGACTTCGGGTATCTCTTCTGAACTCTCTCAATCCAAATCCTATGCGTCAGGATCCTTCTGAGAGGTGTTTTGAAACGCTTTAGCTTCAATAGTTCTCCGCTAGGCGTGAAGACGGCCAGAGTTATGTTGTCGAAGTTTACGTCAACTGTCATCACTGTCTTAGGCTTCCTAGGCCTAACGCTCTTTCTGAAGTAAACCGCTACGTAGACTTCACCTCCAACAACTTTCACAGCTAGCTCGTAGTTGCTCCACCCTCTAAACTTCTCGATCCTCTCGCTTGGTGCTAGTAGCTTCAGCTTAACCTCCTCGCTTCCATGTACCTTTAGAACGAGTGTTCTACTCTCCAGATACAAGCTATAGTCGTACCTATCTATCCTTGCTGTTAGCCTCCTTAGAACCGGTCTCCTCCCACTGTTCCTCCTGCTGGATTCAGCGATAGCTCTAGCGTGTATGTATATCTGCTTGACATGGTGCGCTCTAAAACCGTACCTCCTTAGCTCAGAGTAGAACATTTTGTGTAAGGTAGCTATCGAAGGTACCTTATCTAGGTTCCAAACCTTGTTTACGGCTAACTGGACTGCATCACGGTATAGCTTCAGGAACTCGATCAGTCTATCACGGTCATAGCTACCCTCGGGAAGAGCCTTCATCCTCAATGTCTCTACAAGCTCTTTCTCCCGCATCGGGTAGTTCCCAGATATATTGAGTAGAGATAAGCTTATAAGCTTTTCTCTCCAGTATCTATATAGGTGGATATATATGGCTAGAATCGAGATCGCTAAATGTAGCGTCATAAAGTACAGGAGAGGAGACTACGTTCTCTACCTACTGGGGAGAGACAGCAAGGAGAAGATAAAGCAACTCCACGGAAAAGAAGTCTACGCATTAATCATAGCAGAAGAGTAAACATTACCTGATATAAACCACTATAAAACCCAAAACAGTTGCGTTAGGCTCGAGGAATACTCCGCTTCTAACGTATAGAGCTCCTACCCCCCTCGGCCCATGGATCTTGTGGCTGCTTATAGTCATCATGTCCACGTGAAGCTTCTCTACATCTATGGGGATCCAGCTATATGCATCAGCAGCATCTGTGTGGAAAGCTGCATTTGGGTTAGCTGACTTAGCTACATCAATTAGTTCCTTAAGCTTCTGTATACTTCCAATTTCGTGGTTCACTAACTGTACGCTCACTAAAAGAGTATCTCTATCCACATAGTGCTTGAATATTTCTGGATCCACAAATCCACACTCGTCTACTGGAACTCTTTGTACCTTGAGTCCAAATAGCTCTGAAGCATACTCCGCTGGAAAAATCACGCTTAAGTGCTCTACTGCTGACACAACTATCTTCTCCCCTCTACGCCTATTATCCTTCCTAGCTACAAAGCCAAGTATAGCTAAATTATTTGCCTCAGTTCCACTGTGCGTAAAAGATACTTCATCAGGGTCTGCAGCTCCAATAGTTTCAGCCACTAGCTCCTTTGTTAAGTAAACTTCCTCTAATGCCTCCCAACCAGGCTTGTGAGTAATTGATGGATGGCCATAGCCTCGTTCATTGAAGAATGGCAGCATTGCTTCTACAACTTCTTGCGGAATCCAGTTGCTATTCTCAAGATCGAAATATATCTCTCTCACTGGCCGACCGTGCTCCCTGAGTAATTCCCTCACTTTACTTGAAGCTCTCAATAGTTCATCCCTTCAAGCTCTTTTAGCAACTACAGACTTAAGGCCTTCATTTACCTCCCTTACTTCAACTACTTTAAACCCATGTCTATTTAAGTAGAGAACAACTACTCCAATAGGTATGTCGCTTGGATTAAATACTATTTCCAATTCTACGAGGTCTTTAGAGGCATATTTTACTGCCTTCATTAATCTAGCTACAGGATGATCGCTGCAGCTCCTATCGTTAACCCTAAGATCTATTTTAGAAGCACTCATCTTAACTCACTCATAGCTGCCTTCATAGATCTATAGTATCTTTCAATAATTTCCTCTTCTTCAAGGACTTGTTTCTCTTCCTGTGTGAGCTCTTTTGGAAGCCAGTCTGGCTGAGATTTATTCATATAATAGGCTCTTATGGCTCTCTTTAAAGCTCCTACAGCCAATACGCTGCAGTGGTATTTTATTGGTGGAAGTCCTCCAAGCTCGTCAGAGATCTGCCTCCAAGAGATCCTCCAAGCATCCTCAAGGCTTTTGCCATTTATTAACTCGGTCAATATGCTTGCTGCAGCAATGTTAGCTGCACAACCATAGCTTTCAAAACTACTCCTCTCCACTATATCTCTACTGCCATCACTTTGAACCTTTATGTACAGCTTTATCATGTCTCCACAAGCAGGACTTCCAGCACTTTCAATTACTGTTGCATCATCCATTTTCCCCAGGTTTTTTGGATTTTTAAATAATTCAAGAACTTTAGGGCTATATAGTAATGGTATGCGCGTACTCAACGCAACTCCACCTATAACTCAGTTATATTATGTATAACACGCTTATAAATTTATAGAAGTAATGAACGATCGTTAGAGAAGCTCTAAGTAAAAACACTAGCTTTAGTTGAAAAACTTATTCTCAATAAACTACGTTACACCAAGTCTTTTTTTAAGCTCTTCTATCCTCTTACTAACTTCATTTAATTCAGCTTCTAAGTCTTTTTTCAATGACTCTAGGAATCTAAGTTCTTCCTCAGGGCTTGGAGGGCAGCAGCAAGCCCATGGTGGCGGTATATGGTAAAACCAATGCCATGCTCTAACCCAGTGCTTATACTTCCACCAAGGTCCCCACATATTGCTCACTTCTGTGACCTGTTTCAAAATTATATATAGAGGTTTATAAACTTATGTTATGTATAGCTAAAATTAAGGCCAGCAGTTGTAGGTGACATTCATGAATGGGTGTTGTTGTAGGCAAAAGCGTGGAAAGTTCGGCAGAAATCCAAAGCCTGTTACAATACGCAGCATCCCTCAGATCAGTGTACTTAGGCCTGAGCCGTATTGGTGTAAGAAAGAACCTATATACCTTGATTTAGCTGAAGTAGAGGCTTTAAAACTCATAGATGTTGAAAAGCTCTCGTTTAAGGAGGCCGAACAAGTAATGGGTGTATCAAGGACTACTGTCTGGAGACTTGTAAACAGCGCTAGAGAAAAGATAGCTAAGGCGATTCTCGAAGGTAGGGAAGTGAAGATAATAAAGCCTGAAAATACTTAAACTCCTTTAGATTAATCAACGTAATAAGTCTTCAATGCATTAACTACATCTACTTTAGGTGGAAAAGTCTTCAATGCGTTAACAGCTACTTCAATGAACTTCCATTTGTCAGAGTCGTAAATCTCTATTAACTTAGTTAATTTATGGCTAAACTCACTGTAATCCATTTCATCTATTTTGACAGCTCTAGGATCGTTGTATATATCTATGAATTCACTTAAGTTCTCTCCAAACAGCCATCCATTACTTCCATCATTAATTAGCTCTAAAGCCCCTCCATCCCTGGATGAAAGAGTTGGTGTAGCATTCACGCCTGCCTTCATATAGCTTGTGCCACAAGCCTCCCAACCACTGAATGGCGTGAATAACAACAAGTCTACGCCCCTAAGTATAGTCTTAGCCTTGGTTAAATCATAGTCATGGATGAAAACAACATTTCTTAACCTCAAGTGAAGCTTTCTAAACTCTCTTGCATACTTTAAGCCATCTATATCCATTGGATGAGGTTTTCCAGCCAATACGAAGAAAGCCTTTGAATCAGGGTTTTCAATGATGTACTTAGATACGAAGTATGGCCTCTTGTACTTAGCGAGCCTCCTAGGCCAAGCAATGACTATTCCTTCCCCGAGCTCTACATCACTTTTATAGTTCCTTATTAAGCTCTCCAGGCTCTTTTTAGCTTCCCTCTTTACTTCTACAACAGTGCTTTCATCAATAGAGCCCTCTCTAAAGGCTTTCAGCAGCTTTGGATGCATCCATCTATTTAAGTCAATGCCATTAGTTACGTAGCTTATCTTATCAATATAAGTTGGAAACAACTGTTTCACTAATGAGTGTTGTTTAGCTGATACAACAAACGCTTTCTTCACTTTGCTTAAGGCTAGCTCCGTTAGTTTAACGCTATTACTGATATATGCTCCAAACTCTCTTGAGACTAAGCTCCCTGGGAAAACAGGGTGCCCCCAAGGACCTGGGGTATGTATAATTAACCTATATCTATCCTCTAGCGGTAGAGTTAAGAGTAGAAGCGACGTATGTGGCTCCTGTAGATCTATAATGCTTATGTTTTCAACACCTATTCTCTCCCTAATATAATATGCTGTTGCTTTAGCTAAAAAAGAATATCTTAAGAATTGGTCTTCAATGCTTGTATTCACATATGCTTGCTCAGTAAGTACTCTAGCCCACTTAGGACACACTGCTTCAAATAATATTGCTACAGCTGAACCACTTCTATAAATCCATGGACGTACAATTACTTCCTCACCTCTCAGGCTTATGTTAAACTCTTCATCAACTAATAGTTTCCTTAGAGCACTCAAGGAGTGTTTTTGTGGAATGGGCACTGGTGTTTCTCCATCAAAAACATAGTCTACGTAGCCTCTTCTATACATTATGCTAAATACGACGTACTCTAAGCCCATTCTTCCAGCTGTATAGAACTTGTCCCCTTCAAGTACTCCTAAGCCTCCTGCATAAGTATAGAGCTCTTCTAAAGCTATTTCTGGTGTAACGCTCACTATGACCATTAAGTTCACCACATAGTAATCGCTCACGCTAAAGATTTAATTCTTATCTACGCTACACTTTAGTGAACTTAAAGTGAATTTAAACTACTCCTACACTACTAATTATTAATGAACTCTATGGTGTATGCTTTGCCTGTAGTAACTGTGTGGAAGTGGGATTTAGAGAGGCTTTTAAGAAGGGAGTTGAGCCATAGGGAAGTAGTGGAACTACTCCCTAAACTTAAATGCGAAGTAGAGGAATTCTCCGGAGATTTAATAACTTATGAAGCACCTCACGACAGGCCCGATTTATTCAGCGCTGAGGGTCTTGCTAGAGCCCTTAGATCGCTAATTACAGGCGAACCACAGTACTTTAATTTAGTTGATCGAGGGCTTAAGGCTTTTAACTACGGAGTTCCGCTAAGGCCCATAGCAGCATTTGGAGTAGTTGAAGACCTTGAGTTAGACGATGAAGCAGTTTCTCAAATAATGAATTTACAGGAGAAACTTCATGCAACTTACTGTAGAAATAGAGCTAAGGCAAGCATTGGAGTATATGACTTAGATAAGGTAACTCTACCAGTGAAGTATGTTTTAGCGGATCCCGATTCAACTTACTTCACTCCCCTTGGAGAAAAGAGGGGGATGTCTCTAAGAGAGATCGTGAGTGAAACAGAGAAGGGGAGAGTTTACGGTCACATAATTAGCAGTTGGGAGAAGTATCCGCTAATAATTGATTCAAGCGGAGTCATCTTAAGTATGCCTCCAATAATTAACAGTGATGAAACTAAAGTCACAGGCGAGACTAAGAGAGTCTTGATAGATTCAACAGGTGTTGACTTAAAGACTGTTCTAGACATGGTTACAATAATGGCTACTAGCATTGCTGAAAGAAGCATTTCTAGAAAAATAGTTTTCGTAGATACATATACTTCAAATGGAGGCGCAGTAAGAGCGCCTAGGGCTTCCCAAGGAGTCCTATCCATAAACGTAGAAGATGCTTCAAGCTTACTCGGCTTTAAAGTGGACTCAAGTTTAGCGGCAAATTCTTTAAGCAAGATGGGGCATAGAGTGCTATCAACTAGTGAAAGTAATGTAGTAGTAGAAGTTCCTCCACATAGAATCGATGTCATAAGCTGGGTTGATCTTGCTGAAGACATAGCTATGGCTGCTGGCTATGCTGAAATAGGCAAGATCGCCTTTGAGCTCCCGCCAGCTCACCACCCTGGAAGAGTACATCCATTAGAGCACTTATCTAGGAGGATAAGGCACGTATTCATTGGAATGGGGTTCATAGAGGTAGTTAACTACATGATGAGTAATCCAAGGGCTCAGAACGAAGTATTTGGATCTAAGGAGCCATTAGTAGAAGTTCTTAATCCAAAAATGGATAAGTATACTTGCTTAAGGAGATGGCTTACTCCAGGTCTACTAGAAGTTATTCAGGTAAACCAGGAGAGAGCTAAGGAGATCGCTATATTTGAGATAGGAGATGTCATAGTAGTTGATTCAAGTAATGAAATCGGTGCTAGAAGCGAGAGGAGAATAGGGTTCGCTATATCAAGTAGTGAAGCTACTCTAACTGATGGATTGGCCGTACTTAAGTCCCTGGGAGATACAATGGGGTGGATCGTGGAGTTTAAGGAGAATGCTATTACGGGGTTTATCCCTGAGAGAACCGCTAGAGTTTTCATTAATGGAGTTGAAGCTGGGTTTATTGGAGAAATAGATCCAAGGACTTTAGTAAATTTAGGAGTTCTAAAACCTGTAGTAGTTTGTGAACTATGCTTAAATAAATTGCTTTAAGTATAATTATTGCCCTCTCTGCTTATAGGAGCTATAGAGAGTATGTTGCTTGACTCAGTTACAGTTACTGATGCAACTCTCCTTCTACTATAGATCTTTATGCTCCTTACATGCACTACGTACTCTGGATGCTTTAAGCTCACGGGTCTATTTATATTGCTTGCAATAACTCTTATGGCATCAAGACTGTGTGCTGGAAGCCCTGTCTCCCTCCAATACAATCTTCCACTTAGCGTTACTCTATAAGTCCTTCCAATGGGTATTTTCTTATCAGCAAGCTGCCATGACTTTTCTGCAACGTCTTCTACATAAGGTTCTACTACTGAATCTATTGGGATCACTCTATAGATCATTCTAATTTCTTCAGATCTCTTTCTGAACAATTCTATGGCTCTATATGGGTCCTCAACCTTTAGTAAAATTATGGAGGGAGCTGAGTCGACAACTGAGAATTCTCCTAATACGTCGAGCAGAATGCTGTAGACGTACCTATAATTCTCAAATCCTGCTTCAAAAGTTACAACTAAATTGAAGTCATTGCTCAAACTATAGCACTCCCCTAAAGTACTTCGTTAAGGGAGATTTTAACACTTATCCACATGATCGCTTTAAAGCACTGACATCTATAGTGGAACTTCCTTGCCACGGATCCACAGATCTATGGTTTTCGAGAGCCTTAGTTCGTTAATTAACCTCCTTACCCCCTTGAGTAGGAGCCTGAGAGTGGGGTTATTGGTAAGGTGTGAATTAGCTTCATTAAGGTGATTACTTACTTGAATTGCATGGGAAAATTAAAATTAAATATTTAAACTTCAACTTTGAGTACCCTACATATGGTGTTATTTATGAATAACGAAATTTCATTAAAAGAATTCATTGAAGCTTGGAAAGAGCTTGAAGTTAAGGAAGCTAAAAGAGGTTTTAAAGCTCATTTAGCAACATACATCATCATCAATTCATTCCTAGCCTTCATTAATTTATGGACTAGCCCAGGCATTATATGGTTTGTATGGCCTTTGGCTGGATGGGGGGTTGGAGTAGCTTTTCACGCATACTTCGCTAAATCGTCAGAGGTCGCTAATTCTATAGAATCAAAAGCTCTACAAATAGAAGCATATGCAAAAAGGAGGAAGGCGAGAAGCGCTTAAAGCTCGTGAAAAATGTTGTAAAGTTCTATAAGCGAATCACTTGAGTTGATGTGTAATGATAGTAAATAAATAGGTATGAGCGTTTAAGATATCTTTATCCTCTAAAGTAACGTCTCATAAGTACATGGGGAGAAAAGCTAGAGTTAAGAAACCGTAAGCGCTAGCATGGCTAATCATATGTTTGGATATGGTTTTGATGCAGTTATACGATCGCCTGGTGCATTAATAGCGCTTCTTCGCAAATTCATATCTTTTTTGATTCACCAAGGTTTTAGTGAGCAACCCCTCTTCGTGGTGAATGGGTTTGAAGGCTATAGCGCTTGGCTGCAGTAGCGTAGACTCGGAAAGTATAAGTAGTTATTAGAGCATAGAGCTATAGGCATTATTTAGGCAGATATGTGGTATTAGCATATTCAATAGCACTGCATGAATATCTTAATATTTAAGGAAGGAGTAATTAAATTATTTAATAAGTTACGAAATGCTATTTATGGAAAAAGTAATTGCTTTAGAGAGCTCATGATGGCGGGGGCGGTGGAACACGTGCTTCTGGTTTCCAAGTAAGCCCGAGAATCCCACCTATTAATCCCAGAATAAATCCTATGATGAAACCCCCTGTTCCTCCAACAAATAGGCTTAGTATAGAGAACACTAGTACAATGATTGAACCTGTTTTGACTTTTTCAGGCACCCCAGAATTGATCATAATAGCTCCCACTATTACAATTATGCCGAAGACAAAGCCTAGTACACCAAGTATTATTATTAAGCCGCCTAGCCGGCCTAAACCAGGAATTACTCCAAATGCTTCGCTAATCACAGCACTAATAACGGCAGCAACTAAACCACCAATGATGATGAATATTCCACTTATAAGAGATAATACAAATGCTGCTGTAGGTTTTTCACCCAATCTATACGCCTCCTAGTAAACATGGATTTTAGCTAAAATAAACCTATCTATTTACTCATATAACACCTTCTATTCATTTTCTGCACAGAAATTAAAGCCATAATTCTGAAAATATATTCAATAAGTAAATGTTATGCTTATCTATGAGCTTAACATTGAACTATGTATAGAGGATTATGTCAGCATAGTAATAAGGTGTTTAAAAAATGTTTTACACTTAGTTAAATAGTGAACAATAGCTATTGCTATGCTTTCTCTATTAGATCTTTCATATATCTGACTGCGAGACGCGCCAAACGATCTACTTCTTCAATACCTTGAAGTTTTCCACCTTTTACTACTGGCGTACATACTTCGTAGGATAAGTATCCTCTGTATCCGATTTTCTTTAGTTCTCTAATGAAAGCAGGGTAGTTAATTATTGAGCCTCCTGGAGGCGTTAGTCCAGGCATATCATAAGGTACTTGTACTACTTTGCCTTCAGGAGTTTCTTCAAACTTAGCATTAAAGTGTGAGTGCACTATATAGTCTTTACATGCTTGAACAGCCTTAGCTATGTACTCATCGCTTTGCTGCGTAAATTGATCAAAGCACGCTAAGCCTATATCTAAGCTTATCTTTAAATACTTTGATCCTACTTGTTTAACTACATCTAGAGTATCCTCATATCCAAGCCTTACAACTGGGCCATGGGTTTGGAGAGCTAGAGTTACTCCATAATCTTCAGCCCACTTAACAGCTTCTCTTAAACACTCAACAACCCAGTTCTTTCTATCTTGTAAAGTACAGCCAGGATAGTTCCACGTATGTCTTGAGAAATCATATGTTCCATGACCGTTGTGAAGAACTGTCCCCATCCAGGCAGCAAAAACTCTGACGATCGGGGCCTCAAGCCAGCTTGCAAGCTTTATTTGCTCTCTAAGCATTAACAGTTCATTTTCCCGCTCCTCCATTATGGGGCTAGCGAAGTTAGTGTAACTAGCGAAAGCTACTATTGGTAAGTTTTCTGAGTCAGCTAACTCCTTTACCTTCCTGCATTTCTCTCTATCCCAATCCAGTGGTGAGGCGTGAGGTCTCTTACCAGCTATTTCAATGCCCTCATACCCCATGGCTTTAGCCTTAGGAATGATCTCTTCAATAGTTAACGGCTTACCCGCATACCAAATACCTGTATAAGTAATTGTATAAAGGCTCACCTTCAATTCAAACACCCAATGCTTTCAAATAAGTAAAGTATAGTGAAACATATATAAGCGTTTCAAATATAGATAGCATCGTATGCTCCGTAGATGCCTGTACTTGCCAAATTTCAAAGATCCTTAATCTTCTTAAGATATGGATTAAAGTTAAAGTGAACTCATATATGATTAAAATCTCTTCGTATGTAGAGGATTAAGACATAATAACAGTTGAGAAGTAAGCGATATTAAAGAAACTAGTTCATGTAAAAAATATTAGAAGTAGAAGGCATTAATGGATGTACTTAATTTCCATTCTACTCCCTATACTCACCATACTTAAGTACAGCATTTATTAGAGCTATTAAGTTAGCGTTAGGAGTTTCAGGCGGTATTTCGACAACACCTGTAGTCAATATAAGCCCTCCTCCAGGCGACGTATCTTCAATAAGCTTTTTAACATACTCCTCTACTTTCTCTGGAGTAGCGTGCAGTAGTAGTGAAACAGGTATTCCGCCAACTACGCATGTATGGCCTTCCAAAACTTTTTTAATCTTCCTAATGTCTCCTTTCTCAAATAGTCCAAGACCCCACCCCTTCGGTAATTCAAGTAGGGTCTCTAGATGTGGAGTATGATCGCCCTCAAAGAATACAAACGACTTTATTCCCCTATTAAGTAGCTCAATTATTATCTTCTTTAGTGCAGGCCAGTAGAATTCATTGTAAAGTTTAGGCGGCAGCATTTCATTTAAGTGCAGAGGTATAAGTGCTAGAGTCGGCGCAGTAGGCTTTAAGATAGAGTATGAAGTCAACGTCATTTTAAGGACCGGCTCAAGTAGTGATTCCACTGCATGCCTTACTTTATCTGGAAGCCTATAGCAATCCTTCATTACACCCGTCGGATGTCTAAGAAAGTCGCTTATAATATCCAATGGACATGCCGATAATATGAATGGAATTGATGGATAGCCTATCTTAGCCATCTCCTTGCCTAAGCTAGATAACTCAATTTGAGCTCTTTTAGCCTCTATACCGAGTCTAATTAAGGCATTTACATACCTAGGCGTCCCCGGCTTCCCTAAGTTTGTACACACTCTTGGAAGGATTTTATCTGCAATGAAGTCTGCGGGATTATTTATAAGTTCATCATATTCATCGGGTTTCATGAATTCTCCGCCAATGAATTGAAATGGTACATTCTCTCTCAATTCTCTCCCAGGCCACTTAGTATATTTATCGCCGAGAACATCGTGCATGGGACCAGTTAAGTGCACCACTATGTAGACAAATGGAGTGAAAGCCTCAGGATCGTTAGATAACACTATGCCGAATATGGAGCCGTTTACTCCAACAGACGATAAGAATAAGTCCACTGGAAAATCATTAGCTGCTTTAACAGTAGCTTTTATTAAGACATCGTAGTTGAAGTAGATTTCACTAAGCTTATAGTACTTAGCTAATAGGTGATTGCTTGATGTAAAGATAATTAGTGGAACTCTATCAGGTTCCTTGAGTTCAACGGCTTTCCAAAACCTTTCATATCTTTCTTTAGCAACTATTTCAGGCTCCTTTAATTGCCTCTCTCTAAGAAGATCAAGGGGCTCCATGCTCTTACCCAATATTTATTCTTAACACTTTGTCCATTTAAACATTGTTCGTACATTCCGCCATTACATGGTTTGTCTACAAGTTATTCCTACAGGGCTGTTTTCAATGTTTCCAGGGAATGTTTATAGAGTTTGTAAATGATTATGATCTTTTAAGCTCTACAAGTTTTAATACTATGATGTATGCTAATGCTGCATGCCTGTTCGAACAATACTTCTCTATTATTGCTCTGCGCTCTGGTGAACTAATTGTCCCTCTAGGGTCTACGTATGCTATTTTCAACTCGTAGAGGGGGCGCTTTCATGGTTGCTATCTCAATGACGGTATTTCTGAATATGAATGCCCTGTAGTTGTAGTTCTCGTGCTTCCTTTCACTGCTCCTAACCTACACTAGCTTGAGTTTCCCGAGAATATCCTGGTTTTCCAGGGTCATGTAATGAGAGATACCTAAACACTTCATGTATACACATACCTATAACGCTTCCATCTCTTCTACGTGGATACCCTCTGAAAGTATTTGTAGAAGGATGTGTTGTCAACTTTAACAAAACCTATGTAGCCATAGGGATCAAGTGTTTGCTCAAATGAAGTTCCAAGCTATTTAGTGAGCCTAGTCTTTATTAATTCAATTACTTCATTAATGCATTCACTTATTTCTTCTGACGATGCTATATAGGGTTTTTTATTCTTTCTCCATATGAATGCTCTATAGTTAACTTCCCCCATTTTACTGTTTAAACACTTAAACCTCATTAATGCATCAGAAACTCCGCACTCTAGACTATAGGACAACCTATTTGTATAAGCCCCAATGCGTATAACTAGCTTTCCCCGCTTCCTTAAGTAATTCATCTCGTTATAAAGCTCTCGAATGTGTTGACTTGGCTCTACAGCATGTCTTGGTATTTCAATGCCATGGAATACCACTACATCAAACTCTTCACTATTGATAAGGCTTAGCTCTCTAGCTGTAAGCTGGGAGATGCTATATGAAAAGGGGTTTAGGCTTCTGAACACTACGTACTTATCAACTATTTTCTCAGCCGCTGAGCTTTCAATGCCTTGAATTATGAGTCTCCCTACAATAGACTCCCTAATGGATTCTGGAGGGTTCCTGTAACTTATGAACATAGTCCTTAAGTCATTTTGAATAACTATGCCTAATGCAAACATCAGTGAATCAGGGCATTCACAATCTGCTGGATATACAATGTTAATCACTTGACCTCTATGTATGTGATCAAGAGTTTTCCTCAATAGATTGCATGGTAAATGTAGTTTCCCTCCTTCACGCCCTATTTCTTCAAGTACTGTAGGCAACCATACTTCAAATCCCTTGCCCTCAGTTATTGAAAACGGTATTTCAGCTAATGTTACTGGAACTCCTCTAATTTTTCTAACTTCAAGTACTCTAGTTAAAAACCCCTCTTCCACTCTATGCTTAAGGAGTAGTACTGCATCAGCTATAAACTCAATACCTCCTAGCTCAAGCTTCTCTAAGCCATAAGGAACTTCTGCAATTAAAATAACTAAGCCATTGAATACTTGAGGTAAGCTATAAAAGAAGTTTTGAAGCCAAGACCTCTTGCTAGCATCATCTCTAGTGACTTCTAATAAGGCATTAATTGAATCCACTACCAGTATATCGAATTTATTGCTAGATAAGAGTTTATTAAGCATCATGGCAACGCTTTCAATGTCGAAAGATATGGGGAGCTTAACGAATTTAAAGAGATTCATGGACTCAGCATTCCTTAAGTTTAAGCCCAGTTTTTCCATAAAGTTAAATAATTTATCTTTATCTTCTTGAAATGATATGTAGAGGCATTTATGCCCCCTTAAAGTATTTGCATAACATATTGTTGAGGCAAGAATAGTCTTGCCAGCACCTGGATGTCCAGCTATAACTATGAGGTAATGCGTAGGCGGAATCGAACCTCCAAAGAGCTTATCTAAGCCTTCTACTCCAAACGCCAAAGCTTCATGAGGCTCCCGCAAAAACACTCCACCTTCTAGCGCTACATATGTTTGTAGTTGGAATAAAAGTTAGGTTACTTAAGTGCATAAGCACAGTGATCGCTGGCTTACTATGCTTAGTTTTAAATAAACGTTTAAACTAGGCTTTACATATAGCTTGCAATAGAGGATGTTAAGCTATTGCATAAGCTGAACAATGAATGAAGATCGCTCTTCATGCAGCACTCATTACAGCGTCTAGAAATGAGCCCGGGGGTTTTATTACTGCTGCAATAGCTACTTCCCTACCAGGTTTCCCACCCTTATTGCTCGCTATTGAAAGTATTATGTCTATTAGCTCTTCTCTAGATGGAGCTCTACCAGTTATGAAAGTCCTTCCATTGATGTCTATTCTCGGCAGATCGGGGTTTGAAAGACCCATTGGATCATATATCCAGACGTTAACGGGTATTATGTCTATCCAAATACCATATTTGTCTAGCATTTCCTCAGCAACACTCCAAACAGTTCTAAAAGCTTCATCTCCAACGTCGTCAAAGCCCATGTAAACAGTTACTTCAACTTTAAAGACATCACTTGGCATAGCGATAAACCCCCATAGGAGTGTATACTATATTAAGGCTTATAAAAGAAAGGGTTTTCAAATTCTTTTTACTACTGTATGTAGCTGTGTATTTGCTTAAACCATACTTTTACCAACGACCGTGAAGAGAAGAGTTGGGGAAACAGTAGTGAACCGCTCTAGGTAAACTTAGAGCAACCCAGAGCGGAGAACTATTTTAGGGGAATAATTCTTGGGCTATACATGTCTTCACTAAGAGTGTGACTAGACTGGGGATAATCGTTTCAGCAGCTTATAGTTATATAATGACATAACTACAGTTAATTAAGTCACTTAGGTGAAAGCTTTAAGCCAACTATAATATTGTCAGCAGTGATAGCTGTGTTAGAAGTAGCAATCGCCTATAGAGGCTCTAAAAAATCTTTAGCTGTAAATGGTTTAGTTTTAACTGTCAGCCATCCCCAGCTTAAAGCATGTGGATCCATTTAGTTAAATGTGCTACAAATGATCTAGGCGTAGATCCTATAACGCTCAGTGCTCTAAGAACTATCACTTCAGGAGGTGTACTTCTATCAATAGGTTCAGCTCTATTAGGCTTAAATGGGACTATTAATGAAATTAGGAGCATGCCATATACACTAGCCTCAGAAATACTTAGCTATACTATTGGAGAAACAACATTTTCTATGAAGCAGTTAAAGCTATAGAAGCCTATGTAGTCGTAATAACTATGGCTATTGTACCAGTACTAGATTATTTCAAGCATATCATTAAAGAAAGAAGCGAAGCTTCAGCATATAATTGGAGCACTACATGTATATGCTTCAACTTTCTTTGCTCTAACGAGCTCCAACAGACCCCGTCTTGAATGGCAGATATTGAGTCAGCCATAGATAAGTGCCTCATTGCTAATTAATGACTTAAAGTGTTTTGTGTCAAAAGCTTGGGTATTCAATTACTTTATCAACTAAACCAGTATTGATGTATCTATTCGCTAACTCCTGTAAGTTCTTTATTAGCTTAACTAATTTTTCGCAAGCCTTCAACTTGCACTCACCACATAGAATGCGGCCACTTACGCAATCATTGTATACGTCCTTTAGAGAACGATCGTCAATAACTAAGTAGTATGAGTAAAGGTCGAACACTGTGCACTTCCACGGCTCACCACCTAATTCTCTTTGTTCTTCAGCTGTAGCTCTTCCACCAGTCAGCGCCTTCATAACCTTTAACTTAACTACATCTATAGGATCGCTTAAGAATACTGCGTACTCAGGCCTCGAGCTACTCATCTTATTGCCGTCAAGGCCTCTTGTAAATTTATGGTACATTGATGAAGGCCTCTTTAACTTAAGTTCTTCAGAGAATCTATCAGCTAAATCTCTTGTAAGCCTTATGTGAGGATCTTGGTCTGCTCCTACTGGGACAAGTATGTTTTCAAAGCCTCCATACTCTTCTAATTGAAGATGAAGTATGTCCGCTGCTTGAGTTAGTGAAGCAACTACTTTAGCTGGCTCCAGAGAACCGTAAATAGCCTCCATTTCTGCAGTAGTTACCTTCCTCGAAAACATGTGGATAAGCCTGTAGTACTCACTCCTTTGATTTGTCTGGAAATAGAACTTAGTTTTGTATGGATCTAGGCCTGCAGCAAGAGCGTATGAAATGTACTCCTTAGAGTACTCAAATAGTTGATCCCTCTTAACTTTCCTCACTGCATAAGCCTCTGCATCAGCTATCACTACAGTTATCTGGGCTCCATGCTCCTGGAAGTATTTGAGTTCTTCAATTACCATTAAATGTCCTAAGTGTACATGGCCACTGGGCATAAAGCCTGTTAAAACAGCATTTCTCCCACCCTCCTTAAGTGCCTTGAGCCATACGTCTAAGTCCCTATGGCCAAACACTATCTTCCTATGGAAGAAGTGGTGGCTTTTCGGCAATAAACTGAGCACAGACTCTATAGGCGTCATTCCAAATTGCTCTATGAGCTTACCATAGTCCTCTATAGTGAAGTGTCCCCAGGGATCAAGAGTTATAGCCAATTACACCTCACCTTACTACTTATCTAACACATTAACATACTGATACAAAGTTATGTAACTAAGTATTTAAAACTACTTCAATAGCTCCAGTCATCGCAGGCACTGGTTCCTGCTCCTGAAGCTCAGTGCGTATAGTATCCATATGCAGTATTCGTAAGTTCAGAATCTAGACAACGATCACTGCATGCATTTCCACGTTGAATGAGTGATTCAGCTTTCACTACAGCCTCAATTAGATCGCTTGTAGCTCTCTTCAGTATAGCGGCATGCTTGTCCCAGGAGTGTGCTAAACCAAGGGGCTTGGCATTCATTATAGTGAAGAATGCCTTGGCTCCTTCTTCAATAAACCAAGGGGTTTCTAAGCCTAATGCTCTAAGAGATGATGAGATAAGCACTCTTATAAGCTCCCTTGCACTTACATACGGTAAACGACTGTAGATCAAGCTATATATGATGTTTGCCTCTCTCCAAACATCCGGCTTAAAACAACCAGCGTTATCCGTGCCTGGAGCAATGCTCACTCCCTTAAGCCAAGCCCTATGGAGCTCAGGCAGTCTTCCGGTAAACCATATGTTACTACTAGGACATGACACTAAGGTAATGTTATTCTCTGAGAGAACTACTAAGTCTACTTCACTTAAGTACACTCCATGGACTACGTGCCTGAGCCTAACTCCTGAGTAAACAAGGTATTCAAGTCCTCCAATAGTCATCATTCTCTCAGTCTCGCCAATGTGTGCTGCAACAACATGATCTCTAGATATTTTTGATAGCGTGTCGAGAGCCCATGTAGGTAGGTAATGTGGATTAGTTGGATTTACAACTCCTACTCCACCACATGCTTCAGCTATCCTAATTAGTTCATCGGGTTCGCTAACTCTCATAGGGCAAGCCATTGATACATATTCAATGCCTCTCTCATTCATTAACTCCCGTACTTTCCTACAAAGCTCGGGGAGCTCAATGAAGTCCCCTATAGCACTATAGAACCAGAAGTCTTCAGCAATGACATCTCTTAATGAAGCTTCTCTGAAGTTTAATTTTACTAAAGGATTTTTCACTCCTTTGGAGCCAACGTATGTAGCTAAATCGTAGCCTACGCATGCTTCTTGGATAAGTGAATCAAGTAAGTGTATGTGTGAATTAGCCATATTAGGTAAAGCTATTGAATTTCTGTAATCAATGCCTCCGCGCACCCAGCCCTCAGAAACTTCCTTTACAAATCCTCTCTCTACAACTACATGTACTTTCTCAAGTATATCGAGTTCTTTACCATACATTAAATAACCTAGATTAATTATTAACGGCTCAGTGCCGGAGATCCCTTCTTCACCTCCTCTGACTGGACTAGGACTCCTCATCGCTACTGATGTGTAGCACTAAAGGCTATTTAATTCCTTACAGCTAATGCGGGAGTACTTAAATTCATCTCTTATTAGATTATTTTAATGCGGGGGGTGGGATTTGAACCCACGTCGGCCTACGCCAGCGGATCTCTTACGCTCAGGGCCTTGAGTCCGCCCCCTTCGCCCATGCTCGGGCACCCCCGCTCTATATTTAGAAAAATGTACTAGAAGTCTTTTAAATTATTTAGTCTTCCGTCTCCCGTAGATAGTGCTTCACAAATCTTCACATTCATTGATATCGGGCCTTTACATTATTTACTTTTCACAGTTCTCTTTGATTATTTAATGCAGGACTTAAACCTATCTGCTAAGGATTTAAAGCATCACAATTCTTGAAGCTCAAGACGCGTCATTAGTAAGCTCCAAATGTTTATAAACTCGATGAGAAAAGCAAAAGAACATGAAAGCTTATGAATGGAAATAACTTAGAGTGATTGCTTGTAACTTGAGGCAAAATAGTTAAATGCACTTAAATGCTTAACGGCATTAATTTTGTGAATACAAATAGTGTTGTGAATGCTGATAAGGGAACTGTTATGTTGTCATCTATGAACTTGTATTCAAAGTGCTCAACTATGCTTGCTATTGCTCCAGCTAGCGCTCCTGGAATACTCATTATTGCTGCTCCAAGAGGAATTGATAGAGCAGCCATAGCTAGGTTTCCAAGCCAGGACTTAGTACGTCTTTTATACACAATGTTTCTTACAACTCCCGTTACTCCATCTCCAAAAGCCATGAATAATATCGGTAAAACGCCGTACCAGTAATTGTTAAATACGATCCACGATAAAAGTATCATCAGTCCCCACGACAAGCAGAAGTGCACTTCATACGAATTGTCCTCTACTTGAAACCAGTATAGTAATCTCCCCATTCTATGGGGTATGTAAGTGAATAACGCTAAGAGTAGCGCCATAGTGAATGGAAGAATAGGTGTTTTAAAAGTAAATGGCACTAGTAAGGCCACTACTCCTCCTGCAATAACGTGTATAAGCTTCCTATTGTAGTAAACCATGTTTTTATGAGGAATACCTCTCTTTACGCCAAAATTGTAGAAAGCCCTTGATATAAAGTAGACAACTGCTATAACCCACGTAAAGTATATCGCTGTATAAGCAATCTCCCAAATACTCACCTCTGAGAGTAGGCCTATTAACAAGCTTCATCGGCTCACAGAGCTCTTAAAATAATTCTTCTCCTTTGTAAATAAAAAGTTGTCTCTACATTACGCAGCATAGTGAATAGCTCTTCTAATGCATTTACGGCGGTGTGAGTTTTTTGCCAATAGTTTTCTCTATCCTATTAGATAGTTCACTATACCACAATGGTACTTCTAAATGGCTAATGCATCTATCAGGAGTATATGGCTTTATATCCAGCACTGGAGTTCCATTAAATAGATCTAGGCCTTTTACGTATAGCACTCTTCCCTCTCTCTTAACTAATCTAACTATGGATAGAGCTATTGGATTAGGCCTCACTGGTGAATCGCTTGCAAATACGCCTACTTCAGGTAGATCATCAATAAACACTCCAAACCTCGCCCACTTCCTATGCTTAACTTTAAGCACAGCTCTATCCTCGCTGCGGACCTTATGTAAGTATGCTATTATTATTAAGTGGCTGAAGCCATTTATTTCCTCAAGTCCATCTGAATACTCTGGGTAAACTTCTATCGATCCATAGACTCCATCAATGGAGTTCTTAACTTCCTCATCACTCAACTCAACTCTTACAATCCCTATGGCTTTTAACTCAAATGAAAACACTTGTTTAGACACACTCTCACCGACTTATTCACATAGGGGATGCTCAACTAATTGAGTGTTTCCGAGTAGCATAGCAAAAGATATTTTATCGCCAGGCTTAACTCTCAAAAACTGTGATGCATCACCCATGTTTACAGCTACTTCAAGGAATCCCCATGAATTTATGTAGCATGCTAATTCTCCATATGGAACTCTACTAAAGCTCTTTTCATAAATACAAACGTACTGGCGTTCATTGTCACCAGTAATGACGTTAAGCTTAGAGCCTAATTTAGCCTCAATTAAATTAATGTGATCAGCCTCTATGTTAGTCATTACATTGCCATATAGATCTATGTATAGCACTCTGCCTTTGATTGTCTTCCCATTTAAATCATACACCGGCTTCTCAATGCTTACTTTAACTATGGAGTTTACGTCTATTTCTACACCAATATTCTCTAAGGGGGTTCAGCTCTGATATAGGTTTATATTGTTTTCATTGCTTCATCTCTGTTTCCCCTGCATTGGTCTTGGGTTTGCATCACCCTTGGGGGCTTTCAGG
>JAVZTI010000017.1:0-31796 GCA_038879595.1 Desulfurococcaceae archaeon | reverse complement strand
TATAGCTAAAGTAGTCTCTTCATATGCTTCAAACGATACTCCATCAACTGCCTTTACAAACCCCTTAGTGGAGAACACGCCTTTAACTGGAAACCACTTCCTTAAGTTCCTTACTTCAAGTACTACTTTAGTTGTACTCATTACTCACTACCTCCTATAGAGCCAGCATGAGACTAAGTGATCTTTTGAATACTCCATTAGCACAGGCTCTTCATTACAGAGCTTAAATGCGTATGGGCATCTAGGGTTGAACCTGCATCCCTTGGGCAAGTCAATCATGTTTGGAACGCTTCCATGAATAGATCTTAGGCGCTCAATTTTCCTTAGGGGATTTGGCACAGCTTCAAGAAGCCCCTGTGTATATGGATGAAGGGGATTAGTAAACAGCTCTTCAATGAATGCTGCTTCAACTATTTTACCAGCATACATGACTACAACTCTATCACATACTTCAGCTACTACTCCAAGGTTATGGGTTATTAGCATCACTGACGAACTGTATTTATCTCTAAGGCTCTTTATTAACTCCATGACTTGAGCTTGGACAGTTACATCAAGTGCAGTAGTAGGCTCATCAGCTATAACGAGTTTTGGAGTATTTGCTATAGCTGTAGCTATAACTACTCTTTGCTTCATTCCCCCGCTTAATTCATGTGGGTAGCTCTTTGCCTTAGCCTCAGGATCTGGTATAAGTACTTCACGGAAGATCCTTATTGCCTTCTCCCACGCTTCACTAAACTTCATTGAGGAGCTGTGCGTTAAAACTGTTTCAGCAACGTGGAAGCCCGCTGTATAGAGAGGATCTAATACACTGCCCGGGTCTTGGTATATGTACGATATCTCCCTCCCCCTAATTTTCTTTAACTCCTTCTCAGGTAGTTTAAGTAAGTCTATGCCGTTAAATAGTACTTCACCACTAACTATTTTGCCTGGAGGCTTCACCATTCTAGTAATGGCCCTGGACATAACTGATTTTCCGCAGCCGGTTTCCCCAACAACGCAGAGTATTTCTCCTCTACGTACACTGAACGATACTCCGTCAACGGCTTTAACTACTCCAGCATATGTATAGAAGTAAACCCTTAGATCCTTTACTTCAAGGAGAGTGCTTGAATGCACTCTACTTCACCTCCTTAAACTCAAGCCTTCTCCTAAACCTTGGATCAAGTATATCTCTTAGCCCATCGCCCAGGATGTTGAAGCCGAGAACTGTAATCAGTATGGCTAGCCCTGGGAAAAACGAGTACCACCACTTATCTGGAAACCACTTTCTTCCATCAGCTACCAATCTACCCCACTCTGGTGTAGGAGGCTGAGCCCCAAGACCTATGAACGATAACGCTGAGCTAGCTAGTATTACTGATCCAAAGTCAAGCGTTACTAGAACTAGCAGTGGAGTTACTGAATTAGGCAATATGTGTTTAAAGAGTATTCTCCGCGTACTTACACCCATAGCTTTAGCTGCCTCAATGAATAACTGCTCTCTTACTACAAGCACTTGTGCTCTAACAACTCTAACGTAGCTTGGCCACCAGACTATTGATAGAGCCAGCATTGCTGAGAAAAGCCCTGCACCCAAAGTAGCGCTGAAAGCTATTGCAAGCACTAAGCCTGGAAACGAGAGGAACACGTCTGTAATCCTCATGATTACTTCATCAATTATCCCACCATAGTAGCCAGCAATTAAACCTAACACTAAGCCCACTGGTATAGCTATTGACATAACCGCTAGAGACACTATTAATGAAACTCTAGCGCCAGCGAGAACTCTACTAAATAGATCTCTTCCATATTCGTCAGTTCCAAAGGGATGCTGTAAGCTGGGTGGCTGAAGTCGCTTTAATGCAACTAAGCTAAAGTCTATTTCGATAGGATTATATGGAGTGATATACGGCCCTATAGCTCCAAGGACTATGAATCCAACTACTATAATTAAACCCATCATAGTCAACGGGCTTCTCTTAACAACTTCTAAAGCCAGCCTCCATTCATGAATAATTGGCTTAGCAGATCTAGAGAGTGACATTCTATTGAACTTCTTCAGCATCATAGCCTCACCCTAGGATCAATTATGGCGTATGCTATGTCGACAACGAAGTTTGCAACTATGAATATTAGGCTTATGAGCAGTGTTGAACCCATTATTGCTGGATAATCAAGGCTATTGATGGCGTTCACAGCGTATAGGCCTATGCCAGGCCATGAAAACACTGTTTCCACAATTATAGCTCCACTGAGGAGCATGCCAAATTCTAGACCAGCTATTGTGACTATAGGTATTGACGAGTTCTTTACAACATGTCTATAGAACTTACTGTTGCTTAAACCTCTTGCTTCAGCAAAATCTATGAACTCTGACGATAGTACATCGAGTGTAGTGTTTCTAACAACTCTCGCTATAATCCCTAAGCCCGTGAAGGCTAGGGTAAGGCTCGGTAGAGCTATGTGCCTTAAATTAATGACTAGGGCATTCCAGTCTCCTGCGATCAGGCTGTCAAGTATGTATAGGCCTGTATAGCTCTGTGATGGCAGAACCCCTCTGCCTGTAGCTGGAAGTAGCCCAAGGGAGTAGTAGAAGATCCATTGTAAAGCTATTGCTAGCCAGAAAGCCGGTGCTGATACTCCTACTAATGCCAATACTCTTATCAAGTGATCTAATAGAGTATCCCTCTTTAATGCAGCTAGAAGTCCGAGAGGGATGCCTAAAGCTATTTGTATTAATCCAGCTACTATAGCTAATTCAGCTGTAGCTGGAAAATACTCAGCTAAATCTACTAACACTGGCCTCTTAGTCATAGGGGACTCTCTCCAATTTCCTGTAAATACGTCCTTTATGTAGATAGCTAACTGCTCATGAATAGGTAGATTTAAGTGATACTTCTCCTTCATTAATTCAATTACTTCAGGCCTAGCCTTTACTCCTCCAGCCCACAGCCTAGCGGGATCAGCTGGAATCACGTGACTTATTACAAATGTTAATATGAGTACTCCAACTATGGTTGGAATAAACGTAAGAGCTCTTCTAATTAAATACCTCTTTAAACCCTCGATCTTGGATCACCGTACGTGTAAGCTCTACGAGTATTAATTACAAGGATTATATTGCGAGAAGGTGTTAAAGAAAAAGTATGTGAATAAACGAGGCCATCCATGGACAAGCGCTAGCTCCTCTTCTCGCCAACTATTATGAGCACGTTCCCTAAAGTTATTTGAGTAGCATTAGACAGGTCTACGAATTGTGCTGCTTCATTAATTGATGATACTATGTGTACTTCAACTGAACTAAATGTGTATCCACCTGCCTGTAGAGGACCTGCGTAATCATCTGGATCAGCATAGTCGGGTCCCCAGGCTAGTACTTGTACATCGAAGTCCCCGCTGGACAGCTTTTCATTAAATACAGGTCTTGACAACACTTGTACTTTAACGCTTATGCCAAGCACTTGGCTCCACGATGCTTGAACTAGAGTAGCTATTTGTTCAAGCTCGCTGTAGCCTTGGGGAACTATTATAGTTATGTCAACACTCCGTGGATCTATTCTTGAAGCTGCAAGGAGTTTTTGAGCTTCAGCGGGGTTAAACGTGTACTTCACTAAATAGCTGTCCTGATAGCCAAACATACCTTTAGGTATGACTCCATAGGCTTGTTCAGCAAGGTTATTGAACGCAGCTGATATTATTGAGTCATAAGGTACAGCCCATGCCAGTGCTTTTCTAAATAAATCATTGTTAAATGGAGCTTTCTCACAGTTAAGAGTTAAGTGATATAGTAAGAATGATGGAGCTACTTCAACAATTAACTTATTTACACCAATAGATACTCCCTTAACTTGTTCAACTAGAGTTGGTGGAACTAGAGCTATGTCTAAGTCTCCTTTCTTAAGCTCCATTATTCTAGTGGAGTCCTCGGGTATTAGCTTAATTAATACCTCCTCTATGGATGGCTTTCCGCGCCAGTAGTATGGATTAGCCCTCAGCCTATAGTACTGCTTATGTACCCATTCAACTAAGTAATACGGTCCAGTGCCCACTGGATGGTCATACATGTACTTATTTTCCTTACCTGCTTCAATGCCTCCATGAGCTTCAACAACCTCCATGCTAACAATGCTGGCAGGAATTGTTGCTAAAACTTGGAGTATGGCTGCATAAGGTGAATATAGTTTTAACTTAATGAATCCAGCTATATCTCCAGTGTAGTTAAAGAACTCTAGTAACTCACTGAGGGAATGAACTTCCCCGCTTCTTCCTTTGAACTCAGTCTTTAACCCTGTGGAAGCTATGGCTGAAAACTCTTCCTGGCTCATAGTCTTTGATTTTTCAACATCTATGAATGTATCTATGAGCCACGATGGATCTAAGTGCATTACAGCCACTCTTTTAAGAGAATATATTACGTCTTCAGGCGTTAGTGGAATGGTTCTATTGCTCCATGGATCATAGAAGCTTACTCCGCCTCTAATGACGAAGTACCATTCATCTCCAGCATAGTTATGTGCCCAAGCAACTGCTAGGCATGGAATAACGTAATCTGTTATATCTAGTTCATATGTAACAAGCCTTTCATATATTTGATGCAGTATAAACCAGTCAAAGCCCCAGTAAGTTACTGCTGGATCCAAGCTATGTCCTTCTTCTGATTCACCTATTACTAGTGTCGTTGGATTAGGTGATTTGGGGTCTTTGCGTAAGTCATCAATTCTATAGGCTAGTGTTGGATGGAAGTATATGCCTTTAATCCAATCCCAATAAACTCTTACGTCTCTAGCCTGGACAAGCCATATTAACGACAATCTATCGTTGGAGAGCTTTTGAATGGCTTCATACAAGGTTCTCCTTAAATCAGGGTCCGCAGTATATCTTCCAGCTTGAATTAATGCTTCCATAACTGGGTCTTTTAAGAAGCCTGGATTTATGTTTGAGTATGGAACTAGCTCCACTCTATCTATAGGGTTTGGATCACTGTATGATACAACAATTACTTTACTAAAGCTCACTGGAGTAGTAGTAGGTGTAGTAATTGGAGTAGTAATAGGAGTAGTTGATGTAGCTTCAGGCTTCATACTCAAGTTGCTGTAGATAAAGAATGCTAAAATTCCAGCAATTAAGAGGACAACTATAATTAATGAAATAATCTTTATAGAGACTCCTCCGGGCACTTTAGGCACCATACACACTCGTATATACTCGAATTAGGTAAGTATAAAAGCTTTACCCACTGAATATAAAATCGCTGAATGTTTAGTGACGAATGCATGAAGTATGTATTTATAAGAGTTTAATTAAACATAGTAGAAAGTGAGTACAGCTTGCCTAGTGTGCTCCTAGTAGGCATCCCCGTATATGTGTATCGCTCTACAGCAAGTAATTGTCAAGACATATGTATTGAGGCGTATTTTTGGAATTGGTTGAGCAAAGTCCATAAAGTGCTATTACTTAAGCCATGCATTAACTTAAGTAACTATATGAACTTTCGTGAAGCAATAAGGTTAGAGCCTCAAAACAGCCCTAAAGAAGTTTTAATTGAATTTAGAGAAATAGTTAGTGAAATAATTAATAAAGCTATTGTAGAGTGCTTAAAGTATTCACATACACTAGGCTTAAGTAGGTTGAAGAATTTACTTCTAATACCTACTGGCGGAAGAGCTACTGAAGCCGAGGAGAAGTTAAGGAGCTATCTAATGTTCTATAACTTAGTTAAACTAATTATCCCAGATATAGCCAAATGTTACTTAAGCAACTATGTCTTTAAGGAAACTAAATATTTAATTAGAGCAATTAACCCAACTCCCCCATACATATACTTAACGAATGGAGAAGCAGACGCCATCTATCAAGCACTGTACTCAATTAGCGCTGAATATAGGAACTCAATAAAGCTATTGATTGAGAACATTGATAAGTTAAGATACTAATAAATTAATTATTACTGTTGATAACTTAAACTATGAAACAAGTGAATAACGTTTATAAATAGTCGTTGAGGAATGATGACTATGGATAAAGTTAAGGTCGGTGTGCTGGGAGCCACTGGATTAGTGGGCCAGAAGCTTATACAATTACTATTAAGACATCCTTGGTTTGAACTAGAACTTTTAACGGCTAGTGGAGAAGTTGTGGGTAAAAAGTATGGTGAAGTAGTTAAATGGCTTCAAGGCCCCTTCACTCCATCAGAGCTAAATGAGTTAATCATTAAGAACACCGATTTAAGCACAATCATGGATAATAAAGTAGAACTAGTATTCTCAACTCTTCCAAGTAGAGACGCCTTAAATATAGAAGTTGAATTAGCTAAAAGAGGAGTCATTGTAATTTCAAGCTCTGATGCAATGAAGCTTGAAGAAGATGTACCACTTCTAAACCCTGAAGTTAATGCCGATCACGTGGAGTTAATAAAGCTTCAGTCTAGAAGAGGGTGGAAAGGGGCTTTACTCAAAATCCCCAACTGCACAACAATAATCCTAACTTTAGTTCTCAAGCCCATTATGGATGAGCTTGGTTTAAGGAAGGTAATAGTATCAACAATGCAATCGATTTCTGGGGCTGGTTTAACAGGCGTCCCTTCAATAGATATAATTGATAACATTATTCCATACATAGATGGAGAAGAAGAGAGAGTTGAAAGAGAGTCAGTTAAGATACTTGGCTCACTAGAATCCCAAGTAGTTAAGCCAGCCAATATAGCTATATCAGCTAGTTGCCACAGAGTCCCAGTTATAGAGGGCCATTTAGAGGCCATATTTATTGAAACAATTAAGGAACCCAGCGTAGAACTGGCTTTAAAAGCTCTAGAGGAATTTAAGGGAAACAAGATTAGAGCCATTAATCTCCCTACAGCACCTGAAAAACCCATTATTGTTAGAAAGGAACTTGATAGACCTCAGCCAAGGCTTGATAAATACATTAATAACGGCATGACTGTAGTTATTGGGAGGTTGAGAGTGGATAAAGCGCTTAAAGGCATTAAGCTAATAGCTCTAGGCAATAACTTGATCCGTGGAACTGCTGGAACGGGCATACTTATTGCAGAACTATTGACTGTAAAGGGTCTTGTATATGGGCTGTAAGGTCATTCCTAAACTCATGTGCACACAGCATCCAGATTCAACAATTAAAGTTAGAGTTGAAGAAGAAGTTGATGAAGCAATAGTTGGCTATACAATATACAGCTGTGGAGAAGTCATGGTGGATTATGAGGGTAAATTAACTCCATACTCTCAGCCTAAGGAAATAGTAGTTAAAGCCTCAAAAGCTGGCATACCTGTTGGATATGACTTCTTTATAACTCCAAGGATGCCCAACCCATTCATCGAAGAATTCGACAGAGCTATGCTTGCTTTAGAAGCCTCTGTGCTTGCAAACTACTATTCATCAAAGGTCTTAGGAAGTCAGGCAGTTAAATGGATAATCCTACCCATGGTTGAAGACGTTGACGTAGTAGTATTTGTGCAGAAAATCATTGGAAGGAAAGCAAAAATGCTGTCTGAAGAAACTGGTGTAAAGCTAGATGCAATCACTGTAGTGCCATTACTAGAGGACGCATTCATTCAAACGAGGGCTCATAACATAGCCTATGCCTTGACTAAAGAAATGGCTGAGGCAGGGATGGGGGATGAATGTTTAAGAGTTTTCCTTGGATTTAGCGATTCAGCTGTTAGGTATGGGCACATAGCTTCAGCTCTTGGAGTAAAGTACTCATTATCGAAAATAACGAGTTTAAGCAAGCTAGGATTATGCATTAAGCCTATAATAGGATCGGGTTCACCGCCGTTTCGCGGAGGCGTTAATAACACTGAATTAGTTCCATTAGAGGTAAAAACGTATAAAGGCTACTCTACGGTCACTGTGCAATCAGCTATAAGATACGATGTCCCTTTAAATGAGTATGAATTCTTTAGAGAGACAGTAATTAATGGAGCAAACGTTGAGCCTGATGCAGCTATAGATGAAGAGAGCTTAAGGCTGTTCATTAAGGAATCCTCAGAGAGCTATAGGAGTTTTGTTGGGAGAATCCTTAGAGGCATTGAGCATGTAATAAACTTAATTCCATCAACAAGAGATAGAATCTCATGGAGGAGCTATGGAAGGCTTGTAATAGATGGAGAGAATCAAGTAATCAATGTTCCAAGGGCAATAATGTATACAGCTATGTGGTATAACATTGGCCTTCCACCAACTCTGCTTGACTCACCATATATAGTTAAGCTCGCCAAGAAAGATCTTCTCGACGATTTACTTAAAGCTCTTCCACAGCTAGTTCACGAGTGGAGTTACGATGCCTCATTCTACGATCCAGAGATCTCTGCAAAATTCATTGGGGATGAAGGAGTGAAAACAGTTAATGAAGCCCTTGAATATATGAATGTAGACGTCAACCCAAATAGAGCCTATGTAGCAATGCTTAAGCAGGCTCAGACTGAGGCGCATGTAATTGCTTTAGGTAAGCTAAGGAAGTTCCTCGGCTAAGATCTCCTGCCGCACGCGCTCTCTAGCTTTAATGCAATGTAATTCAGCACAACTTATTGTTACTGATACAGCTCCTACGGACAGCCGCTTAACTTAATGATGCAAGAGCTTGATCGATATCTTCAATAATATCCTCTTGATCTTCTAAGCCCACCGAGAGCCTTAGCGTAGACTCTGTTATCCCAAGCTTCTCTCTGACATCTCTTGGAATATTTTTAGATGCACTAATGATCGGGTAGGTTATTAGTGATTCTGTCCCCCCGAGGCTTGGGGATGGCTTAATGATCTTAAGTGACTTAAGGAACTTCACTGCTTCACTCATTCCACCCTTTAGTTTAAACGTAACTACGCCTCCGTAAAGCCTTTTCTTAAATATTCTGTCAGCAATGCTTTTATATGGGCTATTGCTTAGCCCTGGGTAGTGTACTTCAGCTACTTTAGTGTTATCACTTAGGTACTCAGCTATTGACATGGCTGTTTTCGACGATTTTTCAAACCTCACTTCAAGAGTCTTGACTCCTCTTAAAGTTAAGTATGCTTCAAGGGGCTGCATTATTCCCCCGATAAGTCTCCTCCAGTCCCAGAGAGATTGAATTAATGCACTATCTTTAGCAATTAATGCTCCTCCAAGGACATCGTTATGTCCTGCAATGTACTTAGTTAAGCTATGTACAACAAGTACGGCTCCATTAGATAATGGATTCAGTAGTAGTGGAGTAGCAAAGGTATTGTCTACAATAAGTTTGCAGCCGAGATCTCTGCATATTTTAGCCACTTCAGTTACGTCTATTACTCTAAGCATAGGATTAGTTATTGACTCTATGAAAACTAAGTTCGGCTTAAAGGACTTTAAATCTTCAATTAATTCACTTGTTTCAGGCCATGATAGATGTAATTTAAAACCAACTTTATTCGATAGAAGTTGAAGTAGCTGAAGAGTTGAGCCATAGAGTTCCATTAAGGCTACAACTTTAAGGTCCTTATTAATGAAGTTAAGTAGAACTGCAGATATTGAAGCCATTCCACTATTAAATGCGAGCGAGTCAACACCTTCTTCAAGTTTAGAGAGAACCTTCTCTAAAGCTCTTACAGTAGGATTCTCCTCCCTTGAATACTTAAGATCAGTACCTCTATCAGTAGTTAACGTACTTCCTCTTTGCTCAAATACGGCTGTTAAGTATATTGGGGGTATAAAGACTCCAAGATCTTCATCTACGAATTCATGACCATAGATAGCTTTCGTAGACTCCCTCAATTCATTCAACCTCTCTAACTGCTTATTTCTTAGGTACTTAAATCAATTATGGTTTTCCTCATAGTATTCAGAGACTTTATTTTTGTCTGCAATTCACATGTTGCCTCTATGTATTTATAAGAGATTGCTGAGCCCTATGGGATGGAGTTCTCAGTTGCCTCGATTCCCAAGGTATCACTTTACGAATACTACCCTGCTTAACATATTGAGTTATTGAAGACACTCACAGCTCTCAAAATAGGGGAATAATGCGAGCAAGGCAAAGACTATTTTAGATTAAAAAACTTAGTATTCATAGTGTAGGTATGCGTGATGATGGTGTTTCAGAATTGCTTGAAATAGCCTTCACTAAAGTCAAGATCTCTAAAGATCTCTACATGATCAGAGCTAGCGATCTGAATACAGCTTTTTTCGAAAGTCTTTGGGAGATCCCGGAGGGAATTACGTATAATTCATATGTGCTAACCGTAAATGAGGGCGCCGTCTTGTTCGACACTGTTAAGAACACAATGGTGGATGAATACATTAGAGCTCTCTCTGAATTAGTTGATCCAAGAGATGTAAAATACTTAGTTGTACACCACATGGAGCCAGATCATAGTGGATGCGTTAAGAAGATCTCTGAACTAGGAGAACCAATAGTGCTTGGACATTCATTAGCGGGAAAAATGCTTAAGTCGTTTTACGGTTTTTCAGGCAAGTTCTCTCCAGTTAAAGATGGTGAAGAACTCAAAGTAGGTGAGTACACTCTCAAATTCATTCACACTCCGTGGTTGCACTGGCCTGAAACCATGGTTACATATGTAGATGAGATGACAACATTGTTATCCTGTGATATATTCGGCTCCTATGGAGTATTCAGTGCCACATACTATGATGAGTTACCTGAATTTGAGAGAGTGAAATACAAGTGGTTTATGAAGAAGTACTTTGCCACTGTTATCGGCTTCTATAGAGATTGGGCTATAAAAAACCTAAGTAAATTATCGTCCCTCGCAATAAATCCATTTACAGTTCTCCCAGCACATGGATTAGCTTGGAGGGATAGATATGTTAATGAAGTAGTAGAACTCTATAAGAAGTGGAGTAGCGGTAAAGCAGAGAAAGGTAAAGTTGTCATAGCTTACTTATCTATGTACGGGTTTATTAAAAGAGCAGTAATGGACTTTGCCGCTGAGCTAGAAAAGAGAGGTATTAAGACCTCAATACATGAGTTCACGGATACGAAGAGGAGTAACATAAGCGACTTGATTGGAGACATCTATGATAGTGAAATAGTTGTGTTAGCTACATCTACGTATGATGCAGATGCTTTTCCATTAACAAAGTACATTACACACCTGATCTCGAGAAAAATACCAAGAGAAAAGAAAGTACTTGTATTAGCAGGATACGGCTGGAGCCCACGCGCTGGTTTAGAGATCAAAAACATACTGACACAAGCAGGATTCAGTGAGCTAAAGATAGTGGAGTTTCCTGCAGGAGAACACCGTGAAGTATTAAGTGAAGCAGTAGAATACGTAAAGTAGAAAGTTAATAAAGGAGAAATAGGCTTTCAATGCCATACCTAAGTCTCTACTTAATTGAGTAGAGCCAGCATGAAACTCCATGTCCTTTACTAATATCCATCCATGGAGCCTCAAGTCTCTTACATTTATCCATGACGAAGGGGCACCTAGTGTGAAATCTGCAGCCTGGAGGAATGTTTATTGGATTAGGTATTTCTCCAGTTACTTTTAGCTTTTCAAGAACTCTACTACCTATAGTTGGAACCGATGAAATGAGGGCTTTCGTATATGGATGCAGAGGACTATATATGACTTCCTCTACAACACCCTCCTCAACGATCTTGCCTAAATACATTACTGCCACTCTATCGGCTACAAGCTTAGCTACAGCTAAGTCATGAGTTATGAACAACATTGAAAGACTGTACTCCCTCTTAAACTCCTTGAGTAGCTCAAGTATTGAAGCCCTTAAGGATACATCTATCATTGAAACCGGCTCATCAGCTACCACGAACTTAGGCCTCATTATCATCGCTCTAGCTATTACAACTCTTTGCCTCTGCCCACCACTTAATTGATGAGGGTATCTCTCATAGATCTCACTAGGGGGAGTTAATCCCACTCTCTCAAGAATTTCAAGAGCCTTCTCTCTAGCTTCATCGGCATCACATAATCCATGGATTATTAGGGGTTGCGCCACTTGATCTCCGACCTTAACTCTTGGATCAAGGCTTGCGTAAGGATCCTGAAATATCATTTGCATGCGAGGCCTAATTCTTTTCAAAGCGCTCTTAGACAACTTAGTTAATTCTATTCCTTCAAACAATATGCTTCCTTCAGTAGGCTTCTCTAACCCTATTATCATTCTTCCAGTAGTAGTCTTACCTGAACCACTTTCACCCACTAACGCTAACGTTTCTCCAAAACCTATTTCTAAGCTGACTCCATCAACTGCCCTTACATAGAGGCGGCTCTTCATTAACATGATTTCAGTTATAGTTCTTCTAACGGGGAAGTATTTTTTAAGGCCTTTAGCTATAACAAGGGCCTTCAAATGCCTTCACCTCTTTAAGTAAAGCCAACATGCTACACATCGATTATGCTCAACTGCAGTCATTGAGGGACTTTCATTAGTACATATACTTAGTGCTTGCTTACACCTTGGGTGGAATCTACAGCCTAGTGGAGGGTTTCTAAGGTCTGGTGGAAAGCCTGGTATGGATTTAACGATCTTTGTAGACCATAGATCTGGAACGCTATCCACTAAGCCTGCTGTATATGGATGTAGCGGTGCATTAATGATGCTGCGCGCACTTCCATACTCAACTATTTCACCAGCATACATTACGGCGATTCTATCAGCTCTTTCAGCAGCTAACGCTACGTCATGAGTTATGAGCATTATTGAAGCCCCCTTCTTTTGGACTTCTTTAAGTAAGTCCATTATTTGATCCTGTACTATTACGTCTAAAGCTGTTGTAGGCTCATCAGCTATGAGGAGTTCAGGTCTTAAAGCTATTGATATAGCTATTACAACTCTTTGCCTCTGCCCACCACTTAATTGATGAGGATAATAGTTAAGTCTATCCCTAGGTATGTTGACTAATTCAAGTAGCTCCCCTGCTTCCCTAAGTGCTTCATCCTTACTAACTCCTAAGTGTACTTGAATTACTTCAGCCAGTTGATCTCCAACAGTCCTCAAAGGATCTAGGGATGTAAGAGGATCCTGAAATACAAAGCCTATGTGCCTCCCCCTAATGCTTCTCAAAGCCTCTTCGCTGAGCTCCACTAAGTCTTTATTCATAAACTTTACCTTTCCTTCAACAATTCTCCCAGGGGGAGGAACTATTTTTGCAATAGCGTAAGCCAAAGTGCTTTTGCCAGAGCCGCTTTCACCTACAATGCTTATCCATTCTCCTGTAAGAACATTCAAGGACACATTGTCAACAGCTCTCACTACTCCAGAGAGCGTGTAGAAGTAGACCTTTAAGTTAATTACTTCAAGCAGTGCATCAGACACATGTTACACCTTTGTAGTTATTGAGAAGTAGTCACTTAAAGCTTCACCAATTAATGCAAATCCCAGCGATAAGGCAATTATCATTAATCCAGGACACATCGATATCCACCAATAGCCGTTGAGCAAGTGAGGCTGACCACTTCTAAGGTCAAGGCCCCAGTCAGGAGTCGGCCAAGTTACTGAAAGACCTAGAAAACTTAATGCAGCTTCAGTGAGTATAGCGTCTGCAACACTTAAGCTAAAGACTACGAGGATTGTTTGAGTAATGTTCCTGAGTATGCTCTTAAATACAGTTGCATCAGAGCATCCGAGAACAATTAAAGCCTCTATGAATGGCATCTGCTTCACTTTAAGAGTCTCCCCTCTAACCATTCTATAATATGTAGGCACATAAACTATAGCTATCGATATAGCTGCATTAAGTGGGCTCGGCCCTAATACTGCAGCTACAGCTATTGCAAGTATAAGTGAAGGAAAGGCGTAAATACTATCCATAATGATGCTAAGAACTCTATCAACTAGTCCACCGTAATACCCTGAGATTAAGCCTAGTGGAACTCCGAAAGCCATTGATATTGCTGCTGAAGCAGCTACTACAAAAAGCACTACTCTAGAGCCCCAGACTATTCTTGAAAAAACATCCATTCCAACGTGGTTTGTCCCCATTAAATAACTCCACGTTGGGGGCTGGAATTCTATATAAACCCTTGAAGTAGGGTCGTATGGAGCTACGTATGGAGCTAAAATAGCCATGGACATCGTGGACAAGACTATTGCTAGTCCAAGGATCAACATTGACTTAGCTGGCTGTGGAAAGCTCCTTATGAAGCCTAAAATGGGAGTGCTTAGGAAAAGAGCCATCAGTACTTCACCCTAGGATCTATTAATGCGTACATTATGTCGACAACCAAGTTCATTAATCCAACTATGAATGCAAATAAAATTACAGCTCCCTGTATTGAGCTGTAATCTCTGTACTCTATTCTTTCATAAATAAACCTCCCTAATCCAGGCCAGCTGAACGTTGTTTCAGTTAAAATAGCTCCTCCTAGGAGCATTGCTATTTGAAGCCCCATGTAAGTTACTACAGGGATGAAGGCGTTCTTAATAGCATACATAGTTACTCTATGGTCTGGAATACCCCTAGCTCTATATGCTCTAATGAAGTCTGAGTTGAGAACTTCAATGAGGTTGTTCCTAATGAGCCTTGTATAAGCTCCACTTAACACTATTCCAAGAGTTAAGCTTGGAAGCACTATGTGTCTCAGTGCATCGGTGAAAGCACTTAAATCTCCAGCCAATAGGCTATCTAGCAATAGCAATCCAGTGACTTTAGGCACATGGATTCCCGGGCTTAAACGCCCACTTATGTAGAATAACTTGAGCTTAAGGCCTAAGAGGTACTGAAGCCCCATCCCAAGGACGGGTATGAATAAAGTGTAGGTAAGTATACTGTAGATCCTTATTAAAGTATCAAGTCTACTACCTCTCCTTAATGCACCTCCTACTCCAGTTATAAAACCTATTAATGAAGCAACTATGAATGAAGCTATAGTTAACTCTATTGTAGCAGGAAGCCTCTCCCACAAATATTCACTAACAGGCTTACCTACAGGTGATGCAAGAGTTTTACCAAAGTCCCCTCTCAGTATTACGCCTAAGAGGTAATCGAAGTACTGCACTAGGATAGGCTTATCGAGGCCAGCCATCCTCCTCATTTCCTCAAGCTGTGCTGGAGGAATGTACCTAGTGCCTACAACTGCTAATATAGGGTCTCCAGGCAGAACTCTAAGCAATATGAATACAAAAGTATAGAGTATTAATATTGTGGGGACTATTAGTGAAGCTCTAATAACTATGTATCTACTGAGGCCAGCCATAGATTACTACCTTAAAACGCCCCTACATAAAAAAGGGCCTGAAGAAAATATTTTTACCTATTTTAATCCCCTACTTTCTGTAGATAGGCCAGTAGTACATTAACATTATGGGGTTAGGCACTACTCCCTCAATGTCTTGCCTAATAACTATGTAGAGCTTCCCTTGGAATATAGGTATGTATGGAACATCTTCAGCTAAATACAATCTCTGCACATTTATGTATGTAAGCTCTCTCTCAGATTGATCAACTATTGATGAAGCCTGCTTCAATAGTTCATCAACTGTTTCGTTAGCATACCCTGTTCCAGCCCATGAGTTCGCTGTACTTAGGAGGAATGGAGTCAAGTAATTGTCTGGGTCTAAGTAGTCTGGATACCACCCAAGCAAATATACTGGGAGCTGCCCATTTCTAATGTAGCTTACATACGTAGTCCATTCAGCGCTTTTAACTGTGACTTCTATCAACCCTACAGCTTCCCACTGCTGCTTTAGTAATGCAGCAATATCTTTTTCAGTATCTCCATAATGTGTTGGAGTATACCATAGTTCTACAGCTAATTTATTCTCCTCACTATACCCAGCTTGCCTTAGTAAGTTCCTGGCTAACTCAACGTTGTAATCACCGTACTTCTCTTTAAATGCATCAACATGGCTCCACATACCTATTGGGACGAGGCTGTATAGAGGGGTTCCAGCTCCTCTCAGTGCAATGCTTATTATCTCAGTTCTATTAATTGCTACTGCTAATGCCTGTCTAACAAGCTTGTTGTCAAACGGAGGCATCCTAGTGTTTATGCATATGTACCTTATGAAGGTCCCGGGTACTTCAATTACCTTTAAGTCAGCTTTCTTAGATAATTCTTCAATGTCTGTTGGCCTAAGAGTCCTCCAAGCTATATCTACTTCACCACCCTCAATGGCTAGCCTTAGAGAGGTTGCATCAGCATAAAACCTAATCACTATTGATGACTTGGGTTTATCTCCATAGTAGTATGGGTTTGGCTCAAGAACTATTTCTACATCTCTCTGGAAGCGAGCTATCTTATAAGGCCCTGCTCCACCAGCCGTTTGATCGCTATCAATGCTTTCAGGAGCATATGCTGGGTGCACTGGGAAGTATGGAGGAGTAGCAATTAATGTTAAGAAGAATGGAGTAGGTTGCTTTAGTTTAAACACTACAGTGTAATTGTCTGGAGCCTCAACTTTGTCAACAAACTCCACGACTAACCACGATGGATCACCGCTTATTGCCATAACTCTGTTAATGCTTCTAACAACATCACCTGCAGTAAGTGGAGTTCCATCAGCAAACTTTAATCCCTCCCTAAGTTTAAAAGTCCAAGTCATTCCATCACTACTAACGCTCCAGCTTTCAGCTAGAGCTGGCTCAAGATCTAATGAGCCGGGCTTATACCTAACTAAGCCCTCCATAATATTGGATAGCACTTCCCAAGTAAAGAAGTCATAAGCATTAGAAGGATCTAGGTCAGTTACTTTATCAGTTACTCCAATAACTATTGGCTTTGGAGCAACTGGAGCTGGAGCTCTAAGAATAAAGTATGCTGCAAGCCCAGCAATTATAACTACTATAACTATCAATATTGCAATAAGAGATCTACTTATACACCTCAATGATTTGCCCCCCATAGCCCCTCTATATATTAGTGGTTAGTGTGTGGGCTTAAGTATTTAAGTATTTATGGTATATCAATTGTAGTGTTTACCGTAAGAGAGTGCGCAATGCATTTAATCTAAGAGCAACTTAGCATAGATCTTTTTGATCTTTTTAATTTTTAATAACTAACTGCAGAAAGCATCTAACTAATTTATTTAACTTCCTATAGAGATATTGATGAGTATAGAACTTTTCTTTCAAGCACTCCAATGCTTTAGACATTAATTAAAAGAACCTTCTCTTACAGGATCTAAGGATTAATGAAGCACGCAGTATTCACTAGGATTTACCAAGATTTAATTAGGACTCTGAGTTCTGCAAACACATTCCTTAACTTCACTAGATCTATTAAATAAGTATATGAAGACCCTATAGCTATCTTAACTATTTTTACAAAGCTTTCGATCAGTTCATTGCAGCAATCTATGTTTTTAATGCACGTAGTAGGGTTATCTAAGTACTGAAGGGTTTCAGCCCATGCTAAGGATATGTTGACGTCAACTGCATCTAATGGATCATAGCACATTAATCCAATAGTCTCACATATATCCTTAAGTACACTTAACATCTCTGCATAATTGCTTGAGTCAGCCATAAGTAGCTGTTCTTTAAGAGTAAGAGTATTTAAATTACTCATTAAATTACTTGCTGACGCGCTTGACCTATATTCATTATCTACATCCATATACATAAGTACTCACATGCTCTACATGTTCATTAGTAAAAAATGCAGAGTATAAAAATGTTGCTCCCATTCTAGTCCCATAAATTGTGATCCAGTAAAACTATAAATTCATGAGTGGCTAACACCTCAATATTCTTCACTTAACAGCCGATATTGAGAGCTGGGAATTTAACGTTATAGGAGTTAGTATTTAATACTCCTCAAGGAACTAGTTATTTGGTGAGTGAATTGATTGAAAGAGTTAAGCTTGGAGTAGATGTACTTAACTACATTCTTCCAGAGGGAGTTCCTAGGAACTCACTTATATTAATTGAGGGTAGTGGTGGAAGCGGTAAGAGCATCATTACAATGCATATTGCTAGAGAGTTTATTTCAAGAGGTGAGGAAGTGCTCTTCGTAGAATTAGACGATGACCCTGAAACTCTCGTCGACAACCTTAGTTCACTAGGCGTTGATCCACTAAAGCTTAGGGAAGAGAATAAATTGTTTGCGATAGATGGCTATAGCTTTAGAATTAAGGGTAAGGCGAGAAAGCGTTGCCCAATAGTAGTAGAAGAGATTAATCCTCAGAACATTGATGCCCTTATCTCAAGAATAATCAATGTAATTGATGGAGCTGGCATAATGAATAGAGGGCTCTTAATTCTCGACTCATTAAATGAAGTAATGGCTTATAGTGAAGCATCTAAAGTGGGGGAATTAGTTAGAGAACTAAGGGCGAATATAGCTAAGGCCAGAGGCATAGTGACTATAGTAGTTTTACATACATCAACTGAAGATACAAGAGTGTTTGCAAACGCTTTAGATTACGTAGTTGATGGAGTAATAGAAGCTGAAACTGTGACTCAAACACCTATGGGGATAGAGCTCCCCATACCCCTTAGGCAAATAATGGTGAAGAAAATGAAGGGCGTGAGTCACAGGACTGGCTGGACTCTATTTACAATAGATAAGGAGGGAGTAAAACCAGTGGTAATAAAGTTGAAGACTTAAAGAAAAATATTTTAGTTTAACTAAATGAGGTTAACGGTATTAAGCCTACTTCATTTAGAGTTAATGCATTGAAAATCTTTATTAAAGATCTAGATACAGTATAGATCTCGTCCCCTATGTATATAGTTCTAGAGGCTTCACTGTGCTTAAGCAATCCCCTAACTTTCAACACATCATTAGAGTAAGACAGCACCAATACTCCACTATATGCATCTCCATACCATTGCACAGGTAGATACACTGACTCATAGTCAGGATCTAGGGTGAATGCATGGTGATCATATAGGATCGGGCTATAGCTATTAGGGATCTTGACTTCAGAAATGGAGCTCATAGCCCTTGGATCACTTATGTCGAACAACGATATCTTTAACTCCCCTGACTCAATGCCTATACCTAGTAATCTATCGCTGCTAATTGGGTGTAAGTACTCACTAAATCCAGGGATTTTCAGATAGCCCAGCACCTTGGGGTTCTCAGGGTTGCTTAAATCTATTGCATATAGAGGATCTACTTGCCTGAAAGTAACTAGGTATAGCACGTTCTTCAATAATCTTGCAGAGTATATCATTTCACCAGGAGCTAAACCCTTAATTGAACTAACTATATTCAAATTACTTAAGCTAACTATGAAGATATTGTTTATAGACTCACCTATAGGAGTTATGTAGACGTAGAGCCAGCAGCTGTTTTGTTGTTCTTGTTTACTGCCTTCCCCATAGATTTTTATATTCTCAGTAGTACAAACACCTCTTGCACACGCAATTGCAGTGACTTCACCTTTTGAGTCTGCGCTAGGTAGTTTAACATATGTAGAAGTCATTTGAGCAGTTAAGTTAACTGAAGTAGTTGCTACTATGAAGTATTCACTCATTTCCTCCATTGAGAATTGATCCAGTATGTGTCCCTCCACGCTAAAGTCTCCAACATAAGTTACGTTAATTCCACTTATGTTGAATACATGGAACAGCGTTTCATCTCTAAGAGGCTTCTCACAAAGTTCTTTATTAACTAAGTCAATTATTTTAATAACATCGTCATACTTAAGTGTATTGAAGTACTTTGAAACTACTTCAACGCACTTGCTTAAATCACCTAGTGCTAGTGCGTTAAGTAATTCAGCAGATACATCGCTGGGCAAGTAATTAACTAGTGAATTAAATGCTTTTACATAAGCCTCATACATAGTTAGCGATCTAGAGACAGCTAAATAGAGTCTTTCAGGAGTCATATACATCCAGCTGCTAGGCCCAGTTAGGAATGAGTATGCTGTATACCTTAAGCTATTGACGTCTAATGCGAGTATGTTTGTATAGACGTTGGGCTCACGATCAACTGCTCTTATGCTTTGGGGAGGCATAGGCCTCTGATCAACTAGTGGAATAGATACCTTAAGCGTTGCTGAAGCAGTCAACTCTATAGGCATAGTAGTCACCAAGTATACTCTAGAATCAGTCATTCTAGCGCTAACTACAGATCCTGTTATTGATGTATTTAGTAAGAGAACTGGGTTAGTTACGTTATACAAGCTATATACATTTACACCAGTGTTAACAATTCCTGTAGGAATAGCTATGCAGTTACATTCATCTTTAAAACTTGCGCTTAAGCTGATCGGCTCCTCAAATACTACTATAAGTTTGTCTCCATATAGGAAGAGCCCTCTACAATATGCATTACCTAAATCTATTATGCTCACCACTCTTCTTTCTGCAGCATTAACTATGTATATGAAGCTACCAGATGATACTGCAATCACTTCTCCATAGTTTTTAACGTAGTCTAATTCATCTACTCCAACTACCTGCACATTAGTTGTTGAAGCTCTCACTGCTTCTTTTACAACGCTGCCTTCAATAAGAGTAGTTAGGGGCCTTACTAAAGTAATGTAATTATAGGGTAAGTTAACTCCCAGCAACTCAGCTACTTCTCTCTCTACGCTCTTAACTACACTAATGTAGTTAACTAAGTCTTCATAAGTATTGAAGCCCTTTAACTCGGAGAATTGAAATACTCCTCCAGGCCAACTGCCGTTGCTAGGCCTAGTTATTATTGCTGGCGGAGTAATTGGGGGAATAACATACTTGGATTCGCTTAATTGATAAACGTAGTTAAGTACTATTGGGAACAGTACGCCAATAGTTAAAGCCAGTAAAGCTAATGCTGCATACCTGTTCTTATCCACAGCTCTCACCAAGCATAACTTTAGTATTAATTGGTAAATAACTCAAGCCATTGAATTACGATTGTTCAACTGACTGCATGAATAAAACGTTTTTAATTAGAAGGCTGCGTATAGATTGGGGCTATAGCTTGTCTAATGATGAAGTCAGCGAGACGTCTTTAAGAATATACGTCTACTTACTTGAAAGAGGAGGGCCTACAGGGGTCAGAGATGTCGCTAAGGCATTAGACATGCCTGCTAGTACAGTCCTCTACCACTTAAGGAAACTTGAAGAACTTGGGTTAGTTAAAAGAGACATCAACGGATACAACGTCTCTAAAGTAATGTCGTTAAATGGATTTGCAATCATTGGAAGAAGGCTTGTGCCAAGGTTAATTATATGCTCAGCGTTCTTCATGGGTATAGCTATAGGAGAGACTTTACTGACAATTATTGGAGAAGTAAATCCGGATAAACTATTAGCTATACTCGTATCAATTACTGCTTCAATAATAATGCTTTTAGAGGGTCTAAAGACTAAGTCTAGAATCATTGGAAAAAGCCATAGCCCATGATGTTTTGAAGCAGCACTATTTAAAGTATATTTAAAGTAAGTGAAAGACAATTACCTCGAAAAGCCTCTTGCAAATAGATTACCAATCATTAATTAAGGAGCTGGGCTTAAGTGGTTTTACAGGTGTTTAAATTGGTGAAGATCGATTTCTTAAGACACATAGTGAACCCTATATTAAGTGAGTACAGTGAATTATGGAGGGAGCGCATAGAGGGTGCAAAAAGCTTAATACAAGTACTTGATGAAGTAAGGCAGTTACTCTATAGAGCAGAGTATACCTATAATTTCGGCATTTATGGAGGGGATTTAAAGGGCTTAGCTGAATACTTGTTAAGCAAAGACTTCGACATAGTTGTCTCAGTACTTAAATCAGTTAAAGCTACTGAAGTCGCTGAGAAAATACTTGAAGAAGCTATTAAGAAATATAGTGGATACACCGTAGTTGTAGAAGCATGTAAAAGAAGGCTTAGTGAATTAAGGAGTCAAGAGGCTTACCCACAGTTTACTGAAGATGACTGGATTAAAGCTGTTGAAACCATAAGGAAGGAGGTTGAAAACACTGTACCTAAAGCACACATAGCTATAGGTAAGGAAGCTGTTAGCATAAAGACAAATAGTCTTGAATTCTTGATTACGAAGACTAAGGAGGGACTGAAATTGGATGCAAGGATTTCCATAAGTAAAGAGTATAAATCTTTAAGTGAATTAATAGAGTACTTAAATAAGTTCATCAAGGCTTTTCACTAGAGGCGCTCTACATTGAATGGCTTAGTGATATTTGACTGCGATGGAGTGCTCACAGAGGATGACAGTAGTTGGCAATTACTCCACAAGTACTTTGGATCAAGCGACTCACGTATAGCTGAACTATACAAAAGAAACATCATTAAATACCTTGATTGGATGAAGATGGATATAAGACTAATGATTAATTCCTGGGGTAGACCCATAATGAGAAAGCTAGTTGAAGAAATATTGAATAAGACAAAGATAAGGCCTGAATCATACGCTGTTTTTAAAATATTAAAGCAATACAACCTTATTGTAGGAATAGTTAGCAGTGGAATAGACATATTAGTTAAAAGGATCTGTAGAGATGTTGGAGCAGACATTTGTTTATACAATGAACTGCTCTTCATTAATGACGAACTAGTTCCCGGCGGAAAAGACTGGGTTCCATTACTTGAAAAGCCATACATAGTGAAGTCTATAGCTAGATCCTTTGGAATAGGTATGGAGAGAGTGGCCTACGTAGGCGATAGTGAGTGGGATGAAGAGGTCTTTAAAGTAGTGGGGCTTCCAATAGCTATGAGTACTTGCAGTAATTGTGTTAATGCAAGAAGCTACGTTAATAACTTATGGGAAGTTATAGATGTAGTTAAAGAATATTTCTCTAAGTTTTAAGAACTTAGTAGGCTAGGTGCTTTACCTTAAACTTAAACCCCTTCTTCTCAAGGCTTCTCAAAGCATCTTCAACACTGCTATACGATAATGCTTCAAAGACTATTTCAACAATGGCTTTAGTTGGAAGCATCTGGGGGGAGTATCTATCGTGCCTTACATCAACTACATTTATGTTATTAATGGCTAGTACTTCAAGTACGTCGTGTAGAACTCCCGGCTTATCGTCCACCACTCCCTCTATAGTTACTAATCTGCCAGCCTTAGCCATTTCATGCATTATTATTCTGGATAGTAGGGGTGGATCTATGTTGCCTCCACTGATTACTGCTGTAATAAAGTCTCCGCGCGGTTCATGCATTTTTGACAGAAGGGCTGCTATAGCTAAGGCTCCTGCACCTTCAACAATTATCTTACCTCTCTCTAATAGGAAGAATATGGCTCTTGAAATATGCTCTTCGTCAACTAAGACTATGTCATCTACAAATGCCCTTATAATTTTAGAAGTAATTTCACCGGGCCTCTTTACTACAACTCCATCAGCTATGCTATAGTGTGGCACATAACTCACTTCACCTCTTAGAAAATGCTTCATAGTTGATGCAACCAGAGGCTGTACGCCGATGACTCTTGAATTTCTGCAGAGATTCTTTATGACAACAGCAACTCCCGATGCTAATCCACCACCACCCACTGGTATGAGAACTTCATCTGGGCACCCAACTTCATCAACTATTTCCAATGCTACAGTTCCCTGACCAGCTATGACTTCAACATCGTCAAATGGGTGAATGAATTCGTATCCCTTCTCAAAAGCTATGGTTAAAGCTCTTGTGTATGCATCATCATAGATCTTTCCATGTAAAACCACTTCAGCTCCGTAGCTCTTAGTGGCATTTACTTTAGTTGGACTAGCTGTCTCAGGCATAACTATCACTGCGCGTACTCCAAAAGCTTTTGCAGCATAAGCAACTCCTTGAGCATGGTTTCCTGATGAAGCGGTTACAACTCCCTTTAAATTCATTCTTTCAAGCAATCTATGGATCTTGAAGAGCGCTCCACGAACTTTAAAAGAGCCCGTTTTCTGCATGTTCTCAAGCTTCAGCATAACGCTCTTTCCAACCTCCTCATTAAGGCTCGCTATGCTTATCATAGGAGTCTTATGTACGTACTTCTTTATGACTTCTATAGCTTGAGTAGAGAGATCATACACTTCCTTAGGTATGTTGGTAAACTCATTTAAGTTATTCACGTATTCCACCTCCTAAATAGTATTTAGAGCCAGTAAGTATTATCCCCCTTCTCCTTAATTCAACTATCTTTAAACTGACAGACTCTTGGTTCATCCAAGCCCCATAAGCTCTCCCACTCCCCACGAGCTTGCTCACCTTCTTCTTAACCCAATTAGGCAGTTGCCTCGGCTCAGCTGCAGCAAGAGGTGTGCCAGGTAGAGGTATGAATGAATGTAAGTGTATTACAGCACCCATGCCAGCTAAGCGCTCAATGGCTTTCAGAGTTTCATTATAGTCATCTTCGCTTTCCCATGGAAATCCAAGTATGAAGTCTACATCAACTCTAAAGCCAGCTTTAGTTAATGCAGTAAATGCTTCGTAAACATCATCAATAGTATGCCTCCTCCTTATGGCTTTTAAAACTCTTTCACTCCCTGATTGAGCTCCAATAATTATCCTCTTATTTGATACATACTTCTTCAGCATTCTAGCAGACTCTTCAGTAACGTATTCAGGCCTAACTTCGCTTGGGAAAGAGCCATAAAATATCCTCGCTCCATAGACCTCCACTACCTTCTTCCTCAATTTTTCAAGGAGCTCTTCAACCACGTCAAACCTGGGTTTTCCAGCTTCTTCAGCGCCATACCCAAGGCCGTTGGGAGTTATAAACCTCAAGTCATGGAACCCCAGCTTAGCTGCTAAAATAGCGTTTTCAACTATGCATTCTATGCTTCTATACCTTTGTTTAAATCCATGCATGTAGCTGACTTGGCAGTAAGAACATCCGTAAGGGCATCCGCGGGCTATTTCAATAGGGTTCACTACCCTCCTCCAATGCGGGAATGGTGGATAGTCATCTAGGCTCACTTTCTCTCTAATACCTGTAAACACAGGCTTTCCATCAATTACTGTGACTAATCCTCTTACTTTACATATGTCGCCATCTTCAGATAGTGCAGTTACTATTTCTAAAAACGTTTCCTCTCCTTCACCAATTACTGCAGCATCGAAGCCTAAGCTAAATAGAGTTCCTAAAGGATCTCCAGTTGCATGAGGTCCTCCAGCAATTGTTAGAACATCGTTGTTCTTCAAATTCCTCAAGAGCGTTAGACTCCTTAATACATCATCTCTTGTCAACATGTATGTATTGAGTGATGCCCCTACCAGAAGCTTGTCGTACTTCGCCTTCAATTCATGAATGAGCTCAAAGTCCCTTAATAAGTTAAGAACATGAACTCTTATCCGGCTCCTTGACTCAAGAGCTGCAGTAAGTGTATTCACACTATACTTCGTCCAAGGAGTCTCCAGCAATACTACACCTAAGCTCAATGCATCACCCTAAGCTATATCACTTAAGCTAAATAGAGTTCTCAGCGGTTTACAGATTTATAGAAGTGGGAATAGTCCTTAAATAATCCACTAAGTGAGTTAAATGAGGCTACTTTACGGTGGAGTGAGAGTTGTGGAAAGGCGTTTCTGAGCTATCTCCTTTGCCTCCTTCAGTAACTCCATGGCGTTTTGGGAGGGTGCTAACTGTATAAATGAAGGCTCTGGCCCACTGAGATCTATTTCAGCTAACTCCTTTACATTTGCTTCAACTTCATGTATTGCTATTGCTAATTCAGGGATCGTTGCTTCGGGCAACTTCTTTAATTGTTCAACAATTTCTATTATATCCTTAAGCCCATCCTTTAATCTCCTCATCTCTATGTTAGTCTCTAACGCTAATATCACTTTCTCAACTACAAGAGCTATGGAGCTAACTCTATCCATCAATGCTTCAAGTCTAGAAGCTTCCTCAGCATACTTTCTCGCTAAAGTAGAGTGATGCATTTCCTCAAGTTGGACAGCTCTCTCAAGTAAATAATGTTTTCTGCCCTCAATTCTAGATAACATGTTATTGAGCCTCAAGTGCATGTGCCTTAATGCAGCTAGAGTTTTAAAGGCTAGCTTCACTGGATCTCTTCTTTTACCGAAAACCAAGAGGTTCACCAGGGAATTACTTTAGTGAAGTTAGTTTTAAAAAGAAAATATATGATAAACAATATGCTGTATAAAACAACTCAACTAGTACTGCAAGAGAAATCCACCTTATAGATGAATACTACAGTGTATAGATCAGGATAGTCGTAGAACGGGCTAAACACAACTCTATAGGGCTTCACGCACTCCGGCAAAGTATTGTTGTACTCCTCAAATCCAATGAACTTAAAGCTAGCGACATTTATTTGCCTAGAGATACCTAAGGGCTCAACGTATCTGCTAATGCCATAGTCTACTCCAGCCTCAGATCCTGTATACCAAAGGAATTGATAGCTGATATTCGCCATATTTTCCTGGACATTCAAGTATAGTATTCCATTAACCATCATTTTATATATTAATGGAAGAGAATCGGGTTTATCGAACCTCGGCGAGATCACGTAGTTCACTCCCCCTTGAGTCGATAGCCTGTATAAGTAGAAGTATTGACTAGGGTCTCTGCCGCCAATTCTGATCATCCAAATGCTCTTCGGTATGTCTACTCTACCAGCCATGCCTAATCCTGCTTGGCCATGTAATGGGAAAACGTATGTAACATTGCCTTGCTTTACGAACTGAAATACATCGTAGACAACTACGTAAGTTTCATCAAGTGGTGCATTAAGGTAGTCTCTCAGTATGCCGACTACTTCTGAGCCATTAAAGCTCGTTAACACTTTAGCCAGTAACTCTATTTGAGTCCCATTAAGTGTAGAGCCATCAGCTAATGTCGCACGACCAGTGTTTACTGTAATCCAGTAGCCGTAGTCCCACCACGTCACTATCAATGCTTTACTGCTCGTATTCTGTGCTATGAAGTTCAGGGCCTCATACCATGCATCATTGCGGCTCGGTATGCCTGTTCCAGCAACAAATATCGATGGATAAGCCATTTTGTGAGCAGAAAAGTGGTATGTTGTGGCATAAGTTAATGGAACGATTATAATGGCTATGAGTGTAGAAGTTAATGCAATTTTAGTCCAAGAAATCCTCTTAGCAAGAGTTATTGGAGCCCTCTTTTTCTTAACTCCAGGTCTCTGAGGAATGACTGTGGATATCAATGCCCCGATCACTATGCCTATGTTTATTACAGCAAATGTTGCAGCCAAAGTACTGAAGTAAGCTACATTTATGTAAGCATAGATCGCTATAATTGTTAATGTAAAGATCATTATGTGATCTGCTCTTCCCTTCACAAGAATGTATATAGATCCAATGATTGTGACAACTATACCTAAGTAACCCCATGCCTCACTAAATATCTCTCCAACGCCTGGCTGATGCTCTCCCACGCTTTCAACAAGAGGACTTACATTGATCAACCCCCTTAGTGGTGGAGGAGTTAACGCTAATAGAGTCCTACCACCTATAGTAGTCCTACCCGTAAACACTAAGTAAGCTGCAACCGATCCAATTATTAATAGGAGTAGCAAGTATCTGCGCTTATTTAAAACCCTCTTATCTAAGCCATAAACGTAAATAGTTGGAAGAACGTAAGATGCTAAAGCCATAGTTCCTATGCCGGTGAGCTTTAACTCAGGGTAAAAGCCTAGTGAAACTAAGTTTGATGGAGCTAGGGCTGAAACAGCTAAACTAACAATGCTTACAGCAATGTTGAGCAATAGGAATTTTAATGTAGGCTTGTCACGCGAGAAGATTGGGTAAACAGCTATAGCTAATGGGAATACTGCAAAAATATATTGAAATCCCCCCCAATACCAACCTACAACACCCATTGATGCTCCTGTAAGGGCAGCGTAAAGCATTGCCTTCTTAAAATCTGACTTAAATAGCTTCACTGATCTAGAGTAAAACAGCAGTGAGAGCATTATGAAGGCTATTCCAGCACCAGTCTTTTCTACGAATGTAGCCATAGTTCTATCCACAGTTGACGGCAAAGTGACGTATGCAAACACTGATGCTAGAGCAGCTAAGTCACTGCCATCAGTTAGCTCCTTAACTAAAAAATATAATACTACCATGGTTACTAAAGCGTAAATTAATGGCTGTAGGGATACCCACTCCTTTAGCGAAATGCCAAATGCTCCAGCAAGTGGGTAGGTAAGTGCTGCTACGACATTAAGGCCGAAGAAAGATGAGGAGGGAAAATCCCTACCCCACGGATAATAAAAGGCCTTAACTACTTGGCCAAACTCAGGGTCACTTGGAGTAAGCCTCCACCAGCTTAAAACCCCATGTTTGTAAATAAACTCAGTTATCCAATACTCTATCCAAGGATCGTTCTCGTGGAGTTCAAGTGCATAGCTATGGCCATACCTTTCAATTACTCCAAGAGTTGGCGCAAGCCTTAGGTAAATGCCGAAGGCCATTAAAGCGATCAGCGCTGATATCTTTATAATGTTCTTAGCCTTAGGTGTACTCACAAACTTAAGGACTCCGCTAGATATGGAAAGCAGCATTCTTCTCACATTCCTAAGCTATCAGTGTATGAAGTAAGAGTTATTAAAAGCCTTATTTTAACTTACTTCATAACTATGGGATTATTAGTGATAGGAGGGCTTTTTGCAAGTGAAGTCTGTTTTCAGCTTGATCCCATACTACACTCCATGCCCCATCAATAACTTCATCAGTTACCTCCATCCCTCTATGTGCTGGTAGACAGTGCATGAATATAGCGTTTGGCTTTGCATAACTCATTAACTTAGAGTCTACGCTAAACCCAGCGAAATCCTTTAGCCTCTTTTCAGCTTCAGCCTCCATACCCATGCTAATCCATACGTCAGTATATACTACGTCAGCTCCCTTAACTGCTTCTACGGGGTCATTAATTATTTCAACATAGCCGCCCGTCTTCCTAGAGATCTCCATGTATAGATCCATTATTTGCTTAACTGGTTCATAGCCCTTTGGGCATGCTATAGTTATTCCACTGCCGAGGATTGTCAGCCCCAGCAATAGGCTGTGTGCAACATTGCTCCCTCCATCTCCTACAAAGACTATCTTAAGCTTCTTCAGATCCCCTTTTTTCTCCATTATTGTGAATATATCTGACAGCGCTTGAACGGGGTGGAGTAAATTGCTAAGTCCATTTATAACAGGCTTATCGCTATACTTAGCTAATTCCTCTAACTTCTCATGTTCATATACTCTAGCTACAATGCCATCTACGTATCTAGCTAGAGTTCTAGCAGTATCACTTATTGTTTCGCCTCTAGCTAACTGTAGTTCCCTCCAACTCAAGTATATTGCATGTCCACCAAGCTGTTTCATAGCTACTTCAAAGCTGACTCTAGTCCTAGTGCTTGGCTTCTCAAATATCATTGCTAAGATTCTTCCAGCAAGAACGGGGAGCACTCTTTCGCCAGAATAGAACCTCTCCTTAATCAGCTTAGCTGTATTTATAATGAATAGTAGTTCCTCTGCATTGTAGTCAGCTAGAGAAAGAAAGTCCCTCCCCTTAAGGCTTGACACCATGCTTCCACCAGCTTATTAAACGACGCTTCAACAACGATAGTAGACAGTTGAGAATTTATAAATTTAGAGGAACATACTCTACACAGCTCAGTGCCCATAGAGTAAAAGATGTTGCAACTAATGCTCGATCTTGATGGGAAGTGATAAGCTATGAGTAGAGCCCTCGAAAGACTTAGGAAAAGTACTACGATAGGAAACTTATGGATGTACATAGTTAAAATACTGTTAGATAGCGGCCCTCTCAAAGCATATGACATAAGGAGAAAGCTTATTGAGACCTATGGATTAAAGCCGGCTACAGTCACTGTGTACTCAGTTATATATAGGATGACTAGGGAGGGATTGCTTAGAAAAACCAATGAGCCTGAGACAAGGTATGAAGTGACTAGCAAAGGAATCAAATACCTAGAGGAAGCAGTTTTACTGCTTAAGGAATTGATTGAGAAACTCAGCCATTAGAGTTTAATGTAATGCCATAAGTTCTTAAATGAACTTCAAGGACTTCATTAATTACACGTGGAAGTACGTTCACTATTTTCGTTGGCAGAGGGTTTTCGCCTAAAACTCTTAAAAGATAGTCTCCAGCTAATCCATTTAAGTAGGCTGCTATTGATGCAGACATGTATGGATCACCTGTATATGCATAAACAGCGCCAACAATTCCAGCAAGCACGTCTCCAGTGCCTCCAACAGTCATACCTGGGTTTCCAGTTTTATTAAACCTGTAGTCATCTCCTTGAGCAATAATGTCTATGGGGGCTTTAAGTAGCACTGTTGATTCAAGGACTTTACTTGCGTTAGTAACATAGCGATAGTCAACGTAGGGGTTCTCAGTTAACTCCACTCCCGTGAGAGCTTTGAACTCGCCTCTATGGGGAGTAATTACTGCTCTCCAGGAGAGTTTAGTAACACCGTATTTTATTGCCCTTAAAGCATCGGCATCTATGACTAGTGGAGCTTTCACGGCAACAGCCCATTCAATGAACTTTTCGGCAAACTCTATTGGTTCAGGCTCTCTGCTTAGCCCATTGCCGAATACTATTACGTGTGGCTTAAATAACTCATAGTATTTAGACACTAGCTTAATGCTCTCTTCACTAAAGGAATTGCCGGGGACTCCAAGGACTATTAGTTCCTCAGAATAACCTGAGACTACGGGCTTAATGACTTCAGGAACCACTACGAATGCTAGATCTGCTCCAGAAGCTAATGCAGCTTCCCCTACGAGGGCTGGCGCCCCAGTATAATACTTTGACCCACCAACTACCATTACTTTTCCACCCATTCCTTTATGGGCTGTAGGAGGCTTTATAGGCCTACCATAGATCACATCGCCTGGACCAACGTATAGTTTAGCCTCAATAGGTATACCTATATTGGCTACAACTATTTCTCCAACGAGTTCAGGCCTCTTCAGTAAGCCTGGCTTTAAGTCATGCATTGTCACAGTGACGTCAGCTTTAAATGCTACTCCATGGACTTCCCCTGTATCTGGATCGAGGCCTGTTGGAGTATCTATAGCTACTTTAAGCACCGCGTTAACTCCATTTGATGCCTCCACAAGGCGCTTAATGGGATCTCTTAATACGCCTTTAACTCCTGTTCCAAGAAGAGCGTCTACAATTATTGAAGCTCCATTAATTGGCTCAGGATCTCCAGGATTATGAATAGTTATTGAAGGCAGTCTAGCTACGATACTCATGTTATACTTGGCGTCCGGGTGCTCTAGCTCTCTTAGTGAATGGCTTGGAATAACTTCAACTCTGTAACCATAGCTTGTAAGGTATCTTGCTGCAACAAGGCCGTCTCCACCGTTTCCTCCTTTTCCAACAAGTACTACTACCCTTAGGTCTCTGCTTGGTTTAACTCTTGAAGCTATTAAGTCAGCTACACTCTTCCCAGCTGCCTCCATGAGCATTCTAGTGGATACTCCTAGTCCAACTGAATTAGTTTCAAGAATCCTCATTTCTCTTGTAGTAATCAATTTCAACACCATTTACTCGGTATATAGGATGAGATTTAATACCTTATTAGCGAATAAGTACTAAACTACTTAAATGAGCTCTGGAGGCGGTGTTATTGTTAGATCCTTATGAAATCAGGAAGGACTTTCCAATACTTGAAAGGTTAATTAATGGAAGGAGAATTGTTTACTTAGATAATGCAGCAACAAGTCAGAAGCCTATTCAAGTCATAAACGCCATTGTTGAGTTCTACACTAAGTACAATGCGAACATTCACAGGGGGCTCCATACACTAAGCCAGGAGGCGAGCCAACTATATGAAGAGGCTCACGAAGTTATTGCAAAGTTCATCAATGCTTATTCATGGGATGAAGTAATATTTACTTCAAATACAACTGATTCAATAAACCTTGTGGCTTACTCATGGGGCCTTTCAAACATTAGTGAAGGAGATAAAGTAGTGCTCACAATAATGAATCATCACAGCAACATGCTTCCATGGAGACGCATAGCAGAAATGA
>JAVZTI010000016.1:26506-31943 GCA_038879595.1 Desulfurococcaceae archaeon | reverse complement strand
AGCCGCTGCCCCGACTTTAGTTCTAATAACTCTCTATGGCTTAAGGAAGAGGAGAGAATTGCTTAAAGCCGCCCTCGACTACAGACTACTGATCTTCATAGCTTTAATGTTTTACTTAGTTGGATTCATGGATAAGAGTGGTTTAACTACAGATATTGCTAACATGATCTTATTGTATGGCGGCAGTATTATTGAGACGTCAGCTCTACTAATACTGCTTTCAGCTTTAGCTTCATCGGTTATCGATAACATACCCATTATAACTGCAATGATCCCTGTAGTAAACGCTATTGCTGCTAACTATAAGAATGTAGAACCAGTTGTACTTGCCTGGGGTCTTTTAATTGGTGCAACCATAGGCGGCAATGCTACATACATAGGTGCTTCATCAAACTACACCGCTGTACGAATACTTGAAAAGCATGGAGAGAAGGTGAGCTTCATGGACTTCCTTAAAATAGGGGGCATATATACTTTAGTCTCACTCATTGCTTCAACTACACTATATTACTCACTTTACTATGAATTTATGAACCCATAGCCTTAATCAAGATCTGGAATTATTGGAGGCTTCATACGTAATTCAACTAGTGGAATGGATACTCCAGGTTTAGCTACCTTACTGAATTCCAGCCTTTCATCATTGCTTGATATAACTATGTAGTTTGCTTGAACGATCTTTTCCTCTTCCACGCTATCGCATACATGGTAGTACAGCACTGGTAGACCGTACAACTTATAGTAGTCTCTAAATAAGCCAAGCATTCCTACAATTAATCTCTCTTTATCTTTAAACTTAAGTAAGAAGACTGACTGCGCTACTGGAGTCATGTATGTAACAGCTATTCTAACTAAGTCATTAAGTGAGGAAACTCTTATTGGAAGCACCTTCTTAAGCTCGCTTTCTTCATCCACTTATATCACCACTAAACATCTCTATTTTCAGTTGCAAACGTTATTTTCTCTAGGTCCTTTAGAGCTTTAAAGTATATTCTACCTACATGAGTTAAACTTTCAAAATCATTATTGCTTTTTACACCACTAATAAGAGTTTCTAAAGGCACTAATATCAGCCTCTGTTCCAAGCCCCCATATTCATAGATCTTTGATCCATCGTAGCGGTAGACCATTGATGGAACAAGGCCCTTAAGTGAGTTACTGACATAGAGAACGCTGCCTGGCACCATTAGGGGCAAGGAGTTCTCCTCCACTCTAGTCTTAAGTATATGGCTTAGCGTTAAGTAATTTACATACAGCGGGTTTATTGAAGCAATCATAGCGCTCGCTCCAAGAACTCTATAGACTCTGGCGATCTCTGGATAGTACACTTCATCATCTATCACTATTCCTATGGTTAGACCCTTAGTTCTAAATAATTCTATGCTTTTACCAGCCTTGATTCCACTAGCAACCTCCTTACTTGACACAACTAATTTCCTTCTCTTAGCTAAGAGCTTCCCTTCATAGTTTATGAACAGACTTGATACATAGTGATATGCACCGGCTTTCTCTAAGAACCCAGAGACTATTATGTTAACCCTCTCAAGCCTCGCAAGTGCAGCTATTATTTTAGCAGTCTTATCGGACGTTAATTCAAAGAACTTCTTACGTGCTTCTTCAGAAACTCCATCAATACCCACTACTGGACCAGTGTTAAAGAATGGGGGGAGTATTATGTATCTTGCTCCCAGTTTTTTAGCTAACCTAATGTTCTTAATTACGTTTTGTATATTTCTCTTTCTTGCAAAGGCTATTACTTTACAGTGAATTATGGCTATGTATCTCCCGGCATCACTTTTCCCTAAATAATCTACATCTACTTGTCCTCTTCCCTGCAGGCTCTCTTCCGCCATTTGCTCGAATCAACCCCTAGAACACTTACTTCAAGTTCTTTATAAATGTTCTCTAGAACATCCTGATAATGCTTACGGCCTTCCTCAATCATTGTCATCAATTCCTCAAGTTTCCTAGTAGTTTCAACGCTGACTATTTCTCTAAAGAACTCATTAAAGAACTCTGCGACACTGAATGCCCTTTGAGTAGGGTAAAGAGCCTTTACCTTAGGAGACACTTTTATGTACCTCCTATCAATGAGTGTTTGAATAATTTTAGCATAAGTACTTGGCCTTCCAACACCATTCTCCTTCATCCACTTAACTACATCATGGAATTTCGGGAGGGGGGGAAGGACTTTCTTAACTTTAGTTATGTAATACTCGCCCTGCTCCACAGGCTTTCTCAAGGCTATAACACTGTATACTTCAAGAAAGCCTGACTTAACTGGAGGCTCTACGTGAACCTCTACTGATTTTACTAAGGACTCATTAAATTTAACCTTCAACAGCTGTTTTCTAACAATAGCTGAAGCCATTTGGCTTGAAATAAATCTTCTAAATATTAAATCGTATACTTGTAAGTGATGCCTAGTCAGAGGCTTTGGTAAAACTAAGATGTTTTCTCGAACTAAGTGCAATAACCGTTCAGCATCTATAGGCCTGGTAGGCCTTATAGCCTCATGAGCTCCTCCAACACCCCACGTCCTCGGCTTAAATAATTCCTTAAACATGTCTCCATATCTTTCACTAATGTAGTCTGCCGCTACTCTTATCCCTACATCGCTTACGCGAATGCTATCGGTTCTATGGTAAGTTATAAGGCCCATTTCAAAGAGGTCCTGAGCTACTTCCATGATTTTAGTTGATGAAAGCCCGTATTTAAGTGAAGCATCTGCTAAGAGAGTATCTGTAGTGTAAGGAGGAGGTGGATTAATTTCCTCCTCAACGACTCCAATTAGTTCCACGATTGCCTTACTCCTCTCTAACTCAGCTTCAGATAAGCCCGCTCTCTCAAGGTCTCCATAATCTAGCTCTAGTTTAATAATGTCACCTATTGTTACCACGTACTTTATAGCTCCACAGCTCTCTGCTTGCTTACGCTCATAGAATCTTTCAATAACGTAATTGAGTACAGGGGTCTGTACTCGTCCAGCGCTCCAATTCTTGTTGATCGAGCTACAGCATTCAACTACGCTTCTCTTAAGAATGTTTACACAATACCATGGCCATAGGTCATACCAAAGCTTTTGAGACAAAGCAAAGCCCAGCCACCTATCCTCAATCCTCCTAACTATCTGGGATTCTACAAGAGCTGTATTGAGATCCCTGCAGTTTCTAATAGCATTAATGACAGCTTTCCTCGTAACTTCATGGAATTCCACCCTCATTACACTCCTTGAGAAAGGCCTTAGTAAAACAGCTAGATCCCAAGCTATTTTCTCACCTTCAGTATCTGGATCAGTGCCTATAAAGACTACGTCTACTTCGCTTGCAAGCTCCCTTAGTGCTTTAATTACATCAAGCTTCCTATGAATGTTCTGCGACCTGCACTTAGGGCATATTAAGTCCTCGTTAGTGAATTGATATCCACAGTCTAAGCACTTCTTTATATCAGTGTACTCAGGTATGAAGAGTCCATTAACTCTATGGACTCCATAGCCGTGGACTCCAGCATCTACAGCTAAGTCATAGACGTGGCCTCCGCTTGCAACTATAGTAAGAATGTAGTCCTCTGTAACGACCTCATAGGCCTTTAATCCACTTAATAGAGCTCTTATACTTGGCCTTCCGAAGAATGATGCAATGGTCTTAGCTTTATTAGGTGATTCAACCACTAAGAGAGCGGGTTGTGGAAGTTTAATGTTTAATTTATAGATCGCCTCGCCCTCCAAGATCTTTTTAACAATGTCCCTATCCTTATCTATATCCACAATCACTTTTTCTAAATCTATTGTTGAAAGATCCTTTAATGAAAATTCCTCAAAGATATACTTTAGCCTTCTCTCAATGCCATGAAGTAGGCTCAGGTCATCAACTATTATTATTGAAAGACCCTTCGTTAGTCCACCTGGATACATTCTTGAAGCTCTTCCACTAGCTTGAATGTATGTGGCTGCATCTGGCAACATTATATAGATCTTTCCCTCTTCCTCAACAACGCTTACCTCCCCAGAGTTCCTCAGCTTCTCTAAGACATCTGTTCTTGCAAGAAGTCTTCTAACTACTTCAACTGCTTCTAGAAGGATCTTGGTGAAGCCCTTCTCAAAGACTCCTCCTTTAATAGCTTTCTCTAATTCCTCATTTAATTTAGCTAAAGATCCTGCTGTCATTCTTCTCGTTTTAGACGTTATTCTTGTATATAAGTTATCAATAGTCCTTCTTTCATCTCCCCCTATTACTCCTTTAAGAATTGAAAGTATTTTTATAAGTTCCTGCACTCTGATGGACTCTATGTTAATGCTAAGCTTATGGCGTGGAACGCCTACGAAAATCGTGTAACGCACTCTCTCAGGGAGATCAAGTCCTCTAACCATTACTCCATAGTATGTTGCAACTCCAACGAGGACATCTACTTCACGGCTTAAGAACTTCTTAAGAATTCCTAAATCCTTTCTTGCATGGAGAGTTTCAGCTCTCACCCCGTGCTGCTTCAAGTATTTAGCTAGGAACTCAGAGTACTCAATGCCTTTATCTACAGTAACGTATATTAATCCCCCATCTCCAAGCCTCTTTACAAGCTTTAAGACCTCTTCTTCAGGAAGTCCTCTTGGCATTAAGTATGCATCAACAATATTCCTGAGCATTTCTCCACGAGAACCAGCTTCAAACCCTAACAAAAGCCTAAACAGCTTTGGATGGAGACCTCTCGGCCTTCCCGTAGCACTTGATACTACGAGTACTGTATCTATTCCTTTGGTAGCGCTTGCCAAGACCTCCTTGAGCTTCATTAATCTCTCCTTAACTCCTTGCCTCTCTACACCGCTAAGCCTCTTAACATTTGTCATCAGTTTTAGAGCTTCAATAGCAGCATCGATCTCTCTTCTAAACCCCATTACTTCAAGTAAAGCTCTTACACTTCTTCCACTTCTTAATACTGCATCTACATCATCTATAAAGATTAGCTTGTACTTATGCTTACTTAGCTCATCCTTGTGTAAAAGCATGAACTTCGACGTAGTCATTAATACATTGAACTCTCCACTACGCATTACTTTCAGCGCTTCTTCCCTATAGAGCTTAGGCATGTTTGCATGCAAAGCTAATACTTTGACTTTATCCCCTAACTTAGCGTTTTCAATTAATGAAAGCATCTTTAAATAAGCTTGGTTCAAGAGGGTTCTAGTAGGAAACACTAAGTAAACCTTTCCTAAACTTCCTTTAACTAAGTAAAGCGATATTAGTAGACCGAATAGAGTTTTTCCAACGCCTGTTGGAGCTACTATTGAAAAACTCTTTCCACTGAATATCCTCTTAGCCCACATTCTTTGAGCGCTCCAAAGCTTAAACCCCTGAGTTGCTTTAAAGAAGAATTCCTCAAAGTCCTCAAGTAATTCCTCCACCTTCATTAATTTCTCAAGATCTGAATTAGAACTCTTTACTGA
>JAVZTI010000016.1:0-26496 GCA_038879595.1 Desulfurococcaceae archaeon | reverse complement strand
CATCTTCCTTTAAGCACTTTGGACACGGCGCTCCATAAATTAATCTTTCATCAGTGTTTACTCCTCCGCACACTACACAGGAATGTCTATAGTACCCTCTTACTTTTACGCCTCCATGGGGCTTCATGTCGCTTTAGCACTCCTTCAATAGATTGTTCTTTATTCATAGCATAACTGCTATTACAGTTATATATGCATAGCGTTGTAACATGCATAGTCATGGGTAGCTATGAGAGATCTTAACGCGCTCATTTAATAACTCTATCTCTTAAGATTACTAAGAATGAAAAATGGTTCCAACACTCTATGTCTTTAATTTAACTACTTTATCTGGGTAAACTACTATGCCTTTATCGGATATCTCAAATAAGTGCCTTTTCATGCTATGGGATGTCCCCCTCATCTTCCAAATTATTAAGCTTCTCACGAGTTCTCCATCAACTTCATCCATGTCTAGTCTGACTATGCCGTCTGCAGCGTGTTCTACTCCAGGGCCTCCAAAACCTCTTTCAGTTACAGAGACTTGAGATATGAGCATTGAGGTAGTGCCCATTCCGCTTAACAACTTCTTTAATTGAAGGACAACAGATCTTGCTATAGAGGGCTTAGTTAAGTAAAGAGTCGAGACTGAATCTACTACAACTCTTTGAGCTCCAGTATCGCTTATTGCTTGCTTCACTACGTCAACTATTATTCCTACATCAGTTGGATCCTTGACTACATACTTCTCTCTCTTAGCTGCTTCACCTACTCCAGCGGTGAATGCATCAACTATAGCAAAGGCTCCCTTAGCTTCATAGTTCTTTACATCCCAGTTAAATTGCCTCATGTTTATTCTTACTTGAACTGGGTGCTCCTCTAGTGCAACATAAATACCTGGTTCACCTATCTGCAGCCCATTCCATAGGTATTGCATGCCCATAATACTCTTTCCTGTGCCTGGGCCACCCGCTATTAAGACAACGTTTCTCTTTGGAATACCTCCATTAAGTATTTCATCTAAGCCTGGAATACCTGTTTTAACTCTCTCAACCAACTCACTTCACCTAAAGTTATTTATATAATGCTATTTAAGTAGATAAAGTTATTTTTCTACTTCTGAATACTCTAAGTGGATTAGGTGGACTCGTTGAGTGATAAGAGTAAAGAAGTAAAGCTAACTGTTGAACAAGCTTACCCAGGTGATGCTGGCAGGAAGATTGCTAGAGTTGGCCGTAGCTTAATGAATAAACTTGGGCTATCCACAGGGGACTTCATTGAAGTAGAGGGGCCTAAGGGAAAGATCCTTGCACAAGTGTGGCCTTTAAGACCAGACGATGAGCCTAGGGAAATAGTTAGGTTAGACAGCAACTTGAGGAGAGCAATAGGCTCTGGAATAGGTGAAGCAGTTATAGTAAGACCTGTTAAAGTCGAACCAGCTACTAAAGTAGTGCTTGCTCCAATTGAAGCTAGACTTGTTGGAACTGACTTAAGGGATCTAGAGGAATACGTGAAGCAGACACTTATGAGAAAGCCTATATCTAAGGGGGAAGTAGTATCAGTTGAAATATATAATTGGAGAATACAATTTCTAGTTACTTCCACTCAACCTACAAGTAACGTCTACGTAACTGAGTCAACAGAGCTAGTGATTAGGGGAGAGCCAGTTAGCATGGAGGCTGTTGAAAGGCAGAAGGGCATTCCAAAAGTGACGTGGGAGGACATAGGGGATCTTGAGGAGGCAAAGCAGAAGATAAGAGAGATGGTTGAATGGCCTCTAAAGCGCCCTGAGCTATTTGAGCGCCTAGGCATTGAGCCTCCTAAGGGTATTCTACTTTATGGTCCACCTGGAACAGGTAAGACTCTTCTAGCTAAAGCATTGGCAAACGAAATAGGGGCATACTTCATAGCTATAAATGGACCAGAGATCATGAGTAAATACTATGGGGAAAGTGAAGCAAGGCTTAGAGAGATATTTGATGAAGCTGAAAAGAATGCTCCAGCAATAGTCTTCATAGATGAAATAGACAGCATAGCTCCAAAGAGGGAGGAAGTTGTTGGAGAAGTTGAAAAGAGAGTAGTATCTCAATTACTCACTCTAATGGATGGATTAAAGGGAAGAGGAAAAATAATAGTTATTGGAGCAACTAATAGGCCTGATGCCCTCGATCCAGCTCTTAGGAGGCCTGGTAGATTTGATAGGGAAATAGAGATCAGGCCTCCAGATAAGAATGCTAGACGGGAAATACTATTGGTTCATACAAGAAATGTGCCTTTAGCTGACGACGTAGCCATAGATAAATTAGCTGACGTAACTCATGGATATACTGGAGCAGACTTAGCTGCTTTAGTCAGAGAAGCAGCAATGATAGCCCTCAGGAAATTTATATCTGAAGAGAAGGTAGATCTGTCAAAACCTATACCGCCAAGCATTTTACAGAAGCTAAAGGTGACTATGAAGGACTTCGTTGAAGCTATGAAGGGCGTTGGGCCTTCATTAATTAGAGAAGTATTTGTAGAAGTACCTGAAGTGCATTGGGACGATATAGGTGGTCTAAATGATGTAAAGCAACAGCTTAGAGAAGCAGTTGAATGGCCTTTAAAGTATCCGCGAGTATTTGAAGAAATGGGCATTGAGCCTCCTAAGGGTATTCTACTTTATGGTCCACCTGGAACAGGTAAGACTCTTCTAGCTAAAGCAGTTGCTACTGAGAGTGGAGCTAACTTCATAGCAGTTAGAGGACCAGAAGTATTGAGCAAGTGGGTTGGAGAAAGCGAAAAAGCAATAAGAGAAATATTTAGACGCGCAAGACAAGTTGCTCCAGCAGTAATATTCTTCGATGAAATAGACAGCATTGTCCCAGTAAGAGGAGGGAGATTCGATAGTGGTGTAACTGATAGAATAGTGAATCAACTTCTCACAGAAATGGATGGAATAGGTAGGTTAAAGAATGTTGTAGTAATAGCTGCAACTAATAGGCCGGATATACTTGATCCAGCTCTTTTAAGGCCTGGCAGATTTGATAGACTTATTTACGTTCCTCCACCAGACTTTGCTGCAAGAGTAGAAATATTTAAAATACATACAAGGAACATGCCTCTATCAAAGGATGTAGACTTAAATGAATTAGCTAAGAAGACTGATGGATATACAGGAGCCGATATAGCTGCAGTATGTAGGGAAGCAGCTATGATCGCTTTAAGAGAGGAGTTTATAAATAGAGGTCATTTAGACATGAAGATCGTTGAGATGAGGCACTTCATAAAAGCAATAGACGTCGTGCCTCCAAGCCTTAGCAAGGATCTCGTGGAAATGTATGAAGCCCTCTCTAAATACTTAAAGACAGGGATCCTGAAGGAAAAGCGCTTACCTGGAACTACATATATAGGGTAAAAATAAGCCCTCATCTTAAGCATCTCAGGAAAACACCTTTGTCACAACATCCCTTAACAATTCTACAAACAGTATTTATTTTATACACTACAATTATTCAAGCCGGGTACTTTTGTTTCTCACTGCTATTTAGTATTATTGACGTAAGCTTCTTCCAATAATCCTATGACGATAGACGTGGACTATCATGATTAAACGACTATTTCTCACTGAGGAGCCTTAAGGACTCTTCATGAAATACTACAGTAGCAAGCTTAGTACTCTATCGCGGAGTATGGAGAAAGCTTTAGTAAACAACGGTATAGCCCATAGTACTTAGAGAACATCGCTTAATTAAGGAGACTGCTTAAGTAAAGTACTGAGTGATGATAGGGGACCTCTAGAAGAGATCTACTGAAAGATGATGTTGGGCCAAAGCGCTGACATGTGTTTAGGTAGCGAATTTTTCAGAGCTCTTTAAAAAGCCTCCTCATATTTTTAGATACTAGAAGCCAGCGGGTTAGCATAGTGAGTACAATAGCTTTCATAGATTCATCAAGGTACCCATTCTTGGTTGACATAGATGAATTTATTGAGAAAAAGTGGCCTGGATTAAGCTTAGTAGAACTACTGTTGCATAATGCGGCAGGCATCTTAGATAAAGCCATAGATAATGTAAAAGCCATAGCGCTTGGGAAGACATCTCTAGAACGCAGTGAAGGCATGGAAAGTGAAGTAATACTATTTTATGCAACCATGCTTCTCACAGCTTTAACTGGAAACAAGTGGCTACTGGACAGAGCATGCCTTCATTATGCAAAAAGATCTTCTGGAAGCTTAATTAAAGAACCTCCAGAGAACATAATTTCAATAGCTTTAGCACTTGGAGTAAACATAAGTTACTCACCGAATGCTTCACCAAGAATACCTGTTAGTGCAAGAAAAGGATCGGTTATATACAAAGAGCTTCCATACAGTCTTCCAGTAGAGCAATACTTGAAATATGTAAGGAGAATAGCAAGCGATCCAAAGTATTCCCTCGCGAATCAAATTGTTAATGGTGGTAAAGCATACATAGATAAGGAGACTTTAGTGAGAATTCTTGAAGAAAGAATGTTTGGGTATTTAAAGGAGAAATTTAAGCCCATTGAAGAATGCCCAATTCAATTAAAAGATGTGCTGGAGAAAATTAATGAGGCTCTAAGCAGTGTTGGAATAGCGAACGTAGGATATCCGCTAGAGAGCAAAGGAGTACGCTACGTCGATGAGTCATACTTAGGGAGAATCAGTGGAAAGCTTATAGAAACAGCGTTTCCACCATGCATAATGAGAATACTTGAGTCATTAAAGAAGGGTGAAAACCTAAGCCATGGCGCCCGCTTCACATTTGCAGCCTTTCTTATAAAAGCTGGAGCAAGCATTGAGGAAGTTTTAGAATTATTTAAACACTCACCTGACTTTAATGAAAAGATAGCTCGGTATCAAATAGAGCATACAGCTGGTTTGAGAGGATCGAAGAGATCCTATATGCCTTACAGCTGTAACAAAATGAAGTCAACCGGGCTTTGTCCCGTGGAAGCCGGCTGTAATGTAAAGAACCCCATTGTAGCCTATAGAAGGAACTTGTCAAAAATCATTGAAGAAAGACCGAGATCTTCTGCTGAAGCATTTAAACAGAAGTAGAAATCGTGCCTAATATAAAGCCGAATTTCTACAACACTATGTATGTAACATTATTGACTTTTAATTGACTGCTTTGCTACATAGGGAGGTATTGAAGTTGCATGGAGGGTATAGTGACTCCCGGGAAGTATTTTTCAGGTTCATCAACCAATAGCTTTAATGCTTTACACGCTATATCTCTAGTCTCTTCAATAATCTTCCTCTCACTAACCTTAAGCTCGTCCGCCACTTCACCCCACCCTTTTCCCTGAAGGACTTTGCCTATGAGTATTTCCTCCTGTACTTTACTTAACTTAGGTCTAGAAGATGCTTCTAACAACCAGTAATACTTAGCTATCAAGTACATTAAATCTGCTGATGCTTCAAAAGTCATAGATCCATTGCAGTAAGCCCACAATCTATCCACTTGTATTGGAGTGCAAAAGACTTGTTTAAAGTCCTTTATTAAGGATGCACCTTGTTCAAGCATTAACTTAGCAACAGCTATCTCCAGATCTCTGTAATTGACTGGAATACTGTTAAGAAGTTTTAATGTAAACTCCCTTGAAGCGATGTTAACTAAGTCTTCAGCTATGGTTGAGATGGGCTTAATCACTATTACAGTATATTCTCCGCTCACTGGGTTCCTAGCTGGCGATATATGGATTATTTTAAAACCTAGTTTAAGCCAAAACCTTAGAAGATCTTCGTTAACTCCAAAGCCTGCTCCAACCCAATTTAATCCAATACTCTTGGCCTCCTCAATGACTTTAGATAAGGCCCAAGTGCCAATACCCCTTCCCTGTAGGCTTGGGTGAGTTGCTATTCTCACTATTCTTAAGCCTTTTGTATTAGCGAACTCCACCATTCTTAGGTGCTTGAGGAATCTATCTGGAATTATGTTGCCAGGTATTTTTCCTCCCTTTAAAAGCTCTAAAGCTTCACTTCTTTCAATAGGACCCTCTATAGCTGCTTGAATGGCGCAAACCACTTTTCCCGACGGAAGTTTCACTGCCCTAATTATATGATGGGGTGCATCAGCGATCATTCCAAGGTCGTCCGGCTCATTCCTATAATGAGCTAGTACATATATTCCAAAGAGTTGCCTAAGCTCTTCTTCACCTTCAGGTGAAAAGAGGTACTTAGGATCGTATTTCACATACTCTAATTTTAAGTTTTCTACAGCTAATTGATCCTCCTGATTCAACTCACATGGCTCAGCGTCGAGCAATAATGCATTGAACTGCCACTTCTCAATAGGATCGTCGTCTGCATACCTTATGGGCTCCTTCATTTCGTACTCGTATATTACAGCTCTTGGGTCTTTCCTCACTCTGCCTAAAAACCTTAATGAGAAGCCTCTGCCAGCTCCTTCATAGCCGTGTATTGTTGTAGAGACTACGACCCTGCTGTGAGCTTCCCATATCTTATAGAGTATTGTTACGCTAAGTCCAGCAGCTTCGTCAATTACAACAATGTCCCCCTTTAGCTTAGGTATAGCTATTGGCTCCCAATACTCTATTGAGAACTTCTCTCCACGAAGCTCAATTACATTATTTCCCCTAACTTCTGTAGAATAGCTTAACCCAAGTTTCTCAAGAGTTTGCCGCGCAAGCATCATTAATGATTGCACGTTTGAAGGCTCTGGCGCTGTAATTAAAATTCTTACCTTAGGTTTAATTTTGCTGAGAACGTATACCAAACCGACTACTCCTATGCCTACTGCACACGATTTCCCCCTTCCACGGTCAGCTACTATTACTGCTAGCTTTTTCTCCCCCTTCCTAGGTTTTTCATAGAAGCGCTCAATGATATTAATAACATCCACTTGATCTTGTGTTACAGCTTGCTCGTAAACTATTAGTGGAAACATAGTTTCTTTAGGATATTCAATAGACTTTGCGCTCTTAGCATTAACCTTAGAGAACTCGAAGCTCTTTACAATAACTTCTCCATCTGCATCATATATAGCTATGTTATTGTGTTCTAATAACTTCCTCTTAATCCACTCTATGAATACATGTCTTGGTTCAGGGTATTGTGGAACAACCAGGTTTCTCTTAAATATTGTTAGAAAGCGATCCCACGAGTTCCACGGAGGTGTTATCAATAATATTAAACCACCGCCACGGACTATCCCTATGAGTCTTCCAAGATCGTTTGGCTTTAGGTCCTGCGTCAAGTCCATGATGAGTACATCAAATGTTGTGCCCAAGTACTTCTCACTAGCTTCATATGTAGCGTAAGTAGTGTTTAATTTACGTGATAATGCGTTGACTATTCTCCTATAAACTTCCTTCATTCTGAGGGCCTCAGGGAATTCATCGTGGTACACGTATAAGACTGATCCTATTTGAGTGATCGATGGATGCTTCAATGCCTTAAGATGTCTCACTAAGCTACGTTCATAGTATATCACTGCTCTTCCAAGAAGTTCTCCAAGCTTTTCCGGATCGCTTCCAGATATCACTAATAAGGCTCTATGCTTCACCTTAATTAAATTCGATAAGCCTTTGCCAAGCTTCTTGAGTAGGTTATTAAAGTTAGCTGGAATGCTATTCATCATATTACGTCTAACCCAATTAATTGACGACGTCTAAAAACATTTATAAGCATTCAACTTTAAGAATAGGATCCTAAAGTTTTGGCTACAACTAAGGGTACTTCACACTCCTGAGTTCTACTCCACGTGGGAATGGTAATGCACTCAGGATCTAGTCTGACTAAACCTTCAGAAAAGAGTGTTGCCTAAAATTAATGAACTACTCTCAAAGAATGCCCCCTTCCTTAGAGTTGATGAGACATCAGATATCACATACCCCTATTACATCCAATTCTATGCATGTATTTGAAGCATTGAGAAAGCTTGTAAAACTGGGATCAGTTCTTCCACGATCTCCTGATATAAGTTCTTTTACATATAGTCCTCCTTCAGCTTTAATCAATGCTTCATAGATTCTTCCATTAATGAGCCTTGCCTTCACTTCATACACCTTTCTTCTTCTTAACCGCTCCTTCTTCCTCCCCAAGATCCTGGATGGCGTCAGTTGGCTTACAGTAATGTTTGTAAAGAACTTATTTAATTCCATTAATAATTCATCAGTTAGGTGTTTGTCGCAGAGAATTAATGCCTTATAGACTTTGCATTTCCTAGCTAGGTATTCTTTTAATAACTTAACTGCTTTCTTAGAAGTCCTCTCATGCAGCGATGCTTCTACAATAGTCCCCCTAAGTGCATCATTTAATTCATTAAGTGAAACGCTTCTCTTAAGAGGGTTTCTGACCTCAATAACTAGAGGCCTACCTGTTCCAAGCATTCTTGCATCTACATCTTCCCTTCCACTTGCGTGAATAACTATTTTGTCTGCTGCAAACAACTCTTTAAGCCTCTCATTGAAGAATTCCTCTATTGAATATGGATATTTCTTTACTTCACCAATACACCATGTAGATTGAGATATGTTTCTCCCCCTCTTCCAGTATACGCCGTAGATGTATATTGGGTTAACAATAGCTATAATATCTCCAGTTAAACTCACTACAGCAGTTAAATCAGGGTTAGTAAAGTCTGGAGTAAAGCCTCCTAGATCTCTAATGAGTTTGCCCACTTCTCTTTTAACTTCATTCCTTATTGATTCACTATACTTAAAGCCAGCTGTACTTAATACTTCAATTTCAGACGCCTTAATCTCAGGATCTAGTGAGACCCCTATGACAAAACTCTTAGCATCATAGCGCCTAAGTACTTCAATTACTCTTCGCGCAATAGATTCATATAGTTCTCTGCTGAGAGTGTTTTTACAAATGAAGCATCTTTCAATGCTTACTTCATCTGCACAGAGCACTCTATAGAGAGTGTCAATGGGTTCTCCAGAATTTTTAGCAAGTATTCTTAATTTATTACAGTAATCTCCCTCTGCAGTTTGCATCCTTCTATGGTATTCCATGGCTAGGACAGTCTTTATGCTGAGTCCCCTGACTTCATTAAGTATTCCACGGCCGAGTTTAGCATAGAGCCTGCCTAAGCAGTGGTTGCAGAGAGGGTATTTCTCAAGGATTTTCGCAGCATCATCTAGAATGCTCAATAGATCGTTGGACTTTGAAGCACTTATGCAGCCTCCCCCTTAATGCTCTTTAAGTCTAGCCCCAGCCTCTTAATGACGTCCTTGTTCTTCCTCAACTGCCTCATCATTTTTCTCATCGCTTCATATTGTTTCAATAGTTCTCTTACGTCAGCTAAATCTATTCCTGCACCCATGGCTATTCTCTTAGCTCTCTGCTTATCTATTATGCTTGGGTCATCTAGTTCTTCGTACGTCATGGAGTTTATGGCTGCTATCCACTTCTTAGTTTTCTCCTCAGCTTGTTTAGCTGTAAGATCTAGATCTAAGGGCATATGTAAGCCCACTCCAGGTATCATTTGAAGGATTTTCTTAAATGGCCCCAGCTTTCTTACACTTACTAACTGTTTGTATATGAGCCTCATGTTCATTTTTCCAGAGAGCATTTCCTCTAAGTCCTTTTCAGTTAACTCTAATTGGGCTCTCTTAACTTTTTCAACTAGGCTTTCTACATCACCTACACCGAGCATTCTTGCCACAAACTTAGGTGGGTTGAATACCTCTAGATCGTCTATTTTCTCTCCAGTACCAATGAATTTTATTTGAGCTCCCGTTGCTACTACAGCCGATAGAGCTCCTCCTCCTTTCGCTGTCCCATCAAGTTTTGCTAGAATTATTGAGCCTATAGGCGTAGCCTCATGGAACTTTCTTGCTATAGAGTATGCTTGCTGACCTATGGATGCATCTAGAACTAGAGTAACTTCATCAGGTCTTACTTCATTGGCCATTTTCTTCATTTCTTCCAGAAGATCCTCCTCTCTATGATGTCTTCCAGCAGTATCTATTATTATTATGTCAAACCCTTTCTCCTTAAGAACTTCAACTCCACGCTTAGCTATAGCTATGGCGTCACTAGCTTTAGGGTCTCCAAAAACTGGGACACCTACCTTGTCCCCAAGTTGTCTCAACTGATCGTGGGCAGCGGGCCTAAAGGTATCCGCTGCAATAAGCCCTACTCTATAGCCTTCCACCTTGTAGTATAGTGCTAACTTAGCGGCAGTAGTTGTCTTACCGCTTCCTTGAAGGCCCACAAGCATTATTACCCACGGCTTCTTAGGAGGCTTTACTCTTGGAGCTCTCTCGCCCCCGAAAATGCTTGTGATCTCGTTGTAAACTATTGTTATCAGCCAATCCCTTCTAGAGACTCCGAGAGGAGGCTCTTCATTAAGAGCTCTCTCCTTAATTTTCTTTGTTAAGTCAAACACTATTTTTACATTAATGTCGCTCTTAATGAGCTCCCTCTGAAGATCCTTAATGAATTCTTCAACAGCCTCTCTATACTCTCCACTGCCTCTAATGAATTTCACTAATGCGTTTCTAACTCCCTCCAGCAATGTTAGCACCTGAACGATGTTTTCCTTAATTCCTCTTAATTAATAGACACTATATAATATTTCTGACTTCCTTTTACTCATGGATATTTACTTTAATCAATTCACGTTTTATATCCATAGGGGTCTCTGCAGCTTCACGGTAGCTTAAATAGTGAAACGTAACTAGTCTTCCTCAATGTTTTAATTGTCTAGGAATAGACCAGAAGCCGGGGGCGGGATTCGAACCCGCGGCTAAACGGGTTCCCGTCGATGGACGGTTTCTTTAACCACTGCAGCCCGCCGCCTTTGACCGCTCGGCCACCCCGGCTTCTAGTTATTAATTGTAAAAATCCTCCTTATAACTTTACTTCTTAGCTTTATTGCCGAGGATTCATAACTCAATGAATTTAGGCTTCATTTCATCTAAGTCTAGTATTGCTACTGTAGCTGAACCTGTAAGGTGGCCATAAGTTTCTCCAGGATTTAAGACTACTTTACCGTTAATGACTTTGCTGTCTCTTTGATGAGTGTGTCCATAGAGTACTGCATCAACATTCATTCCTTTAGCCAGTGAATAAGCTAATTCCCTGCTGTACTCTACACTACTATGCCCATGCATCATTAATAGCTTCTTTCCATTAATTACTTCTACTGCTGGTGAATCAAATATTCTCCAGCCAGCAGATGCAAACAACCTGCTTAGCAATACTCTATCGCCATCGTTATTTCCATAGATGGCTATAACTATAAGTCCTTCATACTTTAGCTCAATCATTCTCTTAACTATAAATGGAGATATTATATCGCCTAAATGTACTATTACTTTAACACCCATTTCTCTAAAGATTTTAAGCGCTTTCTCAACGTTGTACATGTTGTCATGGCTATCGCTCATAACTCCTATAATCAATTCAGGCACCAGTGAATTTATTCAACCTTTAATTGATAGCCTTTCCCCTCCTCACTTGGCACTTTCTTAAATCTTACTTCAAGAACTCCATTCTTATACGTAGCTTTACCGCTTTCAGGATCTACTGGAGCAGGCAGATCTACTTCCTTATAGTACTTACGCTCCTCGTTGCTTGCCCTTATTGTAAGCTTCTTCTTATCCTCACTTACAATACAACTTATCTTATCCCTATCTACTCCAGGCAGCTCAGCTATGACTACTACTTCACCTTTCTCCTCAAATACATCTACCAATGGCTCTCTCTCCTCACTAACAATTGGTCTACGCCCAACTCTTCTCACATTCCCGAACTCCTCTATCTTAGGCCTGCCATCAGGCCCTATAGTTATTCTAAACCCATAGACGTAGGGTCCATAGATTCTTGGCTCCCCTTCTAAAGCCTTAAACTCCTCGTAGAACCCGCGTTTTCTTAATCGCTCAAACTCCTTTTCTATGTCTTCAAACATTTCCCTCATGAATTCATCCAATTCTTCAAAGAATTCATCGAATGGGCTATATCTTCTCCTCCTCCTCTCCACAATGAATCACCCTGTAGATTAATTAAAATGCTCATCCTTAATATACTTAGATAACGTAGTAAGATGAGGCCTAGAGCTTGCCTAAGGACGTGTATGTGACTTCATACACTACTTTGAGCTTAGATGGTAGAATAGGAAGTTTAAGTAAGAGAATTACGTTAAGTAGGGATTGTGACTTAAGGAGGCTTCACGTACTTAGGGCAAGTGTTGATGCAATAATTGTTGGAGCTAACACTGTTTTAAGCGATAACCCTCTTCTTACCGTTAGAATACCCAACTATAGCGGTAGGCAACCAATCAGAGTAGTAGTAGATTCTAAACTGAGGACAAGTCCTTTACATAGAGTATATGATGTTTCAATTGCGCCGAGCATGCTCATAACTTCAACGAACTCTAATAGATGGATAAAGGAGGAGTTTGTGAAGAAGGGAGTTGAAGTAGTTGAATTAATGGGGGAAGAATTCTCCGCGGAAGAAATAGTTAATGCAGTTAGAGAAAAACACCCTGAAGTCAGGAGAATATTGGTAGAGGGGGGAGGAGTCCTTCTCTCAAGATTCATTAATGACGAATTCATAGATGAATTAGTAGTGACTCTAGCTCCAGTAATGCTTGGAGAAGGCTACGTAAGTATATTTCCAAAAAGTATCACTAAGCCACTAAAGCTACACCTCGTTAGTGTTCACATATGCATCTGCGGCCAAGAAGTAGTATTAAAATACAGAGTATCCTCTTAAGCTATAGGGGGCTGAGATGAAGGTATTCTTCCACGAAGTACCCATTACAACCAGTAAGAGGATCCAGCTAATAGATATAACACATCACGTTGAGGAGGCGGTTAGGAGAAGCGGTATAGCTAATGGAGTCTGCATAGTCTTCGCTCCTCACGCTACAGCAGCAATAGTAGTTAATGAGCATGAGGAGGGACTTATGCACGACATAGCTTCTAAAATAGAGGAAATAATTGAGCCTGAGAGAAGCTGGAGGCACAACATAATAGATGACAACGCTCATGCACATATAGGTTCAGCAATTATAGGTAGTGAGAGAATATTCCCAGTACGTAATGGAAGAATAATTAGAGGTACTTGGCAAAATATATTCCTGGTGGAATTAGATGGACCGCGTAGAGATAGGAATGTAGTAGTAGAAGTCCTTGGAGAATAAGCTTAAAATATCTCCTATCACAATCCAATGCTGGATAATTAAGGAGGAGTCATCTATGGCAAAGTTCTACATAGCGAGTGAAGGAGACATAGTCAACGGCCTTGTAACTGACATATACTTTGTTAGAACTAGGGACATCGTTGAAAAATACGGTGTAAATAAGAGAGTTAGAATGGAGTTACACGTATATAACTTGCCTAAGGGGTATGAATGGGCTGTTTACGCAGGCTTAGAAGAAGCCCTGCGCCTATTTGAAGGAAAGCGCGTCACTATATATAGCCTCCCCGAGGGAACCCTCTTTAAGTCCAAAGAACCACTAATGATCGTTGAAGGAAGGTACTCAGACATATCAGTTTATGAAACTCCTCTACTTGGAATATTGAGGCATTATACAAGCATAGCTAGTAAAGCAGCTAGATTAAAAAGGCTTGCAATGAATAAGCTATTCATATTCTTCGGCCTAAGAGCTCTTCATCCAGCAATAGCTCCAATGGCTGATAGAGCTGCCTACATAGGGGGCATGGATGGAGTATCTGGTGCAGCAAGTAGAAAATACCTTGGATTAGAGCCTGTTGGAACAATGCCGCATGCACTAATAATACTATTTAAAAACCAGGTAGATGCATGGAAGGCATTCCACGAAACCATTAATGAAAGAGTTCCTAGAATAATGCTTACTGACACCTTTTACGATGAGAGAATAGAAGCCCTTATGGCAGCCGAAGTTCTTGGAGATAAACTCTATGGCGTACGACTAGACACTCCAAGCAGTAGGAGAGGAGATATGAAGTCTATAGTTGAAGAAGTTAGGTGGACTCTAGACCTGCACGGCTATAAGCACGTTAAAATCGTCGTTAGTGGTGGAATAGATGAAGAAGATGTAGTTGAGCTAAGAGACATTGTGGATGCATTTGGCGTTGGAACATCAGTGGCTTTTCCGAGGAGTATAGATATAAGTATGGATATAGTTGAAGTTGAGGAAAGTAATGAATGGATCCCAATAACTAAGAGAGGAAAGCTCCCCGGCGCAAAGAAGCTGTGTAGAAAAAGACCTGGATTAAACGACGAAGTCATTCCATGGAAGTACGAGTGTTCAGAGGGCTATGAAAACCTTATGTTAAAATACATGGATGATGGGGTTATAGTTAGGGAATTACCGAAGTTAAGCGAAATAAGAGAGTATGTCTTAAGGCAATTAATGGAGGTCTGAAAGCGTAAGTAATTCTAATAAACGTTACATTAATTACTTAAGTTAGTGGAAATAGCTAGAGACACTAAGCTAAGAGCGGCGGTCTTCTCTTAGAGACACTTAACCTAACTTCCTCTATCAATTGATCTATTTTTTCTAAGAAGTCCTGTGGAAGCCTATTAAACAGAGGCTTTGGTTCACGTATCCTATGCCCAGGCCTTATTGGGAGATCTCTTACTGTAAGAAGCCTTCCAGATCTCCATAGGTCCTCCCCCATATTCAACATCTCCCACAGTTCTTCAGCCTTTCTAGGAGTTATTGGAGCTAAAAGCACGTTTAATGCATAAACTACGTTTACGCTAATCCACATAGTTGTAGCAGCATCCATTGGGTCGCTTGAGAGCTTATCCCATGGAGCCTTTTGATTTAAGTACTGATTGCCGCTCCATGATAGTTCGAGAATTTTTTCAACTGCATGCTTTAACTTGAGCCCTAGGTAGTCTTCGTCAACTTTATCTAGAGTGCTTAAAACTCTATTTATCATGTCTTTATCTGCTTCGCTAAGCGCTCCTGGAGCAGGCACTATGCCTCCATACCTCTTATAGATGAATGATAACACTCTATGAATGAAGTTCCCTATATCATCACAGAGCTCTTTGTTAATTATCCTATAGAAGTCAGCCCAATTAAAGTTTGCATCCCTTAATTCAGGTCTCATTCTAATCAGTGTAAAACGCCAGTAATCTGCTGGAACTATTTCAAGAGCTTCATCAATCCATACTCCTATCCTCCTACTCTTACTAAATTTCTCTCCTTTAAAGAGTAGGTATTCTGTTGCAGAAATATTCCACGGCAAAGTATACCCCTCTCCTAAAGCTATCTCTATTGCTGGGAATATGACGCTGTGGAAGGGGATGTTGTCCTTCCCCATGAAGAACACTATTCTAGACTCAGGATCTCTCCAATAATCGATCCACTTCTCCCCCATTCCTTTTTTAATGAAGTATTCTTTAGTAGCCGATATGTAGCCGAGGAGTGCATCAAACCATACATATATAGTTTTTCCATCAGCGCCAGGGAATGGAGCCTCTATACCCCATTTATTGTCTCTAGTTATGCTTCTAGGCCTTAAACCCTCCCTTATCCACGATAACGTAAAGTTCTTAACGTTATCAGGTAAGTTTTCATTGGATTCAACCCACTTCCTCACATCTTCCTCAAGCCTAGATAAGTCAAAGAACCAGTGCTTAGTCCTCCTCTGGACAGGTGTTGAACCGCATATAACGCACTTAGGGTTTATTAAATCAGTTGGATGCAGTAGCCTGCCACATTTATCGCATTGGTCTCCGCGCGCTTCTTCATAGCCGCAGTAAGGGCACTTACCTATTATGAATCTATCTGGAAGAAACATGGAATCCCTTGGGCAGTAGGGAATCACTTCCTCTTGTTCAAATATGTAGCCATTATTGTAGATCTTCATTAACGTCTCTTTGACGAACTCCTTGTGAATAGAGTTCTCAGTTCTAGTGTAATTACTTAACTCTATGCCCCATTCCTCTAATAAGCGTTTAACGTACTCATGCGCTTGATCTGTGAGCTCCCTCGGCTCTACGCCCTTCTTTATTGCTTCAACTTCAATTACTGTCCCATGCTCATCACTTCCACTAACAAAGACGTAGTCTTCTCCACGTAACTTTAAGTACTTTGCAAATACGTCTGCTGAAAGCAATGAGCCAATCATAGTGCCTAAGTGAGGAACGTTGTTTACGTAAGGCCACGCTGCTCCAATAACCCACTTCAAGCTCTATCTCCTCCGGCTAAAATCTCACGCTTAGATAACCTTAAAGCTGTTTAGAAACTTAAACCCTTATTTAAGTTACTTGCTTTTTCCTCTAGCTTTATTGACTCCCTTAACCCTACATTATCTACTTTAATTCTTATAAGTGATTTTAAACCAAGTTTCTCTAAGTTTATGCTTTTGGAAAAGCCTCTTTCCACTATTATTAGTGTAGCGTTCCTCCATGCTGGTATAGCGATCCAGTTTTCATCTACATGCACTTTGCTTTGAGGGAGGATTTCCTTAAGTAGACTTAAGTCAGCTTCTCTAATAGCATATCCTAAAAGTGTTAGAATAGATAGATCTAGGCTTAGTTCATTGTCTAATTCTCTTAGGCCCACATACATCTCCATGGATTCATTAACTACTTCAAAGTCAAGGATGTCCAACTTATTGTTTTTCATAACTGAAGTTACATAGCCTCCATAAATGATGTTTACGAGGGCCTGCTTCAAGTACATATCTATGACTGGATCACTTAAGATATCCTCAGGCCTAACTCCATCAATGTATATGCTTTTAAACAACTCTTCAACGATATCTTTGCCCAAGTATGGAGGTATTCTATTGACTAGGACTCTATAAGTACCCTTACTTTCCATAGCTACAAGCCTATAGTTCATTACTGCTATAGATGCAGCACCTGTAACTCCTCTACTAAAATACCTGCCTATAATGAGTACTCCAGGCATGCTAACTAAGTGAAGCACTTTTATTCAACTCCTGTGCTTTTTGGGACATAGATTCAAACTTAATTAGTTTAGCAAGGTATATCACTACGAGCACTGCAAGCAAGTAGTTCCTAAGTGTAGCAATCCACTGCACAGGTGAATCAATTGTATGCGGTGAAAAATTTGTTGAAGACACTAAGTATGGGTACATGAGTTCTCTAAACCATTGATCTGCAAAGAAAGTCGCCATTATCCCCATGTTAGCTGCATCAGCAGTTATTAACAATGGCAGATCTCTTTTATCTAATGCTATAACGGCTAGAGGAGTTATTAAGAGCATCATTTGAGGGCTGAACACATAATTGAATATTACTGAAGCACTCACAGCTAAGTATGAAGCCAGCAAGACTTTAGCCTTTGAATCTATGTTAACAGAGCATATGGCTAAAGAACATGTTATGAGGCATACCATATATAAAACTCTATGCAAGGGGCTCCATAAGTCATTTATAAAGGGGAGATAAATGCAGTTCTCACAATACCACGACATGTGGTGTTCAATGAAGTAGCTTAATCCGCTGGGTGAAGCTATGGCAATAACTACGTAAGGTAGAGCGCCCAGCGCTAGTAACCCAGCACTAAACTTTGTGAAGTCCTTTGTAGAACCTCTTTGAGCAAGATCGTATGCAAGTATGAATGCAGCAACAATTGGCAGTAGCTTAATTGATATAGAGGCACCAATAGCGATCCCTGACTTAAAGTATCTCCCCTTCATTAAGTAGTAGACGCCTGCAGCCAGCATAGCTGTAGTCAATATATCCCAATTGTATACTGAATACATTAGAGTTGATGGTAGAACTACGAATAGGAGGATCCTTCTTGAGCTAACTCCAAGCTCTTTAGCGATACGGACTACATAGTAAGTTAAAGCCACCATACCTGCTCCAATAAATGCTGACTGGAGTATGTAATGTACTCTAACAATGGAAACTAGATATCGTGAGTAATCCACAATGCTGTAGTTGTCGGGCAAAACAATCATTATTCCAATACAAGTAGTCAGATACCATATGAAGCCCACTATTGGTGGATACTCAAACTTATAATCCATATAGGGTATTGGACATTGCTTAGAGCCTCTAACTAACCCTTCAATAACTGATGGCTTAAACCACTGTTCAGAGGCTTTCCCTACGTTAAACAACCCATTGCTGACTACATCCTTAAACACTCTATTGAAGACTCCATAGACTATGTCACTGTACTTGAAGCCAAAGTCGTTGTAGCCCGTTGACCTTCCAATTATTCTTTCAAAAATTGTCACCGGAGTTACGTGAACTGCTTCATTAGGGTCCCTGGAGTAAGTAGCGTCTGGATAGTGAATATATGCTGAAGCCATTACTACTAGTACTCCAATTATTGCTAGGATTACTGCATCATGCTTCAATCCAAGCACCTTTAACACAAGCTATTTTAAGCTCTCTAGAATTTTTAATCACTTCGGTGGAATTCTTGAAGCTTGCCTTATTAGTTATAGACATGCTTTACGAATTTGTACGCGGTAGATTAAAGAGTCCTCATGCAGAAGACATAGTCCTTAACATAAGGAATTTAATAGATCACGCGCATTCTTGTGGAGTTCCAGTAATTCACCTGGTCGACAGCCACTTACCGACAGATCATGAGTTAAAGATATGGGGGCCTCATGCAATTAAAGGCTCTCCAGAAGCTAAGATAATTGATGAATTAATGCCTATGGAAAACGACTTAGTGTTATTTAAGAGAAGCTATAGTGGTTTTAGAGGCACAGGTCTCGACGTACTTCTACGAGATCTTGGCGTTAAAACAGTGCTCTTAACAGGCATACATACGCACATATGCGTATTACATACTGCTTGGGATGCATTCTACTACGGCTACGACATTTATGTCGTTAAGGACGCTGTAGCCGCGTTCAGTGAAGAAGATCACGAGTATGCGCTTAACTACATGGAGAAAACTTATGGAGCAAAACTCATTACAACACAAGAAGCAGTAAAGCTTATGGAAGCCTCCATAGTTAAAAACAGTAGTTAAAAAAAAACACTTTGCTTCCCTTAACTATTTTCCATTACATTTATTGTTAGGAATAAGAACCGTTCTTAAAAGGCTGGTATTGCTAAAGCTTAGACTTCTTTTAAATTTTTAAATTCATTGAATTAATAAACTGGGATGGGCACTATTGTTTCTCCATTGTTTAAAACTCTAAATTTAACTCCATATACTTTTGAAAGCACTTCCTCCGTTAGTACTTCTTTCACGCTTCCTAAGGCCACCCCCTCTCCATTGTTTAATATAAGGACTTTAGTAGCTGTGTTTGCTGCAAACACTACGTCATGTGTAGTGAATATTGTCAACACTTTGTCCTTAAGTATTTTTAGAGTCTTTGAGAGTTCTACCTTGCTCTTAATATCTATGTGCGCATCGGGTTCATCCAATAGCAGTATTTTTGGGTCTTTGGCTAGTGCCATAGCTAACAATACCTTCTTCAGTTCGCCAGCGCTTAATTCACTCAACTTTCTGTTCTGTAAACCAAGTACTCCAAGCATCTTCATTACTTCATGCGCCCTATAGAAGTCCTCGCTGCTTTCAAGAAAGCTCTTTGAGATAGGGTATCGTGAAGTGAGTACGGCTTCTTCAACTGTTAAACTAAGCATTTCAGGCAAACTTACATCCGATGAATATGAAATTACTTTAGCAATAGTCTTCTTCGGTATTCTCAATGCATTAACTCCATCAATTAATATAGCACCACCATGCTTCACTAAACCAGCTATTGCCTTAAGCAGAGTAGTCTTCCCACTTCCATTAGGCCCTAGTACGCAGAACAATTCACTCTTATTGACTTGTAGAGATACATTGTTAAGTGCTACGATTACTTCACCTCTAGATCTATATTCTACTCTCACGCCCTTAACCTCTATGAAGTTCCCTACCTCCATTTATACCCCCTTAAAATTAGCATTACGTATAGAGGAGCTCCAAACACTGAAGCAATTACTCCAGCAGGCACTTCACCTACACTCCAAGACAGAAAGGTCTTAGCCGCTATGTCTGATAGCGATAGCACAAGGGCTCCCGTTAAGCTAGCTAATGGAATTACAAATCTGTTATCACTAGTTCTAAGGAGTAATCGAGCTATGTGGGGAGACACTAGGCCTATGAAGCCAATAATTCCTATAGCTGATACAGCTATAGATGAAGAGACTCCTGCAATAACAGCTGTAATAAGTCTAACGTACTTAGCGTTAAAGCCCAATTGAGAAGCATACTCATCTCCAATGATTAGTGCATTGAGTGGTTTTGCAGTTAAGAAATAGAGGAATATTAAAGCTAGAGTTAGTGACAGAAGGAAATCTACTTTCCACTTAGTTGCATCAACTAAGCTTCCAATAAGCATTGCATATATGTATGGAGTATGTGGAGCTCTAGATAGAATGAAGTAATAGAGAGTAATTGCCACGCCCGAGAAGAAGCTTGATATCCCTATGCCTGAAAGAACGTACGCAACGTCGCTTCCTCCAACAGCTTCAGCAATAAGTATGGTTAGAAATAAAGCTGATAAACCTCCTATTGAGGCAACTAAAGGTACGTGGAGAACGCTTGGAGTAGGAGCCGCTAGATAATAAACGTATATGGATAATAAAGCTCCTCCCCCTATCCCAAGGAGGTATGGATCAGCTAGAGGATTTCTAAGAGATGATTGAAGCATAGAGCCTGAGTATGCAAATATAAAGCCTGAAAACAATCCAAGAAGCACCCTATTGACTCTGTAGGAAAAGTGCCCCTGATTAATGAAGAAGTAAGATGATATAGTTAGTATGATCGAGAAGAATGTAATTAAAAAAGCAAACTTAATCCTAACGATTTTCGCGAACTCTCTATCCCCTGGCAACTTCATATATTTTCTCAATTAATATCCACGCTCCTTCTACAACCCTTGGACTAGGCCTAGCTAGGGAATCTGTTTCATGGCTGCTTAAAGTTATTACGTGTGAACCTATGGAGTAAATACCAGTTGTCTCTAAGACATTCCTTAACTCCTCCTCACTAATGCCCATTGAGAAAACTACTATTACTTCAGGCCTTAAGCTAGCTAGATCCTCTTGACTTACAACTAGCCACCCACTCTGCGAAATTGAGTTCTTTAACCCAATGATACTAATTAGATCATCTATGAAAGTCCCTCTTCCTGCAACCCATATGCCCATAGAGTCTACTGAAACTACTACTGCAATGCTTATGTTAACCAATCCTCTGGCTTCAGTGCTCGCCTTCAGTAACTCCATTGAACCACTTATTAAGTAACTCACCTCCCTTCCCTTACCCTCAATTCTAAAGATTTTTGAGATTAGCTCAACGTCCTCCGCTACTTCACTTAAGTTACTAGCTGATCCTCCATTTAAGTAGAATACTTTGATTCCATATTCATTGAAGAAGTCGAGTAACTTAATGTGGGCCCCCTTATCAGCTAGCACTAAGTCTGGGTTTAAGCTAAGTATTTTCTCAGCATCTATGGCTGACCACCAATATCCACCGACGTTAACTACCCTCCTGGACTTTAGGAAGCTACTTATGTTCATGAAGTTATTGTTGTAGGATATATCGTCAACTCCTATAATGAATTCCCCGAGGCCTAACATGAACATTGCTTCAGTAATTGATGGAGCTAGAGACACTACTCTGCTAGGAGCTGTACTGAACTCAATTACTCGTCCAGCCTTATCGCTTAACGTAACAACTTCATATACTGGTTTAGTCAATGGTGTAATCAGTGTAGTTGTCACAGTACTAGTCTCAGTTATAGTTGTAGTGTAAACAGGTGCTACTACAACTCCAGTATATGGGATTAATAGCCCTATTGCAATGCCCGCAATTAATGTAAGAGCTAATAATGCTATTTGAGTGTATTTCATATGTGGCTACCCTAACCATATTATAGAGCGCTACTTAATAAATCTTCTCATAGAATTTGAGAGACGATCATATAGATCTTTTGGAAGACCGCATTGATAGTATAGGGCTTCTAACTCCATTGGGTGAAGTTTAGCGACTATTATAAGGCTTTGCGGCAATGGAGCATTGCTATAATCTTTTAGCTTCTCCAAAAGATCTGCTTTTATAAACTGATCTAATGTCCCCAATCCAGCCACTAATACCCCTATCATTCCTTCTAGATTTCTCGTGCCTCTACAGTGCTGCTCTAAGGTTAAGAGTACATCAACTGCTTCATTAATTCTCATCACTAAGCCTTCTTCAAGCTTTAAGTCAAAGAGGAGGAGTGTGTGTAAACCTCTTGAGTAATTGTCGTAAATTACATCAATTATACTGCAAGGCATTGAACCCCTTGGATACACTAGTGTAATCATTTTTCCAAACTTATATGCTTGAAGCCCAGTTGAGCTGGGAGCCATTGAGTATACGCTTACTCCATGAATTACTTCAACTCTTACACCAGCTTTAAGTGCTTCAATTCTTATAGCGTCGTGAGTTGTAGCTATAAATGGATCTCCTGGAACTAGCAGTGCAATGCTTTTCTCCCTGGCTACTTCAATGAGTCTACATATGGATTCCCCTTCAAGCCCCTCTCTAGGAACTACAGTTATTTCAACAGGCCTATGCCCTATGGCTTTCCTAAGCTCTTCAATACTGAAATCGGGCACAATGCTTGTATAGGAATCAACTATTATTAAGTCGGCTTTGGATAAAGCTTCAATAGCTTTAAGCGATAGGTACTTAAGTGAAGGCCCCATTCCCACAAAGTATATTGGCATAGCTCTATTCCCAGCATCAATTCTCTTGCTGAACTAATAATCTTCAATGAGCGCTGTATAGCTATTTAAGGAAGAGTAATGTAATAAAGTTCCAGAGTTTCACTAATTAACTGGAACAGTGCAACTTATACATTCACACGCCCCCTTTTAAGGGCTGGAACTAAGTTAATTCTGCTGGAGAGGTGATGTGCTGTGAGTAAGTTGAGTTGGAAGCCCCTTAGTTCACTTGCCTTAATAGTGCTTGTAGCGCTCTCTACGCTAATAGCTACATTCAATGTAGTTAGTGCTGAAGGCAATGATGAAGCCGTTGATGACTATTTAACAGTGCACTACTTGAACGATACTTATGCCTCTAGAGATCTAGCAACTCTTGGGAACATATCGTTTGATCAGCTTCTAGACTTATATTATATCGTTGGCAATGTCACTAAGCCCGTGACTTCATGGGGCATTGAACATAATTCCACCATTGCACTCAATATAGTTAATAGAAGTGAGTGGTTCTATAGTAAAGCTCTTGAGTGCTTAGGTAGTAATGATAGAATGGCTAAGGCAATGATATTGCTCTCTACTTTAACTCTAACTAGGTCGCCAGCCATAGCTCATGAAGTAATGGCTAAAACTCTTAGGAGATCTCTTAGCGAGGCAGGTAATGTGACTCTAGAAGCAGTCAATAATGTGACTGAGTTAACTAATGAATTTAGAGAACTATTAACTAATGCTTTAAACTATGCGTTAGGAGCAAATGCATCTATACCCATACTTGTAGAAGCATTGATAGCTGAAGGAGACTATAGACTTGAACTCTCGAGAAACTTGACGAATCTTGAGAAGTATGGAGCAGCACTCGCCATGGCTGTATCAGGCTACAATAATTACGTAAGAGCTTACGCCCTACTAATAAGATCCTTGATAGCGTGGTTCCTTAGAGAACAGCTTACTGTGAGATTCCTATGGAGCATAGGCCTAGGGCTTGATAAAGAACTACAAGTAGGTATAAGAAATAGAGTTATGGAGAGATTAGAGAACTGGGTTAGTCGAGGGATGGTTGAAAAAATAGGGGGTAGGTATAGAGTTAGAGCAAGAGTTGTGAGCAGAAATGAAGTAGAGCAAGCTATTTACAACATTATCATAGGGCGTTTAGAGAGTACGCAGCGTTTAGCAGTTGAACTGAGGAATAAGTTTGGGCATAACTGGCAGAGGGTAATTGGAGAATCAATTAGGGCTAATATAATGCAGCGCTTAGCTCATGGAGAACCCCTTGGAGATGCAGTAAATAGTGTTCTTAAAGAATTAATTAGCAGCAGTGAAGTGCAATACCAAGTAGTAATTGTTGGAAAGGGCAAGTAAAGGGTTTTCCCACTATTTTTTCTTTAAATACATCCTCGTACTTTAAGTCATTAGCGTAGAGTTCTCACAAGCTCCTAAAGCAGTTAACAGATGATCTAGTTCTTTACATAGTTTATATCTCTCTTTTTGGAATCTAGAGTATAGCATGTGGTGTAAAACCTATGAAGCAATTGCTTGCACTAGCTCTCTTAGTGTTACTGACACTGATTAATTGCACTAAAAGCATTTATTTACAGCAAGTAAGTGGAGTTTATATAGAAATAACTGTTGACCCTGAGGCTAACTTGACTATCGTTAACATGCAGATATCTTTAACCTATGGCAACGCAGTCTTAGTTCTAAGGAGCGTAGTTGAAGGAGCTGAAAAACTCTACTTACTGAACGCCATTGATGAAAAGGGCACAGTACTGCCATTTAACGTAATTAATGCAACTACGTTTGAAGTAATGGTGTCAAACGCTAACACTGTAAACGTAACTTATATACCTTTAAATGCAGTTGAGGAGCTAGGCTACGGTGTTTACCTAATTACTATAGATCTAGAGCAATATGAGGGAGTCATTAAGAGCTGCATCACTCGCATTCCAAGAGACTATGAAGCATTAGTAACTTCAGTGGGGAGATATAGCATTAATAAAGTAAACGATGTAATAGAAATACATCTACTAGATCCTCAGTTGTACAACATAGTTATGTTCAGTAGCTCTATAGAGCTACCAATTACACCTCCTACAACTGGTGGAAACCAAGTAGCTCCATTGCTTAACAAAACTCCGCCAGCATTGATTGCTGGCTTAATAGCTGCTACAGCAGTCGTAGCTTTAATAGCCATATACTTCTTTAAGCACAAGGCATTTAAGGATGTAGTGAGCATTGAAGAAATTTCTCCAAGAGACATAGTGTCAGACGATGTAATGAAGGACATAATATATGCTATTGGCCGTGCTGGAGAAAGCGGCCTACCTCAAGTAAGGTTAGTGAAGTTGCTTGAGAAACCAAAGTCAACTATATCCAGGAAGTTGAAGAGGCTTAGCGAGAACAACTATATAGTGATCGAAAGATCTGGGAAAATCAATATCGTTAAGTTGACGAATAAAGGGTGGAGCATATATAAGTCTCTATCATCAAAGGGGGGCGCTGAGTGAACTATAGTGGGATTAAACCCATCTATGGCCAAGGCTTCTTCTACGTTAGTAGGAGCGGGGCCTTCATACAAGTAGTAGTATTCGACTACTATGATCCAGCTCATTATTACGCTGAAGTAGTATCAAACGCTACACTATTAGAGAACGAAGTTGAGGCCCTTAGAAACAACATGCAGTTCTTCTTAGATCAGGAGAAAGTTATAGTTAATGGAGAAAGAGTTAAGCCGAAAGTAATCAACGTAGAAGTAGGGCTTCGTGGATTAAAGAGAATAGCCTATGCAGCTTTCATAATTGAGTTTAAAAGCCAGTTGAAGAGTGGATTAAACATCTATGAAAACTACTATGAAGAGGAGTACGTAGGATACGACTATGTCGTTTACTGGTTTTTCCCAGAGGATTCTACAGTAACTCAAGTAGATCTAGGGGTAAGTTACAGCCTGATTAACAATAGAATATTGTTCTTTAAAGTTCCTAAAGGAACTTACATTAGAGGTTATGAAAGAATAATATTTGAAGTGAAGTAACAATGGCTAGTGGACCTCTATTAACTAGTGAGGAGTTAGAGAGGTATAGTAGGCAAATAATTCTCTTAGGTAAAGATGGTCAAGTTAAGTTAAAAAAATCTAAAGTACTTGTTGTAGGGGCAGGAGGCCTTGGCTCAACTGTACTATACTACTTAGCTGCAGCCGGTGTTGGAAGAATCATAGTCGTTGATCGTGAGCAAGTTGAACTAAGCAATTTAAATAGGCAAATACTTTACACGTCAAGCGATATTGGGTTAAGTAAGGCTAATGTTGCATTAAGAAGGCTCAGGGAACTTAATCCAAACGTGGATGTCTTAGCCTTAAGTAGAGACTTTGATGAAGGCTTAGCTGAAGAAGTTGTACCTAAAGTGGATTTAGCCATAGATGCTCTAGATAACTGGGACACCAGGATCTTACTTAATAAAGTTTGCGTCAAGTATAGAAAGCCTTTAGTTCACGCAGGTGTTGAGGGATTCTATGGACAACTTATGGTCATAATACCTGGTGAAACAGCTTGTTTACAATGCATTATTCCAATAAAGCCTCACGAGAAGAAGCCGTTTCCAATAATAGGGCCTATTCCAGGAATACTTGGAGCTATGGAGGCTCTTGAATCAATAAAGATCCTTGTGGGACTTGGGGAAATAGCTAAAGGAAAGCTAGTTTTATTCAATGGATACAGCCTCAGCTTAGTTAATATAAATGTAGAAAGAAACCCCAAATGCCCTGTGTGTAGCCACTTACTCCCATAGATGCTGATCTTACTAAGCCTTGAAGGAATGGGGGGTTCAGCTCTTATATAGTTTTATATCTGTTGACTTCATTGCTTCATTTTTGTTCCCCTGCATTAGTCTTGGGTTTGCATCA
>JAVZTI010000015.1:0-35392 GCA_038879595.1 Desulfurococcaceae archaeon | reverse complement strand
GAGACATCTAAGATGTAGGGTGCTTGGGGTCGCCCTGAAAGCCCCCAAGGGTGATGCAAACCCAAGACCAATGCAGGGGAACGAGGATGAGGCGATGAAACCAACCGATATAAACCTGCATCAGAGCTGAACCCCACTAGCGTACTTCAATGCATAGTTCAGTGCGTGTGCCTTACCCCTACGAGACTCTTCCCTAATGAGCTTTAAGGCTAAGTCTCTATGCCCCCTAGACCACTCCTCAACAAGATCTGGTGTGCCATCGCTGCTGCCAGAATCAATAACTATAGCCTCCACAAGCTCCCTCGGGTAATCCTGGCTGTAAATGTTATTAAGCCTATCAACAACTACCTTAGCCTCATTATATGTTGGGAGGATTACCGTCACATAGGGCCTATAGCTTTCATCAATCTCTATATTCCAAGGCTTTGGAAGCCACTTAACTTTAGCGTAAAGGTAGTAGATTAAGGGAGTAGTGAAGTGCATGCCTGCTAAAAGCAGAGCTAGCGATTCTAGCATGACTCCTCAAAAATCTCTTCATTAACTCCAGTGAGACGCTTGAGTGCACTCCCCATTGACTAGCTATTTCCTCCTCTACTTAAGCTGTTTAATCCTCAATAGCTACTTCCCCTAAGCACTTGAATTATTCTGCGCTCTACTCTCTTCAGCATTAGGGATATTGCTGCTACAGTAATTCCCTGGAGGCCAGCTATGAATAGGACTAGGCCCAGCCAAGACCAGCCTATAGACCAAGATCCATAAAGGTATCTTAGCGTTAATTGATGTAGTAGTATTACTGCTCCAGGAATTGCTAGTAGTGCTGCCAGTGCAGAAATCATGAATACTGGGTTGTAGAGCCACATGATCTTTACTGCAGTCAAGATTATCCTTAAGCCATCCCTCCACGCCTTAAGCTTACCTACGCCAATTCGCTTACGATACTCCACTGGGACTTCAGTTATTTTCCCAAGGGATGCTACTTGGCCAGCTAATTCAACTTCAACTTCAAATCCACTGGAAGAAATTTCAAGTCTCTTAGCAATATCTGTCTTCAGAAGGTACATTCCACTACATGGATCCCCCACTCTCTTACCAAACATTAAGCTGAAGGCTAAGCTTATGACTTTATTGCCTAACCTGTGGAGGAACGGTATGTTCTCCCTATTAGATCTATATCCTATGACTTCATCGCTTCCACCAGCGTGATTCAACAACTCTATGTCCCTAGGGTCATAAATATGGTCTCCATCCATAACGAGCATGTATGGAGTTGAAACTAAATCCATTGCAGTTGCAATAGCTCCAGCTTTGCCAACACTCCTCTGGTAAACGACGTTAACTCCCCTTGATTTAGCTACTTCAACTGTTCTATCGGATGAATAGCCGTCTACAACGAGTATATTCCTATAGCCTTCTGCAATGAGTTCGTCAATAACGAGCCCTATGCTCTCCTCTTCATTTAACGTAGGTATAACTACAGTAACCATATCCTTGGTCACTAACTTACTTACATTACTTGAATTAAGCGCTTCTCTATCCATAGATCCTAATGCCTTCACTAAAGATCATTATAGAGTTCCTAGCCTTGAGAGGAAGCGTGTGTATGCATAAGGGGGATTCATTGAGGGAGGTCTTAAGGATTGTAGAGGGCGTGAGGCTGTGTAGAGTGTGAAGAGTTTATTCAGCAGCTTCTAATCACTAGCTTATGGAAGTCTCCAGGAGTTAGCCCAATACTTTTAGCCAACTTGGTAGATTCATGTAGCTTATGCCTAAGGCAATTAATTTCTTAAAGCTATTTAGAGCTTCAATTAAGCCCTGCCTTAATGCATAGAACTTCATAGTATACTGCCCTCCCCCTAGCTGACTTAACTAAGGGGAGGTATTTACATGCCTTAAGGAGGGCTTGGGAGGCTGCTGGAAGCCTCCTTCAAGCACTAGTTCTATAAGCCTTCCTCAAGTAGTGTTCGATGGTTTTACGAGTTATTGGAGAACCACCAGCAATAAACTCCCCCAGCTTTAATCTGGCTATTTCTTGAGCGAATTCACTTGAGCCAGCGTTTTCAAGTAATTTAGCCATTTCCTCAGCTAAATGAGGCATTCCAGCAGCCTCCACATAGATGAAAATGCAGCACTCATTAACATAGCTGCTGGAGAATTATAAAAGCGTTGCTGCAAACTCTATTAATACCTATCCCCCATGAGCTCTACATAGCTTTCATTTAAGTAGGCTCTAGAGGGAGGTAAAGAGGGATTTATTAACCTCCTCCCATATGGATTGGTAGCAAAGGTGTTTAGGAGTGTCAGCTAAAGCTGCTAGAGTTAAGGATAAGTGGAAGTTGAAGAAGTGGTATCAAGTAGTTGCTCCACAAGCTTTTGGAAGCATAGTTGTTGGAACTACTCCAGCAGACGATCCATTGAAGCTCGTGGGTAGAACTATAGAAGTCACACTGTACGATATAACTGGTGACTTAACTCAAGTCCACGTACACTTATACTTCCAGGTAATAGATGTAGAGGGGGATAAGGCGTTAACTAGGTTTAGAGGCCACGAACTCTCAAGGGATTACATGAGGAGCTTAATTAGGCGTAAGAGCAGTAAAGTATCATGCATAGTCGACTTAGTTACAAAGGATAGCTATAAGATTAGAGTTAATGCAGTAGCTCTAACTAGCTATAGATGTAAGTCTAGTCAGAAGAGAGCTATAAGGAAAGTCATTTACGAACACTTATCAACGGAAATACCTCAAATGACTTTCGATGAAGCAGTGCAAGCAATCGTATTCGGCAAGATCTCTCAAGAATTGTTTGAGAAAGCCCACAAAATATATCCACTTAGAAAAGTAGAGATATATAAGTCAAAGCTATTAATGATACCCAGTGAGTCGGGAGGCATGAAGCCAGCCATAGTAATACCTCCTTTATCTACAAAAGCTCACTGACCTCTCCTCCACCTTAAAGGACGAGGTTCTCTACACTTACTTGAATCTACATCTATAGAATTATTGCAGGAGCTAGAGCTCTGCTCATTCCAAAACACATAATTCATCGCCAGATGAATAGCTATTATATTAAAACAACCATAGTGCTCTAATAGTGTTTCTGCACTCTCAGTATTCTAGAAACTTCAAAACTAGTTCTCCATGCAATGCATCCACGATCCCTATATGCTAATGGAACAACGTGCATAGCTAGAATCATGTAGCTACAAGTGTTCTCCAACATAGCTGTTGTAACGTACCTCTACTTTATGAGTGTGAATAAACGCTTCTCAAAGCCTACTCTACGTTGTGTAATTTATCGCTAAAGGAGAGTGATATGTATAGTTACTCTAGCTTAGATTGAACAACTATAGCTGAATATCTTGGGGGACTTAATAGAGCCAATAGAGGTATTGTAGCGGGATAGAGGGCTTACAGTATTTTGGGTTCAATAAGATCAACTGCATTCCCTAGCTCCATACTTGATGCCACGTTAAAGTTTTAGAGAGTATTGAGCTATCTTTACATATATCTACTGGTTTAAAGAAAGCTCCCGGCTCATTAGTTCAACGAAGGCTAAGCTGTGTACTCAAGTGCTTGAGAGTGTATAAGGATAAAAATTTATAGTGAAAGCATACTGTAGAGCTTTAAGTGAATCAGCAATGAATGCAATCTTGCTTGCTGCTGGAAGAGGGGAGAGGCTTAAGCCTATAACTGAGACTAGGCCTAAGCCACTTATACCAGTTCTCTGTAAGCCCCTTATACACTGGCACTTAGACTACTTACTAAGCATAGCTGAGCAACTAGATGAAGTAATTGTTGTAGCAAGCTACATGAAGAATAGAGTTGAGGAATTTGTTAAAAGACATAGCCTTTACTCAAAAGTTAGCATTAAAGTAATTGATCAGGGGGAGGAGCTTGGAACAGGCCACGCAGTCCTTAAAGGTATTGAAGCATTGGGCAGAGATAGTGAAGTAATCATTGCTTACTCAGATGTATTTACTACGGATTCAACGATATATAGGAAGCTTCTTGAATCACCAGGCAACGTAATTGTTGGAGCTAAGCACTGCGAGCCCCATAAGTACGGAGTCCTAGTAGTTGGAGAAGGAGGAGTCCTCAAGGAATTAATTGAGAAACCAAGCGATCCTCCTACAAACATAGTTAACGCAGGATTCTATAAATTTAGAGTAAGAGACATATACAGCTACTTGCTCAACTTAAAGCCATCTATAAGAGGTGAATACGAGTTTACAGACGCTATATCAATGCTCGTCAGGAGTGGAGGTAGAGTAAGTGTATTGGCTTTAAAAGAGGATTGGATTGACGTAGGATACCCATGGCACTTACTTGAAGTACAGAGAATAGCTTTAGATAAGTTGATTAAAGGAGTTGAAGTCAAAGGATCTGTAGAGCCGGGAGCCTCTATACGTGGAGATAGAGTATACATTGGAGAGGGATCAGTAGTTCTACCGGGTACATTTATAGAAGGCCCAGTATTCATAGGAAGTAACGTAATAGTAGGCCCAAGTGCTAGGCTTAGGCCCTACACAGTTATTTGCAGTGGGAGCAAAGTAGGCTTCTCTGTTGAAGTAAAGGAGTCACTAATAATGGAGAACACGAACGTACTTCACTTAGCCTACATAGGGGACAGCATTGTATGCGAAAACGTAAACATAGGGGCTGGATCAATAACTGCTAACTTAAGGTTTGATGAAGCTCCAGTAAAAGTCACAGTTAGAGGTGAGAGAGTAAGTAGTGGTAGAAGGAAGCTTGGAGCAATAATAGGTGGAGGAGCTAAAATAGGGGTCAACGTTTCAATAATGCCTGGAGTAAAGATAGGATCCTATAGCTGGATAGAGCCAGGATCGATTGTAGCAAGAGATGTACCCTCAAGATCCTTCTTGAGAGTTAAGGCAGAATACTATATAGAAGAGCTTGCAGAAGAAGTTAGTGAGAAGGGTAAGCTTAATGAAGATGAGCATTGATGAATTCAAGAAGAAGTACCCTCACTTAGCTAAGGAAATACTAGATGAATCAAGCGATAAGAGTAGCTATAGCATAACTGTTAGATTTGAAGGAACATACATAGATCCATGGCGTAACTACACCCCCGGCCCAGTGGACTACTTAAGGAGAGCTAAAAGCGTTGAAGAAGCACTGAGAGTAATAGAGTACTTGGAGAAGCGCGGTGAAATAAGTAGTAGTGAAGCAAGTGAGTATAGGGAGAAGTTGTTTAAAGAAGGCTTAGATTCCTTTGGGCCAAGGAAGGAGGAGAACTATTACTACAAGAAGGCCGTGGAGTACTGGAGGAAGCTCCTTAACAACAGTAGTCAGAGCTAGCTGTGTGCTGCTGCAGCAACTACTTTAACTACATCTCCATCCCTTAGCACGTAGCTTTCCCCAAGCCTCTCTTCACTTCTAGCATTTATTGCATATAGGAATGTTTCTCCAAGCTCGCTGTGTATCATGTATGCTAGCTCTCTAACAGTAGTTCCTCTGCTAACTATGTATGCGTCTGGAAGGACGTTGCCGTAGTGATCCGTGAACTTCCTGTGGTCCTCCACTGGATACACCACTATTTGGCTTAATGCATTGAATATAGCTGCTTCAAGCACTTGTTGCACTCCAGTGCTGCCGTAAATGCCTATGACGTTTTCATCAATTAACTTAAGTGCCTTCCTAAATGCTTCAGGAATACTGCTGCTTAAGACTCTATAGGAGCTTCCTCCTGGAACGTACTCTATGTAGTTCCTCTTAGATGCTTCTTTAAGAATGTATTCTGCGAGGCTGCTGACTGGATACACGTACTCTCCAAACACTTCCTTTAATTTCTCTACGTTTCCTCTAGCTACAGGTATGTCGACTTTGTTTGCTGCAATAATTATTGGCTTAGAAAGCCTCCTGAGTATGCGGGAGAACAACTCTACATCCTCCTTGCTCCACGAGCTTACTTTCTTATCTTCAAGGCCTGCTTCCTTAATTGCGTTAACTACGTGAACTCTCCTTACAGATAGGCCTGACAGGTTTTGTGCAAGTAAATCAACAGGATCTTTTGCTGTAAGCACGTATCTAGATACTTTCTCCACTACTCTCAGCACTACGCTGTTAAACCATAAGTCTACTTCATTTTGTATCAACTTAGCTTCTTCAACTGGATCATAGGAGCCCGGCTGAACTGGATTTCCATTAGGATCTGTTGAGCCGCTTGCATCAACTACGTGTATAAGTACGTCTGCCTGCCTCAAGTCATCCATGAATTTGTTTCCAAGCCCTCTTCCACTACTTGATCCTGGGACTAGTCCAGCTACATCAATTACTTTCACTGGTATAAACCTAGTTCCACTTATGCAGAAGCCAGTTCTAGGGCTGCACTTTACTCCTAGCTCTAGTTCAGGGCACTTCTTCCTTACATGTGCTACTCCTACATTGGGCTTTATTGTTGTAAAAGGCCTATTGCTTATTTCAACAGAGATCATTGTTAGTGAAGAGAAGAAAGTTGACTTACCTACATTAGTCTTGCCTATTACTCCAACAATTCTCTCTGGAGGAGGCAACTTAAATCAACCAACTGCTTTAACTAATCTCATTCCTGGATTAAAACAATTTATAGACTGACATAAGTTTTTAAACTAATTACTCCGTGGTAGTATAGGCGATAGAATTAGGGTGTAAGTAGTGGTTAGAGGAATGTACCACTATATTGCAGAACTGTGGAAGAAGCCTAGTGACGGTGAGTTAAGGGAATTAATGAAGGAGAGATTGATTAAGTGGAGGAGGCAGCCGGCAGTAGTTAGAGTAGAGAAGCCGACTAGAGTTGATAGAGCTAGATCTCTCGGCTATAAGGCTAAGCTAGGCTTCATAGTTGTTAGAGTGAGAGTTAGGAAGGGAGGTAGGAGGAGGCCTAGGCCAAATAAAGGTAGGAGGCCTAAGAGAATGGGCGTGTATGGGTATGCTCCAGCAAAAAGCATAAGGCTAATAGCTGAAGAAAGAGCTGCTAGAAAGTACCCGAACTTAGAAGTACTCAACAGTTACTACGTTGGAGAAGACGGAGTCTACAAGTGGTATGAAGTAATACTAGTTGACCCAAACCACCCAGCCATAAAGAGCGACAAGGATGTAAAGTGGATCACTGGCCATAGAGGGAGAGTATTTAGAGGACTTACAAGCGCTGGGAAGAAAATGAGGGGGCTTAGAAAGAGCAGGGGGCTCAAGCACACAATTAAATACAAGTGGAAGAAGAAGCAGAAAGAGCGTTTAGAGAGAAAGAGGCATGAAGCAAGCCGTGGAGCTCCAAGAGGTAGTCCTGAGCAAGCATTTAAAGAGAAGGAGAAGTAACTTTATTTAAGTCGATTGAGAAGTCCTTAATTCATTACTGCCCCGAAGGACGTAATCTCTACAAGCTACCTTATTACTTAAAAACTGCCTACTACAAGCTTTCAACTTTACATAGGGTCTTAAGTGTATACGCTAGTTAATTCCATAAGACAATGGTGACTAAAATAACTTAGCTTTCCTATTCTAAGCCATACTATCTAAAGGCTACCCTTAACTCTGGATTTTAAGCATTTTTAATTCTTCAATTATTCTCGGAGCTTCAATAGCTATTCGAAATACATTCATCTAAAGAAATCTATAGGCAGTACTAGCACTCGCTGCCACAGCTATTAATATACTGGAAGTCCCATGATGATACATCCACTTCATTAAAGATACGTACTGCTGTTTCCTACAATTGCTAAGCTTATCGCAACTGTTTTGGTTTTCATATAGGTTTATAAGGGTTGATGTGGTTGTGTTACCGTGGGATGAGTCCATCCACGATGTAGGTGTGTGGTGAAGACCCGAGTGGGTGGGGCATCTAAAGCCAGGATGTGGGGGTTTCCCCACAGCTGTGAGCCCGAACAAGATGGAGGGGAGCTGTGGGTTGGGGTTACCCTGAATGAGTGGAGACCAATGACATGAGCACTGATGAAAGGTGCCCCGAGGTCCATGAAGCCAAGGGTCGATACTAAACAACATCAACCAACATGAAACCCAAACCCCTAGCTATTCTGCTTCAGGGATTGCATTGGCTTATGGTGTTTAGCACTTTTTACCATTGTATTTTATAAAAATAGGCGTCAAGTCACTCAATATACAGAGATCGCGGGATCGCCTTAAATTCCTCTAAGCCTAGTGGAAACTCAAGCGGGATGCAGGGGAATGGGGATGAAGGTGCAGATCCGACGTCAATTAATGCAAGCTTACATAAGAACTGAACTCCCATTGTGCAGCTATGTAAATCTACTATGAATACAATGAAGGAATGTATGAGTTACGCTAGAACTGGGAAGTATTAATGCGGGGGGTGGGATTTGAACCCACGCAGGCCTACGCCAGCGGATCTCCTACATTAAGGGGGTCTTAAGTCCGCCCCCTTTGGCCATGCTCGGGCACCCCCGCTCAACAATACTACTGTGTAGATGCTCCTTATAAGTATTAGGAGTTCATCAGTTCGTCGCGAAGTCTTCACTAGTCATTCTGGAGCGGCTTCATCATCTACTCAGGGATATGTTGCCACAGCTTTATCTAGTTATTGCCTCCATATACTTCCTAGCTTTCCTCAATAAGCCAGTTGTCTTGATTGGCTTAACTATGATTCTCCTCCCTGAGGCTTCTCTAACTATAGACATTGATGCAATTACGTAGTCTTTAGCTAAGTTATTGGTCCTAATTATTCCCTTCATTAATTCATCGTCGTAAGCTATTAACTGAGGATCAGCTATGCTCACTATAGTTACTCCATAGAGTTCTTTAACAGCTGCTCTAATAGCTTCCTCAACTTGGCTCCTCAAAACCTTTCCATCAGATATAACTCTAAAAACTATGTATCTCTTCCTCAACTTCCCCGGCTTTCCACGCTTTTCAAACTCCCTCGAGATCTTCATTAATAGATCTCCGCGCTTCCTTAACTTCGCTAAGTGGAGTAGAGCTATGATTGATAGAGTGGCACTAGCTATTGATAGAGAGAGAGCTACTGCAATTACAGCCTCCTGGCTAAAGCTTAACACCCTTCTTCACCAGTATCTCCCTGGGAATAGTTGTAAAACCACTCAGCAGATCTCCTGGCTTTAGAGAGAGCACTTGAGATAAGAGGAATGCAATTGACTTAGGGTAATATAGTTCACTCCAATCACTTGCTTTACTTGAAAAAACTATTGGTACTTCAATGTATGCTGCGTAAATAAGCCTCCTAATTACTTTAGCTAAAGCTCTTTCACCTCCAGTAATTAACTTAAGTGGGAGCTCTATTGGCTTACTAAACCTCTTCATCATTGAGAACTGCTGCTTATCAATGTAGTTCAAAGTCTCTAAATCAAGCACTACTGCATCAACTCTAGTGTCTCGAGCAGCTAATCTAGCAGCACTAATGCCTAAAGGCTTTACAGAGATTACTGTTGACTTACTAGTGCTTGTTGAAAGAGCTCTCTTTAACTCCCTCTCATTAGGTGAAGAAATGACTTGCTTCTTAACTAAGGTGACTCCATTCATGCTTACAGCACTAGCCCAACTCCCGCAGTCTTCAACTAACAGTGCTCTATAGCCAAGTCTTCTAGCTACAAGAGTTAACTTATCTAACTCACTAGAGGTGACTCCAAAGTCTATGTAACTCATTGAATCAACCCCGCATCCTCTAAAAGCTTTCTAACGCTCTCCCTACTTGCCTTACCTGAGAACGATAGTGTTACGTGAACTACGTCTCCTGAATCACTAATAACTAGCTTACCGAAGTATAGCTCCTGCTTACTCAGCCTAAAGCTCAGCTTCTTCTCCCTAGGATCGTATCTTAGCGGTAAGCTGGCCTTTAATATGCTCTTATCAGCTACAGCCAGTGCTGAAGCTATATGCCTTAAAGATGCTTCAGCATCCCCTCCTTGAAGCACTGCTTGAACTAACACTATGGGGTTTCCATGATGCCCCTTCACTAACTGCCTAGAGACAGCTACTCTATCCCTAAGCTCAGGGGGAATCAAGTTCAGTAAGGCCTTCAAGACTTTCTCCTCGCTCTCCGTTGCGTAAATAAATGCCCTTAACTTCAGTGAATTAAGCTCTACTTTACTCACAGCAAGCACTCCCAATGACATATATGCAGTAGAGTTAACTACTTAATATTGCTCTCCAATTAACCACTTAGGGATTGCCTATGAATGACCTGCCTTGGTACGTTGGATACTTCTCTGGAAGACATTGGTTGAAGAACACTGATTACAGCATAGACGACGTAGTTAGAGTTATTGAAGCAGCTAGAGACTTAAAGAACAAGTTCCACTTAGGAGTTGAAACGCCCTACCTCAAGGGGAAGACTCTCTACTTAATATTCTACAACAAGAGCCTTAGGACTAGGAATAGCTTTCAAACAGGGATATTTCAATTAGGAGGCCAGGGGATATATATAAGCCCAGATCAAGTTTATGCTCCAACGCTTCCTGAAGACATGATTCCCTACCAAACTGAGGCTGTAAGTGATGTAGCTAGAGTACTGAGTAGATATGGCGATGGAATAGCTGTTAGAATATACGGCGATGCAGCCAAGTGGATCATTGGGAGAGGGCATAGAGTTATTGAAGAATTCGCTAAGTGGAGCAAGATCCCTGTACTAAACATGGAGGACGATCTATACCACCCATTCCAAAGCCTAGCTGATGCTCAAGCAGCTCTAGAAGCCCTTGGATGGCCTAAGAACCTCCTTAAGGGAAAAAAGTTCGTGGTAAGCTATGCTTACAGCGGCGGTTTAAAGCCTCTAGCAGTGCCGCAAGACGTTGCACTAATGGCTTCAATGCTTGGAGCAGACGTCTATATAGCTCACCCACCTGGCTTCGAGCTCTTAGATGAAGTGCTCACTAAAGTCAGGGAATTTACAGATGTATGGGGCAGTGAGTTCAAGGTATTAAACAACATGGATGAAGCATTTGAGGGAGCGGACTTCGTTTACCCAAAGGCGTGGAGCCCAAAGGGCTTCTTCCCACCGTTCAGCCGAGATGGAAAAGTCCATAAGGAGGAGGCTATGGATTATCAGAGCAAGTTCAAGAACTGGATAACGACTATTGAGAGACTCTATGAAGCCGGCAAGCCATACTATATGCACTGCGGTCCAGCTGATAGAGGACAGGAGGTAAGTGATGAAGTGTTGGATAGCTATGACAAAAGCCTCTACTTTAATGAAGCTGAGAATAGACTGCACGTGCAGAAGGCTGTAATGTCAATGGTTATGGCTAGAGTAGTTCGCTAAATACAGCTAGCTAAAGTCTTAGCCATTCAAACTCCCTGTAGTTTTTCAACATTGCGGAGTACGTGAATGCATCCATGAGTTGCTGGAAGAAAGAATTTTAAAGATACTAAGATCTAGTGTCTACAGTTTTAGAACAATAGTTTTAACTCAAGTTTATATGCTTCCACTATTGTGTAATTTATGGGGATGTGCATGGAGGATTTATCAAAGTATGCTGTATTTAATGAAATGACTCAGTTGCCTAAAGTAGTAGATGCTTCTGGAAGCAAGCACTACATGATTGAAAGAATTGTCGGGGAATTGATGAGCGTATATGGAGTAAGTGAAGTATACTACATTGGCTGTGGAAGCAGTTATTATGCAGCTTTAGGAGGGGTAATGCCATTGCTTAGAAGCTCACTGAACATGAAGGCGCTTGCTCAACCTGCTTCAGAATTCCTCTTCTACTACGCTGACTTAATTGGGAAAAGTATTCGCGGTGGGAAGAGTCTTGCAGTATTCTTCTCAAGATCTGGAGAGACAAAGGAAGTACTACTAGCTCTAGATGAATCTAGGAGGCGGGGGGCAAAGACCATTGGGTTTACTTGCAGTAAGGGCAGTTACTTAGATAGAAACGCCGACTACTCTATAGTTGTAGAAGAGTGCTTTGAAGAAGGAGTATACATGACTAAGTCATTTGCAGCTCTCCACTTACTTGGAATACTGACTTCAATAGCTATGTTGCGTTTAAACAACATTGATGTAAACTTCGACCTCGATAAGGAGCTCTACTTACTTAAGGAGGCTTTAGCTAACGTAAGCAGTAGCATAAATGCTTTAGGGGACATAGCTGCAAAAACCATTAGTAAAAAGGCATTCGCCATACTAGCGCAGGGCAATCTATATCCAGTGGCTTTAGAAGCAAGCTTAAAATTTAAGGAGATCTCCTATACTTTCTCAGAAGCTATTCACGCACTTGAGTTTAGGCATGGCCACAACGCCTTGCTGGAGCGCAGGGAAGAACTTCAATTAATAGTCCTATCACTAAGTGAGGATCCCTCTCATGAAAAAACTGTGAGGCTACATAGAGAACTTATAGCCAGAGGCTTTAATGCCCTGCTACTCTCCAATGACAGTGCCGCTGACTACTTTATTCCATGGAGTGGAGGAGCGTACTTAGCGCCAATAGCTTACATACTCCCCCTATACTACATTGCTTTCCTCAGATCTCTATTGCTTGGCTATAATCCTGATAAGCCCTTGCACATATCTAGAGTAGTTCTCTCTATATAACTATGGCTTAAGTCACTCTGCAGTGGAGTAGTTAAAGATAGGAGTTCACAGGTGTTTGTCTATGAGGCTTACCTTAAGGCATTTAACTATAGCCAGCTCCAGTAAGTTAATAGAGGATGGTTATGTAGTCGTAGAGAGAGGCATTATAAGGGATGTTGGTAGAGAGCCTCTAGGGAGCTCTGTTAGTAGTGAAGTGAATTTAAGTGGATACATAGCTGTACCAGGCTTCATAGATACTCACACTCATGGAGTAAAGGGGCTTGATGTAACTTCAAATCCAGAGCCTCATAGAATTCTTGAAATGAGCAAGCATTACGTAAAGCATGGTGTAACTAGCTATGTGCCTACAACTGTAACAGCACCTCATGAAGTAATAATTGATGCGTGTAGAGCTGTAAGAGAAGCTCGCTTACAGTGGACTCCTATTGATGGTTCAAGGATACTGGGAGTGCACCTTGAAGGCCCATACATAAATCCTAAGGCAGCTGGAGCTCAAAACACAGCCTACATACGTAAGCCAAGCATAAAGGAGCTCCAGGAGTACATAGATGCATCTGGGAAAACCGTTGTACAGATAACCATTGCTCCAGAAATTGATGGAGCACTCGACTTAATACGCTATGCAAGTAGCGTGGGGATAACTGTTAGCGCTGGGCACACGGATTCATCGTATGAAGAGGGAGTTAAAGCAGTTGAACTAGGGGTTTCAAAAGCAACTCACATATTTAATGGAATGACGAGGTTCCACCACAGGGAGCCGGGTATAGCCTTAGCCCTCCTTCAATCACCTAGAGTATTCATAGAGCTGATCGCTGACTTCATACATATTCATCCAGCAGTAGTTAAAATGATTATAGATCTAGGGGGTTCCAGTAGAATTACCTTGATCACTGATTCCATAGCAGCAACAGATATGCCTGACGGCATCTATGAACTCGGAGGGCTTAAAGTAATTGTTGAAAAAGGCGTGTGTAAACTACTTAACACAGGCTCTTTAGCAGGCAGCACTCTCACAATGGATAAGGCTTTCAAAAACGTAGTTAAGTTGGGATACAGTTTAATGGATGCTGCAGCAATGGCTAGCGCTACTCCAGCTAAAAGCATTAATGTTTATGAGAAGCTAAAGATAGGGGATATAAGGGCTGGCTATGTAGCTGACATAGCTATACTTAACAAAGAACTAGAGGTAGTTAAAACAATAATTGAAGGAAGCATCGTCTATGAAAAGGAGTAGCTTTCACATTAACTGAACTGAGTACAATATTTTTATTCCTTTAGGAACTTAAACTGTGTTAGGTGATATATTGAGTGGAGTTGAATCATTCAATTTATTTAAAGATCGTGTATTTAAATTATTAACTAAAGTAGTTGATGAAGAGCAAGGGAGTATAGATTCTGCAGCAAGCATCTTAGCTGATTCATTGAGTAAGGGCGGATTCATCTACGTCTTTGGAACAGGGCACTCAATGATGTTAGCTCTAGAGATGTTCTATAGAGCTGGTGGATTAGTTAGAGTTTATCCTTTATTCGATCTATCCATATCCTGCATGAATGGAGCTATAAAGAGCACTTTACTGGAAAGAGCATCTGGCTACGCTAAAGCACTATTAAGTTCAGCTTACTTAAAGCCTCACTCAGCCATCATAATAGTGTCAAACTCAGGGAAGAACGCTGTCCCAGTAGAGCTTGCTAAAGAAGCTCGTGATAGGGGATTGAAGGTGATAGCATTGACTTCACTTGAATTCTCAAGGAAAGTCCCTCCAGAAAACCCCCTTGGGAGGAAGCTCTACGAATTAGCTGATGTAGTGATAGACAATAAGGTTCCCGAAGGAGACGCTATTTACGAAGTAAGAGGCTTAGAAGCTAAGGTAGCTCCTGTATCAACTATAGTGAATGCATTTATAGTACAGCTTCTAGTCATAAGAACTGTTGAAAAGTTGATTGAGAGAGGGATAAGGCCTGAAGTATGGGTTAGCGCAAATGTGCCGGGCGGCATAGAGAGAAATGAAGAATATGTAAGGAAGTACATTAGTGAAATAAAGGCTCTATAATTCTCTCCAATTTTTCATAGCACCTAATTAAAATACGTGAAGTGTTAAGTGCTTAAACTACAATTACTCATGAAACTGCTTTAGTTAAATACCTGGGCTTATCTATAGGTCTTTGGAGCTTTAAGCCAAGTCTGTAAGCTAGGAATTGAAGAGGTATTGTATACGCTATTGGAGCTAAGTACCTATCCACATGCATTACTCTAATCACATTAACGTTCTTTAACTCAAGCAAGCTTGGATCATTTTCAAAGCCTATTACAGCGACTGTAGCCCCCATATCTATTGATGTCCTAATCAGTGGATACGACGCCTTTGCTGCATGGGCTTCAACAGGAACTAGGAATACTGTGAAGAAGCCTCTTTCAACAAGGGATATCGGCCCGTGCCTGAACTCCCCTGCCTCCATGCCTTCAGCATGCATGTAGGCTACCTCCTTTATTTTAAGTGCTCCCTCTAGAGCTATTGGATACGTTATTCCTCTTGAAACAACGTATCCACTTCTACAGGAAGCTATTTCACTAGCTGCTTCAGCTGCCTCAGCATCTAGTTCAGCCATACTCTCCCTGAGCTTAAGTGCGTAATCCTTGACTTTACTTAGTGCTTCTCCATACTCTGATGCAGTAATTCTGCCCATGTCTTTAGCCACTCTAATGGATACTTTATATAGAGTTGCAAGCGTTGTAACAAAAGTCTTTGTAGCAGGGACAGCTAGCTCAGGTCCTGCACCTATTGGTAGATAGAGGTTAGATATGTTGGCAAGCCTTGAGCCAACGTAATTAGTTAAGCCCATTATGGTTGCTCCACGCAGCTTCGCTTCATAAGCTGCCTGAACTACGTCGCTTGTCTCACCTGACTGCGATATAGCTATTACTACTGCTCCAGGCCCAACGTTCTCCATGTAGTAGAGAGGGAATTCAGCAGCGCTAGTTACAATAGGAGATATGTTAGCTAGCTCAGATAAGTAGTATGAAGCAACTAGGCCTGCGTGCAAGCTTGTGCCGTTAGCTATTATGTATACATCCTTTGCCTCCCTAATGTGCTTTGAAGCATATGAAAGGTACTTCTCCTGGTGCACGGCTAGGCAACGTAGGATGGAGTACGGTATTTCATACATTTCGCGCAACATGTGGTGTGGATAGCCATCCTTTTCAACATACTCCTCTACTACGTATAGCTTGCTGAAACTCTTTTCTACGCTCATCAATTCACGGAGCTTGTAGAACTTAGTAGTGAAGGAGTTTGTTATAACTAGTTCTCCTCCACTTAACTCAACGTATTCATCTGCTAAGCCGTGTAAAGCACTTTTACTTGTTGAAACAAGTGTTAAGTCCCACGACTTACCTACGTAGAGTGGCTGGAGGCTTGTATATGCAATAATGCTCCTAGATTCTTCACTAAGTATAGCGTAGGAGTAGAAGCCCTCTAAGCTCTGCTCTACAAAGGCTATGGATTCAAGAGTGCTCAAGCCCTTCCTTAAGCAGTCTTCAATTAAGTGAGCTATTACTTCGAAATCAGATCTTGACTTTAACTCATGTCCCTCCATTATTAGCCTGTCGTAGATTGCTTCATAGTTAGCTATAGCTCCATCACCTACGACGGCAATCCTCTTACTGCAGTCCACGTGGGGGTGAGCGTTATCTACGTGGGGTCTTCCATGAGTTGAGAACCTGACGTGCCCCAGAGCTATTGGAGCTGATAGCTCCTCCAACTTGAGTTTCTCAATGACTTCCCCAGGTTCACCTACTTCCTTTAATACACTTAGTCTTCCTCCATCAATGAATGCTATTCCAGTAGTGTCAAATCCACGGTGCTTAAGTCTCTTTAGTCCAGTTAAAATTATTGGCACAACGTTTCTACTTGAATACGATATGGCTCCAAATATCCCTCCCAATTCATACACCTAAGTGAACTGATTTCATTAATTTATTAAATATCTAACTTATACCTATAGTGTAGAACTCATTACGCTAGTGGTGCTTGTATTGAGAGTGTATAGGGGTTTAATTGCATCAGAAGGCGTGGCTATAGGGCCTTTAACTAAGTACGGCTTTATTGATGCACTAAGCTTTATTCCAAGCAATTGCTTAATTAATGACAAGGACTTTGAAGTAAGCAAGCTTGAGAAAGCCTTAAGCAAGTTCAAGGAGTACTTATATGGCCTTAAGAAGGCTCTTCCCGAAAGCGAGCATGATTTGCTCAACGCTCATGAAGCGATGGCTGAGGCGCTAGTTAATGAAGCAGTAAGCTACGTAGTTGAGGAAAGCATTTGCGGAGAGCTCGCCGTTAAGAAAGTCTTCGAGAAGTACAGTGAGCTATTTAAAGAGAGTGGGAGTGGATTAATAGCTTTAAGAGCCGGTGACTTAAGGAACATTGCGTCGACAATTATAGAGAACTTAACTGAGCTAAAGCCAGGCATTGGAGAGAGCATTGAAGTCGGGGGCAAAATAGTTGTAGCCAAGGAGCTAAATCCAGTTGATCTACTTAAGTTAGTGAAGCAAGGCTTAAAGGGGATCATTACATTAACTGGCGGAGTGACATCTCATGCAGCAATAATTGCTAGAGCACATGGAATACCCTACATAATAGTGCCAGAACTGGATTTAAGTAAAGTAAGTGAAGGAGAGTTAGCTGTAATAGACTCTATTGAGGAAAAGCTACTCTTGAATCCAAGTAGAGAGATCGTGGATGCATACGTAGAGAGAGCTAGGAGATACGAGTCTTTAAAGAAGTCGTGTAGAGAGGCAGCATTTAGAGAAGCTGTGACAACTGATGGAGTTAGAGTAGGAGTACTATGTAATGTAGGTGATTTAGAGGAGGCACGTGCAGCATCTACATCGGGCTGCGATGGCGTTGGATTATTTAGAGTAGAATACTTATATATGTCCTCTAGTTCGCCTCCAAGTGAAGAGTCTCTATACACAGCCTTCAGCAAAGTATTGGGCTTCTTTAGCGGCAGACCTGTTGTAATTAGAGCACCAGATCTTGGTGCTGACAAACCACTTCCATATATAAGGCTCGAGGAGTCAAATCCATTTCTTGGGCTGAGAGGCGTCAGGCTGCTGCTGGAGTATAGGGAGGAGATACTTAATCCATTCCTAAGAGCTCTCCTTAGAGCATCCGTTTCTGGAAACGCGAGGCTCCTCATACCAATGATTAGTAGAGTTAGTGAATTAATAGAGCTCACTGAACTAGTTGAAAGAACTTCAGAGAAGCTGAAGGCAGAAGGCGTGGCTACTGGAAGTATAGATATTGGAATAATGGTTGAAACTCCAGCAGCAGCTCTTCTAATAGATAAGTATGCTGAAGTACCTCAGCTTAAGTTCATAAGCTTCGGCACAAATGACTTAACTCAATATACTTTAGCTGTAGATAGAGGCAATGTTAAAGTAAGCTATATATATGATGAACTCGATCCATCCATCATTAGGCTTATGGCCATAGCGGCAAGTGAGTCTAAGAAAAAGGGGATTGAAGTAGAGGTTTGTGGTGAAATGGCTAGTAGGCAGCTGGCCATACCATTGTTATTAAGCTTAGGCGTTGATGCTTTAAGCGTGAGTCCACCTCTAGTGGGCTTAGCTAAGTACACTATAAGTAGGTTGAGTAAAAGAGATTTAGAGAGAGAGTTACTAGTTAAAGCACTAAATAGCTCGAGCGCTAGCGAAGTCAAGGAATTCGTAAAGAAGTACTTAGAGAGAATAGGCGTAGAGGTCTTTTGATGCCCTGCTTTTGCTTTACGTAACTGAAGTTTTTACCTAAAGGATTTAATACCTCTGCATGCGTCTTCTAGCTTTTAGTAATGGGTGAAAGACCTTGATTGAAATAAGGTGGTATGCACGCGCTGGACAAGGAGCTTGGACTGCAAGTAACTTGCTGGCCATGGCTGCAGTTATTGACGGTAAGTATGTCCAGAGCTTTCCAGCATTCGGTCCTGAGAGAAGCGGCGCACCAATGTTTGCATTCACTAGAGTTAGTACTGAACCAATATTGATTCACAGCATGATTTATGAACCGGACGTAGTTATAGTACTAGATCCTACTCTAATTTCATCTAAAGACACTACAGCTGGCTTAAAGAATGGAGGCTTCCTAGTGCTTAACTACAGTGGGAGCATTGAAAAGCTATATGAAGCACTGAAAATCAATAAAGGCTTATATAAAGTATACATAGCTCCAGCCACTGAGCTAGCAATGGAGTTATTGAAGAGACCTATTACTAGCACTGCAATGCTTGGAGCACTAGTTAAAGCAACTAACATAGTTAGTATGAATGCTGTTGTAAAAGCATTAAAGGAGAGGTTTCCAAGCCCTCTAGCTGAAAGAAACATTGAATTAGTAAAGAGAGCATTTGAAAAAACTATAGAGGTGTAAGTCCAGTGAAGGAGGAGCCACGTGGGTGGAGGGAGCTCCCAATAGGAGCTGTAACCTATAAGTTAAGCCTTGAGTATAAGACGGGCGGCTGGAGGACTCTTAAACCAGTGATAGACTTAAGTAAGTGCACTAGATGCATGTTGTGCTGGCTCTTCTGCCCAGACATGGCTATAGTGTGGAATGGGAGAGATGTCGTAGTTAACTACGATTACTGCAAGGGCTGCGGCATATGTGCTCACGAATGCCCTGTTAAGGCAATAAACATGGTTTCTGAGTACAGTTAGAGGAGGTGAAGAAGACTTGTTGAAGCCTAAAGTCCCTTTGGAGAAGCAGAAAGTTATGCCAGTTAATGGAGATGAAGCCGTAGCGTATGCTGTAAAGCAGTGCTTAGTGGATGTAGTTGCTGCATACCCCATTACTCCACAGACAATAATTGTTGAAAGATTCAGTGAATTCGTAGCTAATGGAGAAGTGAAGACTCAGTATGTGCCAGTTGAAAGCGAGCATTCAGCTATGAGTGCATGCATAGGTGCTGCAGCAGCTGGAGCTAGAGCATTTACATCAACTTCAGCTCAGGGACTTGCCTTAATGTGGGAGAACCTCTACATAGCTAGCGGCCTAAGGCTCCCCATAGTTATGGCTGTAGTGAATAGAGCTCTCAGCGCTCCAATAAATATACACTGTGATCACAGTGATGCATACGGCATGAGGGATAGTGGGTGGATACAGCTATTTGTTGAAAACAGCCAGGAAGCCTACGACACAACTATACAGGCATTTAAAATAGCTGAACACCCTGAAGTACAGTTGCCAGTTGCAGTGAACTTAGATGGATTCTTCTTAAGTCATACTCTTGAAAATGTATACATGCTCCCAGACGAAGAAGTGCACAACTTCCTTGGAGGATATAGGAAGCCCGTTAAGACGTACATAGATTATCTTAATAGAGAAGTCGAGTATAAGCTTGATCCAGCTAATCCTCTAAGCATAGGGCCTCTGGACTTATACGACTACTACTTTGAACACAAGATGCCTCAAGTGGAAGCAATGAGGAAGGCCAGTGATGTAGTTAGAGAAGTTAATGAGGAGTGGCGTGAGTTAACTGGTAGAAGCTATGGCGATGGAGTCATAGATTCCTACGCTGTAGAGGATGCAGATGTAGTAGCAATAGTCTTAGGGAGTTCTGCTGGAACTATGAAGTACGTGGCCAGCGTAATGAGGCAGAAGGGCTTTAAAGTAGGAGTAGTGAGGCTGAGGATGTTTAGGCCCTTCCCATTCAATGAAGTAAGGGACTTACTTAAGGGAGTTAAAGCTGTTGGAGTAATGGATAGAGGGCTTAGCTTTGGGAGCTTTGGGCCTCTATACCTAGAGGTAAGCACTGCTCTCTATTACTCTAAGGAGAGGCCTCTGCTAGTGAACTACGTTTACGGACTTGGCGGAAGAGATCTTTCTCCAGCAATGGCTGAAGAAGTATTCATGGATTTAACTAAGGTAGCTGAACTAGGTGAAGTAAAAGAGTACTTGAAGTTCATTGGTGTGCGGAGCTGAGGAGGTGAGTGAAGTGAGCAGCGGTAATCCCCAGCCCGAGATTGGGCCTATAGAGTACGAGTATGGGAAGGAGCATAGCTTGCCTCTAGAGTTTAACTTAAGGAAGCTTGCTGAAACAAGGAAGCCCATATTATTGCCAGGCCATAGGCTGTGCGCTGGATGTGGTGCAGCTATAGTTGTTAAGCTAATTGGATATGCATTAAGGGGGCCGACAGTCATAGCTAATGCAACTGGATGTGTTGAAGTAGCTACAACAATATTCCCATACACAAGCTGGGCTATCCCATGGATACACGTAGCGTTTGAAAATGCTGCAGCTGTTGCAAGCGGTATAGAAGCTGCTTATAAAGCTCTTCAGGAGACAGGTAGACTGCCTTACAAGAACATTGATGTAATTGCTTTAGCAGGCGATGGCGGTACATACGATATAGGGATTCAAGCGTTAAGCGGTATGGCTGAAAGAGGTCATAAAGTGCTGTACGTACTCTACGACAATGAAGCATACATGAATACTGGTATACAGAGATCTGGTGGAACACCGATGTTCGCGTGGACTACTACTTCACCTGTTGGAAGCGCTATACCGGGTAAGACTCAGCCGAAGAAGCCTATAGCTGACATAATGGTTGCACATAGAATACCTTATGTAGCTACTGCTACAGCAGCTCACTGGGCTGATCTATTTAGGAAAGTCAGGAAAGGGCTTGAAGTTAATGGACCAGCCTTCCTCCACGTATTGAGTAGCTGCAATAGAGGGTGGAGGCATGGATTAGAAACAGCTGTAGAAATTAGTAGGAGAGCTGTAGATACATGCTACTTCCCACTTTGGGAGTATAAGCTTGGGGAAGGATATTACTTAACTGATAGGAGTCTACAGATAGCTAGAAATCCAAAGTTGAAGCAGCCTATAGAGAAGTACTTAGAGCTGCAGGAAAGATTTAGACACATCCTAAGGCCTGAAGGCAAGGAGTTGTTGAAACAACTGCAGGAATACGTAGATGCAGTATGGCAGGACTTACTGAGTAGAGCAGTGAACGCTCCAAAGTAAGTTAATATTTTTAATTACATTTAAGAGATCTTGTTCAAAGGAGGCCTTTACATGAAGTACGACGCACTCTGCATTCAGTGCATACTGCAGGTGAGGCTTAGGGAGATCAATAGTGCTGTAGCCGATAGGGATAAAGCCATAGAGCTATCATTAAAGGCCGTTGAACATGCTTTAAAACTATTCAAGGAGAACCGTGAATTAACTTATGTAGCTGGCAGTGCGTATAGCTTGATTGCAAAAGCCTCTCCAGAAGTAGTCAATTACTATAGAGCTGCAAAGAGGAACTCCATTGCTTACTCATGGAGTGTAATTAAAGACCTAGATAGGTATATCAAGGACTTGAGAGACCTTGAATTATTTAAAGCATTAATAAAGATCTCTATTGCTGGCAACGCCATTGATATGGGCGTCTATGGATATGAATTCCACGGAATCTCCATGGGGAACGTTATTTCAAGGGAGCTTGCAATAGACCATACAGTGGACTTCTATAAGTACGTAAAGGCAGGCGGTAAGAAAATACTATGGCTATTCGATAACGCTGGTGAAGCGGTCTTTGACATCCCTCTCATAGATGAATTGAGGAGGCTTGGCAATAGAGTTGTTGGATTAGTTAAGGATGAGCCGGGTTTTCAAAACGATCTAAGTATAGGCGACCTCAATGGATCAGGCATAGTTGAGCACTTGGATGAAGTACTGTCAACAGGGTACAGTGGATCAACTATTCATTTAAGTGAAATATCTAGTGAAGCTCAAAGAGCACTTAATGAATCCAGCATTGTTGTAGCTAAAGGAATGAGCCACTACGAGTACTTAATTGATGTAGACTTAGGAAAGCCTGTCCTCCACTTACTAATACCTAAGTGCGACGTTATTGCAAGAATGGTTGGAGCACCAAAAGGATCGTTTGTAGCTCTCCTAAGGCTTTAGTAGTATGGTTGTATGGATTTTTTGCTACTGAAGAAAAGTCTTTAAATAATGTAAAGTGTTAAATTTTCTCTATGCCAATCATTTTAGCTACATCATATATTATTGGGGGCTTCCAATACTCTTTAGAAATGGACTTCAGTATGCCTATGATCCACGCTATTACTAATACTATGCCTAATAGTGATGAAAGTACTAAGCCAATTATTCCTCCAACTATTGGTATGAATCCAAGGATTGCCGTAATTATTGATATTGATATGCCTGCTATAGCAGCTAGTATGAATAAGGATATTGATAGATAGGACCAGTACTTAGCGTACTTAAACTGCGGCTTTAATACTAATACAATGATTGCTCCAACTATTGATGCAGCCCATCCAATTAGTGCAAATAATTTTTCTTCTTCAGAGATTTCTATAGACAATATACCACCTAGTATGTAAGAGCACTATGTATTTATAAAGTTTTTCTATGCATTGAACTCTACGTAATTACTCTTGCCTCTACAAGAATTGTTGGAGCTACTTCATACACAGGCTGTTGTTTTTCATAAGTGTATCTAGCGTTTTTATCTTTAGCTAATCCAATGAATATGCTGTCCAGCCTACTTAGAGGTATTAGTATTTCAAGTGCTTTAGTTGGCGTAAGCTTATCTCTTTCACTTATTACAGCTGCTTCAGGGATTAGCCTAATGTAGTCTCTGCCTACTTCAGCTCTAGCTATGCTTCGCACTATTAGAGCTCTCTTAGCTACATCGATCATTTCATCAATGCTCCAATCCCCCTTCTTCACTATGAGTTGGTGGTGGAGAGGCTTTGATCTAGTGAATAGTCCTCTAGCGTTGCCTGGCTTTGCTTCATTAAATACAGTCATTCTTGTATGTAAGTAATCCACTATGCTTCCATCCTCAACTAGAGTCCTCCTCCAAGCTGGATATAGCTCGTCATCAAATACTCTCTGGAGAGGGCCTGGATAAAATGGATCTTCAACTATGCTTACCTTTTCTCTTAAATTCATACCTATCCTCAGTTTAACTGGTTCATCTCCTTGCAGTAAGTGAGCTAGCTCATGGAATACCGCTGGAGATGCTTCACCACTAAGTATTATTTTCCAGTGGCCACTGTACATAGGGTTAAATCTCTTAGCAACTAATTGATGCTTTAAGTTATTTACCAAGCCGTCAACTATGTCCGTTAATTCATCGTATATATCTCTCACCATTAGTGCGGCTGTTAATGAGCCTGTTGAAGCAAGAGTTCCATACATTAATGCATAGGGGTAGATGTAGAGCTCTGTAATGGATCTCTTCTCTACAGCAGTTACACTATATTCTTCAACAGAGTGCTCAACTATTACCCTCCTATGAGATGCTATTACTTCACCTTTAACTCCTCTCTCAACAAGCATTTCATATGTCACTTCAGCTAAAGCTCTTAAGTCATCCTCGTGGACTTCTTCGCCTACTCTGAATTCACCGCTCGATATAGTTTCATTAAACCACTTTTCACTCCTACATAAATGCCTTGGGGCTTTCGATAACTTTGATTTAAGCACTTCGTAATCCTCATCAGTAGAACTAGCAACACTAAAGCATCCTTCTACATAAGATCTAATTGCCTTAATTGAGTTAGAACTTCTATTAATTTCAAAGCATCCATCCCTTAATGCAACCTCCACTATATTCTCATAGTATTTCACTCTGTCAGTAAATGAAAAAGCCATGGTTGCCCTCAACGATTACCTATTATTCATTGCTTATTAATTCCTACAGCAGCTTAAATATTAATAATGCATCCTTCTACAACTGAAAGTGCTGTCTCTCCAGAAGCTGTTTTCCTTTCGGTTTTCCCCTGAGTTTATACACATTTGTTAAATTTATAATGCTCAAATACTTGTTCTTTATTTGTGCCTCTCGGGCGCTTAAGGGGAGTGCTGTGAAGCCTTAAGTGATGGAGGCTAGGAGCTCCCATAGCCTGCCTGAGAGAGATCGTTGAGAAGCAGAATGGCTGGAAGACTGAACGAATACGAAAACCAATGAACAGCCATCTGCTGAGAACGGTAGTAGATGTTTAATTCTACAATAAAAATACGTTAAATTGAGGTGTTTGAGACAAGTACTTCATTTCTTTACTTGCAGCATCAGCCTAAATGCCAGCAACGACTTTACTTAGACTTCTTGTATTTTTCAACGAGATTTAAAAGCTCATTAGCTCTGTCATTAGTTAAAACATTTAGCGCAACTAAGTTCCTTATACAGTCGGCAACTGCATTACACCAGAATATGCATGACTGCGAGGGATTTCTTTTAATGATTCTCCCACAATCTGGGCACTTAGCTTCTACTTCGTATTCAAAGAACTCTACTTCTCCCCCGCAATAAGGGCACTTAACTGTTATTATCTGCGGCCTTATGATGCTTCTTGCTCCAGGACAGTACTTAAACATATTGCAGCCCTAATACAATAGCTTAATGTGAAGTAAAAAGCTTTTCCAACTGAGAAGCCCTAGGGAGCCACTAAGGAGGAATGCCAGTTGTTGAAGCCGCGCTACGTTAGAAGTCCAGCTCTAACATTGTTTTTAATGGTTAATTTCATTGCCTTATTTCCATTCCCTGCGTTAATCTTGGATTTCCACAACTCTTAGAGGCGTTTAGAGATGCCCTACATTTTGCAACTCCCTATAGTGTGAAAACTAAGTTTTCCTATGACGTCAATTCACATAAATCAACGCAAGGCTTGAAACAAAGCGAAAGGTAGTTAATGAACTATCCTCCCGGAGTTGGGTAACCTACTGGAAGTACGTAAAGGGGTTTTTCACTGTGACTTAAATTAACTACTCTAGCTACTTCATCGTCGTAGAATGCTCCAACAGCGACAGTCCCTAATCCCAGGGCAGTCGCCATTAGATATATGTTTTGAGCAGCGTGACCCACCTCTATGTATACATAGCTTACGCCCCTCCTGCCATAATACCCAGTTGTTCTTTCAAATACTGCTGCTATAACAATGTTTAAAGGAGCTGTTGAAACCCACTCTTGGTTTAAGCAAGCTCTCCCCAGCTCTTTGCATAATGAGCCTTCAACAACGATCCTCAATGAATGGTCTTTCGGAGAGTAACGATATACGCCTGGCTCTAAGCCAACTACATCGCATGCCACTAGGTATACTTCTAGTGGGTAAGTAGCTCCAGCACTAGGGGAGGCTCTAAAGCCCTCTCTAGAAGTTACTCCTTGAGCAGCCCAGAGCAGTGTTGAGACTTTCTCTAATTCAACTGGTTTCTTAAGCCAACTCCTCCTACTCCTTCTCTTAGCTATAGCTCTTCCAAGAGGGTAGTCGAGTTCTAGAGGTGGAGGTAGAGGTATCATAGCCCTAGAGTATACCTCCTCTCCTCTCTAAAAGCAACTATTCTTACATTCCATGACTCTAAGTATTCCCTCAGCTTAGCGTCAACGTGGCTCGCTAGAGTGGGAGGTATGGCTACTATTGCTTCACTATAGTTTCTTCGCTCAATTATAGCTGACCCTAGCGCGTGAGCCATGCTCCTCAACTGAGCCTTTAAGTCACCACTTGGATCAACTATCCATATACCTATTGATCCACTGCTACCTACTGCAATTAAGTCAGGTGAAGTTGGCCTTGTAGAAGTCCTTTCATCTATTGTAAAGCCCCGGCTCCTTAATGCTTCAGCAATGCTTTTAGCAATGCTCTTCCTATGTGGGGGCAGAATTGATGGAATGTAATCCTCTATTGGGCCGTGTATCTCTGGATCGTATAGTGTGTACTTACCTCTGCCGACTCTAAATAAGAATAATTTCTCTGGATCCTTATACTTATCCTTACTTACACCATTTACTGTAACTAAGTCTACTTCAAAGTCCAGGCTTGAAGCAGGCTTAGATGGATCAATGGAGATAGCGCGCTCAACTAACTCCTTTCTTGTAAACACTGTTGCACCTCCCTTGCTTAACTCTAGGGCAGCCTCCTTTAAAACACGCCAGTTAGATAACTTGCCCTCCTCTCTGGACACACAGTATCACCACTTATTAATACCTAAAAGCTGGCCGCTACATCTAGATAGCTCTCTGGATCCCCTTATAAACTATACCTGGGGGGATTTACATTAATGCATTAGTAGGCTTCTCAACTAGGGATACTATAGCAGTTGCTAGTTCAGCTATAGCTTTAGAAGCCTCGCTATCAGGGTATTCAAGTATGAACTGCTTCCCCCTAGCTAATGCCTCCTCTATATTGGGGTCAAGAGGTATTCTTGCAAGAAGCCTAGAGTTATACTTCTTAGCTAAGTATTCTCCAGTACTTCTACCGAGGGGGTAATGTAATACTCCTGTATGTGGACACCTGTAGTAACACATGTTTTCAACAATGCCTAGTAGAGGTATGCCACTTGACTTAGTGAACTTAATTGCTCTTGATACTACGACTTCATTCATTAATCCAGGAGCTGTCACCACTATTGCTCCATCAATGTCTCCAACTACTTGAGCAATAGTTATTGCTTCATCCCCTGTTCCAGGAGGCATATCCATTACTAAATAGTCGAGATCGCCCCAGTTAATCATTGAGAACAACTCCATTATAGCCCTAGACTTTAGAGGCCCTCTCCAAATTATTGGAGTGTCAAGGGATTCAACCATGAAGTTCATCGACACTATTTTCAGCCCTAAAGGTCCTTCAATTGGGCGTACTCCTTCATCATCTGCATAAAGCCTCAGCTGCTGTAACCCCAGCATTACGCTAGTTGAAGAACCGTGTATATCTGCATCAAATAAGCCAACTCTATAGCTCCTTCTGGCTAGTTCTAGTGAAAGCATTGTGGATAGAAAGGTCTTACCTACTCCCCCCTTACCGCTTAACACCATTATTCTATGCTTAACTCTGCTCAACTTCTGCCTTGCTTTACCTATTAAAGTAAATGATTCTCCAACGCTAGTGCTGTGAAGGCTTTTCAACTCCTTACTCAAGAACCCCTACCTCCATTGATCCCCTGCTCTACCAACACTATCAATTCATCACTTTAGACTACGACTTATTGGCATTAAAAACTCTTTCAGTTGAGCATTAATTAAGTCCCCGCTATCTATACACTAAGGGAGCACAGGTGTTTATTAAATGAAGGTATGTTCAACAGCTCCAGGTAAAGTAATATTGTTTGGAGAGCACTTCGTAGTTAAAGGCTCTCCAGCTATTGCTGGAGCTATTTCTTTGAGAGCCAAGGTATGTATTGAAGACTGCACCAATGGAATTGAAGTAATTTCAATGAACCGCGGGTGGAGCATGAGGCTTGGGGAATTTGAGCCTCCTCAATTAAGGCAGTTTAAGAGAATTGTAGAGTACGTTGTTAAAGAGGGCTACTTAAGTAAGGTGAGGAACTTTAGGGCACGAATATGGTCTAAGATACCTATTGGAGCAGGGCTCGGTTCTTCAGCAGCAACTGCAGTAGCCTTTACAGCATCCCTACTTGAATTCCACGGAGTAAGCTATGGAGCAGATGACGTTAAGAAGATATCTCTTGAAGCAGAGAGAGAAGTCCATGTAAACCCAAGTGGTATAGATAACGCTATTGCTACTTACGGAGGATTAATACTCTACAGAAGAGGAGCTGTGAGAAGACTTAAAGCAAAGCTTCCCAAGGAATCCCTACTTCTAATAGTTGACACAGGTATTGAGAGAAGCACTGGGAGCGCCGTTAAATACGTACTTGAAATGTATGAAAAGCACATCAATACATTCAAGTACATCTATAGAGCAGCTAGTTCACTAGTTGATGAAGCATTAAAAGCCTTTAGAGAAAAAGATCTAGTTAAGCTAGGTGAACTAATGCAATTAAATCAAGGGCTCTTGAAGACTATAGGGGTCAGCAACTTAGACATAGAGAACATTGTATATAGTGCAGTTAAGCTTGGCGCTCTTGGAGCCAAGATCACTGGTGCAGGCATGGGGGGCTCAGTAATTGTGCTAACTACTAGAAGTAGCTACAGAGCTGTTTTAGAAGGCCTTAGGCCTTTCGCCAAGAGGTTTATCCCTGTAAAAATAGATCCAAGGGGGTATTTAGTCTCAAGCCTCTCTAAAAGTGCTTAGAGCATCAATAAGCTTTACCTACGCCTCAACAAATAAATACTTAAGCAGCGTCTACAACCCTTGAGGCAGCACTAATGAATTCCTCCTCTAAAGAAACTGATTTAAGTAAAGCAAACCCTAGAATCTATGAAGAAGCTATAGAGAACTATAAGAAGGAGCTTTACTCGTACAACAATGCCATCAGGCACTACGGCTATTACTTGAAGCCAATGCACATAGTTTGCAGGAGAACTAGAAGTGGCTTAGTTAAATACATCTACTATGGGAGGTATTGGTATAAAGTGAAGTATTTAGGTAAATACAGGGGTACGAGTAAAGTGAAGTGGGTATATGTTGGAAGGAATAAGCCTGATCCAAGGTTGCCAGACCCCCCCATTCACCCCTTAAATGGACTAGTGATCAGGGTAGTTAATGGCTCTACCCAAGATCTGTGAGTACTGAGCTCTATCCACAAACTTTAGCAGTACTTGAGTTTAGAGTTATTAGCTATGCTTCACAGAGTATTACTGGGCTGTGGAGAGTGCTTACTCCACGATACGCTTGGATTACTTCACTTGTAGCAACAGTCGTACTATTACTCTACGTAGCAAGCCTATTCCTAGATTTCGGTAAGCAAACTCAAGAAGTTAGAGTAAGAGTGGAGGCTGAAGAAGTTCTTTTACCGCTACCTAGGAAAATAACTTTGATTTCAGTTGAAGAAGCAATGCTTTATAGGAGAAGCATTAGAGACTACTTGGCTACTCCTGTGGCTATTGAGCATCTCTCCATGATTCTATGGGCTGCTCAAGGAATTTCTGAAACAAAATGGGGGCTTAGAACAGCGCCTAGCGCTGGAGCTACTTACCCACTAGAAGTATACATTGTTATAGGAGCCAATGGAGTAGTATTAGAGGATGGAGTTTACTTAGAAGCAGGCGTATATAAGTACGATGTGCGTAAGCACAGCATGAAGTTAGTGGCTGAAGGGGATCGTAGATTAGAGCTGGCTAAAGCAGCTCTCAGCCAAGAGTGGGTTGAGAAGGCTCCAGTAGTAATAGTGATATGCGCAGTCTATGAAAGAACTACTGCTCGCTATGGAGAAAGGGGTTATAGGTATGTATACATAGAGGTGGGTCACGCTGCTCAAAACATATATCTAATGGCGACTGCCCTGGGATTAGGGACTGTCGCTGTTGGAGCATTCTACGACGATGAAGTAGCTAGAGTAATAAGTGTTGAAGAAAAGGAGAAGCCTCTATACATAATGCCTATAGGAGTCCCTCGGCAACCACATGTTACTTCATTTGAGGAAATAAGCAACTACTACTTAGCTAGGAGGTGAATTAATTAATGCACTACTTAAAGTACATGCTCCTAGTACTTGAAGCTACAAGCCTACCACTTTTAATTACAACGCTTCTACTGATAGTAACCGGGTATGCAATTATGTATCCACATGCGTACTCCGCGTTGACTCTCAATGCTTTAAATTACGCTAATGCTCAAAGGATTCACACAGATCCTGTTATTAGGCTTAGCTTTACAGCCCTAGCTCTTATCCATGGGTTATCTGGGACAATCATTTTAATAGAGAAGTACTTGAAGCATAGATTAATTAAAGAAATAATTAAGTCAATAGTGTTAGTTGCAGTATTAGCATTACTGGTAATAGTATTAGCCATAGATTTCTTAAGTATTTTTAGCTGACTTCCTCCCCGCTCTTCGGGGCGGGGCTCTCCTTTAGGAGGTTCATTAACTTAAGGCTATGTTCTCAGTCTTGCCGAACTCGGCCTCAAGCCCCTTATCCTACCTGCAAAAACGTATGTTCGCATAAAGTCTTCTTCACTACACTCGACCTTTTCATTGTGTGGATGAAGTTAAGTAACGGTAAAGCTCCCTTAAGTACTTAGTTATTTCATCTAAGCGTTTCTCTAATGCATCTACTCTAGCCTTGAGTTTACTTACTTCATCCCTTAGTTCTGCTACTTCCTGTGAATACATGTTGACACCTATAGTTATAAGGATCTATGGATTTAATATGGCTTTAGGGGGTTTAAGTCATTGTATTCTCCATGCTTTAGTAGAAAGCTTTTTACATACATAGACTCTTTAAACAATAGCTGTATGGGGTTAGAGTGCTTTGAATGTAATTATTAGAGGTAAAGTTGTTAGAGGTTTAGGCGAGGGCTCAAAGTACGTTGAACTATATAGGGATTTGTTGAGGAGAGTTCTTGGAATAGAGCCTTTCCCAGGGACTCTTAACGTAGTTGTGGACAGTGGATCCTTAGATAAGCTACAGATGTTGCTCAAGTCTAAGCCCCATGCAGTTATAGAACCACCTTCTAAAGAATATAGAGCAGTGCTTGCGTGGAAGGCTAGAGTCAATGGATATAGAGCTTACTTAATTAAGCCTCTTGCATCTAAACACCCAGAGCAAGTAATTGAATTCATTGCTGACGTCAACCTTAGGGAATGCCTGAGGATACAGAACGGCTCTGAAGTAATCATAGATGCTGAAGTAGAATTAAGTTCTCTCCCACCTTAAATAAGTAAGTAGCCCATCCATGGAAAGCGTAACTTAGGCATATAAGGCTCACTCCTTGAGCAACATTAGCTAAGCGGATGACTAAGATCTATTAAATTATTGAGCTTATTTTAATGCATTAAGAAGGGGCTATAAAGGCAAAGCTAAGCTGGTTAGGAGCGCGAAGAGCTATGAGCTGAGCCGGGATTCATTAATGGAACGTCTCCACTTTAGTTAAAGTACTGGAAGAAAACCTACTCACGTCCTCGAATAATTTGAAGCATACGCCCTCCTCCACCAACTCCTTTATGGAATGAGTGTAGTGACTTCAAGTCCATTGTGGCAATAACTTTAAGACTATTGCCTCCATGGCTGAATTCATCCTAGCATGGATTTAATTAATTTAATTAAGGCAGCCCTCTTCTCCTCAATGCTTAAGGATTCCTTGGCTACTTCATCGAACTCATCAGCTAATTCATTGAGAAGCAATACATGCCTCACCCATGACTGCAGATCTCCGCGGTTTAAGTGGTAGCTTAAGCTCTCAGGCGGGGCCTCGCTTAGCCTATGCAATAATTCAACTAGGTTTCTAGCATAGAGGCCTATGTATTCACCGCTGGGGAGAGTGAAGTGGAATGCTTTCTCTATCGGCAGCTGAATGGCTGCAGCTACTTTAACTGGATTTCTACTAATGTAGTCAGCTATTGTTTTAGCAAACATAGATATAGCTTGAACAAGTATGGCGTAAGCATCTACAGCGTTTTTATATGGACTGAAGTAACTGTGGACTTGTTCAATGCTTCCAAACTTGGTCGCTATATAGTAGTAGTGATCGCTAATAGTTAACAACTTCCACAATCTCTTTACTCCAGGATCTCCTAGAGCATAGACGTACGGCCTTAGATCAGTGAGCATCTTAAATGAATTGAACTGCATGTAGTTTCCAAGCCAAGCGCTTACATCCCTCTCATCAGCCCAGCTAATGGTTCTCCATGGAGGGACGTCGTAAATATCTTTAGCAACATTCCTCTCCGATGCTTCACGAGGTGTAACTGTATTTAAGTGGCTCCACTTAAGTATCTCTCTTGGAAGCCATTTTAGGAACTCATAGATCCCTGATTCAGGCCAGTGATGTTCACCGAAAGTCTCGTAGTCCATGGCTAAAAGAATTACGTCTCCAGGAGTAGCTGCTAGCCAAGCAGCGTATTTGTCTGCAGTAAGAGGGTATTGATCCCAGTTTTTATCACTAAACCTGTAGCCTACATCATCGCTTAACCTGTAGTTTCTAGTGAGTACTTTTACATCACATAAGTAGCCTCTATAGACGTAATTAGGGGATCTCCAGCCGAGGATCCAGTCTACGCCCTCAGTCAAGATTGTCTTATAACCCATGCTGTAAACAGCGCATGCAATGTCGTTATTATATATGAACTCAGTGTTTTCAGCACTAGTTAACTCAGCTCCAAAAACTTCCTTCATTAGCTTCTTATGCTCTTCAAACTGCTCTCTAAGTTCGTCAAAGGCTGGTGGAATAAATGCTGCTAAGCTGTGATAATATGTCTGTCCAATGAATTCAACAGCTCCTGTTTCATAAGCTTCACTGAAAATGTCTATTACTTCAGGAGCCCACTTAAATAATTGCTCAATGAGTACTCCACTAATGCTGAATGAGACATTGAATCTCCTCTCTAAATTCTTAAACTCATTTAACCCATCAATAATGATCTTGGTTGCCGGAATATAGCATTTTTTCGCAGCTCTTTCAATAACTATCTTGTTCAACCCCTGATCAAGAATGGCTTCCTCCAGATCTTTTAACTCAAGGACTCCTCTCATAGCCTTTGAAATAACTTTTTCATAAGCTCTTCTGTCAAGACGATATGGCTGATGAACTTCAAACACTAAGACTACATCAGTCAAGGCCGACACCAACTGTGAATATCTAAAGGAATAATTTATTTGTTTTAACTCATGTACCCCGCCTGACCGTTCCTCTTCATCTTCACCCCCTTGACAGGGTTTCTGAGGACGTGGGGGAGGCGGGGCAATTACACTCTTGTACTTACTCCTTATTAGCGTTTCTTAACCAATGCAGTATATCAATGAGCACTGTTTCCCGCATCAGCGGTACTATTGACCAAGATGAGGGTTTGCTAATATAGGTTATTAGTAGTTAGCGTATGAGTCGTTTACTAGAACTCTAAAGAACTTTGTTAAGAGGACTTAGATCTATATTTATAGGAAAGGGTTTTTAATGCTGCATTATTTGTAATACTTGGGTGCTCTATAGTGAAGACTCTTGCTGCTTGTTTAATGCTTCTACTCTTAATTCAGGTAGCAATTAATGTAGATAGTTTTGAAGTCCAGGGTTCTTCGCGGACATCAATATTTGTGCCAGGCAACGCATACCCAGGGCTCTATGACTTAAGGCTTGTTGTAATTGATGGAGGAATTGAAAGGGAGTTCATTGTACCAAGATCTATTTGGATTCACAGAGGTCTTGAAAGTAATGTAGTTAGAATAGCTCACATAACTGATGAGCATTACTTTGGCTCCCCCAATCCAGTGAGCGATGACTTAAGGAAGTCGGCCCACATGCTTATTCAATTGCTAAACTCAGATCTAGTGATAAATACAGGCGATGTAGCTGATGGAGCAGCAGCAAATCAATACATTCAAGCTAAGGGGTATTGGTATTCATTTCTCTACACTAAACCAGTGTTCTCTTATCCTGGAAACCATGATAGGGGGACTAACAATTACCAGGAGTATGTTGGTCCAAGGGAGTACTATAGAGTGATTAATGGAACGATACTTGTAGCTGGATTAGATACTGGCGATACTGGATTTCCAACGGAGGATTCATTGATGTGGCTTGAGGAAGTCCTGAGATCCCACAGCCATCTGCCAATAAAAATAGTTGCATTCCACCACCCAATATTCAGCGGTCAAGGGTTAGTTAGAGCAGATTACACTAATGTAACTGGCTTAGTAAGCATTTATTGGAATACCTCTATAGCGCAATGGATGACTAGGCTCATTGAAGACTATGGAGTGACATTAGTCTTAATGGGCCATATACATAGGGATCAATACATTCTCTTTAAGTCTACGAGAACTAACGTATCAACATACTTCATTACGACAACTACTGAAGCTCAAAGCAGGCCTAATTACAATGGACTTCAAGTAATAGACTTAGGCGTTGACCGCTCCATAAGCTTCCCAATAATGAACCCGTGGTTTGTAGGCTTTAACTACAGTACTACTGTTAGAAACTCAATACCTGTAGACACTACGTATCTCTATGGATACTTCTACTCACAAATAGTTCAAGGAAATACAGCTTACTACTTCAATATAACTAACACGCTGCGTGGAAAGACATACTCATACAACATTAGTGGAGAAGCACTATTGGCTCTACCATGGAGTGGGGGGAGAGTGAATGTAAAGCTCATTAATGCCAGTGGAGGTGCTGGCGTAGAGTTATTAGACTACATTACTTACAATGGATTTGCTTATCCATTGCTTAACTTGAGTATTCCAAGCGATGGAAGACTGGAGTTTGTGCTGTATAGAGATGAGGATCTTGAACCACCTATAGTTCAATTTAAGATAGCTATACCAAGTCCTCCAAGAGTCAACGTAACTAATAAGCTATACCTAGATTTCATAGATTTAGGCTGGGGCGTTAAAAACGCATCAGCATACTTACTTGAGTCAAATGGATCCCTATCTCCACTTAAGCTTGAGTACTCATCTGGGGATACGTGGATTCTACACATTAATGTAGCTAGCGCTACAACAGTTAACAGAACAGTTGTTGTTGACGTAGTTGATTTCGCTGGAAATAGTGCAACGTATAATTTAACGATAACTCTTTATAGACCTGGAGAAACTGGCAGCTTTTACTATGGACCTCCGCCACTGAATGTAACCGTAGAGAAGTTCACGAGGATAGATAACTGCTTGAAAGACAGCCTTCCATTAGAGAACTTTGGACCGGGGTCACCGGCTGTAATAAGGCCTGGTGAAGCACTAGACATAAAGCTTAGATCGAGTTCACTAATCATAAAGGAGGCATTCATAGAGGGGGCCTTCAGCGACGGTAATAGAGTAGTTTACAGAGTCTATAAGTTGTACCCGGAAGTATATGCATATGAATACACAAGGTATGAGACTGCAGTTACCACTACTTTGACTTCCACTATTAGTGAAACTAAAACCGTAACTACAACAACTACTGCAATTATTGAAGAAACCCATACATCCACTCAGGCTGTTACTGAAATAAGAACTACTGCAACAGTTGAGTTACTCACTACAT
>JAVZTI010000014.1:39844-50314 GCA_038879595.1 Desulfurococcaceae archaeon | reverse complement strand
CATCAATTGGAGCTTCTCAGTAAACTCTTCGCTAGGAGACCGATTAGAGTACTAATAGGCGATGAGATAGGTCTCGGAAAAACGATTAGTGCAGTAATGCTAATCCGCTACTTGCTCGAAGTAGAGGGGATCAAGAGGGCACTCATCTTAGTGCCAAGAGTTTTGATAAAGCAGTGGTTGGCGGAGCTTAAGAGGTTCAATCTAGTGGACATTAAGCGTCTAGAGAGGGATACGATACCTACGTATCACAGCCAAGGCTTTCCATTAGGCATCTACTTAGCCTCAATAGACCTAGTCAAGAAGAAGGAGCATAAAGCTAAGATCCTCGACTCTTCTTGGGACTTAGTCGTCATTGATGAAGCTCACAGAATTGGCAAGAAGGGGAACATTGAAACTCAAAGATTTACGTTCGTAAGCCAACTAATCAGCAAACCTAACGTGCACGTCATAATGTTAACTGCTACCCCTCATAGGGGGAAGGCTGAGGACTACGTTGAGCGCCTAAAGCTAGTAGACCCCTTTATCAAGGCAGATCCACAAGAGCTGGATGACGAGAAGTTCTACAGGCTATGCATGGGCTCAATAATTTTCAGGAGAACGAAGCTGGACGTGAACGAAGTTTACGAAGGAGCTAGGATATTTACGGACTGTAAGTTTAAGGCTAGAGTCGTAAAGGCGTCTGAGGAAGAAGAAAGTTTTCATAGGGAGCTAATAGAGTTCCTACGAGCAAAGCTCCTCCAGTACTACGACAGGGTTGGTGAAGACCCTAAGGCCCTGCCACTGCTATTGGCACTTATAGCTAAGAGGGCTTCATCGAGCCCGAGAGCCGCGATAATAACACTTGACAGGATAATTCAGCGTAGGGCTGAGCGAATTAAAGCCTTAGAGTCTGGGGACCTTCATGCAGTAGAGGTAGACCTGGACGATGAGGCGAGTCTCGTAGCTGATGTGCTCTTAGGCTACTCCTTTGAGGAAGGTGGCTTGTACGAGGATGAGAGAGAGGAGAGAATTGATGCTGACGAATTGCTAAAAAGGTTCACGGAGAGATGCAGCATCTTTCTTGAGGACGAGGACATTAAGAAGCTTAAGAGGCTCCACGAATTAGCCAGAAACATCCTTGGCGAAAGGGACTCCAGACTAGCTTCCTTAGTAAACGTCGTTTACAACCACCTGAAAAATGGCGAGAAGGTAGTAATATTCACAGAGTTCAGGGACACCGCCGAGTACGTATTCGATGAGCTGAGGAATAGGTTGCCTGAGTTCTTCGCCGACAAGATCGCCATGATAACCTCAGAGGAGATAAGGCCTCCCACTAAACTTGGTCTACATTCAAAGAAGTACGATATAGAAGACGTTAAGAAGTGGCTGAAGAGCGGTGACGTCCTCCTCTTAGTATCAACTGACGTTGCTTCTGAGGGCTTAAATCTTCAAGCAGCTAACGTAGTCGTTCACTACGAGCCAACGTGGAGTCCAGTCAAGATAGTTCAGAGGATAGGCCGCGTCTGGAGGTTGGGCCAGGAGAAGAACGTAACTAGCTACAGCTTACTATTGTCCGTCGAAAGCGACATGGCTGCCTTAGAGATACTATACGCAAAGCTTCTTTCATGGATGATCTCGGGAATCGAGAGGAAAGTCCTGATAGGCGAAGAGCTAGAGATAGACATGTTGCCGAGGGATAAGGCAGCGTGTGACCTCCTTCAAATACCCTTAACTACTGAAAAGGGAAGGCCACAATATAGTGAGTTTAAAGCTTGGATCGAGTTCATAGCCGGTGGAAAGGATAGGTTAAGGAGGTACGTGAAGGAGATAGTGGCAGCACTGATGAGGTTAAGAGAGCAAGCGGAACGCCTAGGCTTGAAAAGTATGGAGGAGGTAAAGGTGAAGAAGTTTCTTAGTGAGGGGCTTGGAGGTCTCTATGGAAGTGAAGCTAAGAGATTGCTTACTCACCTGCTTAAGCTAGCAGCCAGGTTTTCCGGCTATGAAGTTGAGGAAAGGAGTACGGGCATATTCGTCAAGGGAGTCCACATGACTGGGCTTAAGGACTCGCTAGACTTGTGGAAAGCTACTGAGTCTCTACTGAGAGATGTTAGAGACGTTGTAGAAAGAGCTCCAATAGTGTTGGTGGCGCGCATACCCGACCATGAGGGCTTCCGAAACTTAAAGGAGCTCCATCTCTATGAGGTGACAGTAAATTTAGATAAGAAACCAACTTTCTCGGAAACCGTGGGCTTCGTCGTCAAAGAGGATGGAACTACGGAAACCCTTAGGGGCCTATCTTTGTTCAAGCTCTTCCTCAAACTTATGGATAACGTTGTCGGTGTTGGCGATGTTTTCTGGAGTAAAGATGAATTCACAGATAAGGCGAGAACAGTCCTTCTATATGTCTACTGTGATAGAATCGTGAGCGAATATGCTAGGTACATCGAAGAAATTGAGAGACTCTTCAGTCATACACATTCAGGTTGGCTGCCGGGAGGAAGAGCTTTTGTCACGCAGTGCGTTTCAGCTTCGCAGAGACTGTTGGGAGTAATAGTGTCTGCTGGAGAAGTTGGTCGAGCTCCACCTCCAGATGTTGTGGAGGAAGTTGAGAGGAAGGCTATGGAGTACGCAATGGAGTTTGAGCGAAGGAATCAAAGGATCCCTGAGGATGTAAGTAAGAAGGAGCACTATGACATTAGGAGCGTGGACCCTAGGACTGGCGAGATAAGGTTTATCGAGGTTAAGGGCCGCTGGCCCATAGATGTTGCTGTTGAGCTCACAGAGACAGAGTACGAGTACGGAAAGAGGATTGGCAATAACTATTGGCTCTATGTAGTCTACGGCTTCTCAACTGGTAGTCCAAGGCTGCTAGCGATAAGAGATCCGATAAACAAGGCTAAGTGGAGAACGGTAGAGGTCAAAAAGTATCGGCTTGTAGGAGTATGAGCCTATGCCTCTACAGAAGGTGTTTGAAATCGATAGAGTTAAGATAAAGGTTTATGGGGGCCTAAACGAGATAGGCGGGAACTGTATTGCTATCGAAGAAGGAGATAGAAAAGTAATTTTCGATAATGGAGTGAGGTTCTCGCTCTTAAGAAGGTTTTATGGCGGTAAGATAGAACCATTAGGGCCTACGGAATTACGCTCTCTCGGTATAGTTCCGCCAGTGGATGCTTTCCAAGAGGCACAAGCCCTCTACATCTCCCACTTGCACTTAGACCATATCGGGCTTTTAAGCTTGATTCCGCCTACATTGAGAGTTAAAGTTCCTAGCGTGAGGGTTTTATCGAACACTTTAGCGACGTGGTACAAGGCGCACAAAAGCTGGTTGGCTTACGTGCCACCAGACTACATGGAGGAAACTGGAGAAGTCAAGCCAAAAGAGGAGGACGAGAATGGAGTAGTAGCTATTCCAGTGAGCCACAGCTGCTTTCCATCCTACTCGTTCCTCTACTTGGGAGAGGAGAAGACGATATTCTACAGTGGAGATTTAAGGTTTGAATCACTGGCAGGAGTATGCCGTCAACTAAATGAGGTCTTGGAGGAGGTAGGTATTGAGAGAGTTGACGTAGCAATATTGGAGGGCACGAACTTTAGTGGAGAGCAAGCTTTAGTAACCCCCTCAGTATTTAGAGAGAGCATTTCCTTGGTGCTAAAAGAGTATGAGCTCGTATCGATTTCTACAGACCCATTAGACTTAGAAACCTTCGTAACAGTATCGGATCTGTCGCTAATGCTTGGGAGGGACATTGTAATAGGCTCTGAGAGGCTGCTCTGGATCTTAGATGAGGTAGGAGAAGTAAGGCCTCAACTGCTTGATAGGACTTACGTAAGTGACGAATTAGAGACCCCGACACCAATATTACTTAAAAGCGTGAGTTTAAAGAATGACGTCTTAAGGAGCCCAGAAAACTATACTCTCCTCGTAGATCCGATAGGGCTTCTTCGGACACTTAGGAAACTGAAGATATGGGGGGATGAGGTTAACTTAGTGGGCTCAGTAGTCGTATTAATGGACCCAGAGCCGAGGGAGTCCATAAGGGAAGTTGAGGAAGAAGTTTTGAGGACTTGGCTTAAAGCATTTGGTGCGCAAACGGTTAGATTAAGGTTGTCTGGCCACTACTTGCCGCATCAATTTCGCGACATAATTGAGACTTTGAAGCCGAGAGATCTAATTCCAATACACACAGAAGATGTGGAAACCATGAAGAGACTTTTCCAGAAGTTTTGTGCGAAGTCCATTAAATAATGAGCTTGATTCTTAAATTAGCGAATTTCACGGGAAGAGGGGGCGTGGAGAAGTCTAGTTGGTTGAAGGGATCTCCACTCAAACAAGAGCTAGGATCGTGGCGCGGTAACACCATCGCTTAATCGCTCCTCGAGCTCAGGAGTCTCTTCAAGGACCTTAGTTCCTCCTCTATCGCCTTGATCTTGGAGCTCAGCCCCTCTACCTTGACCTCACCGCTTTTCAGCTCCTCCTTAGCTTTAATCAAAGAGCTCAGTGCTAAGTCGAGGTAGTCTTGTTAGTTAACCTTTTCATGCATTAATACGTAGACAATTTTAGTAGAGTGTGTTTTGCTTACTGCTTGGTCTTTTTTAATAATCCAGATAATTCGCCTTTAATCCTTCCTAATTCTTCAGCTATTTCTCCTACTCTTGAAGCAATTTCCAAAAGCCTTGGTGGTACTGTAGCAGTGAACAATTCATTTAAGGTTTCATATATTAGCTCATAGGCTTCAGTAGCAGTTTCAGCCTCAGCTCTTTTCCCGAGTTCTATCACTAAAAAACCATCAGAAATGGCAATCTCTTTAGCTGGCTCTGATAGTCTTTTAGCTACTATGACTTTGAGTTGAGGTTGATCTCTTAGGTTCATGGTTCTTCCAAATTCTTCATCGACTACAGATCTGTCGATTTCCCTATCCCAATTTTTACATGATACGTAGACTGAGAATTTCATTGGCCCAACATCTTTTTCAGCCCACACATCAACTTCTATTGGACCTCCAGTTCTAGCATCCCTCCTAACATTAGTATAGACTTCGAAACCAAGGTCTTTTGGTACTGAAGAAACAATACTTTCAAGGATGTCTTTCGTTGGCTTTGAAGTCTTAACTACTTCAGGTGCTGGCGGTGGAGGTAAAAGTGGAGAGGCGCGAGTATGAGGCTGGAGCAACGTATAAGCAGCTTGCTAAAAAGTACCGCAAAAGCTTCAGCCAAATAGCTGACATCGTAAACCCTGAGAGGAAAGCGAAAGCCGATAAGCGGCTTGCAGCCCTGGAGGATAGGCTTTCAAAGCTTGAAAGGATCGTGGATGAAGCCCAAGCCTTCAAAAGGTTTAGACGTAGGCTTTATCTTTAACAACATCCATTAGTATGGCTGGGTATAAATCCATGACTCCATGTATTCCCCTGATCTCCTCATGGTGTTTGAAGAGTTCGTCGCTGTCCTTAGCCCACACTACAGCAATAATCTCATGATCTCCAGTGGTGACAGCCATGTACTTTATGAAGTCCTTTTCCTTTAATTGCGCTATGACTTCAAGCATTCTCTCCGGTTTAACATTTATGCCTGTGAAGCTTACCTTCGTGTAGCCTAGCTTAAATGGATCTACTATGAGGGCGTACTTCCTTATGACTCCACTTGACTCAAGCTTTCTAATGCGCTTTATTACTGCGACTTCGCTTAACTTAATAGATCTAGCTATATCCCTGAAGGACTTCCTGCAGTTCTCCATGAGTTCCCCTATGATGGCTAAGTCTACTTCATCTATAATCCTTCATCACCTCACAGCACTACTTTAAATACGCCAATTCTCTTAAGTTCACCGCCATTGCCTGGCTCAAAGTACTCTATGAGCTCTGCCCCACAGCCCATTGACTTAATTAAGTACGCTAAGTCCTCAACCCAATCCCTTACACCGCATGACGTGCAGAACTCTCCACTAAACTCAACTACTGCTACTCCATCCCCCTCCCTTACTTCCATGAGTTTAGCTGAAGCTTCTGGAGACCTAGTCATATTGTATAAGTTTATTGCATCGTTAAGTATGTTTAGTAAAGATGCCTTTCTTTCACTACTCATCGCTTACGCCACAGCGCTTACTCAACCTTTATCTCCCTATGGCTCTCCCACAAGCCGTGGATATTGCAATACTCTAATGCTATAAGCCTACCTGACTTCTGGAGCTTTAAGTAGGCTTCAACTACTGGCTCACTATACACTGGAGTGAGCTCATATCTGCCGATCAGTATTGGGTTAAATGCCCTCCCCTCCTCCTCAACGTATAGCTCTATGTACCTAATTGAGTGCTCTAAAGTATTTGGGTGGGGGCCTACACTTACCTTAACTCTAAACACTTCGCCTTTCCTCACGCTGCCTGGTGCTTCAATCTTAGGCGTGTGTGATTCAACTTTACTTAATGCTTCTCCCTTAGCTGAATCAGCTGTATATATCAACTCCTTTAATCCAGCCACGCCTATCACCGGGCAATACTCATGATAGCACAACATTTTAAGTTTATTCTCTTAATCGATGTTTACAACAATTCAAACAATATATTTATAAATGTTGAAGCAACTGATATATTTTTTAAACAAGTTGTTTAAGGCATTTACATGAATAAGTAACTACTCTTGCTTGGATTATACCTACCCACTATCGGTATCTTGTGGCCACACCTAGGGCACCTCCCATCGCTAGTCAAGCCCCATAGAGCTACCCTATAGCTTCTCCTAGCAATGACTTTCTTACCGCACTTCGGGCACTCAGTATCCTGGTACTCCTCATTAGGTATGTTGCCTACGTAGACGTAGTTTATGCCTAAGTCCTTAGCCATGTTATATGCGTTAATCAATAAGTCTATCCTTGTAGGAGGCTTACGGTACTTGTGGGCTGGGTAATACCTATTTATGTGGAGCGGCACGTCTGGGCCCAGGGTATCCACATGTTTCTCCAAAACCCACTTAATGCACTCAGGGGAGTCGTTGGCTCCAGTGACTATTAGGAAAACCATTTCAACGTGCCCACCGCATTCAGCAATGTGCTTAGCGTTTCTAAATACAATCAATGGATCTGCTCCAAGGAATTTCCTATAGGAATCAGGGCACCCCTTAATGTCAATGCTGTATCCATCTACGTTTAAGCTAGTTAACTCATCTATAGCGCTTAAAGACATGTATCCATTAGTGACTAAGTTGAAGTACAGGCCTTGCCTCCTAGCCTCACTAGCAGCATCCAGTATGTACTCAAGGTGTATTGTCGGCTCATTAAAGCTTGCTGAAAGGCCTTCATCCCCTCTGCGCACAGCCTCCATAACTAAGTCCTTTGGCTCCAAGTAAATTGATGCTTCAGGGTGAGGAGGAGTCTGGCTGAGCAAGTAGTTCTGGCACCACGGACACCTGTAGTTGCAGCCGTATCCTGAGAAAGTTAGAGCAGTGGAGTTCGGGTAGTAGTGGAACAAGGGCTTTATCTCAATAGGCCTACTCTCAAGAGCGCTCAACAATCCGTAAGCATTATTGTATAGCCTGCCGCCCAAGTTCACGTAGTTCCAGCAAACACCCTTCCAGCCAGGCCTTAACACACACTTCCTCTCACACACAGTGCACTGCACGATCCCTCCATCCACAGCTCTGTAGAAGCGGGATTCACGAATCCACGGCTGTTTCACTACAGTCTCCATAAGCACCCCACTAAGAGCAGTTAGCTGACCTCCTCCCCGCCCTAAGGGCGAGGGTTCCGGGGAGTTTTAGGGCTACATTCCCAGCGAAGGCTGGGTTTAGCCGGCCAAATGGATTTTCAGCGAAAGTACTGGGGCTTCTCTGAGTACCTAACGATGGTCTGAGGCTCATCCATTAACCTCCACTTACCGCTTCCAAGCCCTATAATCACTATCCCAAGTTCTTCGCCGAGCTTATCGTTTATAATTACTTCCTCCTCTATGTGTGACAGTATGGCGTCGCAGACCACTGGCCCCCTGATCTTATCCCCAGCCACTAAATGCACTTCTAGAGCGTCTGGCACTAAGTAGTTTCTCACAGGGCCTCCAGCAGTCCCCAGCTCAACTATGTATGAATCAAGTGGGGGAGGCCAGAGATTCAGCTGCCTCGCTAGAGCTAGTGGAATTAGGAGTTGGGGTTTCTCTGTTTCAAAACCAGAGTTTACTAAAGCTGAAGCCTCAATATAGGAGGGGGATTCTCTAGACTTAACTCTAATCCTTACTCTTACTGCCACTAAAAACACCTACTACTCTAATGATCTTTATGCGTCCAACCCTCCTCCTTCTAAAAAATATGTGTCCAATCCTGCCAATTCTAGACACTGCACATACCCCACCTTAGTAAACTAAAATAGGCTTAATATAGTTTGCACAAAGATCTTGGGGCCGTCGATAGGCTAAAGTGCTCGGGGAATGCAGCGTTATGCACTCATAGCGTGCATGCCTTAAACTAGATCATTCATCTACGTACTTAGAGAGTAGAGGAGCTTAAGCAAAGCTTTCACTAAGTAATGTGCGGTAAGGCATGGACTGCTGCTTAAACGCCTCTCCCCACTTTATATACTGAGCCAGGCTCTATGCTTGCCATAGGCTGTACTACTGATTGAGGGTACAGAGTTGTGCCTGCCCCTATCCTTGCGCCATAGCCTATTATAGCCCCCAGCTTGCGTATGGGTTTCTTCAGTGATTGAGGAGCCACTAAGTGCTCCCTAAGTCTAGGCGGAGTTTCCTCATCTGGCAGCAGGTTTAATGTAACTACGTGGCTTCCAATACATGAATCCCCTCCTATAATGCTATCGCCTATGTACGTATAGCTATCTACGACTACGTTTGGCTGTACGTTAGCATTCTTCACTTCACTAAAAGCTCCTACGCGCACTCTCCCCTCAAGGCTAGCGTAGTGTCTTAAGAATGAGTGGGCTCCAATGAAGCACCCCCTCCCAATGTATACAGGGCCTTTTACTACTGCACCGTGATCTATGTAAGTGCCTTCATCTATGAATGCAGGAGGCTCTATCACAACATTCCTCTCCACTTCAACACCCCCACTCACATGCAGTCCGCGGAGCGCGTTAAGCAACTGCCTAGTCGCCTCAAGCAAATCTGCTGGATAGCCTACGTCTATCCAGAGGCCGTTCCAGTGGACTGCAATTGCTCTCCCCTCACTAGCAACTTTATTCAATGCATCAGTGAAGCCCAGGCCTTTCTCAAAGCAATCAATGATCCACGTGGGCAGCACGTAGACTCCTCCAACAGTATAGGCTGGCTTTTCAACAGCATCAATGCTCGAGGGCTTTTCAACAACTCTCCTCACCAACCCATTCAAGTCCGTTGAAGCAACTCCATAGGTATATACGTACTTCTCCTCAAGAGGTGTAGTTAGAACAGCCATCGTTGGCTCATAGCTGTAGAAAGACTCCATTACTTTAAACAAGGCTTTTGAATCAACAACTAAGTCTCCATAGACTAGGAGGAAGTAGTCTTCCCCGCCCAACTCCTTTGCTGCAGACTTCACTGCCTCCTCAATGCCTTCGCCCTCCTGTCTAACGCCAATAATTCTAACGCTGCTCAGCTCAACGGCTTCCCTATATACGTCTTCACTGCTATACACCAAGATCACGTCTCTTCCAACGGCCTCTCCAACAGCCATTAATGGGTAGTGTATTAAGGGCCTACCCACAATTCTCAATGTATGCTTGCTCCTACCAGGGGGAACTAGCACGCTGAGCTCTCCCGGGCCTCCTCCAGCTAAAACAACTGTCTTCAACTACACCACCTCACTCAACAGTGACTGTCTTAGCTAAGTTACGCGGCTTATCCGGGTCAAATCCTCTAGATACAGCAGTATAATACGCTATAAGCTGCAGCGGCGGCGTATGAGTTAGAGGAGTCAGTATCCAGTGAGCTCTAGGTGCTGGAAGCAAGTAGTCCAGCTGATCCTCAAGGCTCGTCCCACGTGGAGCAACTCCTATAGTGACTGCGCCGCGCGCCTTCATTTCCTGCACATTTCCTAGCAAAAGCTTCTCCAAGTAATTGTCTGCAGGCACAATGAACACTACTGGGAATCCGTTTGATACAAGGGCTATAGGCCCATGCTTGCTCTCGCCAGCTGGATATGCTTCAGCGTGGATGTAGGCTATTTCCTTAAGCTTCAAAGCTCCCTCCATAGCTACTGGGAGCCCCACACCTCTACTCAAGTAGTAAGCACTGCTCTTCCCACTGAGCCACTCAGAGAGCTTCCTAGCCCTATCCTCAATTAGAGGTAGGAGTTCAGACACTATTTTTGGAGAACTCCTTAGTTCACCCCTAATGCCTTCAGCCTCGCTGACAGTCAATCTACCTACTGCTAGAGCATAGCTCACTGCAAGCCATGCCAAGGCTAGTGCCTGAGTAGTGAAAGTCTTTGTTGCTGCAACACCTATTTCTGGGCCAGCCCTAGTGTATAGAGCTAGGATGCTTTCACGCGGTATAGCTGAATCAATAACGTTCGATAACGC
>JAVZTI010000014.1:21552-39834 GCA_038879595.1 Desulfurococcaceae archaeon | reverse complement strand
GCCCCCCTCTCCCTGAATGCTCTAAGAGCCATTAGTGAATCTATGGTCTCACCGCTTTGGCTCACTACTACCAGTAGATCCCCTTCATTGACTGCTCCTTCATAGGAGTGGTACTCACTAGCTATAAATGGAGTTACTTGAGCTCCAGCAAGCTTCTGCATCAACAAGCTGTAGTATAGTGCAGCGTGGTAGCTCGTCCCAGCTGCCGTGACATAGATCCTGTTAGCGCTAAGCAATAGCTCCACAGCCTTCTGAAAGCTATCGTCTCCCTCAATGCCCTGCAGAGTGTTTTTAAGAGCTCTCGGCTGCTCAAGGATTTCCTTAATCATGAAGTGCGCATAACCCCCCTTGCTGGCGTCTTCAATGCTCCACTCAATGAATCTAACTCTGTGAGCGTAGTCAACTGGTCTACCCTCCCTCAAGTCCTCTATGAAGGCGTTAACTGGAGTTACATAGCCTACTTCATGGTCCCTTAACACAACGGCCCTCCTAGAGTACTCTAGGAAGGCCGGTATATCGCTTGCCACAAAGTTAAAGCCACTGCCTAAGCCCAGTACTAGTGGGCTATCCTTTCTAGCAAAGAATATCTTATTCGGCTCTACAGCTGAAATTAATGCAATTGCATAACTGCCTTCAAGTACCTCTACAGCTTTCTTAAATGCACTATAGACGTCTCCGCACCTACTGTAGAGTTCTTCAACTAAGTGTGGAACCACCTCAGTATCCGTTTCACTTACAAATACATGTCCTTCACCGGCGAGCTCCTTCCTCAACTCACGGTAGTTCTGTATTATTCCATTATGTACTACAGCTATAGCCATATAGCAATCCACGTGAGGGTGAGCATTGACATCTGTGGGAGCTCCATGAGTAGCCCACCTAGTGTGAGCCACTATAGTGTATCCATCTACTTTAGAGAAGCCATACTTCTTCTCTAATTCAACTATTTTGCCTTTACCTTTAAGTACAACTACCTTACTTGACCCCTCAGGTATGCTAGCTACGCCAGCGCTATCATACCCACGGTACTCAAGCCTTAGGAGCCCGCGGTAAACCATTAGTGAAGGCTTATCGGGAGTACTGCCAGGCATGCATGTAAGCCCTATAATCCCGCACAAAGTATCTCCCACAATGCTGCTATAGTCTTCAGCATAGCGGAGTTAAATATAGTTTACTTAACTTAAAAAGTGATTTAAAAAATTCTGTTTAAACACGCTTTTCTCAACTAACTTGCTGAAGCAATTACCTAACTATTATTACTGTAATAGGCGATGACACAACTACTTCTAGAGCTGTTGAACCTATATTCGGCCCAATGATTAGTGAGCGCCCTCTAGCACCCATTACGATTGCGTCGTACCCCCCGCTCATTATTTCACTGAGTATGCAGCTGGATGGACTTTCATTAACTAGATCTATTTCCTTCACTTTATACTCAATGCTTACCCCTCTTCCTTCAGCCCTCTTTCTAGCTTTCTCAATAGCTTCATCACTTAGCGCTAACCCCCTTGGCTTTGCATTTAACACTACTATTTTTGAGCCAAATCTCTTAGATAGATCGAGTGCAAAGTCTAGGGCTCGCAAACTGCTCTCGCTTCCATCAATAGGCACTAGGATTTTTCTATACATGAAGCTTATCTCATAGCTTGGCTCGCGAATGTATCCAGAGGCCATCTCCATCACCACCCGAGGAACATTCTCGCCGACAACTTCAAGATCTCTACTCCTGGGAGAGCTTCACCACTTAAAGCAAGTAGAAACGCGTTTGCTCCAGTAGTTACATGTACTTTTCCAGCAGCTGCCTCTTCTTCATTAACGAACTGCGATAAATGCCCTCCAGCTATAGTTATGCAAGCTCTAGTTAATAGAGCTTCATTAATGAGCTTAACTGTTCCATCCCTAAACCTACTGTCTTCAATTACTCCAGCAGGGCCCTTCATAACGATTGCCTTAGCTTCCTTCATGAACTCCCTGTACATATCTATAGTTGAAGGCCCTACGTCCATTATTTTGCCCGAGATTCTTCCAAGAACTTCCTCCCTCACTTCTCCATTGCTTAACACTTTGAAGTCTATTGGAGTCTCTATAGGAGCCCCCTTCATTAATAAATGCCTTATCCTAGGGATTAAAGTGAGTACTCCTCTCTCCTCTAAGTACTTTAAGTTCTCTAAGCCTATGTTCACACCCTTAGCTAAGAGCACTAAGTTAGCTAAGAGACCTGTTGTAAGTATTCGATCAGCCATGCCTTTCGCCACTAGATTCTCAATGACTTTAACTAAATCATAGACTCTAGCTCCACCGAATACAAAGACCCTTGGAGTCCGGCCTTCGCTCATTAAATCATCAAGTTGCAGTAGCTCTTTCTCCATCACTGGGCCAGCTGCACTTGGTAGAACTAGTGGAAATCCCACTATGCTTGGCTGACTCCTGTGAGCTGTTGCAAAAGCGTCGTTAACATAGGCCTCGAAGAGTGGGGCAAGCCTCTGAACTAAATACGTTGACGCTTGTTTCTCAGGAGTAGCTTCTATTACTTCCTCTGAGGCAAGCCTCAGATTGTTCAGCATTAATGCTTCACCTGGTTTAAGGGACTCAATTGCTTTACGTGCAGTAGGTCCACATACATCATCTATAAACTTGACTTCTACACCGGCATACTTACTTAGTAACTCAGCGTGTTTCTCCATAGTTGTAAAGCCTGCTTCCCCAGGCCTGCCTTGATGAGAGGCTATAGCTAGTGCAGCATCTGCATCAATTAATTGTTTAACGGTACTTGAGTGTATCCTTATCCTCCTATCATCCACTATATTCATAGTCTCAGGATCTACTGGAACATTGACGTCTATCCTTAGGAATATCCTCTTACCTCTAACGTCTAAGTGCCTTAATGTTGGAACAGAGCTAAAGGAACTCCTCAATATACCACTCCTAGAGCTATATTTACGGCCGTAAATATAAATTTTTATGAAAGCGGAATTTAGGGAAGGCACTTCATGACTGATATAGCTTTAAAAATTGAAAAACTGTGAATTACGTAAAGGTGGATTCATTGAGTGAGCTTAAGCCAAGGATAGTTGAAAAGCGTTGGAGACCGGATGTAGAAGTTGAGTTAATTAAGCTATGGGATGAAGAAGGCCTTTACTCATTTAGCTTTAGTAAGGACGACCCCAGGGTAATTATTGCTATAGATACTCCTCCTCCATACGCTAGCGGAAAGTGGCATGTTGGTGGAGCAGCTCACTATGCTCAAATAGACATGATAGCAAGGTACTTGAGGATGAAGGGGTTCAACGTACTTATTCCATTCTATGCAGATAGAAATGGCTTACCAGTTGAAGTACAGGTTGAGAAAGCATATAATTTAAACGCACATGAACTTGCTTCAACTCCTGAGGGAAGAATGAAGTTCCTTAAGCTATGCAAGGAGTTCTTAGACAAGGCAGAGGATGAAATAGTCAGTGTTTGGAGAAGACTTGGGTGCAGCTTTAATTACTGGCGGAACGGCACTGATAGCGCGGAGTATAGGAAGATCACTCAAGCAACATTCATAGAGTTATACAAAAGAGGCCTAATATATGAAGCAGAAAGACCTGTAAACTGGTGCCCTAGGTGTAGAACTACTTTAGCTGAAGCTGAACTTGAATACATTGAGAAAGACGAATACCTGTACTACATTAAGTTTAAAGTTAAAGAAACTCAGGAAGAAGTTGTAGTAGCAACTACTAGACCTGAGCTGCTCAAGTCTTGTGGAGCATTAGCATATAACCCAAGAGATGATAGGTATAAGAAGCTGAGCAATCTACACGCTATAGTGCCAATATACGGCCACGCTGTTCCAATAATTGAACACGAATACGTTGATCCAGGCTTTGGAACAGGCTTAATGATGTTCTGCAGCTACGGAGATCAAGTTGACGTAAGAGTGTTTAGAGAACTCGGCCTTAAGCCAACAGTAATTATTGCAAGCGATGGAAGAATGAGCAGTGAAGCAGGCCCTATAGCTAGCCTAGGAGTAGAAGATGCAAGGAGGAGGATCGCCGAAATTCTCAATGAAGAAGGACTGGTAGTCAGGGAGGAGCGCATTAAGCACAGCATACCTGTTTGCTGGAGGTGTAAGACGCCTATTCAAATAATACACTCTAGAGAGTGGTTCCTTAAACAACTGGAGTTTAAGGAAGATCTTAAGAGGCTTCTAGAAGAAATGTCGTTTAAACCTGAAATGCATAAGAGAAGGCTTATTGAATGGATTAACTCTATATCTATGGATTGGCCCATAACTAAGGACAGATTCTATGCAACTGAAGTACCTATGTGGAAGTGTAAGAAATGTGGATCAACTCTTGTACCGGAGCCAGGCAAGTACTATAGGCCGTGGATTGAGGAACCTCCCTGGGAGAACTGCCCGGCTTGCGGCGCTCCTAAGAGTGAGCTTGAAGGTGAGAGAAAAGTCTTCGATACATGGTTTGACAGCAGTATATCGGTTCTATATGTCACAGGCTTCCTTAGAGACCCCGACTTATTTGAAAAAGCCTTCCCGAACACTATTAGGCCCCAGGGGATAGACATAGTTAGGACGTGGCTTTACTACACTATATTAAGAGTCTACCAACTTACAGGTAGGCCGGCCTTTAAATGGATTAGATTAACGGGGATGGGGCTTGATGAAAAGGGAGAAGCCATGCATAAGAGCAAGGGGAATGTAATAGATCCAGAGCCATTTATAGAGAAGTATGGGGCTGATGCCTTTAGGTTTTGGGCAGCTGCATCAGCTAAGCTAGGTTACGACTATAGGTTTTCAGAGCAATTAATTAAAACCGGGCTCTTGTTTGCGACAAAGCTGTGGAATATTGCTAGGTTCATATCATCTTTCCCTAAGCCTAGAGAGCCAGGCGTGTTAAAACCCATAGATAAAGCTACTTTAGCTAAGCTTGGGAGGTTAATTGCTGAAGTCGACAAGTGGTATAGCGAGCTGGACGTCTATACACCGATCAACGAAATTTACCAATTTACGTGGAACTACTTTGCTTCAAACTACGTTGAGTTAGTCAAAAGCAGAGCGTACAATAGGGACGGCAAGTTCTCTAAGAGCGAGCAGGAAGCTTCATGGCACGTCCTTCACGTAGTAATAGATGCAGTGCTGAGGATGCTGGCACCCATAATGCCGTTTGTCACTGATTCAATATATAGAAGGCTTTATGGGAGAAGCATCCACAGAGAGCTATTCCCAGAGGCCAGTGATGAATGGTTGAAGTGGGATGATTCTCTAGCTGATAAACTCGTTGAAGTTAATTCAGCTATATGGAGCTACAAGAAGCAAAGAGGCATAAAGTTTTCAGAAAGCCTTAAAGGGGTAGTCTTATTTAGTAAGAGCATTGAGCCGCTAATTGATGAACTCATAGTGCTTCACAATATAGAGAGATTCAGGGAATACGTTGGAGAGCCGCCTGATGGATGTATAAAGCTCAGCAATGAAGTATGCGTTGTAGAGGACTAATAGCGTCTGTCTAAGTACTAAGCGCTCTCCAAGCCCTGTACCTAACTGATTTAACAATTCTCTTTAGAGTTAAGTTGAATGAGGGATAGCCGAAGTAGAGCTTAACTCTGCCCTTCCTTATTGACTCAATGGCTTCTTCTTCACTCAACTCATTTAACTCTATGAGGGTATGCGCTATCCCAATGTATTCAACTATATGTGCATCGCTTGAAGCTATTCCAGGCAAGTTTAGTTCTTTAGATGCCTCAATAGCTCTCCTATTGGCTCCCTTGTTAGCTGACGCATTCCACACTTCTATAGCGCTCCAGCCCTTGTATTCAAATATGGCGTTGCCAAGCCCTAGCTTAAGTATGTCAAATGGATGTGCTGGAACTATTAAACAACCATTGTCTTGGGAGACATCTATGAGGTTTAACAACTTCTTTGAAGCATTTACTTCCTCTAAACAATAGATCAGCACATCGCCTAACTCTGTTCTAACTTCATTCCCCAACAATACTAATAGCTCTAGACTGCTCCTCTTAACGTAATCCCTTGCCTTAACAGCTCCCATAAATGTATCGTGGTCAGTTATAGCAATTACGTTAAGTCCTCTATCTATTGCAGCATGCACTACTTCAAGTGGGCTCGACACTCCATCGCTATACGTTGTGTGTATATGTAGATCTGCCTTTACATAAGGCACTTTCCAAACCCTCTAATACCAAAGTGAGTTGAGTCATTAAAAGTATTTATTTCTATAACGGTATTGTATGCAAACACAGGCTTAGCAACATTATTTAAGCGCTCTGGGATGATCTATTGGTAAAAGTATCAATAGATCGCTCTAAGTGTAATCTATGCAAGCTATGCGTAGACTATTGTCCAGCATACGTCTTCTACATAGTGAATAACAATATTGTTGCTGAAGAATGGAGGTGTGTTGAATGCTATGGATGCATAGCACTATGTCCAGTGGATGCTATAAGCATACGTGAGCAGTGACTAAATTTATGCATAGTACGGCCTCAATTCACTTCCATCATATGGGCACTTGTAGCCAAGTCTTTTAGCATCAGCTGAACAAAAGAAGTTATTGCACTTAATGCATACGTAAGCCTCTCCAGAATCAATGGATCTAAATAAGTTCATCTTCCTACTACAAATACTGCACTTTACTGTAACCCATCCAACGTGGCCCATGGCGTTTGCTCCTCTAATCAACCCAGTCGTCATTTTAAGCTCTCTCCCCGCTAATCAATGCTCCTACCACAATTAGTGTAACTTATAAACTTTAGGGATCCTGATTACTCATAGCTAAATGCTTCCTAAAACAACTCTAGATCCTTATGTAATTGCAGCGCAGAAATGCGTAGAACTTAAGAAGGATCGTTTTTCATTACTGTGGAGTTTGTTTGCAATCCTATTAGCACAATTTTTATAATATTTTCGCTACTAAATAACTCTCAGGGATGCTACATGTCTGCAGTAATTGTAGAGTATGCTTCATTTAATGAAGCTGTAAAGGCTATTGATGAAAAGATCTCTAGTTTAAAGCAGCAACTAGCTCTTTTACTAAAGAAATTTGAGGATATAAGGGCTAGAGCTGAGCAAGAGAGAAAACTAAAGGAGTTGCTTAAAGCTCTAGCTGGAGTTGAGATGCCTTCATCTCAAGCCAGGGTTTTAGACATGAAGGACTTTAAGATAGTAGTAAACCCTGATGCAGCATATGAATCAAGCGTTCTAGAGGAAGCATTAACGAGGATCAATAGAGCTATAACAATTCTACAAGCAGTAAGAAAGACTGTTGAACCACTTGCCAGCATAGATGTAGGAGCTAGAATTACGTTAATCTATCAAGACGATGTCCCTCAAGTAGTACTAGTTAAATACTAGTTGAATACTGATACATAGCTAAGCTTAAACAAGCAATCATAGGTGAAGCCTATATGGGAGCATATTTTAAAGTATGCAGCGGCAGTAAGGCTCCACAATTAGTTAACGTAGTTATAGAAATACCTCAAGGCAGCTCAATTAAGTATGAAGTCGATGAAGAAACAGGCTTAGTATTCGTTGATAGAGTGCTCTATACTGCAATGCACTACCCATTCAACTATGGCTTCATACCGTGCACTCTTGAGGAAGACGGAGATCCAGTCGATGTACTAGTAATTACTCATGAACCTCTTCACCCAGGAGTAGTGATTGAAGCAAAGCCCATTGGGCTCCTAGAAATGGAGGATGAAGAGGGAGTTGATGCTAAAGTAATAGCCGTCCCAAAGGATAAAGTTGACCCAAGGTTTAAGAACTTAAACGACATCAACGATCTGTCGGAAGTATTGAAGGAAAAAATAAAGCACTTCTTCGAACACTATAAGGAACTAGAGCCTGGGAAGTGGGTTAAAGTAATTGGATGGAGGCCTAAGAGTGAGGCATTAGCTAGGATCTCTAAGTCTATTGAGAGGTTCTTAAAGCAAAAGCAGTAATGCTTTGCTTACCTAAAGTATTAATTAAAGATAATTAATTAAAGACCTATTGTTTTTAGGCATAGTGATGCTTCTTATACCTACGTGTGCTTCAACGTCTCTTGCAAATTCTTCAGCATACTCACTCCTAGAGGCATCAACTACAACTAACCCAGGCCTCGATCTTTCAATATATTCAAGCAGTTCTTCATAATCAGCGTGATCGCTTAAGGCAACAGTCCACGTATTATGATCTCTCCTCTTAATGGGTTCGTAAAATTCCCATCCAGACAGTATTATGTGTAGTCCTTTAGTAGAGCTTCTTCTACTAGCTTTACTCATGTGGTAAAACGCTATGCAGCCTCCATAATCTCTTAACAGCTTATTTAATTCAATTGATGCCTCATCGTAGTAGTTTCCTATTGGACCGCAGTATTTTTCAGCTATGCTCGTTACTTTATAGAGCCTCCTAGGCATTATGAATGGAGCAGTTACTCCACCACTCCTTAAAATGTACATAGCTTCCTGTAGCTTGCCGTAATAACCATATATGTAGACTGGGGTTCCGTGAATTAATCCATCCCTCACTAAGTCCACGAAGAGTTCATTGATGGAGTCTTTAAACGGCCTTTTGAAGCTTCTTAAACCATACGTTGCCTCAATGATTAACACATCAAGATCCTTCATGATTTCAGTGCCATGTAGTTTGAAGTCCCCTGTATAGCCTATTCTTAATCCACTGGACTCTACAAGTACTTGTGATGCGCCAACTATATGATTAGCCTTTAAAAGCCTTATGACTTCCCCATTTACCTCTAAGCATTTACCGTAGCTTAATGTTATTGCCTTCTTTGAAAGCAGCGCTTTTAGATCCCCTATTAACTCATAGATCTCCATTATTAACTCATATGTAGCGGGCGTAAATACTATCGCTCCACTGCTCTTTAAGCTATCCCTTAATCCAATGACGTGATCTAAGTGAGCGTGAGTTATAGCTCTCACAGGCCTATTCCAGTAGCCATCCACTGTAAACGACTTACCGATCAATATAGCTCCATTCCACTTTATATCAATGAGCCCCCTCAAGCTATCCTCATGCATTGCCAGTCCACCACTTAGTGGCGTCACTGGGATAGCGACTTAGCTACAGGCTTCCACTTCTTCTCAATAGAGTCGTAGTATATTAGTCCACTTTCCCTCAGCTTCTTAAATAACTTGACTTCAACTTTGCTTAATTGACGCTCCACTTCTTCCTCACTGCTTGTAGTGACTTCTTCAAATAGTTTTTCTCTGAATGAATTCCAGAGGTCTCTGTCTACAGCAACTCTTTCATCTTTGGCTTCTATGACTTTTGCCCCACTTCTCTCCAGATATGCGAAGAACCTGTCTCTATCCCTCAGTCCTTTAACTTCGCTTTCAAAAATTACTCCTTCCTCCCTCAATCTCTCAATGCCTGTCTTCCTAGCCTTCTCCCTCGCTTCATACCCATATCTATAGGCCCTCCTCTCTTCACTCATTTTTTCAAGTGCCTCTACTCTCTCCCTCAACTTATCGATGTCCTCAATTAATTCAGCTAGCTTTAAGCCGATCTTAGATACTTCAGCAGCCACAGGGTTCACTAAGTCTTGAACTCTCCTCATTAAATGAGACTCCAGTTTTCCAACACCCTCCTTCCTCAATTCATTAATGGCGTTCTCCAGTCTAGATATCCTTTCATTAATGGAGTAAGGCTCCCCAAGATCCTTATCTATGAGTGCTGTTATGTAGTCACTTACCTCTCTATAACCCAACTTCCTGCTCTTCTCTAAAAGCTTGTCATATACATCGCTCGGTATTTTGAGAACTAGAGTTTTCTCACTATCTTCAGACATTCTCTCTCCCATACAGTACTCTCACTTAACCCCTATTAATGGTAATCCGTAATTCTGCCTCTCTCCAGCGCCTGCCGTTTATCCCTAGATGTTTGTTTTTGTTTATTCATATCTAGGGGCTTCCACCTCGCCCACATGGACTTGGGCGTCCATATGGATTCATGAGTTGCTGTTGAGCCCAACGGCACGGGGCCCCCACCTAGTTTAAGTATTGAGTGGCTTGAAGCAGCGCTTCCATCACCACTCAACAAGCATAATTTCCTTAAAACATCGAAAAGAAAGCAGCCCCAGACATTCATTCTCAACGCTTACCTGCTCTCTATATCCACATGTAGAGACACATGCCTTACTCAAAGGGATTTGGGCATTCCTGTGAGAGCGCGGCTGCAGTTGAGCCTGTAACAAGGGGGGATGAAAAGATGGAGCTCATCGCGTGGATAGCCTATGCATTAGCTTGCTCAAATAGAGGCTGAAGCTGCTGGACAGCTACTTTCGCTAAATTACTTTACTAGAGTGATCCTTCAATTACTCTAAGTACTTTGCCTAATAGAAGCCAGCCATGCTCTACAACGCCTATGCTCCCCTTAGAACACTCTCTCTCAGTGAATCCCATAGCTTCATCCCCCACCACCCCACTATAGTATAGGGCTACTGGAACAGGGTCATCTGTATGAGCTCTAACTGAGGGTGGCGTAGCGTGATCAGCAGTCACCAGTATTGCTACATCGCTGCTAACGCTATTTAACAGTCTTTGAACGAAGTACTTGTCTATATCCTCTATCTTCCTAACCTTTAGCCCTAAGTCACCGTCGTGGCCCGGTTCATCCGGGCCCTTTAAATGCACGTAGACTACATCGCTGTCATTAAGTGCTTCTATTGCTGCTTCAAGCCTTATGGAGTAATCGCGCTCTGGGCTTCCTGTCGGAGGATCCACCTCCCTTACATGCGCTTTAAGGAACCTGCCTATACCTAGTTCCACAGGCATTTCAGCTATAACAACAAACTTCCTGCCATACTTTGACCATAGGGGCTCTACTGCAGGTAGTTCACATCCAGCGTCTCTTATTAGAAGAGCGTTTGCTGGCAGAAGCCCCCTGCTCCTCCTAGACTTATTCACTGAATGCTCATTAAGTATGCTCATCGCTTTCCTAATAAATTCGTTTGCTAACTGAGCTGTTGCCTTGGCTTCATCAGTATCGTCTAAAGGCTCTACATCCCTCAACTTGTTTTCAAACGACTTATGTGCTTCACTAATAAGTCCTCTCCTAACGTAAGCAGGATCGTTGTTACTTACATTGCTTGATAGCCTGCGTTCCCTACTACCTATAACTACTACAGCTCTATGCCCAACGGTGGCCTTCACTTTAACGTAGCCACTGTAAGCCTCCAGCCTTAATCCATTAATTGCTTTAGCTAGTTCTACAGCTTCATTAGTTGAGAGGCTTCTACCAACTCTTCTATCAATTATTGCAAGCGTCTCTGGATCTATTGTCGCAAAGTTTGCTCTAAAAGCTACTTCATAGCCTGGCTTAAACTCTACTCCAGCTCCAAGGGCCTCTAGAGGCCCTCTCCCAGGATAGGCTTTCTCAGGCTCATAGCCAAGTATGGATAGTACTGCAGCATCGCTTTCAGGCGCTACTCCTTTAGCTATTGGATACATGAGTCCACATAAACCATTCCTAGCTATATAGTCTAGCCCAGGCTTATTAGCTAGCTCAAGTGATGTAACTGGATCGCTAAGCCTATCCGCCACTCCATCTAGGACTAAGTAAATTAATTTACGCTTCATGCGCTCACCTAAAGCTTGATGGAGCATTGCGTTGTATAAATAGTTTATTGAAGCTTTATCCCAGTTAGCTCAGCAACCTTCTTAGCTAGCTCTTCAATTCTCATGACGCCGCTCTTCAACTCCTTCCTCAATACTCCTCCATTCCTTACTTCAATAAATGCAGTAGTTGGAGAAGCCTTTACTTCATACTCCTTAAAACTACTTGCTGCAGCCTCTGACTGGCAATTTTTCGCAAACCACTCACAGTAAACTATAACGAACTCCACTGACTCTAAGTTTACTCCAACTGTCTCCACAAATGGATACCAGAACAAGTCGTATATCCTGCAGGCAGGGCACTTAGCGTTATCGAAGTAAACGACGTAGAATCCATCTCTCTCAAAAGTTATAGGGCCTCCATCTCTTTTAACTAAAGTCCACTCCTTTAGCTTCTTGTCAAAGAAGTATATTCCATGAGGGCTATCGACTTTAATGAGCTTAGTTCTATAAGGCTTATGCTCTCTCTCCCTAGCGATCTTCTCATACACCTTTTCTAAAAGCCCCTTAATGTCCTCTCCAGCCATGCAACCGCCTCTAGTAATCAAGGTATGTTAATTAATGCGCAGGCTTTACATGTATGTAGTGTTAGCTTACGCTGCCCTTAAAAATGTTTACAGCCAGCCAAAGAGCCCCCGCTCTACGCGACTTCACTTAATCAACGCTGTTGAGGACTCCATGTCGGTAGAGGATATTAACCCCTGGATTAAAAAGTTACGAGTTTGCCGGCGTGGTGTAAGTTTTGACTACTTATTCAGCTACAAGACACTTTGAAGTTGAGCTACTTGAAGTAGACTTTGGCTCACACATAGTAATATTAAATGAACATGATGCTAGAGAACTAGGGCTTAGCTCTTGCAGTAGAGTGAAGTTAATTAAAGCCGATAGATCTATAGGAGCATCTATAGCTACTACAAAAACTATGGTTAGTCCAGGTAAAGTATTGATCAATAAATCCACGGCCAGCGAACTAAGGGTCTCGCGGGGGGACAGCATTGGATTAAGGCCTATACCTATTTCAAATAGCTTTACTGCACTTCAAAAAAGGCTTAACGGCCAAAGGCTTACTCAAGAGGATATGTACTTAATTATAAGTGACGTCGTTGATCACTCCATAGGGGAAGCTGAAATAGCTTCCTTCCTAGTGAGTCAATTGTTTTACGAATTAAGCGACGAAGAGTTGACTTACCTCATAAATGCAATGGTTAAAACTGGTTCTACAATAGAGTTTGAGGAACCAGCCTACGACGAGCACAGCATAGGGGGAGTGCCTGGCAACAGCAAGGTTGCATTAATAGCAGTCCCAATAGTTGCTTCAACTGGGCTACTAATACCTAAGACTAGCAGTAGAGCTATAACTACTCCAGCTGGGACGGCTGACACAATGGAGGTCTTGGCTAGAGTAGATCTAACGGCTGATGAAATAAAGGATATAGCTAGAAGGACTAAGGCCACGCTCGCCTGGGGAGGGAAGCTTAACTTAGCGCCAGCAGACGATATCTTTGTAAGTATAGAGAGAAAGTTGAGCATAGACCCATGGCATCAAATGGTTGCAAGCATTCTATCTAAGAAAGTAGCCATGGGTATAGACAACTTAGTCATAGACATACCCGTGGGGAAGAGCGCTAAAGTACAGGAGATTTCACAGGCAGATAGGCTGGCCGGCTTATTCTTAAATCAAGCGTCTAGGCTTAAAATGAGGCTGAAGATAGCTCTTACATTTGGTGGACAGCCAGTTGGCAGAAGCGCGGGACCTGCTTTAGAGGCTAGGGAAGCTCTTGAAGCACTTATTGAGAGAAGGGGGAGCAAGAGCCTTATTGAAAAAGCACTACACATAGCTGGATTAGTAATAGAGCTCTCTGGAAAAGCTCCATTAGGCGCAGGCTTTGAAGTAGCTAAAGGAATTTTTGAGAAAGGGTTGAGCTACGAGAAGTTTAAGCAAATAGTTGAAGCTCAAGGCGGTAACCCAGGCGTGAAGCCTGAGGAAATACCTATTGGAGAACACTCCTACACAATACACTCACCAACAGAGGGAGCAGTAACGCATATAGATAATGCATCTATTACTGCCATAGCTAGGGCTGCTGGAGCTCCATTTGATAAAGGAGCTGGAATATACCTCCACGCTAAAGTCGGCTACAGAGTCAATAAAGGAGACCCTCTCTTAACTATATACAGCAGCAGCTCAGCGAGGCTTCAGGATGCTGTATCAGTAGCTTCTAAGTACGTTCCAGTAACTGTTGAAGGAATGTTGATAAAGCTTCTTCCTTAACTTTTTATACATAATTCATGGTTTCTAATAGTTGGTGAATGAAAATGCCTCTAGAGCCCTACGACGTAGTAGTTGTTGGAGCAGGCGTAGCTGGGCTAACTTCATCGCTTAAATTAGCTGGAGAAGGATTAAGGATAGCATTAGTTGAGAGAAGGCCTTTTAGCAAAATTGGGGAAAGAGCGTGTGGAGACGCCGTCGGCCTCCATCACTTTAGGGAAATAGGCTTGGAGCCGCCTAACCATGTAGTAAAGCACAGGTATAGAGGCGTTGTACTTGTAAGCCCAAGTGGAAAGCATAGAATCGTTGTCCCAGGAGAAGGCGTTGGAGTAGACTCAGTTAAGTTCGCCCAATGGCTTTTAGAGGAGTGCATTAGGCGTGGAGTAGAGCTTCTTCACAGCCACCACTTGGAGAGCGTAAAGATTTCTGAAGGAGTCTTGGAACGCATAGTGGTCAAAGACTTAACTAATGGTTCTCGCAAGGAGCTGGCAGCTAAGGCTTACGTAGATGCCTCTGGAGCTATACCTGCATTAAGGACAAAGCTCCCAGATGAATGGCCTATATCTGAACGCCCTAGAGTAACTGACTATAATGCTGCATTTAGGGAAATAATAGAGCTAGAGGAGCCCCTCAACGATTCAGATCACGCTGTGATATACCTCAACAACGATATAGCTCCAGGGGGGTATTGGTGGGCGTTTCCAACAAGTAGTGGAAGGGAAGTAAACCTAGGCTTAGGAGTAGTCATGGGTGGAGGGTTTAATCCTAGGAAGAACTATGAATCCTTTGTAAAACCCCTCTTTAAAGGGAGAGTTATACATTCAGCTGGAGGGCTTGTGCCGACTAGAAGGCCTCTACCTACTTTAGTGTGGAGAAACGTAGTTGTAGTAGGTGACGCAGCTTACACTGTTAACCCAATCCACGGTGGAGGTAGAGGTTCTTCAATGCTTGCAGCTTCCATAGCTGCGAGAAGCATAGCTGAAGCAATCAATGGAGGCGTAAGCGAGGAATCCCTTTGGAGAATGAATATAGATTACATGAAGGCATATGGGGCAAAGCAAGCTGGACTAGACGTACTTAGAATGTACTTGCAATTAATGAAGAACGATGAGTTGGAGTTCATATTTGAGAAAAAAGTAGTTAGCGGAGATCAAGTGTATGACCTCGGGACTAAGGGTCGTTTAAGTGAAGAAGTGCTAGGCTCAATAAAGAGGCTATTATCACTTATAGCGAAGCCATCATTGCTGAACAAGCTGAGGCTAGTTAAAAGCTATATGGATAGAGCTGAGAGGCTTTACTTAGAGCACTATCCTAAGTCTCCTAGAGAAATATTTAAATGGATTGAAATTGCAAATGAATTATACAATGAGTACTCTGAATTAATAGGGTATGCTCTAGGGCCTAAGGTGAGTTGGTGAAGGGCGCTAGTGTTGCAGGATTAGATTTAGCTGGTTCTCCAAGAAACCCAAGTGGTTTAGCCATACTATCGCTTCACAGAGAAGTTCTAGCCTTAAAGCTTGTGTACAGTGATGAAGAGATCCTTAGGACTTTGGCTGAATATAGACCATTAGTAATAGCCATAGATGCCCCACTATCTATTCCTAAGGAGAGCCTTAGAAGCATCGATAGGAAAATGATTAGCCTAGGTTATAGAGTTCTCCCCCCAGGCTGGAGATCTATGAGGATGCTTTCTGAGAGAGCTGTAAAGCTAAAGGACTTATTTGAAAGAAACTTGAATGCTGTAGTGATAGAGACTCATCCCCTAAGCGCTCTTAAGTCCTCAGGTTGCTCATCCATAGGTGATTTGATTAAGGGACTTAAGCTAACTTATAAGGGGGAGCAAGCGTCAATACATGAGGTTGACGCATTAATTTCGTCTCTCGTAGCACTCAAATACTTTGAGGGAAGATCCTTAACGATTAGTGAAGCAGATGGTATAATACATCTATTAGGTAGGGTGTGTGAATAGCTATTTTTCAAAACATATAGTTGTTGAAATAACTCTATGTACGTAATCCATTAAGGCTTCCTTATTGAAGAAGCTCTTCAGCCTTACAGTGATGGGTATATGAATCTTTGCTCCACTAGCGTGTACATGTCCTCCTCCCCCAAGCTTTACTGCCAGCGATCTAACGTCAGAGCTCTCCGACCTAAAGCTGAGCTTTCCATCGCTGCTGACTACTACTGCTATATCCGCCATACTTCTACCTAAGATTACTGATGCAGCTAGGCTTGAATTAACTCTTGGCTCACGTATGTAGGCTATTCTTAAATTACATGCTTCCACTACTTTTACGTTATTAGTGAATTCACTGTAGGCCTTTAACTCCCAGTCAACTCTATTGGAGACGTAGTTTGTGAAATCATTGTTCCATAAAACCCCCTTACTCAAAGTATTCAATACATGGATTCTCCACGAGCTCTCCTCACGCCTTGGAACTAATCTATGGAGCCATGGGCTTAGCCAGTGATCGAACTTCCACAAGTCTGCTCCACAAACTCCATTCGTTAACTCCACTAGAAATGCTTCATTAACTTCAACTAGCCTTGGGGAGTATTTAGCTACAACACCTGTTCCACAAGTGGATGTATCTAAGTAAAGCTTTACTCCAAGATCTTTTATTAAGGCTATCCATTCATCGCTCCAAACGTGATGATCATACCATTCCACAGCTGCTCCACGCATAGTGATCTTCCTTAATTCATCCACTAGCTTATTGAGAGTAGGAGGGTTTACTCCAAGATCTATTACAACTACTTTTCCCTCTACAACTCTTGCACTCTTCAATACGTCAACTAAATTATACGGTTCTGCAAACAATACTCTGCTAGGGCTTAGGCCAGCCTTGTATATGTACAGTGCTGCTCCAGCAACGCCATCTATATCGGTGTGCGTAATTACGATGTACTCCAAGTCCTTCACCGCAAGTATTGAGGATTTAATACCTCGTTAATAATGCTTAGCGCTGGACGCTGACTTAAATTGAGATAGCCCACTAAAGATCTAAGCTATTTCTATTGAGGCATCAAGTTGTAGCTCCTTCATCAGCTCCTCCTTTAGTTCCTTAATTCTTCTGCTTAGATCACTATATGTTGTGTGAATGTCTCTAGGCTTAACGCTTATGTCTCCATGATATAGCTTATCGCTGAATTTTCTAACCTTAATTTCATTAACTATAAATCCTCTGGACGCTATAAACTCCTTTACTAAGTCTATATAACTAGTTGATGGAGCTATATCGCTTATCCCCATCATTAGGCTCTTAGTTGTTTTAAGTATTTCTACGAATATATAAGTAGTTAAAACAAGCGCGCCTGAGTAATCAACTATGTAGTTGTAGAGAGCTCCGATAGCTGATGAAGCAACAACAACTCCAGCCTCTATGAGTTCACTGAATGTGAATACTGAGTACACTGAGAGGAAGCTACCGATCTTTTTTGATAGGAATATCGCTATAGAGTAAGAGAAAGCCCCTAGGCAAGCCATTAATGGAGCCATGATCTCAACTCTATATGGCTCAAATCTAGCTAGCTCCGATATCACGAGGCCTGCTACAAAGCCATATGCTATTAGCGTTACAATGATTCCCGCATAGCCTAACTTGTAGTGACCATAATGATGATCCTTATCCGGCGGCAGAGTGCTCTTAGAGTAGAAGTATACTGAAACTACTGCAGCAAGTACATTAGCTATTGAAGTAAGAGCATCAACGAATGAAGCTCTTGAACCATAGATTGTGCCACCCAATATTTTGAAGAATCCCCCTAGAATCGATAACGCTACTATTACAGCGAGGCTCCCACAGTTATTCATGATGTTACTCCACGCACCTCAACCATCGGGTTAACGCAGAGGCCTATATTTATATTTAATTTAACGGCATTAATTAAGGAAGGAGGCTGCTGCTCAATGTCCTTGATGAAAGTACTTGAGTACGAATTTGAGTGCCCAATGTGTAGAAGCATGTCTAAGTGCAGCGAGTACCTTTACAACATACCTATAGTTGGAGAAGTTATTCTTACGAGCTGTAAGTGCAGTGAATGCGGATTTAAACACGTTGATGTGCGTTTAATTGAAGTAAGTGAGCCGAGAAAAATAATGCTTAAAGTAACTGAGTTAGAAGACCTTAATTCACTAGTAATAAGATCTAGTACTGCAAGCATAGCTATACCTGAGCTAGGAGTTGAAGTAACTCCTGGACCAGCATCAATGGGCTACATAACTACTGTAGAAGGAATAATACTCGACGTACTCGATAAAACTAAATTCATATGTGAATCCATTCAGCCTAAGCCATTGGAATGCAGCCAAAGAATTGAACTCATGGAGAAAGCCTCTAGAGGGGAAATACCCATCACGTTAATACTTATAGATCCTGAGG
>JAVZTI010000014.1:18460-21495 GCA_038879595.1 Desulfurococcaceae archaeon | reverse complement strand
CAACTATAGTTAGTAAAAAAGCTGTATTTGAGCACTTAAAAACTGATCAATGAGTAAAGAGGTTTAAGTCTTAAGTCAGCAAAGTATAATTTAGACGTAGGAAGATCGAGTTTAAGGAATTGAATTAGGTGAGCTCAGTGCTCTTAGCATTTACAGGCGATATACATAGCCCCAGGTACTTGAGTACGTTTGCAACAGCTCTCAACAATTTAACTAATGGGGATAGAGTGGAGGCCATAGTATTCGTTGGCGATATTGTTGAGAAGAACTACGTTGAGGGAGTTAGGCCAGTCATTGAATTAACTAGGAAGAAGCTTCAAAACGCTAAAATAGTTATGGTATTTGGCAATGAAGAGTATAGAGGGCATGAGAAGCCATACGTAGAGAAATTCAACGAAGTCATCTGGCTCAACGACTCAGAGACTGTACTTGAATTAAGTAAAGCAACTGTAGGCATAATTGGTACTAGAGGAGCATTAGATAAGCTGACTACGTGGCAAATGAAGAATGCTCCTTGGCTCAATAAGTACTACAGAGAGCTTCCAAATAGAATCAAGGACTTGGCGCGAAGCTTGAGGAGTAAGTGCAACTACGTAATACTGGCTTCACACTATGGAGTGACTCGAAGGACTCTAATTGGCGAAGACACCCGCTCATGGCCTTACTTAGCTTCAAGCCTTATGGAAGCCTTAATATCTAAAGACCTCTTCGACTTAATTGTTCACGCCCATGTGCATAGAGGCGAAGTTGAAAGGGCTTTGATAAACGGAGTCTACGTATATAATGTAAGCCTCCAAGCTAGAGGAAGAATAATAACTATAGATCTTGAGAAGCCCCACAGAGACTTAATGAGTTATGCATTAAAGGGAACTGCGCGTAGAGATTTGAGAAGCGAGCCCTAGATGCGCATTCCCTCATAAATAGCTAACTGCATTACTGATGCAAGTAGTGGAACGTATTCATCAAAGCTAAAGCCTTCCTTCATAAGCCTTTGGTCAAGCCTGAACAATACACTGGCTCCCTCCCTTGTAGTCATTAAGCCCTTCCTTAATGCTTCTGCAGCCTCCTGCTTAGCCCACTCAGGCAGCCTTGGGTTAACTAGCTCAATGTATGTTGCTATAGCAGCTGAGTTAGCGTCCCTGTATTTTTCATAGTACTCTAAAGCTGCCTTAACTCCATTGTATAATACGTCCTCCTTACTACATATAGCTAGGAATCCAGGCCACTTGCTTCCAAGCACTTTAAAGAATTCCTCAAGGCTTACTTCTTCAATAAAGCCCTTTGCTGGTGATATGCCGTAGCTTGACGCATGATCAACTACATCCTCTCTACCAACTGCTCTCAGTGCATTAATTACTTCCCTAACGTCCCTCCACCTGCTTCCTCCAACGAATGCTGCTAGGCTCTTCCTTAAGTTACTCATGTTCCTTAAGATGCTTTCAGGCTCTGTATGAGATAGTATTAATGCATTGACTACAGTTGGAATAACTATATCTGGGTATACTTTATAGTTGGTCCATATGTAGGATTCCCTAAGAGCTTTGCTCAACAACTTCCCTAGCTCGATGCCTCCAGCTGCTAGAGAACCCTTTCTAACAAGTTCTCCATACGATAAAGCTTTCTCTATGAATTCAATAGCCCCAATACACGATGACATCATGTTGAATGGAGCTTCACTAAGCCTTAATCTATGAACTCCGCCGGGCTTTATGTACGAGTAAATCCCTAAGTGGCATCCCTCAAGCAGTGCCCTCAGCATCCTATACACTTCACACACCGTAGTGAAACTAGAGTAAACAGCATAATAATGATTGTGTTCCAAGAATTCCTCCTTTGACTCAGGACAAGTCGCTATGGATCGAGAGTGCTAATTTTTATAAGCCATTTAAAGCGCTATAATTATTGCAGTTCAAGGTTTTAAGAACTTTTTTAATACTAGGGAGTAAGCTCGCTGGAGGAAGTTAATGAACTCATAAATCAATGGGCTGTGGAACAGGGGTTGAATTAATTGATTAAAGCACGGCTGAGTGAAGCTGAAGTAAGTAAGCTCAAGCACTTAGCATCATCAGCTGCATCTAGTGCAACAACAATGCTCTGCCTTATAGCTCTTGAGCTGAAGGCGCTTGAAGCCCTTGTAGTATCAGTACTATACGCATTCCCCCTCATAGTTTCATCGAAGTATAGTATTAAGATCCATAGAAATGTATCAGTGAATATTGGATCGCTATCTCCAATAATAATGTCTCTCGCTCAAGTAGCTCTATTGAGCAAGCTCATACCTCTACATACTTATGCAATCCTCGTAGCCGCTTCATCTATAGTTACTTGGACTTCAAGTAACTACATTGAGGGAGCAGGCATTGGAGTCCATATATTAGTTCCAACACTTACTGCATCATCTACTTCAGCAATATACGTGGAGTTATTGAAGGCTAAGCCCATTCTATCGGCACCAATAGCGTATTCAGTGAGTGCATTGAGCATCTTAATAGGTGCAGATATCGTTGCTGCAGCACCATTCTACTTAAAAGGTAGTGAAGTAGAAGTAGGAGGCAAGGGCTCTCTAGACTTAATAACTCTCTCCCCAACTCTATCCTCACTGCTTAGCGTAGCCTTAGTGTATTTACAGTATGGGATTTAAAGTTAAAATTAATGTTAGGCCACTATATCTGCATGTGGGTGCAGTACTTGAATCAGTATATTGAAATAGATGAATTAGATAAAGACATACTTAGAGAGCTTAGAGTTGATGCAAGGCAGTCCTATAGGAGGCTGGCTGAAAAACTCGGTGTAAGTCCAGCGACTATAATACTTAGGATAAGGAGGTTAATGAAGAGAGGTATAGTAAGGGCATTCACTATAGATCTTGATTTATCGAAGTTGGGATTTCAATCAATGGCTTTCATAATGGTTAAACTAGATCCAAAGAAGTCGAGGACTTCTATAGACTTATTGAAGAAGGATCCAAATGTAGCTGAACTGTATGAAGTAACGGGGGACTACCATGTATTAATGAAGGTTTACTCAAGAGATCC
>JAVZTI010000014.1:13907-18450 GCA_038879595.1 Desulfurococcaceae archaeon | reverse complement strand
GTAACGGACTTTGCAGAAATCCATGCATGGACTAGTGGGAAGTGCTTTAATAAACTCAAGGAGCTCTACGAATCTCTCGGAGATAGGGCCCCAGATGCCAATAGAATTAAAGAAAGACATATGTATGGAAATAAAAGACCCCCCGGACAGGGGGCCAAAGGAAACTAGGTTCTTTTCAGCAAAAGCCCATGTATTAATGAAGGTTTACTCAAGAGATCCTAAGGAGCTTGCAAGCATTATAGATAGAGTGAGGCTTACTGACGGAATTAATGACGCAAGCGTCATATACGTATTGAGGTGCGTTAAAGAAGGAATAATTGAAGTTTAATCAGCTGAGAGCTCAATATCACTGCCTTAAAGGGCTCAATCGGTTCACTAATCATCACTACTTCCTAGCTTTAGATACTACGTACTCTATAATATGTTCTGCTGGATTTACTCCAGTAGCCATCATTAACCCCCTCCACTGCGGGGATGCATTTACTTCAATGACGTACCTACAGTTGTCTTTACTGATTACTATGTCTATTCCAGCGTAGTCTAAGTCGAGGGCTTTAGATGCTTTAACGCCGAGCTCGTATGACTCAGGGTCGTCGCTCTCCCTTAGCATGACTCCCCTAGCTCCTTGAGCTATGTTAGTCTTCCAGCCTCTTGATATGACTCTCTTCATTGCGCCTATGACTCTCTCACCTACGACAAACACTCTCACGTCATAGCCTGGCTTAGGTATGTACTTCTGAATGTATGTAGGCTGCTTGAATGCATTGAGGCTTTTACTTATTTGGAAAGCTATATCTATGTTATTTACTAAAGCTGATCCAAGCCCTAGGCTCCCTATTATGGGCTTAAATACGCTTGAACCCATTTTTTCAACAGCCTTCATTGCTGTAAACGGGTTTTCCGTAACTATTGTTTCAGGGACTCTTATGTTAAAGCTATGCAACTTCACTAAAGCAGTCCACTTATCCCTTGCTTGAAGCATAGATGCTGGCTTATTTACTACTACTACTCCAGAGAGCCTGAGTGCATCAAGAATGCCCATTCTCTTCACTAACTGCTCAACGCTTGGATTTATGCCTAGGCTTCTTGCAATAACTGCATCTACGTTAAATCCCTTTGCAAATGGCTGTATAACTATGCCTCTCTCAGTTATTGCAGCATCTATATCCTGAATCCTATAGTACCTAGCTATGTGGCCCTTTCTCCTAGCACACTTAATTAATTCACTAACGCTCCACGTTGGTGTACTTGAGTGGTGAACTATAGCTATTCTAGCCAAGTTAGACCCCACTACTCTTATTACTGGATACTCTATACCTCATTTAAGTTTACTTAAACGTACTGCTGCAATAACTATGCTTATTAATGCTATGATTGATGTAGATGCAACGTATGCTATTAGTGAAGCTGTTTGAGCAGCATTAATGAAGAACCCCGTGATTAATCCAAAAACTATTGAGAGAACGTGGAGTGAAACGATGGAGAATGAGTCAAGCCAACTTACGTAAGGTCTTGAAGCTAAGTACGTGCTGTAACAAATGATTAAGGCAATAAAGGCTGTGCCATAGATTATTGATTCACTGGAGAAAGTAGCTGATGTATGCATAGAGAGTAAGTATGCTAGTAAAATCGATAGAGCTAAAGCCTTTTTACTCAATAAAGCCTTCATATAGCCTCACTAAGACAAGCATATGGAGTGCAGTAAAATAAAGGCTTTTTCTAAAATAGATCAAGTATGTGTTTAAAAGAGCGTGTGGAACGCTGTACTGCGTACTGAAACTCCAAGTACGATAGTAGTGATTAATGCAGCAAAGGATAGGAGTTTAAAGAGGTGGAAGTGCTTGGAGATTTACGTAGGCACGTCCGGCTGGCTATACGATTGGAATAAAGGCAGTTCACTTGATTGGTATGTCAAGTACAGCGCGCTTAATGCAGTGGAGCTAAATGCTTCCTTCTACATGTACCCTTACTTAAGCCTAGTTAAATCATGGAGTGTTCGTGGAAGAACGCTTAGGTGGGCTATTAAAGTACATAACTCAATTACTCACTTAAGGAAGCTCTCTCAAAAAGCTCTCAGCAACTGGCTTAAATTCAGGGAATTGTTTAAGCCCATGGATGAACTAATAGACTTCTACTTATTTCAATTACCTCCATCAATGAAGGCTTGTGAGGAGAACTTGAGTAAAGTGAAGGCTTTTGCCCAAAGCTCTGGGCTTAAGGATAGGTTTGCAATAGAGTTTAGGCATGAGTCGTGGTTTAACGATAAAGTGCTTAGAGAGCTGGAGTCCTTAGGAGTGACAGTAGTTTCAATTGATTCACCTATTGGCACATTCGTCTGGAGCTCCAATAAGATCGTGTACTTGAGAATGCATGGCAGAGGCCCTTGGTATACATACAATTACTCTATGAAGGAACTGGAGGAATTAGCTAGTTACATCATTGGGCTAAAACCCCTTAAACTGTACGTATTCTTCAACAATAACCATTGGATGCTCGATAACGCCAAATCTATGTTAAATACGTTGAATAAGCTGCTCTAACTACTTAACTTCCATGGATTGCTGTTCTTTTACGCTCCTTGAACTCCTCAATAAGTACATAGCTGTAAGCCCAACAGCGAGTCCCGCTGCAAATGAAGCCAACATCTTTAAATACCACAAGTTGGCTAAGCCTTCTTCAGGATATTTACTCGGCCCACTTGGAGTTCCTTGAGGAGGTACATTAGTTAATTGAATTGATTGAGGAACTTTGCTTAACGTTAAAGCAGCCTTAGAGTAAAGTATTGACATAACGTATGAGACTAATGCATCATCTATAGCCTCATTATCTTCAGCTTCTACACCGTAATAGTAGTAGTAAATAGCCATAAGTGATGAAAAGTTCGTTGAACACAGTGAGAACAAAGCTTCTCCACCTACGGCTCTAGCTAACTCCCTATCTACTTCTTCACTTACGCTGAATAGAGTATGTATAGCTGTAATTCCGTAAGCTGATGCATAAATGCTTTCCCCCAAAATCCCGATGGCGTCACCTGCAGCTAAAGAGTTTGCTGCTCTACTGATATGGTCTTGGGCTACTTCATAGTCTGGAGCGCTTACCCCAAGGTCGCTTACGAGAGTTTGAGCGTATGATACAACGCTGTCAGCCATGGCGTAAAGCATTGTAGCTAGTGTGAGAAGTGAGCTAGCATCAATAAGTTCCCCCCTCCACTCCTGAAACACTGTGGATAAGTTCATCCATAGTTCAACGGTGTATGCTCTTGCATAACTGTACGAGAGGTAATTAATGGCTGCAGTTGTATCAGTGGAATTAAGTGATTTAGAAAAGCTTTCTTGAGCATCATTGAATCTAACCTTGGCTCCAGCCAATAATTCAATTGCTGAGTAACTTATGTAACGATCATGGCTTTGCTGAGAGATCTCTTCATAAAGCTTGACTAGAGTTGAATTAACTAAATCACTTAGTTCACTGATAGTACGCTCATTCGAGTACACTTCAGCTAGCCAAAGTACGTAAGTTGATGCATATAAAGCTCTAAAAGCTACATTGACTCCCAAGAGAGTGTAGTTATTTGAAAGCAGGTCTTCAGCTTGATTAACTAATTTACTTGCGCTAAGTACAGCTTCCCTTACAATGCTCCTATAGGCATAGCTGACTTTACTTAGCGACTCATTCGCTTGCTCTAAGTTCCTTCTAGATAGACTCACCATGCCTTCTGCATGGGCTTTAAGGCTTGTGAGAAGACCTGTTGGAAGATCGAGGATGTTAGCTGAGCAATCAACTGTATATCCATTGGTGAAATACGTTAAGGCTTCTCTAACAGTTTTTACTTCAACTACTTTAACGCCGAGTTTAGAGCCGTAATCCACTAAGTCTATCTGCCTATAAGTAGTTCTTCTAATAGTGCCCCATGGCAGTTTTTGTGTTTCAACTACTTGCTCAGTGTAGATTCTTTGGCCAAAAGGTATTAAGAACACTTTAAATCCTGCTCCAGCTGATGCTTCAATCTTTTCCCTCAATCCTCCTACAGGCCCTATTGATCCATCTGGATTTATCATGCCTGTCATAGTTACGCCCGGGCTTAGAGTAATGTTTAGCAATAGTGATATGAATCCAACAGTCATTAATGCACCAGCGCTAGGCCCTCCAATTATTGCTGTATTTGACTCCATTTCAACAAAGTAATCGTAGCTGAAGTAATTAGCTCCAGAAATACTTGACGCTACAAGGGCTGCTACTCTAGCTGAAGCCTGTGTATCTAGCTCAGTGAGGGGTGTAGCTGAAAAGAATACTTTGCCTGAACCAGGGTAGGCTACTGTTAAGACTACTCTAGATAGTATCCCCCCTCCCTCACTACTAACGGCTGGAGCATAAACAGTTATGCTCATTGACGATGAATACTGACTATAGGCTGTTGCATTAACTGATAATGTAAGGAGAATTATGAGGAGAAGAGCTATTGACGCAGTCCTCAAGTAAAGCCGCCTCACTTAGAGAGAGATATAGCTTTGAGTACTTTATAAGCCTATCTAAGTAATCCTAA
>JAVZTI010000014.1:0-13897 GCA_038879595.1 Desulfurococcaceae archaeon | reverse complement strand
AATGAGGGAGTATAGTTGGCTGTCTGGGTGCTATTAATTAGGTATGGTGAAGTAGCGATAAAGGGAAGAACTACGAGGAGCTTTATGGAGAGAAGGCTTGTCGATAACTTAAGTGATGCATTAAACAAGAACGCGATCACTTATGGAAAGGCAGTCAGAGTCCCAGGCAGAATAATAATTGGCTCATTTAGCAGTGAGGAGGATGCTTTAAATGCTTCAGAGCATGTGGCTAGAGTAATGGGTGTTGTAAGCGTTTCTCCATCAGTTATAGCAAGGTTTACTGACGTTGAAGACATAGTTGAGAAATCCATTGAATTCTTTAGGAATAGAGTTAGGGGGAATAGCTTTGCAGTATGCGTTAATAGAATTGGTGTACATGAATTCACAAGCCTAGATCTTGAGAAAGTCGTTGGGCAGAGAATTAAGGATTCTACAGGCCTTAAAGTAGATCTAGAGAAACCAGACTATACTGCCTACATTGAAGTTAGAGGCAAGTACATTTACCTATATGATAAAGTAATTGGGGGTCCAGGTGGCTTGCCTATAGGCAGTGAAGGAGTAGTCCTATCTCTATTCAGTGGTGGAATAGACTCTCCAGTAGCTACATGGTATGCTATGAGGAGAGGGTGTAGAACAGACATGGTCTTATTCAACTTAGGGGGTGAAGAACAAGTCAGGAGTGTGCTAAAGGTAGCTGGAGTTCTTGTGAAAAAGTGGGCTTATGGATATGAGCCGCGGCTACATGTAGTTGACTTAAGAGCGTTAGTGCCAAGAATATTCCTCTCTTCTCCAGAGGGCTACGTTGTAATAATAGTCAGGAGGCTCATGATGAAGCTCGCCTCTATACTGGCTGAGAAAATAGGTGCTAAAGCCCTTGTAACTGGTGAAAACCTAGGTCAAGTAGCTTCTCAAACTCTCGACAACCTATATGTAATAAGTAATGCATCTAAATTGCCTGTGCTCAGGCCTTTAATAGGCTTCGATAAGGATGAAATAGTTAAGTTAGCTAAAAGAATAGGGACTTACGACTACTCAATTGAAGTAAAGGAGTACTGTCCTGTGGGAACGCGTAGAGTGACTACTAAGGCAGTGCTCAGCAAAGTAATTGAAATAGAGAAGGAAGTAGGGATCAGTGAAGAAGATCTTTTTAATGCTGTAGAAAGCGCTGCAGTCTACAACTTATGGGAGATCAATTCATAGAGGCATGTTCAGCATAGCCTCTGGACATTCATAGTCTTTTACATCCAGAGACTCCTACCTAGTTCACGATGAAGCTGTAAGCTTCTTTCGAGCCCAATGGAATGGTGTTTCCACCCATGTTAAGCTCTTGGAGGCTTAGAGCAATGCCTCCACCACTTGGACATTAGATAAGCTGAATCAATTGCTAAAGCAAAGAATACCATCAAAGTCCATAAACCTCCCCCCTAGAGCATTAAGGGGAAAACAGCTCTATGAGCTAAACAAATTGTTATTCGACTTTTAGCAAAAGATCTTTGGGCTGTTGTTTAAAGCATTAACTTATAAATGAGTTTTTGTTTAAGAAGACTGAAAGAAGCTATAGATGTGGTGCTTTAAGGTGGTTAGGTATAAGAGGGTTACCGATATACTTAGGATAATGAGGAGCTTAGAGCAAGTTAGAAACATAGGTATAACGGCTCACGTAGATCATGGGAAGACCACTCTCTCAGACTCCCTTCTAGCAGCTGCCGGCATAATATCTGAGAAAGTAGCTGGTGAAGCACTAGCCCTCGATTACCTCGACGTTGAGCAACGCAGGCAGATGACTGTTAAAACAGCTAACGTCAGTTTATACCATGAGTACAAGGGGAGACCCTACGTAATTAACCTCATCGATACTCCAGGGCACGTAGACTTTTCATCAAAAACTACTAGAGCTTATAGGGCAATTGATGGAGCGATAGTTGTTGTAGATGCAGTTGAAGGAGTAATGACTCAGACTGAAATGTACCTAAGGTTGCTAATGGAGGAGTTAGTTAGGCCTGTGCTATACATAAATAAAATAGATAGATTGATAAAGGAGCTGAGGCTTACCCCCGTTGAAATACAGCAAAGGCTAGTCAGCATAATGAAGGAGTTCAACAACTTGCTTTCAACTTATGCAGAAGAACCATATAAAAGCCGCTGGCTCCTCGATCCTGCTAAAGGCCAAGTAGTTTTCGGAAGCGCTAAGGATAGATGGGGCCTTACAGTGCCTCTAGCTCAAGATAGAGGCATCAAGTTCAGCGATATTGTTGCAGCATACGAGAGGGGGCGTGAAGGAGTAGCTGAGCTGCAGAAGCTTGCCCCTCTACATGAGGCAATACTTGATACAGTAATCAAGTATTTGCCTAACCCTAAGGATGCTCAGCGCTATAGAATACCTAAGCTATGGCATGGAGATCTAAGCAGTGATGTAGCTAGAGCAATGATTGAAGCAGATCCCAACGGCCCCCTAGTCATGGTAATTAATGACATAAAGTTCGATCCTCACGCCGGGCTAGTAGCTACTGGAAGAATATATTCAGGCTCAGTTAAGCCTGGGGAGGAAGTTTGGTTAGTTAACACTAGGTTTAGTGAAAGAGTTCTTCAAGTAAGCCTCTACATGGGTTTATACAGAGAGTTAGCTGATGAAATAATTGCTGGAAACATTGCTGCACTCCTAGGCTTATCTAAAGCCCGTGCTGGAGAAACAATAGTTAGCTTAAAACTCAAGGACTCAATGGTCCCCTTCGAGAAAATGCGCATATTGACGGAGCCTGTAGTCACAGTATCCATAGAGCCTAAGACTCCATCAGATCTGCCTAAGCTCATAGACTCTCTCCACAAGATGAGCATTGAAGATCCAAGCCTATTAGTTAAGATAAATGAAGAGACAGGAGAGTACTTACTGAGCGGCCTTGGAACTTTACATATAGAGATTGCTTTAACGCTCTTAAAGGAGTTCTATGGACTTGACGTAAACGTGTCACAGCCATTGATAGTCTATAGGGAGAGCATTCGTGAGAGAAGTGATGTATTTGAAGGAAAGTCCCCTAATAAGCACAACAAGGTTTACATACACGTTGAACCCCTTGATCAGAGGACTATAGACCTCATAGCGCAGGGAGTAGTGACTGAAGACATGGATCCAAGGGATAGAGCTAAGATACTGCGGGATGAAGCTGGATGGGACTACGATGAAGCTAGAAGAATATGGGCCATAGATGAAAACATAGATGTATTCGTTGACTTAACAAGCGGTGTCCAGTACTTGAGGGAAGTGAGGGATACCTTAATTCAAGGATTTAGGATATCAATGAAGGAGGGCCCCTTAGCTGCTGAGCCAGTTAGAGGAGTAAAAGTAGTACTGCACGATGCAGTAATTCATGAAGACCCTGCTCACAGAGGGCCTGGGCAATTGTTCCCAGCTATAAGGAACGCCATATACGTAGGCTTATTGACTTCTAAGCCTACATTGCTAGAGCCATTGATGAAAATCGATGTTAGAGTTCCAAGCGAGTTCATCAGTGGAGTAACTGCAATAGTTGCTAAGAAGAGGGGTAGGATAATTGATATGAGTTACCAGGGACCTATTGTTAGAACTGTAGCTGAACTACCTGTAGCAGAGTCATTTGATTTAGCAGAAGCACTGAGAGGAGCATCTGCTGGAAAAGCTCTATGGGGCCAAGAGTTCAGTAGGTGGGCTCCAGTACCAGACAACATGTTGCTGGACTTAGTTAGAAGCATTAGGGGGAGAAAAGGACTTAGGCCAGAGCCTCCTAAGCCATCGGACTTCATTGGGCCATGAATATTTCATTAGTTAAATAGTTCTTTCTTCCCTATAATATATTTTGCCGAGGCTTGCCGGCGGCGCTAGAGCTTTCTTAAGCTTAGTTGAATAGAAGATCAGCATTGCTGCTAAAGCCGCTATGAATGGCACTAAGTTTGCTACATCTTTTTCAACTCCATACATTACCCCTATCTTCACTCTATAGAATATAAGCCCACCGAAGACAAGTGAAATAGGCATTAAAACTATTGGATGCCTACCTGAAGTTAATGCAGCTGTAAAAGCCAGCCAGCCGTAGCCAAGAGTATACGACTTTGGATCCCAGAACTTCTGCCAAGCGAGAGTGAAGAACGATGAACCCGCCCCCATAATTGCAAAGCCTACTGCTCCAGCTATAAGCCTTATTAAAAGTACATTTACTCCTAAGGAGGCGGCTGCATGAGGGTTTTCACCGCACGCCCTTATTGCAGCTCCAAGCTTTGTATACTTGAGTATTATGTGAACAAATACTCCGATAGCTATCGATACAGCCATAATAGCCATTGCCTCGCTTTCGCCGTAAGCGTACATAGCTATGCTGCCTACTTCAAGCCTCGCTGGATAGCCAACGATTATTCCAATGCCATAGCCTAGGAACATCATTGAAAGCCCTATGGCTCCGTGGCTAATTGGCAGAGACGTCATTAGGAAGGCTAATGCTGCTCCTAAAAGCATTGCAGAGATCGCTGCAACTATAGTTCCAATTACTGGAGAGCCTGAAGCTACAGCTACTCCAACAGCAATGCTGGAGCTCATGAAGAAGACTCCATCTAAGTCAAGAAGCCCAGCTTTTTCAAACAAGCTGTGGCCTAAGGCGACTAAGTAGAATGTTGCGAAAACTGGAGCTAACTCAATGATTGAATTAACTATGTAGTGCTCTAAGCTCATCACTTAACCACCCTTACTTCATACTCAGTTAGAAATCTAAGGGTGGAGTACGTTAGCAGTATTGAGCCCAGCAGTATTAACGTTGATTCAAGACCTCCTAGCCCAAATATCTGCATGTTCCTGCCAGCGTTCCTTAATGAACTAACTATGTATGCTGATATCGGGATTAGCTGTAGCTCAAGCATTGATAGCCACGCTACGAGTATAGCTAAGTAACCATAGCCAGCTGTTTGAGCTTGAATAGGGTAAGTAAGCCTTGTTAAATCACCTAAGTAGTAAGTAGCGCTTGCAATGCCTACGAGTAAGCCTGATAGCGTTAAAGCCATTACTATAGTTCTCCTCACATCTACTCCTACAGCCTTTAAGAACTCAGGGTTTGAACCAAGGATCTTTATCTTAAGGCCTATTGACGTATGGTTAAATACAATCCATGTTAATAGAGCTACGAGAATTGCTGCAAGCACCCAGTAAGCATAATACACTATTACTCTAATGAATTCTAGGAATCCATCTATGAAAGCATTCCCAGTTCTTTGCATAACTACATTTATATTCAATTTATATGCATCTGGAAGATCATCTGTTCTAATGTAGCCATAGACGTATCTACCGCGGAATGGCCCAAGTATGAGGAGGTTGACTAAATAGTAAGCTATGTAGTTCATTATTAGCGTCACAGGGACTTCATCTATACCTACATAAGCTCTTAAAACACCTGCAATAGCTCCCCACATGGCTCCAAAAATTGCAGCTGCTGTAATTGAAGCCAATGTGACCAGTATTGATTGATAGGGAGGGCTACTAGCACTCCATGGAGCTACATACAGCGTTATCCACACTATTGGTATTATTGCTGTGTATAGCTGTCCCTCAGCACCGACGTTCCATAACGCGCCCTTAAACGAGATCAATAGAGCGCATCCAAGCATTGTTAGCAAGACCATGTCTTTAACTACTTGCGGTGTAATGAATGAGTACGCTATAGCTACTATAGTTGCAAGAGGATGAGCTCCAATTAGCGTTAGGAGGATTGCTACTAGCATCATTCCAGTTAATAGCGATAAAACTATTACTAGCGGCCTTATGTACGGATGAGATCTAGTTCTTCTTACAACAATGAACCTCAACTCTAAATCACCATTAAGTGCTCCACCTTACTTCTTTCAGCTTCATCCGGTGGGAAGGGGCCGTACAGCTTCCCTGAATTCATGACATAGATTGAGTCGCTCACCTGATATATTTCATCTAGATCCTCTGAGACCATTAGTACTGCCACTCCATCATTAATAGCCCTTTCCTTAATGGACTTACGGACCATGGCAGCGCTAACTTCATCTAAAGCTCTCGTTGGATTATGAGCTATCAATGCTATTTTACAATAATTTATCTCCTTACTCACTACGGCCTTCATTATGTTTCCGCCTGAAAGAACTTTAATGAGAGAGTTAGCATCAGGTATCATTATTTTATAAGCCTCTATAAGGCTTGAGGCCATTTCACGTATCTTGCTCCAATCGATGAGCATGGATTTACGTTGATATAGTGCTGCTATGTTTTCAGCCATTGAGTTGTCTATTGAGATCCCGAAAGCTAGTGGGGAGTCAGGGATGTAGCCTACGCCCATCTCCCTAACTACGTGGACGCCTCTATTAGTTACATCTATTTCTCCAATGAATATTCTACCTCTAGAAACCTTCCTCAATCCTATTAATGCTTGAGTAAGCTCCCTCTGACCATTACCCACTATGCCTGCTATACCAACTACTTCTCCTTCTCTTACACGTAAGTTGACTCCTCTTACAGCATCTTCACCGAAGTCTCCTGTAACCCAAAGATCCTGCGTTTCAATGACTGATCTCTCCCTGGGCTGTGAAGCTGGAAGCCTCTCATAAGTTATTTCAACAGCACTCTCTCCAAACATCATTTTCCTAACATCCTCTATTCGAGCCCTACCTCCCTCAATAATGCCTACTAGCTTCCCCCTTCTCAGGATCGCTATTCTATCCGCTACATGAAGTGCTTCAGGTATCTTATGAGTTATTATTACAGCACTCCCCCCCTTTTCAGCAAACTCCTTTATGAATTTATAGAACTTCTTCTTCTCCTCAAGAGGTAGGTAAGTCAGCGCTTCATCTAGTAAAATTACTCTTGCATTGAGGAGCATTGCTCTAAGCATTTCAACAAGCTGTTTCTGTGTGTATGTAAGCCTCCACGCTTTTTCCCAAGGATCAACTCTTACTCCAAACTCCCTGCTTTTTTCCAATATGAAGTTAGATATTCTCTTAATGCTTGTAAGCACGCTGAAAGTCCTCAGCCCGAGAGCTAAGTTCTCAGCTACTGATAATGCATCTATCAGCTGAGGGTGTTGAGATACCATCACTATCCCGTGCCTGATGGCTTCAGATGGATTAGATATGTCTACGCGCCTTCCATTAATGTATATGCTTCCCTCATCAGCGCTATATAATCCATAAAGGATCTTCACTAGAGTTGATTTACCTGCTCCGTTTTCACCCAGTAGAGCAAGTACTTCCCCCGTCCTTATGCTTATCGTTACTTTATCTAATGCTACTACTCCTCCAGCGAACTTTTTAGAGATCTCTTTAAGCACTATGTATTCATCGCTCATTTAGCCCTCCCTACTAGCAGGTGCAATCAATTACAACGATGTGTTTAGGGATTTAAAAAATAATTATTTATTTAGATTCACGATACACTTAATGCTTAACTACGTAGTCAAGGAAGTAGTCCATGGTCCACAAGTCTTCGTGGCCTAGCCTAAGGCCGGCAGGTATTGAAACTCTCCCACCAGGCGCTGGACTTATGCAGTACTTAGAGTACGACTTATCTGGTGAGTAGAGGCAGTAGCCGCTGAGAGGACCTATGAATGGATCATGAATTGGCGCAATTGGGTATGGCAGAGTGCCAAGCATACCTCCCCAGTTAATTGTTATAGACGCTATGTTTTCATACTTGTGGGTGTCGGCTGAGAATTGGAGCGGTAGAACCATGAATGCCTCCTTCATTTGCCTATACCTCCTCATTACTAAGTCGTATACGCTTAACTCTTCTCCAGTCAACTTATCCCTTACTGAAATGCCTTTTAGAACACTGACGTATCTTGGATTTACGATTACTGGAGCACCAGTTGAATCTATGTCTGCAGCAAGATCTACTGCTCCAGAGCTCAGCAAATACCAGTAATCTACCTTATCTAAGTTATCTGGTCTAAGAACTCCAGCCTTTACTTTAACTAATATGTCAGCATATATCACTTCCCACCTAACTAACTGTCCACTGACAGTGTATTCAGGGCCGTACTTCATCATTGGGCCATAGTGGCTAAATACGTATACTTTAACTCTATTGGCGTATTCAACTATTCTAGTTGAGTCTTCAGTGAATGCTAGTACGTCTACTCCATAGCTTTTCACTAATGTATCTGCAGCTGCTTCAGCTTTATCAGGAGCATACCACCCCATGATCTCTATGACGTGAACAGTTATGTTCTTGCCCAACTGTTCCCCTACTTCTCTTGCTCCAATAGCGAAAGCATTAATGTGTCTAACTACTTCAGGTATTAAGTACGCTGCTACATAGCCTAGTTGACCAGTCTCAGTTAATGCACCAGCCATTAATCCATTTAAGTAGTATACTTGGTATAGATCTGCGAAGTATGTTCCAACGTTTGGAGCTCTCTTATAGCCTGAGCAGTGGAAGAACATTACGTTTGGATACTTCTTGCCAGCCTCTATTGTTTTATCCATGAATTCAAACGATGTAGTGAATATGACGTTATAGCCTTCTGCAACAAGTCTATCCACGACTTCAAGTAATTCAGCTTCACTAACTGCTTCAACGTACGTAGTCTCAAGCCATTCCTTGAATAGTTCAGCTACGTACCTCCTACCTATGTCGTGCATATAGCTCCATCCAGCGTCGCCTACAGGGCCTACGTAAATCCATGCAGCCTTTATCTTCTCTGGAGGCTTGTAGACTTGAAGTTGAGGAGCTGCTGTATATTGACCGGCTAGGAATGCTCCAACTCCAACTACTACTAATGCTACGACAAATACTGCAACTAAGATCGATGTCTTTACCAATTGAGCCCCTAGGGAGTTTCAAGTAAGTAAGGCTATATATTTGTTAACTAGAGCAGTTAACTAAGATAAACTAAATATAGGGCGCTTGAATAAGTACTATTTTACACATCAATAGTTTTCAGCCGTGAGCTGGCTTTAAGAACTGCCTGCAACTCCTTCTCCATCCAGGATTGGTCGGGTTTATTAGGTTTTTATATGGTTTCTATGTTGTTGGATCATTAGATGTGAGCATTGAGCTTGAAGGGTGCCTATGACCTCTGAGTAGAGTGGTTAGTAGCTACAGTGAACAGGGGGCAGAGGCGCAACCCACCCTAGAGAAAACCTAAGGCGGGAAACAGAGGTGAGGGCTTTCAGCTACAATCTATTGACGTAGAACTTAAATACTTTCGTGATTTAATAATTTCACGTGATGCCCATGATGTATGAAGGGAGCATTAGGGAAGTCGGCAAGCTTCTATCAATGCTTACCTCAATGCTAAACCTTAGGGTTATTGGACTTAAATACGTTGATAAATCACTTACTTATGGAGAGCTAAGCTCTATAGAGGAGCTTCCGTTAAGCGTTGAGGATGTTCAAGCTCCTTCTTCATATAAGTTAGTTGAGGAAGGAGCTTCAGGGCGATTTAGGCATTCATTTCCTTCACTAAAGTACTTTCTATATCCACCTATACAGGATGTAGTTTACGTAGATAGAGACTTTAGCTTTCGGGAGGCTAGAGTTGATTTTGGCAACATAGCTTTATTCGGCGTTAAGCCATGCGATCTGTATTCAATGAGAGTGCTTGACGGCATATTGATGAATAGAGATCCTTATTACACTAACGCTAGGAGTTCAGTAAAGATTGTTGTAGTTGAGGAGTGTGTTAAGCCATCCAACGTCTGCTTCTGTGGCTCAGTTGGAACGGGCCCTTGGGTGAGCAGCGGATTTGATGTAGCTTTCACTAGGCTTAACAATGGAGTAGTCTTTAAATCTGGGAGCAGCATTGGAGTTGACTTATTGAAGAGGCTTAACCTTAAGAAGGCAAGTGATGGAACGTTAGATGAGTATAGGAAATCCATGGATAAAGCATTAGAGTCTACAAAAGTACTGCCTGAATTAACTGCCTTAACTAATGCATTAGAGAAATCAATGAGTAATGAAGAGCTGTGGAGTAAGGTCTCAAAGAAGTGCGTTGGATGCTCAAACTGCAACATGGTTTGCCCAACATGCTTTTGCACAGAGTTTTTCGATGAAGCAGAACTCGATGGAAGTGCTTTGAGGTTAAAGAAGTGGCATGGATGCTTATCATATTCATACGGCCTCGTTGCAGGAGGACATTTTAGGCCGAAGCTATACATGAGGTATAGGCACTTCATACTCCACAAGTTCCTCTTTTACCCAAGGCAAGTCGGCTTAATTGGATGCGTTGGATGCGGTAGATGCATTACATGGTGCCCCCTGGGAGTAGATATTAGGGAGACATTATGGGAGGTGTATAAGAGTGTTGCTTAGGCCTCTAACTCCATCACTAGCTACAGTCACTGGCGTAATCGATGAAGCTCCACTAGTTAAAACAATGTACGTAGCCTTAATGGATTTCCCCGATCCAGCTCCAGGGCAGTTCAACATGGTTTACGCAAAGGGTTTAGGTGAAGTACCGATCTCCATATCAGATGCATTTAGAAGAGGGGATAAGCTAGTCATTGCGCACACTATTAGAAGCGTTGGAGCAGTAACTAAGTACTTTATTACATCCATTGAAGTAGGCTCTCAAGTAGGTATAAGAGGGCCTTACGGTAGAGGGTGGCCTCTTGAAGAAGTAAAGGGCATGGATGTACTAATAGTTGGAGGAGGCATAGGGCTGGCTCCACTTAGACCAATAATAAGGTATGTTGAAGCGCATAGAGATTCGTTCGGCAAAATACTCATACTCTATGGAGCTAGAACTCCCCACGACTTACTCTACAAATATGAGTTAGGGAAGTATGCTGGTATACCTAACTCAGTTGTTAAAATCTCCATAGATAAGCCTTACGAAGGCTGGACAGGCTATGTAGGTTTTGTAACTGACTTAGTTAACTACATAGATTTAGATCCAGGTAAGACTGCTGCTTACATATGTGGGCCTGAAGTAATGATGAAGGTAGCTGTCCGCAGATTAATTGAGAGAGGCTTGAAGGCCGATAAGATATTCCTATCCCTTGAGAGGAGAATGAGGTGTGGAATGGGCGTTTGCGGCACTTGTCAATTCGGCCACTACTTTGTATGTAAGGATGGCCCAGTCTTTAGTTACTATGAATTAATGAATTACTTGTGGGTTGATGGGATATGAAGAGGATCACTGTTGGAGTATTTAAGCTAACTTCATGCTCAGGGTGCATAAATGAATTAATATATGCTTTAGTTAAACACCCTGAGTTACTGAAGTTAATTGATGTAAAGTACTTCACGGAGCTGCAGGACGTTAATGCATTAACAGAAATTGATGTAGCTATAATTGAGGGCTCCTCCATTAGGAGTGAGCACGAAGAGATTTTAAAGAAGATCCGTGAGTTAAGCAAAGTACTAGTATCAATGGGTACTTGCGCTACACTAGGAGGAGTACAGTCTCTAAGAATAGGTGTAGACGTTAACGAAGTTAAAAAGTATGTGTATCCAAACCCAGAGTACGTAGATGCATATAATGACGTTAAAGCAGTTAGTGAATTAATTCAAGTAGACTTATCGCTAAGAGGATGCCCAGTTAACGGCGATGCACTAGCCTCAATAATTAAGAAGATCGTTATAGGAGGGTGGCCTGCGGAAGTATATGAAAGCCTATGCGCTGACTGCAAGAGAGCAGGTATAGAGTGTGTAGTAGTCACTAAAGGCACTCCATGCCTTGGCCCAATAGTTTCAGCAGGCTGTGGAGCTTTATGCCCTAGCTTTGGAAGAGGGTGTTATGGATGCTATGGAATCAAGGATAAAGACATTGACTCTGGAAAAATCTCTGAAATGGAGAAGGCGTTAGAGAGACTTGGATTAAGCAGAGATGACTTCTACTCTCTATTAAAGGGATACAGCATGAAGTTAATTAAATCACTCAAGATCTAGGTGATGCGCGTGTCAGCAATTCTAACTAGAGTTGAAGGAGAGGGGGAAGTTCAATTAATTGTTAAAGACGGCTCCCTAATAGGAGTTAACGTAAAGATCACTGAACCCCCTAGATTCTTTGAGTATTTAGTTAAGGGGAGGAGAGCTATTGATGTACCAGACATTGTCAGTAGGATATGCGGCATATGCGGCGTATCATACATTTTAACAGCCGTTAGAGCTTTTGAAAAAGGACTGGGAATAACTCCATCTGAAGAAGTTGAAAAACTAAGGCTAGCAATTCTTGGGGCTGAGAGAGTTAAGAGCCACATACTTCACGCATACTACCTCCACTTACCCGACTTCTTTAACGCTAGTTCACTGCCTGAGCTAGCTGATAGAAACCCACTATTATTCAACAGTGCGTCAAGAACTCTCCTATGGTCTAGGAAAGCTATGGAAGTCCTTGGAGGCAGATTCCACAATGTTGTTAACATAAGAGTTGGCGGAGTCTACGGCTTTCCAAAGTTAGATAAGGCAGTTAAGTTACTTAAGGAAATGCCGGAAGTCCTTAAATCATTTAAGTACATGGCTGATGTTGTCTTAAGCCTTGAGAACATCCCTATGGATGAGCAAGATCTTAAGCTCATGGCTGTATACGATGGATCTACGTATCCATGCATTGCCGACAACATTTACGTAAGCCATAGCAGTGAAGGGAAGTTAGTTCCATTAGGCGATTTCGAGAAGATCGTTAGGTGTGAGCAAGCTGATTACTCAAACGCCCTTAGATACAAGTTGATTGATGGCCTAGAGTACGTAGTTGGCCCCTTAGCTAGATTCAATGTAGGATACAGGCATTTAAGCAGTGAATCAAAGGAATTGTTGAACTCATATGGATGGAGGCCTCCGCTTAAAAACATATTTCAAAGCATAATTGCTAGAGTAGTTGAAACATATGATACCCTAATTTACTTAAGGGGCTTCCTAGAGAACTATAGAGAGCCATCCACTAGCCCTACGTGTGAGAGGATTGAACCCACGCCTGGGACTTATATTGCTGCTACAGAAGCTCCGAGAGGCATATTATACCATAGATATGAAGTAGACGATCTTGGGAGAATAAAGTACTCAAACATTGTGACTCCAACAGCTCAAAACCAGGCATCTATGGAGGCTATAATAATGAGAATGCTTAAAGATGCAGCATTAAACATGGAGAGAGCTGTGGAAACAGCTAAGAGAGTTATTAGAGCATTCGATCCATGTATTTCGTGCTCAGTTCATTCAATAAAGGTAGAATCAAGATCTGTTGATGCATAGGGAGCTAGTTTATTGTTTTTTCCTTAAAGCCCTTAGGGAGGCTAAGGCAGCTAAATTTACTGCTAATGCTATAATAGTTGAGTGTATCCCAAGCTCCTTCTCTAAGTTCCATAAATACGATGCAGTCACTGTTGCTAGCCCTGCAGCAAGGCCTACTAGAACCTCTCTCCAATTAAGGTCCACGTAGAGCCCGAGGAATAGTGCTGGAAACAACTGTGTTACACCAGCATAACCTAGCAGCAGTAAGTCTACTAGCAGTGCAGGGCTAGTGTAAGCTAAGTATATTCCAAGAATGCCGAAGCCTACTACCATGGCTCTCGTACTCCAAACAAGCCTTTGATCGCTTAACTTCTCCTTAAAAATGTACTGCAGAATGTTTTTTGAAAGAGTGCTTGCTTCATCAAGCAGTAGCCCGGCTGTCGTCGATAATGAGGCTCCTACTCCTCCAGAAGCCACTAGTCCTAGAGCTATTGGTCCAAAGGCTTGATCAGCTAACCTTAGAAATGTGTAGTCAGCGTGCCCTACAGCAGCTTTAATAGCTATTGCAGCTAAGCCTAGTTGAGTAACCCATAATCCGCCGAGCACGTAGTACCATGATCCTAGCACCATGCCTCTCTCCACAGTTCTACTGCTCTTAGCTGTAAATAATGACTGTATTCTCTGAGACCAGCACCAGAAGCCTAGGGCTGTCCCTAGAGATGCAGTAATGAACCACGATATAGG
>JAVZTI010000013.1:47046-51234 GCA_038879595.1 Desulfurococcaceae archaeon | reverse complement strand
AGTTAGTGAAAGGGGTGCTTTAATTATTGAGTAAGCGGGGAGCTATAGTAGCTATTGAGGGACTTGATGGAGCTGGTAAAACAACTGTAGCTAAGTGGCTTGTAGGGCGACTCATTGAAATGGGTATTAAAGCTGAGTATACATACGAGCCCACAGATTCAAAGTTTGTAGAAGCTCTTAAAAGCTACAGCAATGTTAGAACTCCTCAATTAGATGCATTAGCTTACGCAGCAGATCGATTAATCCACTTATACAAAGTAGTGATTCCATTAATAGATCAGGGTTATGTGGTAGTAATGGATAGATACTTTTACTCAAGCATTGCTTATCAAGGAGCTATGGGGGTTCCCCCAAGCTGGATTATGGATGTCAATAGGTATGCTAATCCACCAGACTTAGCAATATACATAGATGTAGATCCTGAGATAGGACTCCGTAGGGTGAAGTCAAAGAATGCTGCTAGAAGATTTGAGGAGTACGAAAGCTTAAAGTTGCTTAGAGAAGCCAGGAGAATTTACTTAAAGTTAGTTGAAGAAGGATTGTTAGTGTATGTCAACGGCATGAGGCCTCTAGAGGAGGTAGAGATGGAGGTCTTAAGGCATGTATCAGCCTGCCTTGGACTTCCCTTCTTCACTAAATAATTCCTTCTTTATTCTCATTATTCTTTCAAGAACCTCTAGCCAACCTATAACGTCTCTATAGCCCTCATCAATTGAGTGCTGTGGTAGTGTTGAAAGAGCATCTATGACTCTCCCCTCAAGATCTTCTAGTACTTTAAGCACTAGAGCTCTAGAAGCTACTTCCTTGGCTTCTTCATCGCTTTTAACAATGTATACTCTACCGTGCTCAGGGCATATCACTTCACCTGTTTTAAGTTTAAACAATGGGAGATAGCATCCCTCTACGGGGCACTTTTGAGCAAGCATTGCTGCCCCAGTCTTTAGCAATTCAGCCATTTTCTTCTCAACAACTTTCCTATTTTCAATAGTCATTTTCTCCATCCTTCCTCAATCATATTACTCTACTAACTCACTATTATTGTTTACCATATTTTATAGTGAATAAGCTTGCGAGCTCTTTATGAAAGTCTTCAATTGTCCTAGCATACGATGTGATCGCTAATGCTTTAGGAGAGAAGCGGATATTAGGAAGATTTTATGGTTCATAGAAATGTAGTGGGAGGTGGAGTGATCCTGTGGCTAGCGCTCCAAGCCCATATAGCAGTGAGGCTAGGATTAAGCAAGCTATGGTCATGTTACTCAATATAGTTAATGATGCAAGCGTCCCTAGAAATATCCGTAGAGCAGCTACTGAAGCCTTAAATAATTTAAGGGATGAAACGTTGACTCCAGGTGTTCGTGCAGCAAACGCTATTAGTGCTCTAGATACAGTTAGCCAGGATCCAAATATGCCTATACACACTAGAGTAAGAATATGGAATGTAATAACTCTCTTAGAGACTATCAAGGATTAATGGATGATACTACGTGGCGAATGTAAGAGTTAGAGGAGTAGCAGCTACAGCTATATCAAGGATATTGATTGAAGAAGGCCATAGAGTTGTTCAAGCAAGTAGAGTGATGCAGTTAAGACTTGGCATACCATTCGATACATCTCCAGCTGATGTAACTGTAAAAGATGGAGATCCAGGGGAATTAATTGTAGTAGGCTTTCCAGAGAAAGTGGCAGAAGTCGTCAATAGCTTAGTTAACTCACTAAAGTACGTCTTTGTCTGGAAACCTAGGCTTAACTTACGCTCAGTAGTTGTTGGAAGAGTTATTGATTCAAAGAATGGAATATGTGTAGTTGAATTACCGAAGGAGTTGAGAGCTTCATTAAGCAATTGCTTTAAGAGTCCAGGAGAACTGGTAACTTTATCGATAATTAGGCCCGCTGTGAAGCCATTTGAAGAAGTCATTGTAAGCCGTGAGATCACCGTTACTGGCACTTACGTTTCCCTTACTTATGGAAGCACTAGAGTTAGCTTAAGTGAGCACATAGTCAGTGAAGAGAGGAGAAGAGATCTTTTAGCAATAGCTTTAAAGGCTCTTGTAGGCAAGGGACTTGGAATTAGATTTAGAAGTAATGCAGCCTACGGAAGTGACAGCGATATCTTAAGTGAATTAATGAGCTTAGAGGAATTACTTAAGAACATAATCTCAAGAGCTCAAAGCACTAAAGAGCCAGAGATCATATATGATGGAGAGGGATTAAGCATATTGGCTTTAAGCAGGCCTTCATATAGCATTCTTGACGAAATTCGAAGCAAGGTTTATCCAACAGTGAGGAGACATCATGAGCTAAAGTTTAATAGTAGAGAACTCTCAAACACTGTGGACTATGTTGAAGATCTAATTAGTAAAGGCATTGATAGAAGCCGCGTTGAGGAAGAATTACTAAAGCAAATAGTTGAGAAGTCAACTAGCTTAGGTAGAATAGAGCTACATCACGTAAAGCCTAATGGAGAAGTATATAAGCTTACCCCAGGTTCAATACTTAAGGCCAGCATTTATGGAGATAATATAAGGATGATCATTAGGAGGAGCCTTAGGGGAGGAGGAGTCTTGAATGGCTTAGGTATTGAAAAGAAGCCTGGGGACTACTGCATTACACTAATTGACTCAAGCAAGTGGTTTATAGTGCATAAATACTATAGATCTAGTGGTGAATTGCTGGGAACATACGTGAACATCAATACTCCTCCAGAAGTTACTCCAGGCAAAATACGTTACCTAGATCTCTTAGTGGACGTAGTTCTTACAAACAATGATAGGAGAATAGTTGACTTAAGCGAATTAGAATACTATAGGGCAGAAGGCATAATACCTCAGCAGTTGTACGAAAAAGCCGTTGAAGCACTTAGTGAAGTCCACAGCAACTTCCCAGACGTGGAAGCGGCTTTCAATACGTAAGAATAGATCATAGGAGCTTTGCGAAGACCCCCTTAGGTCCTTTATAGGATACAAGGATGTGTTCGGTATTAAAGGCTATTGCTTCTTCGCATCTTTTACTAAGGCCTATTAAACCTATGGTTCCAGGGCCCCACCTTTCAGTCACCCAATCAACTACTAGTTCACTAGCTTTCTGAATGCTGTACCCTTGACTTACCAGTAGTGCTACGCGGAGAGAAGCCATTGAAAGTATTATTACTTCACCAACTCCTGTAGCAGCGATAGCAGCGTATGCGTCTGCATAAAATCCGGCGCCCGGTATAGCTGAGTCTCCAACTCTGCCCGGCATTTTAAGCCATATGCCTCCTGTGCTGACAGCACTTGCTAAGGCTCCATTCTTATCTAGAGCTACAGCTCCAACCGTGTCAAGGAGGCCTAACTCCTTGGCTATAGATCTGTTCCTTAAATAAAAGCTGTATTCACCTGCTCTATACTTATTCAATTGCTCAACGTATCTTTCAAGAAGCCTTTTGCTGGGCTCCTCGAGCTCTGGGAGGCCTCTTGCTTTAGCTAACCTATCAGCTCCTTCACCTACTAACATAACGTGATCTGTTTCATCCATAACTATTTTTGCTAACTTAATTGGATTCCTAGTAGCCTTAACTCCTCCAACAGATCCAGCTCTCATAGATCTCCCATCCATTAATCCAGCATCTAGCTCCCTGTAACCAGCTATATTGAGCACGCTCCCTGATCCAGCGTTTAACAAACCACTGTCCTCCATAAATGAAACTGATTCAACTACTGCTTCTATAGCAGAGCCTACTTCAATAAACCTCCAGCCGTGTTCAAGGGCTTCTCCAATAATTTTCACTGCTTCATCTACTAGTTCTCTTGGAGCTCTCCACAAGCCGGCTCCTCCATGTAAGAGTAAGGCTGGGTGATTCATAGTTGACCACGCTTTAAACATATTTATGGGTAAAATAAATGTCTTCAAGTTGGTGAAAGAAGCTTGTCCTACCTAGAGGAAGCTGTGACTAAAAGGCTTAATGCTACAGCCTACTCGCTGGTTTCATTAACACTGCCTATATCGGTCATAGGGCTAGCGCTAGTGATTCCAAGAGAAATCAGCTCAATAATCTCTGGGAATCCTTTGCAGTCTCTATCATCTATGGACATATTGCTCATAGCTCTATCAAACTCCTACTTGATATACGTAATTGCATCTAGCGCAGCATCCTACTTCTTAATGAAGAGCGTGCGTCAACACATACATTACAGCAACATGCTTAGCTTG
>JAVZTI010000013.1:0-47036 GCA_038879595.1 Desulfurococcaceae archaeon | reverse complement strand
TACAGTAAAGCACTAGAATACCTACACTTTGAAAATACTGCTAGAAGCATTCCATCGCCTATATCTAGCTTCCTACTAACGCTATTTACAGGAGGCTTAGCTTATCCATTAATGCTGTACGTTTGTGAGAAGAGCATTAGAAGACATGATTACTCAGAGTCTGCTCTAATGAGCTTTAAGCCCATTGGATTAATTACTTCATTAAACCTCCTCTTCGACTTACTGCTAACTACAGTAACCTTTGGGTTTTGGATGATTGCCTGGGCTCACAGAGTTGTTAAAAACTTCAATACTCACGTAAACTCCATGCACTTAAAGTTATCAATAAGTGAGAGCAAGAGCGCTAAGTACTCTAAATCCAATAGAGTAACCTTCTACTTAACTGCTCCACTTCTATTGATTGTTCCAGCAGCGTTGAAAATCCCCGTGTACCCCATCAATGTTATAGCTTCGTCAATCCTCATAACTCTCGTAGCTTATTTACTTAAGGAAAAAAGCTTTACTTTACAAGTTCTTGGAGTAATGCTTTCAGAGTACTATGTACTAGTGTTAGTTGGTGTAACTAGCTTTCTTTCATCAATTAACTATGCATCATTCCTAGAGTATTTCCTGGATCAATATGAAGGTCTCTCTAAAGTTGGATTCTTTGAGACAATGCTTTTTATATTCCAGAATAACTTAAGAGTTATGTTAATAGGTTTAGTGCCTTTACTAGGCTCGCTAGTGCTTGGTTTAGCTGTAGGGAATACTGCCTTCTATCTAGGGCTAATGATGTCAAGAAGCCTCGGAGTATTGAGTGTACTTATAATGCCTCACACCCCTCTAGAGCTTCTTGCATATGCTATATCAGTATCAATATCATTTAGATCCTTTGCATGGGGATTAAAGAAGGTTTTCTATAAAGCTCTTGGAGCATTGCTAGTGTTAATACTTGCAGCATTAGTGGAGTCAGTACTAATAGTTGCTGTAAGGTGAGATGATGGCTATAAAAGTGATGTCGTTTGATGTATGGGACACTCTCTTCAATTTAAATAATTATGTAAGAGAATTAGTGAGTGAAGTATCTAGACTTACTGGAGCCCCTTATGTTGAAGTAGCAAATGCATTCATGAATTTAAGAGAGTTCTTAAAGAGCGTTAGGAGAAGTAGTTCAATGAATCCACACAACTACACGTTGTTTAGCCAGGAGCTCATTGCTAAAAGCCTTAAGATAGACGTAGACTACATTAGGAGAGCAATTGTTAGAGCTGCTTTAAACATAGATGTAGAAGAGCTCGTTGTAGCTGGAGTTAATGAAGTATTAGCAGAGCTTAAAAACAGCTTTAGTCCATTAATGATAATTATTGGAAACACAATGATATGGCCTTCTACAATAACTAGGCTATTAATTGAGAGAGCAGGCATAGCTAACTACTTTATTAAACAGTATTATTCAGATGAAATAGGCTTCTTTAAACCATTTAAGGAGTCATTCCATAAAGCCTTAAGTGATCTAGGAGTCCACCCTAATGAAGCATTACACATAGGGGATCAAGTAATTGAAGACTATGAAGGAGCTCTAAAAGCAGGTCTATGCGCTGTACTAATAGATCGCGGACTTAACTCAAGTAAAGGCATAGTAATTGAAGGAGGCAGGGGATATAGAGTGAAGTCCATTACAGAGGTGCCTAAAGTAGTTAAATTAATTGCTGAAGCAAATTAGTAAATCTAGGGCATAAAAACTACTCTGCATTACTAATTCCGGGCGCTTGAATTGAGGGCAGCGCTATTAAATGAATTAGCTGAAGTAAAGACTGGAGATATACCTAGAAGAAACATAGAATTGCCGTTTAAAGAAGAACCTCTAGACATAGTTGACAATGCTCCCGAGCCGGAGCCTGACTTTAAGCAAGTATTGATAAGAGTTGAAGCATGCGGCGTTTGCTACACAGACATAGATATCATTGAAGGGAGGGTGAAGTGCAAGATCCCGCTCATACTTGGACACCAAGTAGTAGGTAGAGTTGAAGCCCTAGGTCTTGGAGCTAAAGGAAAAGTAGGAATTGGAGAAAGAGTTGGAGTAGCCTGGATTGGGTGGAGCTGTGGAAAGTGCAAATACTGTGTAACGGGCCTTGAAAACCTCTGCAGCGACTTCAAGCCAACTGGCTGTAATATTGATGGAGGTTACGCTGAATACGCTGTTGCATACGAGGACTATGTGTATAGAATCCCCGAAGTGTTCGAGAGCTATGAAGCAGCTCCTCTACTATGTGCAGGCTCCGTAGGTTATAGAGCTCTTAAGCTAGCAGGAATGGCGGATGGATTAAGGCTTGGATTATTCGGCTTTGGCGCTTCAGCTCACATCCTCATACAAGTCGCTAGAAGGCTTTATCCAAGCAGTGAGATATACGTCTTTAGTAGAAGCAGCAATCATAGGGAACTTGCATTAAGGCTTGGAGCAGACTGGGTTGGCCACCCATTGGATATCCCCCCAAAGAAGTTAGATAGAGCAATAGACTTCACGCCGGTAGGTGAAACTGTGCCTAAAGCTATGGAGGTTCTTGATAAGGGGGGAAGACTCGTAATCAATGTTATAAGGAAGCAAACTCCAGTGAACTTAGACTACGTTAAGCATTTGTGGATGGAGAGGGAGGTTAAAACAGTTGCCAACGTCTCTAGGAGGGACATAGAGGAGTTCCTAGGTATTGCAGCCAGATGCTCAGTGAAGCCTGAAGTCGTCTTATATAAGCTTGAGCAAGTCAACGAGGCAATCAGGGATTTAAAGAAAGCTGTTTTAAGGGGTTCAGCCGTCCTAAAAGTGCATTGAAGACCGAGGTAGCAAGCTAGCTAATTCATGGAGTCAGCCAAATACAGCTACTTCCTTAATTAACTCTCCTTTCCTAAACCTACTTACTGATAAACTCAGTGCTTCAGACACTTTAGGCCTTCCTTCAATTATCCAATCAGCCATTATTTCGCCTACTGAGGGAGACATCATGAATCCATGGCCGCTGAAGCCTGCTGCTATGTAGAGGCCTTCTAAGTCGTCGAGAGGCCCGATTATTGGATGGTGATCTGGAGTCATATCGTAATAGCCTGTCCAGTACCTCAGCAAGTATACTTCCTTCATCCACGGGAAGTACTTAACCCATACCTTAGATGCTTTGTGTAAAAACTTAAGCTTGCTCAGCGGTTTATCGCTGTACTTTTCAGAGATCTCTGAGCCTACTAAGAAGTTTCCATGAGGTGTCTGCACTATGTAGCTTGAAGTAGTCCAGTCTATTATGAGGGGCTTAAATAAATCTCTATAAGCCTCTGTAATAAATGCATGCTTTGGCACAGGCTTTATTGGAATACTTATATTTAAAGGCTCTAGCAACTTCACTGTATCATATGCTGTAGCTAGAACTACTGTGCTTGATTCAATAGAGCCTGCACTTGTCTCTACTCCTAAAACCCCATTCTTATTCAACAAGATCTTTTTAACTTCAACCCCCGTTAGTACTTTACAGCCTTTTTCAACTAACAATTGCCACGATCGGAGAATTAAATCGAATGGAGAGGCCTTTCCAGCTAGAGGATCGTACACTGCAGCCAAAAGATCCTTAGTTACAATCGTTGGCGCTAAGCGTTTTACTTCACTTAAATCAATAACTTTTGTTGGAACTCCAAGCTCGTTTTGAAAACTTACATAAGTTTTGAACATCTTTAGATCCTCTTCTCTGCTGAGGAGCCATAAATAGCCGCTTCTCTCATAGAATACTCCAAGCTCGTCTCTAAGCTCACTCCATAACTCAATAGCCCTCTTCATTAAAGCTATGTGTTCTCTACTAGTGAACGAAGCCCTTATGCCTGTAGCACACTTATAAGTATTCCCTGACCCTGGGTACTTTCTCTCTATAATAGTACTCCTTACTCCTTTCTTTAATAAATAATATGAGATCATTAGCCCAGTTGATCCGCCTCCAACAATTAATATATCACTCTTCATCTCCATCACTTACGAAGTACTTTAGTTGAATAGGCATTAGTGGGGGCCTTGAAGGAGGATAGTTTAACTCATCTATTCTTAAGCTTGTTGCCTTAGCCAGTACTCTAGCGATTATTGATAGGCAGTGCCTTCCTTGACAAGATCCCATGCCTACTCTTAAAAGCCTCTTAATGCTCTCTAAGTCTCTGTAACCTTTCTCTATAGCTCTTAATACATCGCTTAACAATACGTCCTCACATCTACATACAATTACTTTCTCTGGATCCATATTGCTCTCACATCCATTGCCACTTCTCTTGGGACTTCCACTGTAATAGACCATGTGTTGAGGTATCTCCATGCCTTCACTACTTTACCTAAGCCAAGCTCTCTGCCATCCCTTCCTAACAATACAACTACATCTCCTTTAACAGGTTCTGGAAGAAATTCGTATGGTAAAGTTACATATGATGCCCCGCTCTTTGAAAGATCTATTACAAACATAGCTAGCCCGGGGCATTGAGGCACGCATACTCCGCATCCATTACATTTATCCCAGTCAACTCTAGGAACGCTGTATATGGACTCCTTTGATATAGCTCCATAGGGGCATGCATAAATGCATACATCGCATGGAATTTCCTCAGGGCATTCAACAATTACTACCGGTCCTTTCTTAAGTCGTTCGCTGGGAGGAATGATGTTCAAATCCTCTAGATCTTTGTGTGTTAAATACCCAAGCTTCTTAAATTCCAAAATTAGCCACCTGAGTAACTGCTCCTAAGGAAATACTCTCATAGCCATGCACGCTTTGAGTAGTTACTTAGATATAGTATTATTTAAATCATTAGGAGAGAAAAATAATTACATTGAGTTCACTTTCTTTACTCTTCTTGTAGCAACCACATCTGCACCGCAAATGTCTTTAATTATTACTTGGCCTATTTCAACCGGCGCCTTAAGCTCTATAGATGCTGTAGCCTTCATTACTTCTTGAATGCATTTCTTTGGCACAGGCCTGTTAGTTTTAACTGATACTGTAGGTAGATCGCCTCCTACAACTTTGACTACAGACATGACGATTCTTCTTGGATCAGTTACCTCCTGCTTTGCATATTCCACTCCCCTCGGACACAGCGCTCCCTCGACTTTTAATGACCCTCCAGGCTCTACACTTACCTTGAGTGTACAGCTAGCTGGGCATATTATGCATGTAAGCTCTCTTTCACTCACTAGGGATCACCTCCATAGAGATCTTTTCTGCAGAACTAGCTCTCTCCAGAAGCCTCTTAGTCAGTTTAACTCTTATCATTTCAGCCGGTCTAACGTTAAATTGCTTCATTTTCCAGCCTATCTCAGGGATGGCAACTATTACGTTTTTCTCAGGTTGCTGAACTCTAGCATAAAGTATTACATCCCTCTTACCGCTAATGTAATGTGGAACTATGAACCTAATGTTTCTCCCCCTCACAACTGGTTTCCAATCAATTGTCGGTATTCCATCATTTTCAATGAAGTAACGAGCTCCTTCTGCAGCCAGCTCTCCTTGCTCAACTACGTAGTCAACTAAATCATTTATTACTAAAGCATTTCCAGCAACAAATACTCCAGGTATGTTTGTTTCAAGAAACTCATTTACTATAGGTCCCCTAGTGTATGGGTCTATTATTAAGCCTATTTTCTCAAGCATGTCTAAGTTGGGTATGAGGCCGGCTGCTAATACTACTGTATCACATGGTATTTCAAACTCTGTCCCCTTAATAGGCTTAAGCTTCTCATCAACTTTAGCTACTATTACTTTCTCAACTCTTTTCTTACCCACTACTCTTGTAACTACATGGCCTAGGTATAGCGGTATATCGTAGTCCTGAAGGCATTGAACTATGTTCCTCATTAATCCACCTGGATAGTGCATCAACTCTATTACAGCCTTAACTTTAGCTCCTTCAAGTGCAAATCTCCTGGCCATTATTAATCCAACGTCTCCCGATCCTATTATAACTATCTCTTTGCCTGGGATAATGCCATATATATCCATAAGGGTCTGAGCTTCCCCAGCCGTATAGATTCCTGCAGGTCTATCTCCAACAACGTTTATTTCAAATATATGCCTCTCTCTTGCTCCAGCAGTGTATATCAAAGTCTTTGTCTTAAGCCTCATGACTCCTTGAGGCGTTATAACGTTTACTATCTTCTCATTGTGTGCCACAAGCTCTATTGAGTGGACATGGGACTTCAGTAAGTACTCTACTCCAAGCTTCTCCATCTTATCGAAGAATCTATAGATGAATTCTGTTCCAGTTAAATCTTCCCTAAAGTAGTGGAGGCCAAATCCAGGGTGAACGCACTGCAGCGGTATTCCTCCAAGAAGATCTCTGTTTTCAACAAGCACTGTCTTGAGCCCAAGCTCCTGAGCTCTTATTGCAGCAGCTATTCCAGCTGGGCCTGCTCCAATAACAACACTATCGTAGTTTAACTCAAGCACTTCAATCACCTTAACTCACTGACTTCAGTAAAGCCTTTACTTCCCCTACACCATAAAGATCCTTCTTTACTACGACTTGATGTAGCGGTACTCCAGTGTATTGAGATATCAGTAGCGCTATCCTCCACCTACAGAAGGATCCCTGGCACATTCCAAGGCCTGCCCTAGTCCTGAACTTTATTCCATCTATAGTTATAGTTTTTATGCCAGCTCTCTTCATTCTCTCAATAGCTTCAATAACTTCAGCCTTTGAAACTGTCTTGCAGTAACAAATTATTTCACCGTAATCAGGGTTCTTCCTTATTAATTCATCAACTTCTTGAAGTGATCTATCCTTAACTCTAACTATGTCGCTTCTATAGGGATTCCAGTGCTTCTTTTTAACTAGGCTTACATCGTATTTATCCTTGATTAAATTAAGCACGTAGTAAGCTATTGCTGGAGCTGAAGTGAATCCAGGCGATCTGATTCCAGCGGCATTTACAAAACCCCATGGATCGTCGTAAGCCTCTATACGCCAATGCCCTCCAGGAGGCTCAGGTCTTAAGCCAGCGAAAGTTCTTATGACTTTAGTCCTTGGAGGAAGTTCTTTAAGCAGTCTTTCAGACTCTTTCCACACGTACTCTAAGCCTTTTTCACTCGTTGAAGTCTCATCCTTAGCGTCTACAGGTAGATCTTCTGCCGTAGGGCCTATCATTAAGTTACCGTGAACTGTAGTAATTGCGTAAACCCCTTTAGTTATTGGAGTAGGCGTTGTATGCAGCAGCTTCTCCGGCTTTACCTTAACATTTTCATCAAATAAGAAGTACTCCCCCCTCCTAGGCCTTACTACAAAGCCTGAATCTACTCCAGCCATGTGCGATATTTTATCTGAATATAGGCCTGCTGCATTAATGACTATGTCTGCCTCTATGAATCCTCTAGTAGTCTCTACACCTTTCACCTTCTTATCAATTACTTTGACTCCTCTTACTTCAGCTTCAGTCAATAGCTTTACTCCATTCTCTACAGCGTTTTCAACTACAGCTATTACTGCTTCAAAAGAAGATATTGTTCCTGCTGTAGGTGCATATACTGCTCCTAGAGCGCTTGGATTAATGCTTGGATCCATTTGTAAAAGCTCATCACGGTAAACGACTCTTACTCCAGGTATTTTGTTAAGCTTAGCTAGCTCAATGTATTTTTTAGCGCTTTTCTCCTCCTCTTCATTAAAGAAAACCATGAGTTCTCCGGGCCATTTAACTGGTATATTAAGTTCCCTAGCCCACTGCCTCCATAAAGTATTCCCCTCTCTACAGAGCCTTGCCCTAAGAGGATGTACATCAGGCTCCTCTTCATGCCCTGGGTGAATTATCGCAGTATTCGCTTTACTACTCCCCCATCCAACGTCCGGCTCTTTCTCTACTAAAGTTATATCGAAGTCTTCATACATACTTAAGACTCTAGCTATTGATGAGCCAACTATTCCTGCTCCAACAATAACTACTCTTAGAGTTGCCACATGGATACACCTTCTAAAATTAAGTGGGTGTATGAGGGTATAAAAAATAATTCAATTCAAAGAGAGGCGTTTTTAACGCCTCAGTATCCATAAGCCCATGGAACTTCCTTAGCCCATCCAAGGGCTTTCTGCACAGCGGCCTTCCATCCCTTATATAGCTTCTCCCTTCTATCAGGATCCATTGTTGGCACGAACTCTCTCTCCATCTTCCAGTTCTTTCTAACATCCTCTAAGTCTTTCCAGAATCCAACGGCTAACCCAGCTAAGTATGCTACTCCGAGAGCTGTAGTTTCAAATACAACTGGCCTCACTACTTTTACGTTAAGTATGTCTGCCTGGAATTGTAGTAGGAAGTCGCTCTTAGCTGCTCCTCCATCAGCTTTAAGCACAGTTATCTTCTCCCCAGTGTCAGCAATCATGGCTTCTATGACGTCTCTAGTTAGATAAGCTATTGCTTCAAGAGTGGCCCTAGCTATATGTTTTCTCTCAGTTCCTCTAGTAATTCCAATAATTAGTCCTCTAGCATAGTGATCCCAGTATGGTGCTCCAAGCCCTACAAATGCTGGAACTAAGTAAACTCCACCAGTATCAGGAGCTGATTCAGCTAATGGATTTACCTCTGCTGAAACCTCAATCAGCTTTAATCCATCTCTTAGCCACTGTATAGCTGCTCCAGTAATGAATATACTTCCCTCTAGAGCGTAGACAGCTTTCCCAGGCTCAAGGCCATAGTATACTGTAGTTAGTAGCCCGTGCTTGGATGGAACAGCCTTAGTTCCAGTATTGAAGAGTATGAAGTTTCCTGTTCCATAAGTACACTTAACGTCGCCGACGTCGTAGCCCGCTTGACCGAATAACGCTGCCTGTTGATCTCCTGCATCTCCAGTTACAGGTATGCTTACTCCTCCCATTAATTCAGTTACTTCAGGCCCAGTATATCCATAGATTGCCTTATCGCTTGAAGGCCTTGGCAAAGGCATTAGTTCTCTAGGTATTTTGCCCTGGATCTCTAGAAGTTCATCGTCCCAGTCAAGCTTATGTATGTTGAATAGCATTGTTCTAGAAGCATTAGAGTAATCTATTACATGTGCTCCATACCTCTCTGGAGTTAATACATCCTTTGATCCTCTAGTTAAGTTCCATATAACCCATGTGTCTATAGTTCCAAAAATCAACTCTCCCTTCTTAGCTCTCTCCCTTACATTATTAACGTTGTCGAGTATCCACCACACCTTAGTGCTTGAGAAATAGCAGTCTGGAACTAACCCCGACTTACTCTTTATTACATCAAAGTAGTGTTCTCTTAAGTAATCTATCTGAGGAGCAGTCCTTCTATCCTGCCACACTATAGCATTATAGACTGGTTTACCTGTCTTTGGATCCCATATTATCGTAGTCTCTCTTTGATTAGTAACTCCAATAGCAGCTATCTCTCTAGGATCAACTTTTGACCACTCAAGTGCCTCCTTTATACACTGCTTAGTTCTCTCCCATATTTCAAGTGGATTATGCTCAACCCATCCAGGCTTGGGGAATATTTGAGTGTGCTCATGATATGACCAACCGCCCTTGACTGGAAGCCCATTGTGAGTGAATAACATTACTCTAGTTCCAGTAGTACCTTGATCTATTGACATAACATACTTCTTTTCAACCATACTTGTCAGACCTCACACTATATCTATATATAGCTACATACTGGATATATATAAAACTTTCGTAAATTACATACCATACTTGTTCTAATTAATTGTATAAGAAACGATGATCTTGTTAAAAAAATAATATTTTATAGCGTTATATTACTAAAGTATATACTAATGCACCAATTATTCCGCCAATTATTGGGCCAAATATAGGCACTACTAAGCCATATGACCAGTCTGAGCTTCCCTTACCTGGTATTGGAAGTACTGCGTGAGCTATCCTAGGCCCTAGATCCCTGGCTGGATTAATTGCATAGCCTGTTGGGCCTCCAAGGCTTAAGCCAATGCTCCATACGAGGAATCCAACTATTACAGGTATAAAGAACGTCGGTAGGTCTTTAAGGCTTGTGAGAGCTAGTACTCCTAGCAACAGCATGAATGTACCCACCATTTCAGTTAGAAAGTTTAGAGGAAGATTCCTAATAGCTGGGCCTGTTGAGAATACAGCTAACTTAAGGCCTGGCTCAGCTGTCTCCTTAAAGTGACTATAGTAAGCTAGAAACACTAATACTGCTCCAACAAATGCGCCCAATATTTGGGCAACAATGAAGCCTGGAACTAGGCTCCAGTCAAACTTACCTATAGAAGCCAAAGCTATTGTTACAGCTGGATTTATATGTGCATAGGGGCTTCCAGCTAGGATTGCAGCTGCTACACCATTCATTACTGCAAATCCCCAGCCAGCTGTTATAACAATCCAGCCGGCTCCCTGCCCCTTAGTCTTGCTGAGAACAACATTTGCTACAACGCCGTCGCCGAGCAGTATAAGGATCATTGTTCCAACGAACTCTCCTAAGTATTCATTACCCATTTAACTCACCTAAATTTCACACTAATATACATATAGCCAAGGCACATATATAAAAAACTTGTGTTAATAGATAGAGACATACGTTATGCTTAAATATGGTCTGCGTACTGCTAGACATATAGATGTGAAGGGTGGGCATGTATGGGCACTGAAGTTAGGAAGGTGCATACTATAGACTCTAAGACGTTTCTAAAAGTGCTTGACAACATACTTGAAGTAATGAAAGCTAATGAAAAGTACCTCACTAAACTTGATGCAGATATAGGTGACGCAGATCATGGTATTAACATGGTGAGAGGATTTCAGAAAGTAAAGGAGTTAATTAATAGACAGAAGAATCCTGAGAACTTAGATATAGGCACTATGCTTAACTTAACTGGAATGGGGCTGCTGCAAGTTGTTGGAGGAGCAGCCGGCCCACTATATGGAATGCTATTCCTAGAGGCTTCGAAGACAGTTAGAGGTAAGAAGGAGATAAGCGTAGATGACTTCGCAAAGATCCTTGAAGCTGGGCTTAAAGCTGTTAGAACAGTGGGTGGAGGAACGATCCCAGGGGAAAAGACTATGGTCGACGTCCTACACCCTGTTGTAGAAAAACTTAAGGAAATGCTTTCAACTAAAAAGGACTTAGATTTCATTGAAGCACTCAGCGAAATAGTTCCTCTAGCTAGGGAAAGCGTCTTAAAAACTATACCTATGTTAGCTAAGAGAGGGAGAGCAAGCTACTTAGGTGAGAGAAGCATAGGACACCAGGATCCAGGAGCTACTTCAACTTACTTAATAATAAGAACCTTCCTAGATACATTGAGCGGCAAAACTGGCGTAAAGATATCTAAGTACGATGATGTAAGCGGCGCATTAATAAGTGAGGAATTCATTTAACATACAGCAACTCAATTATTGAAATACTTGGTGAACTCATGGTAGGAATAGTGCTAGTGTCCCATAATAGGAAAATAAGCGAGGGAGTAAAGGAAGTAATAGATCAAATGATTGGAGGAACAGTCAAGATTGCCTGCGTAGGCGGCGAAAAAGGAGAACTAGGCACAAACGTTAGTGAAATAATCAGAGCAGTAAATGAAGTACTCGACGAACAGGGAGTAGTGATATTCGTCGACTTCGGCAGCACTGTTATAGGAGCAAAAGCAGCGCTCAACATGTTAAACCAAGAGGTAAAGTCGAAAGTCTTTATTGCCAATGCCCCTATAGTTGAAGGAGCTTTTATAGCAGCTGTTGAAGCGAGCTTAGGCAAGAGCATTGAGGAAGTGTTAAAAGCAGCTGAAGAAGCAAGAAACATGGTTAAAGTACAATAGTTAAAAAATTGTATCAAAATTGTATATTTCCACATTATTCAATATTTTTATGTGACAACTATTGGAGGAGGTACTCTTATAGCTATAGTAGTGGCTGGCGCCATGAGTAGTCTCTTAAGCTCTTCGTCAAGCCTTAAGATCGCTACTCTACCTCCCTGCATTTCGAGGGAGGTCATGAATTCACCTATCCAACTTGTAAATACTTTTAACCCTAGTGACTCTACGTACTTTCTAACATCTCTATAGAATAGGAACTTCTCCATATATGGTGTGCCGCCAGTACCTTGCGCCACTAAAGCTATTTCCTCCCCTTTCTCAAGCTTAAGGTCTTCAACAATCTTATCGACCATCATCTTGGCGAGCTCCTTTGAAGGCATGTACTTCATTCTCTTTACTCCAGCTTCTCCGTGAATACCTATTCCAAACTCTATTTCGTCAGGCCCTAGTTCAAAAGTAGGCTTCCCAGCTGCTGGTACAATGCATGGAGTGAGGGCTACTCCAAGATCTCTTCCATTATCTACCACTTTTTGAGCAACTCTCTTTACTTCCTCAAGAGGCCATCCTTCTTCAGCAGCAGCTCCAGCTATCTTGTGTACGAACACTGTTATTGTAGTGCCCCTTCTCTTCTCCTTTTCAGCTATTGATACGTCGTCGTTGACTATTACATAGTCAGTCTTAATGCCTTCACCGGCAGCTAGTTCAGCAGCAGTCCTAAAGTTCATTACGTCTCCAGCATAATTCTTAATGACTACTAGCACACCTGCATCAGTAGCAACTTCTCTAATAGCAGCTTGTATCTGCGGCACTGTTGGTGAAGTATACGTAAAGCCCGCGCATGCTCCATCAAGCATTCCATAGCCTACGTAGCCAGCGTGAGCTGGCTCGTGGCCGCTTCCTCCACCTGAGACAAGAGCTACTTTATACGAAGGCTTCTTATACCTCCTGTAAACGTTGTTCCAGTCAGGGTCAAGCCTCAGGATTTCTGGAAAGGCTAGAACCATTCCCTCAAGCATTTCTCTAACTTCTTCACCAGGAGTATTTATAAGTTTCTTCACGAATTTAACACCTCTAATTAATATCTGCAATGAAGTATGTATATAAGTTTATACGAATTATAGCTAACTACCGTATTTAATGAATACTAATCATAAATGCTTATATATACTGCTCCCTATGCTTAACTCTAATAGCAACAAATAGATTTACGGAGGAATACTAATTGAAGGCCAGTGAAGTAGCTATAGTCAATAAGTCAGGCCTTCACGCTAGGCCCGCCGTCAGATTTGTGCAATTAGCTTCTAAGTTTAAATCATTGATAACTATATGCAAGGGATCTAAATGCGCTAATGCAAAGAACATACTTCAAGTACTATCCCTTGGAGTAGACTTTGGAGATAACATAGTTCTAAAAGTAAGTGGAGATGATGAAGATGCAGCACTTAATCAGTTAATAGATCTTTTAACCAATGTTTTACCAAATGAGGATAAGTAGCTAAGTTTGTTGTAGAAGTCCTTTTAATTAAATTATCTTTATTATTTTTATTTATTAATTAACTATCTTTATTGCGGCTTTAACTCCAATATCTTGTATCCTTAATGTTGAAATGCTTATTATGTTGCTTAAGCATTTACATATGTTGGGCAGCAGTATGAAGACTATGAAGTTGTTCATGAGTAAAAAGATCACCATAATGATCTTTGTCCTAGCACTAGCTTTAAGTGCTACGTATACTGCTTCAATAACTTCTGTACAGGCATACTTCTGGAACTCGATTGAATTACAAGTCCAGCAGCTGTCTGTACACCAGGATTTAGTTGTTTTAAGCCTCTCCAGCGGTGAAAATGCTTTAAGCAAAGTAGCTAATCTACTGGATATAGAACGCGACTTAAAGACGCGTATAGTAGGTTACGAAGAACTCTACGTTATTAAGGAGCTAGTTGCAATAGACTACTCATGCATCAGTGAAGCCAGCATTGAACTACCTAAAGGACATTTACTTAGAGTAATCGCATTTAACACTAGTGCAAAAATTAATCCAGTGCTGTGGATTCCGGACGGGCTGTTAATAGGCAAAGCCGTGTGCATGCCTCAAAACACTTTATTCCTGGGGCTTAACGTTACACTAAGCTCATACTATGGTGATCCTTATGGAGAGTTAAGCCCCTTACTAAAAGCTATTGGAGATCCATGGTCGTGGAAGTCTTCGCAGTACACTCCAACATTACTAATAGATGCTAGTTCGTGGAGTGTAGTTGAAAGGCCTAACTTCATTGAGCTCTTTGGTACTAGCACTACACCCATAAACCAGTTAGCTGAAACTGACTTAAAGACTGAGTTTGAATGGATTCCAGACATTAAGTACTGCCTTAGTAAATACTCTGTGCCGGAGGATAAACTAACTACTTACATAAATAAACTAAGTGAACTGAAAACAAAGTATTCATCAGTGCTTTTCGTTAAATTAACATATGATGTAAGGAGAGTTCTAAGTGCATATAGCATAGATGCTTCACTAAACAATGTTGGCAATGCCTTGATCAGAGTCCTCGACTCCCTTATTAATGAAGGCTATGGTACATCCATAGTTAAGGATTATTTAGGCGACACCCTAGTTAACTCTAAATTCATGGAGCTTTCATCGCGGTTTGCAGCTATTTCATCTACGTTTCCAGCATTTATAGCTATAGCAGTTGCATCATCCATGGCTCCTCCGGCACTTCTATCACTAATTAGGAAGGATGTAGCTCTCCTAAGGGCTAGGGGCTTTAGCATTAAAAGGGTTAGCATAGGACTCTCTGCATCAATAGCTTCTTACACTGCAGTAGGAATTATGGGAGGCTACTTCTTAGGCCCAATGATTCCAAGCTTAGCTCTGCTGGAGGATGCAACACAGTATTGGGAGTTGCTTAACTTAGTATTTGAGCCGATAAGCACGGCTGTTTTAGTGGCAATGATGGTGGTCCTCCTTCTGTTATCCCTAAGAAAGGCCTCGAAGTCTATTAAGGAAGTACAGCCTATAGAATTATCTAATCCAATGCTTATGTCTCAGTTAGTCACGAGAACAGGCATGGGCTGGCTAGACTGGTTTGCACTAGCTTTAGGCACGTACTTCTTTATAAAAGTATTGACGAACTTCAATATATATGAATACATTGGAAGAGGGGGTCTACCGTTAATCATAGTGATTCTATTAATATTATTAATCCCCATCGATAGCCTGGCCTCAAGTTTTGGAGCAATAATGTTTCCATATGGGGTAGTGAAGTTAGTTACCTCCCATCCAAGGCTTCTAACAGAGTTTGTAGGAACTATTGTAAAGCCAGTCTCAGGAGAGCTAAAGCACTTAGTTGTAAGCTTAGTTAAATCAAAAGTCCCTAGAATAGTATTTACGGTCTTTCTACTGGGTTGCGGGAGTAGTTGGGCACGCTATTGCTACTACAGCATTTAATGGCTTGATTGAGAGAGCTTATGGAAACCACTACTTTTACGTAAGTAGCATAAGTAGACGCGTGCTCAACGAGTCTTCAAGCATAGCTAACTTATGTAATAGAGCTTTAAGTTTTGCTAATGAAGTAGATGGAGCAGCTGTATTCATTATTTCAGTTCCGCTAGAACTTACGAGCGTTAAATATAGTGAAAGAGGTATGACTGAGTACTCTTACTCCCTCAAGTACTTGGTCATTATGGATACACATAGATACTCTAAAGTATTTAATGCAGATGAACTACTTAAGGAGATTCATGGATCTAAGATGATACTTATTGACAGGCAAGCTAGGGAGAAAGGGATGTACGTAATTCGCAGCTACTTAAATAGAGACATCAATTTCACAGTAAATCTTGAGAAAACAGTTGAAGCTCTTCCAGGCTTAGCTGCACTAGATGCATTAATAACAACTAGTCCTCAGGCAATCTATGCATCTCTTACGCCTTTTCTACCCAGCCCTATAGCAGTAATGGATGTTAGCTCGCTGGAACTCATTTCCGCTAAGTTAAGTGAGTTATTGCAGGCAGCAGAAGCAGCGTACATTGAAGAGCCAATATCATTAATGAGCCTTCCATACGCTCGTCAAATCTATGAAGGAACCGTGCTTACAATAGTCGTTGTATCAAGAAGCTACGTTAATGCTGAAGGTGGCTGGAACATTAGGACTAGCAGTAGCTTAATACCGCAAGTAAGTGAAGTATTGCTTAGAATAGTAGTTTCTAGTTACACTCAATCAATTATAAGTGGATCGGTTCTATATGCTTCAGCACTAGCTTTCGCCGGAGTAATAATATATGCATCGACTTACGAGAACTTATACACATATGCCCTTCTAAGAGCTAGAGGCTTTAAGAGATCTGATTCAGTTAAAGTAACTATTGCTGAATCAGCTGCTCTCTCCCTCCTAGGGCTTATTCCAGGAGTAATTCTCGGCGTAGTTGTGGGATTGAGAACCCTCGATGTAATGACTATATCAGGCGGCCTAGGGCTAATTGACATAAAAACTGCGTTAGCAGCTTATGGAGTAGGTATAGGGATAAACTGGCTTTTCAACGTAATAGCTATATCCATTGCATCCATAGCTATAGCTGTAGCTATTTGCATAATGGCTGCCGTGACTTCATATAAAAGGATACTGAGGGAAGCGATAGCTTTACTAGGTGCCCACATATGATTATGATGTAGGGAATTAGGGGTGAGCAATTGACTTACTTAAAAGAGGAGGAAGTACTCGCTGAGGAATTCTCGAGGAAAGGCGTTGACGTAGAGATAAGGGATTTAGTGAAAATATATAAGATCGGGAGAACGATAGAAGTTCACGCTCTAAGGGGAATAAACGTTAACATTAAGGCTGGCGAAGCAGTATGCATAATGGGCCCAAGCGGTAGTGGAAAGACAACTCTATTGAACATTATTGGCGGCGTGGATAAACCTACTGGTGGACAAGTAGTCGTTGGCGGAGTGAGAGTTCATGAATTAGATGAAAGTAGGCTAGAGAAGTATAGATTAAAGACTGTTGGATATATATTTCAGGCATTCAACTTAGTGCCTATGCTTACAGCGCTAGAGAACGTTGAGTTACCCATGATACCTCTTGGAATCGATGGATCCACTAGGAGGAGAAGGGCTGAGCGGCTTCTTAAAGTTGTAGGTCTTGGAGATAAGCTATACCATAAGCCATTTGAATTAAGTGGAGGCGAACAACAGCGTGTAGCCATAGCTGTAGCTCTAGCAAATGATCCACCGTTAATTCTAGCCGACGAACCTACTGCTGAACTAGATATAGAAAACGCTATGAAGGTGATAGACCTCCTAATAAAGCTTTCAAAGGAGTCAGGTAAAACAGTGATAATTTCTACGCACGACCCCAGAATAGCCATTAGAGCTGACAGAATATTGAGAATGGAGGATGGAGTGATTAAGAGCGAGCACAAGCCCGTGGAGCTGGAGGAAGGGATTTCACTAACTAAGCTGTCGAGCTTAGCTGATGAAGTCAAGGCTAGGCTGGCTGTTACTGAAAAACAACTTCATGAATTAGCAGTAAAACTAAGTAGAGGCGAGATCTCTAGAGAGCAATTCGATAAAGAATACTCAAGACTTAAGATACTTATTGAAGGATATAAGGAGATCTTGGCAAGCCTAGGCCATTAACTATAGATTTTCTCCAATATTCCTCCATCTCTTCTTCACTTACTGTAGCCTTCAGTTTTCCAACTCTAGCTCTCTCAACTACACGGGCCTGTCTATACTCATTCCATAAGAAGTCTAATAGCTTCTCTCTTCTCCTTAGTAGACTAGCATTTGCATATCCTAGTTTTTCAGCAGCTGATATAGCAGCCACCTCTCCCTCAATGAAAGCAGTCGTTGCTTCCTCAATGCCTGCTGCATCACCAGCTACATAAAGGCCGGGGACGCTCGTTTCTAAGTACATAGTCCTTATGGGTACTAATCCACCTAACTCCGGTATCCACTTCATTACACAACCCGCCTGACTTAAAATAGTGTAGTCAGGCATTAATCCTACTGCAAGGAGAACTAAGTCTACGTTAAATCGCTTTTCAGTGCCGGGAATGGGGTTCATTTGGTCGTCGAATGCTTGAATTACGGCTTCTTCAACACGCTCACTCCCTATAGCTTTAACTATTGAATGCCCTAAGTAAATAGGTACTCCAAGCCTTACTACCTTAGCTGCATGTACAAACCAGCCTCCAATACTACGCGCGATTTCAACTATAGCTCTTACTCCTACACCTGCTTGGAGAAGTTGGTATGAAACTATGAGTCCTACGTTGCCTGAGCCCACTACTAAAGCTTTATCTCCAGGTCTAACTCCGTATTGATTCATTAGTGTTTGGGCTCCTCCAGCACCCATTACACCCGGCAAGTCGTTGTTTTCAAACTCAAGGCCTTTCTCCATAGCGCCTGTACATACTATGACTGTCTTCGGCTTAAAGACTATGTTCATCGGTCTTGGATGTCTCGTTATTACGCCTACTCCCTCACTAAAGAATCCATAAGCTGTAGCATTCCTGTACACTAGTACATTTGGTGATTCCTCGATCTTCTTAGAGAGCTTTTCAGCTATTTCAAATCCTCTAGTTCCTCCATAGTAATCTCTGGCGCCGAAGAACTTGTGTGTTTGCTTAACTAACTGGCCTCCAAGACGGGCTCCTTCATCTACTAAAGCTACTTTTACGCCGAGAGTTGAAGCTGTTAAAGCTGCATGTAATCCAGCTGGCCCTCCACCGATGATTAGTAAGTCCACTGCGGCTTCAGCTTTCTCCACTTGATCATTGGGTAAAGGCCTTTCAACGCCAATAGATGGTAGTCCGCGTTGTCTTTCAATAAAAGCTCCCTCTCTAGCTAACTCTATGCAAATTCTTGTGTTCGGAACTCCATTCACTGTACTTAAACAACTACTGCACTTTCCTATCATACAGAAGGCTCCGCGAGGTCTCTTGAACTTTGGACTCCAGCTAAATGTAGTTACTCCAATAGCGTATAGGGCTGCAATAATACTTTCGCCTTCGTATGCTTCAACGAGTTTGCCTTCGAAATTGAAAAAGATCCTTTTCCCTCTTTTAAACGAAATTATCGGGTGACTCCATATCCTTCTATCGCTCAATGGATTCACCAAGTAAGTATCGTTAAGCTTAAGAACTATTAAATATGCTACTAACAGTTAATAAAAGACAAGGGGAGAATAGTTTCACTCACAGTATATGGAGGCTGCTGCATTAATTGAGGGAAGTGCTTACGGCTCGTGGAAAAACATTATTATTGAGTCCAACTAGCTTAGTTCATCTAGCACTTCTAGTGGTTTTACTCATTTATGCCTCCTACAGTCTTTATACTACTGCAGAGAACTTTGTCATATATGAACTCAGTAGAGGCGGTAAGGGTTATGTATCTGATGAAGTTTGGTACGTGTCTGCAGCTAGGAATATGCTATCAGACCTATATGGGCTTAAGGCATTTAACCCGCTGGCCTGTTCAGCCACTATAGTGCTCTACAAGAGCTACGAATACTTAGCGGTTAACACATTAGCGTTGAAATATGGCGTCAACATTGTTGATACAAATTATGATAAGCTTAAGTACGCTCTATATGTAGAGTCATCGAATTGCAGTAGCTTAAATGAATTCACCAATGAGTTGGCAAACAAGTACGGTGTTAAGGAAGTAGTTCATGGATGGAGGCTCCCGGATAACGATGGCATAAACGACTACTTAAACACTGAACATCCTCCACTCGGTAAATACTTAATAGCTCTCTCAATAATCTTACTAGGAGATTACCCGTTTCACTGGAGAGTACCCAGCATAGTTAGCGGTGTACTAATGATACTGCTCTTATACTACTTAACACTGAACATTAGTGGAAGCCCGTGGATTGCTCTACTTGCGGCTTCTCTCACAGCGATAGATCCTTTATTTAAGGCATTGTGATCAATAGCGCTACTTGACATCTTTGTCGCTACTACAAGCGTTGCAGCAGCAATAGCTATAGTGAAAAGGAAGTATGTAGTTGCATCAATACTGATAGGGATTAGCGCGTCATTTAAGTTTAACGGGCTCTTTACGCTCATTCCAATGATGATCATCCACTTAAGGAACTTAGTTAGAGCAAGGATGGACATAGATTTAGAGACTATTTACAAATACATAGAGTGGTTGTTTAAGAATGTTGCTATAATTGTAGTAGTGTTCTTAATAGCTTCAACTCCATTCATAGCTGGATACGGCTTAGGCGGATGGCTTAGAGACACCATTAATTCATTGAAGTGGCATACTTCAGAGAAATGCCCTCCTGGTAGAGCGGGCTGCCCAACTTCATCTTTTCCAATAGACTGGTTCATTGGCGTAAATGCCTTTACTCTCTACGTAAATCCAACTATTGTTGCAATGGGTAATTACATCCTCTGGACTGCATCCTTATGGCTATCAATATTATTCATTCCAGCTGCAAAGACCTTTAAGAAAGTTGGATACTCATTACTGTTCCTATTAGGAATCCTCCTCGGCTATATAGCGCTTTGGATTATGGGAGGCAGAACTCAGTATAGCTTCTATGCAATACACTTATTGCCATTTACATATTTAGCGTTGGCTTTAATGCTTGAAGTAATAGTGGATCGAAATTCACTTAAAGAAGTCTTCAATAAGTGGTTTAACTCGCTCAGTTACTTGAGGAAATTTATATTGACAGTTCTTGCTTAGCAGTCTTAGCTTTCTTTAGCTTTGGAGAACTATGTCTTAGGCGTTATTGCTGAGGGCTTTGTAATAGGCTTATACATGAATCCAAGATGTACTCTTCCGTTATAATAATTAGTAGATACCCCCCTATTCTTTAGCCTACGCTCTACTTCCTCTATCGATAGATCTCGAGGATCGTGGAGTTTACTTCCAATAACGTAATTTACTGAATACCCTGTTACAGGGATCCAGGCCTCGTATTCAAACACTATTGGGAAGACTTCCTTTAAGTTATCAACGATCCATGTATATTCCTCTGAGAAGAAGAATGCATTTCCCGCTTGAGTTACAAGCATTCCATCGTTGCTGAGCACTCTACTTACTTCTTTATAGAAACTCGCGCTGTACAGTCTTTTCACTTGCTCAGATGAATAAGGGTCAGTTAAATCAATGATCGCTATATCAAATGAATTCTCAGGAGTTGAAAGAACGTATTGATATCCATCGCCTATAGTTACTTCAGCTTTTTTGCTAAAGAAGCTTCCCTTATGCATAGTTTCTAAGTATTTTATAGCTGCTTCAACTAATTCGCCATCTATATCAACCATTACTGCCTTCTCAACGCTTGAATGCTTTAACACTTCCCTTAAAGTAGCTCCTTCACCTCCACCTATGATTAGTACTTTCTTAGGATTGGGGTGAGTAACCATAGCTGGGTGTACAAGGCTCTCATGATATATGGCTTCATCAGCTTCACTACTCTGTATGTACCCATCTATTATTAAGCTTCTGCCAAATCCCTCTAGATCAGCTATTATGAACTCCTGGTACTTAGTTCTCCTATGTACTATTACATTCTTTAAAATAAATAGCGTTGCAGTGTAATGAGACGTTGGTTCAAACAATGTAGGCCTGCCTGCAAATGACATCTAACTCACCTAACTATAAGTGGATTAAAGAGGGATAAAAAGTAGTGGTTATTTATAAAAGGATCTTTAAGGAGTCCTCGTTAATCCGGGCAGCTTTGGAAAGGCTGTTGCAAGAGCTATATGCCTTACACCAGCGATGTACATAGTGAGTCTCTCAACTCCTAAGCCTAGCCCAGCACTTGGGGGTATCCCTCCATGCTTAGCTAAATCTAGGAACCACTCATACTTCTCTGGAAGCTCATTGTGTAACCTTATTCTATTTACAAGCTTCTCATAAGTGTACTCCCTTAAGCCTCCATCAATTACTTCTCCGCAAACTCCCGGCATAATTAAGTTAAAGTCCATGTTATACCTGGAATCATGGGGGTTCTGCAGGTAGTAAAAGCCCCTTGATATTGATGGAAACCCAGTGATCCATATTGGTGAATTAAAGTATTTAGCTAGAGCTATTTCTGCTTCACTAGTTAATTCTACACCCCACTTAACGTTGAATCCGAGCTTATTAACTATGCTTAGTGCATCGTCATAAGTCACCCTGGGGTATGGAGGCTTAAAGCACTTTAATTCATCGTTGACTCCACTCAATAGCCTTCCATCGCTTTTAACTTCCTCACATATGTAATAAACCATTCTCTCTCCAAGATCTATCGCATCATTAAACGATGCGTAGGCTATTTCAAGATCTATTTGAGTGAACTCAACTAAATGTCTTCCACTAAGAATGTTTTCTGGAGGTTCTTCTCTAACATTACGTGCTATAAAGAATACTTTTCCAAAGACTGCTGCAGTTGCCTGCTTATACATTATTATGCTGCTAGATACTTCATGCTCTACTCCATAAATACATGCCTTTACTTTTCTTGCTCCCCTAAGCCCTGGATCTGTTGCTGGACTAATTACTAGTGGCAGGAGTTCTGTGAAGCCCTCCTTATATAGAAACTCTCTTGCACTATTGATTATGCGCTCCTGTATTTTCAGGATCTTAGCCCAGAAGGGGTTTCTTAAGTACCAGTGGCTGTTTTTAGCTAACTCAACTGGATCTACGCTTCTCAAGTCAATAGTATAGTCAACTTTTCTCTCAAACTTAGGTAAACTCAAGACTCTATAGCTTTCAACAAGTATTTCTTCTTCGCTGCACAAGCCTTCAATAACTATAGAGCTTTCCAAAGGAAGCTTAAGCAAAGACTTGAAAACTTCACTGCTTGCAGTAAGCTTTCTAAAACCTGAGTATGTTCTAGCGATAACAGTATCGCCATCATTTTTTGCTATCCAGGCAATTACGCTACAACGCATCTTCTGGCACTTATATGTATAACTGTTGCTTAATTGAGTACTAGGACAGTCCTTAGAACCTCTCGTTAAACAACATACCTCACACCTAGAGTGAATCAATAACAATACGTTAGTTATAAATTTTACTCAAAAGCTAAATCCTCCTGGGGTAAGTGTATTGAGTTTCTTTGAATTAGAGGAGCTAAAGAAGGATCTAGCTGAGCTTAAGGATAGAATTGAAAAGCTAGAAAAAGAAGCTTTAATAATTGAAGAGCTATTAAAAAAGATCATATTATTCTACGCATTTTCATTTAATGCTTAGTGATGCATAGAAGCTCTAGATATAAGTTGCTCAACTAGTGACTTAACGGTCTATATTTCAATAAGCTTGGCATTACGTAAAATGCTCGGCGTTGACATAGATGAAGAGGCCTAGAACAAAGCGGGGTTAAGGGAATTGCTACTTACGTTGGAGCTGTAAACAGTGAAAGGCCCTTGTTTCCCGCAAGATCTTTTGAAGTTTGCATCATGCTAAGTTTAGTTGAACATCTTGAGAATCCCAATAAGAGAAGTACATTGAGTCTTAAAGGAAGAGTGCCCCCAATCCTTACAACGCTGAATACAGCGTCGTAGTATAATCGCGTACTGCTTCCTTTAGGAAAGTCCGTTTTGAGCATTGATCTATTAGCGGAGTAATATAGGATAGTATATAGTATCCTCTTAGAAGCAATTCAGGTGATCTCCAGTTATCGCGGACTCTTTAAAGAGTTTACTTATGTTTCGTGGATTCAAATAGATAAAGAGTAAAGGTTACCATAGTTTTTCTACAAAAATGCGAGTTGAGGATTTTATGTACTTCATTTATGCTCTGGAAGGTTCTCCGCAAAAAGCCTCATGATAATAAATCTCCTATAATATGCTTAAAACAAGTCCTTTCATGGACTCTGAGAACGCCTTTGTCTTGAATTACTAGGTCCAATTAATTGAAAAGCCTCACTAGGATTGTTAACTATTTGAACACTTAAGTTTTGAAATCATTACTATGGATAATTTTTAGATAATGATACCTAAGAAGAGTTGCTGGAATTAAAAAAATTCCGCATAGCATGTGTTAACTAATTAAGAAGTTTATTCTAGTGAAGACAAGATCCTTGAGGAAGTTAAGACAGAGTACATCTGAAAGTGCAGAGCTAGCTATTATTAATTACTATTTAATCAAGAGCCTCCGTGCCTATAGGTATTCACAGTCCTGCTTTCAAGGAGGGAGCTTTGTTCTTCAAACCATTGGATGAATGTACTTACCTCTTCAATAAGTTTTACAGCGATCATCTTTGATGACTTGAAGTACATGTAGTTAGGTAGCTTTATTATCTTTTGCTTAAGGTGCTCAACGCTTTCTCTAAAGCCTCTGCACATGCTGCAGCTTGTGTAAAATACGCGAGCAATACCTATTGCCCCAACGGCGTCTAACTTGTCTGCATCGCTGAGTATTCTTGATTCAATAGTTTCTGGTTCTGCCCTTGAGCTATAGCTATGGGCTAAGATGGCTTTCTTAACATAGCTTATAAAACCATGACTAAATCCCAAGTGAGCAAGCATGTCTTCAGCCATTTCAGCGCTAATAAGTGAGTGATGTCTTCTCAGGACCTTCTCCTTAGTGCGCCCAACGTCATGTAACGCTATAGCAGTGCATAATACGAGCCAGTTTACATCATGTAGCTCCTCACCTATAACAATTGCTTCAGCATACTTAGAGACTCTAATTACGTGAGGCCACCCGTGGGCTGGATCATCACCCATAATTAGTTCAGCTAATGCAAGGACTTCTGCAAGCCTAGGGTCAGTTGAAGTTGCCTCCCTAAACAAGTTCAATGCCACCACCAATTCCTAGTTTATAGCATTGCTAATAAATGAATGCATAGATACACGTTCTTTAATAAAACTCTTCTCATTAAGAGAGCTTTTTAATTGATTTTTATGGGCAGGAAGAAATAAGAACAAGTGCGTCGAGGAGTACCTACAACAGTGGGAGAGTTGAATGCAGTTGGCTGGAAGAATCTTAGTGATCAGTGATTGGGATGCCGATGGTGTAGTAGCCTCTGCTCTAGCATACTACTCACAAAGCATTGCATGCAAGTATCCAGTTGAGGAATGCTGTAAAGTTGATTTAAAGCCCGTTGAGCCTTTAAACATATATTCCTCACTCTCAAAGCTGAGTGAAAGTTATGAAGCAGTAATGTTTTTAGACATTCCATTTTTAAGTAAAGTAGCTAGCCTATTTAAAATGCTTAGAGAGCACTTCAATGTAGGTAGGTTAATATACATAGATCACCACATATCTACAATTAGCTTTGAAAGTGAGTTAAGGAAGTTATGCGATGAAATTCACGTATCTCTTGAAGCTACTTCAACTATACTCTACAAAGTTCTATTAAACAAGGGAGTCAAAGTGCATGAGAAGCTTAAGATGTTCGCAACAGTGATCTCATATATGGATAGAGGCCTCCGTGTACCAAACGAGTTACTTCAGTTATTAAAGCTGGCTTCAAGTATATCAAAGATCCTGACTATTAAAAGGGATCCTGAACTATATGAGAAGATAGTTGCATGGCTAGTGGATTCATTCCCATCCCCTCTACCATTCGATACTCTAGAGCTAAGAATGCTTGAGAGAAAAGTGAAAGAAGTAGATGAAGAATTAAATAGAGTAGTCATGGACTTAGCTATAACTGGAAAAAACATTGGATACTTAAAATTCATTGATGCAAGCAACTACTGGAAGAGGCGTGGAGCAACATCATTAGTTCTAAGGCTCGGCAGGTTACTTAAATCACCTGTAGCAGTAGTCTTTAGAGGGGAAAGAGGGAAGATACTCATAGTTAAGGCGTCCCATAGTAGAGCGTACAGAATAGCTAAGTACTTCATTGGAGAAGGATTAGCTGAGGATATCGCCGGACACCCTAACTTAGCGATAATAAAGTTGAGTAAAGAAGCATCTGATAAACTCATTGAAGATGCATTAAGGAAGGCTTGCTACTATGTATAACAATACCCTCTTTTAACTACCTTACAGGACTATTCTGTAATGAATACTACTGTGGTTGTTGTTCTAAACACCTTCCTTAACTCACTTATCTGAGGTCTATATATGAATAATGGCTCTTTTAAGTAGCTTAGTTTTAAGAACCTGGAGACTACTTTGGCTGCCGTAGATTCCCTCACTACAGCTGCCCCTTCTCCATACTTTGGATTAACTTCAATTATTATTGGAACTCGAAGCTTATCTTCATCGCCTGGATCAATGTATTGGTATAAGAGCTCTATTTCATGTGGATCAATTAAGTGAATACTGCCATCCCTTAAAACAATGAATGGATTCCTTAGTTCATGCAGTTCCCTTAGAGTAGGCCTATTGTATGGTAAATGTTTATTAACTATCCTCAATAAGTCCTTCAGTAACTCCTCAACATACTTATCGCTCATAGAGCTTTCCTCCTAGTTAATACTTGCTTAACTCTCTTCATTCTAGCTTTTTCCTCTCTCTCACGCTCTTCAAACTTCATTCTCAAATACTTCACAGTTCTTTCTATTGCAGGTATGAGGTAGTACTCTAACGCATTGACCTTCCTCTTAGTCTTAACTATTTCTTTACCCAGAGACTCTACAGCTTTATCCGCCCTACCTAAGTTAACTATGTTACTTAATAATTCAACTACTTGGGTTCTGTAAGTTTGTATGTAAGGGATTAATTGTTCTTCAGCGTAACTGGGCTTTGAGACTATAGCTGAGTGAGTCTTAACTCCCATTATGTTCTCTAGTCCGACTACTGCAGTCATAGGTTTTGATGTAAGGCCCTTCATGTAGTCAAATATGTTTTCTCCATAGGCTCCATAAAGGATTAATGTGTCTAAGTATACTTTTGTGAACTTTGAATAAACGGCTTTCCTAAGTTCAACTGCTTCCCTAAGCCTTGTGAAGAACTCGTTAATTAATATAGTCAGCCTCTCTCTAAGTATTTTATGGACTTTTCTAGCTAGCTCAAGTCTCCTCCTTAATTTAATTAACTCAATTTTAGTCGGCCTAACTCTCTGAAGGGACATTGACAACGCTTACTCCCAGATGAAGCTAGTGACTTCTCAGTTTATAAATGTCATTTTTATAGTGAAGGAGGGTCATTCTATGTTTCTATTCTCCAATATAGTTCTTTAAATCAACTTCTCTTCCACGTTTAACGAACTTTAATTTCATCTCAGGTTTTACTGGTATGCCAAGTTTATTGAGGAGAAGTAATGTAGTATATCCATCAAACTCCTTTACAAGGCCTTTCTTTAGGAGCTCGTAAAAGACTTTTACAGCTACTTCATAATATCTTGAATAAAGAGCCTTTGCTTTCTCCATAAATTCTCTAGCTCTTTCATCAGCTAGCTTGTTCCATACTTCTTTCTCAATATCGTTGAATGCTTCAGCAGATCTTTCCTCCATTGCTCTGCGAATCATTTTCCTCATAACTCTTAACTTAAGTTCTTCAGGCAATTCTTCAGACATTATTAGCACCCTATCATGGAGTGTAATTAATTGCTTCTCTAAACTATAAGATTAACGCTTCAATCAATAATGTTAGCAGAGGTATTGCAGAGTTGAGCACGCACTTGCTTGTTCCAGTAGATTTAGTTATTGATTCACGTGAAGACTCTAAGAACCCTGAGTTTAGAGTTGAGTTAACTAAAAGAGGGCTGAAGGTATCCATCCAAAGCCTTCCAGCAGGAGACTTCCTCCTGCTAGCTAAAGAGGACTTAAGGCCTCTACTTATTGAGAGAAAAAGCGTTGATGACTTACTAAACAGCATCAGGGACAACAGACTGTGGGATCAATCTAAGTTACTGAAGGAGGCCTGCGAACTAGATGGATATCAGCCAGTGATAGTCCTGGAGGGATGGCTTGGAGGTGTTGAAAGGAGGAGTGGTTGGAGGATACAGTCAGTTCTCAGAGCTATAGATAGCATAGTACTTGATTATGGAATACCAATAATTAATACTCCAAGTAAGAATGCAACAATTGAATGGCTTGCTGCAAAAGCTAAGAGTCTAGGAAGAGTTGAGGAAAAGAAGGCTTTTAGAATGAGGGTTGAAAAGAAACCTATGGAAATACGTGAGAGAATACTGTACGTTGCCGAAGGCCTTGCCGGCCCTACTCTAGCTAGAAAGCTACTTGAATACTTCGGAACACTGAAGTCAATAGCTAACGCAAGCATGTTGGACTTAATGAAAGTTGAAGGGATTGGAGAAAAAAGAGCCAGTGAAATATACGCAATATTCAACACTCCTTGGAAGATCTCTACGAATGCCCGTTAGCCTTGTGCAACTGTTTCGGTTTTCATACCTGTTTGTACCTGTTTATATTGATTGAAATATTTATAAGCATTCTATGCATAGATGCATCTTGATGAGGGTTCGAGAGCCGCTTAATGCTATAGATGACGGCTCTCCCCGAGATACACCAAGATGTGGAGGTTTAGGGGTGCCCCTAAACGCCCCCGAGGGTGATGCAAACCCAAGACTAATGCAGGGGAACAAAGATGAAGCAATGAAACCAATATAAACCTATATCAGAGCTGAACCCCGTAGCACTATAAGAATACTTATCTCGCTTTTACCTTTGGGACTCTCTTTCCTAAGGAGTTAAGCCTTCATTGAGGTTAGTTAAATTACTCCTCGTTTTCATAAGTAAGGATATCAGAGTAAGTTTATAAATGCGATTCTTAATGCCTCGTATTGTAATTAGAGAACTGCTTTAGCGCGTGCTTAAGTCAATTTAATGGAGGTATTAACTATTGAGTAAAGTAAGCGTACTATTAATAAATGGCTCTCCAAGAAAGTATGGTGGAACATTTAAGTTACTTAAGGTAGCTGAAGCAGGCGTTATAGACGCTGGAGGAGAAGTTAAGTGGATACACTTAATTGATTACAACATAAAGCCATGCATAGGCTGCGTATCTGATGACCAGAAGCTATGTAAGTTTCCGTGCATTATAAAAGATGATGAATTCAATAAACTTGGAGAGGAAATACTTAAAGCAGATGGGCTAATAATAGCTACACCAATTTATTGGTACAATGTGTCTCCATTAGTTAAGAACTTAGTTGATAGAATGACGAGCTTTGAAAACATGATTTTGCATTTAAATAGATCCTTATGCGATGGAAAAACTGCTGGTTTTATAGCTGTTGGAGCAGATTCTGGAGCTATAATGACTTTAGCTAACTTAATGATCGTGATGAACAGCATGGGGTTCCACGTACCGCCCTGGGCCATTGCATTCCATCAAAGCGAAGACGATGTATTAATGAACAAGAGTGCAGTAATTGATTCATACAACGTAGGCTACAACGTAGCTATAGCGTCAATGAAGCTGAGGAACTTAAATGAGTGGTATAGAGTGCCAAGAGACTTAGAAAGTATCATTAGTAAGGCGTTAAAGGAGGCTGAGCTATACACTGAGCAAAGGACCTTTAGATTAAAGAAAATGACGTAAGCTTATAGCTCTATGTACTTAGTTACAAAAGATTTGCTGAACTTTAAGCTTCAGATTCTACATTAATGTGCTTACAGTACTTTTTGAGTATTGATTTAAGTATCGTTGACGTACTATAGAACTCGCCTTCAAGCCTTTCTCTAACTCTTTCTATTCTTACTCTACATAAGCCCCTCTTGCAAAGCTCTTCCTTTAGGGAGCTTTCAGTAGGCCACTGATCTGGGCCCAAAAGTATTAAGTCGGGTTTTACTTCTATAACAGGTTTTAAAAAGTCAGAGTGATCTCCTAAAATAGCTCTATAAACATATGGGAGTTGAGAAACTACTTGAAGTCTCTGTTCTTCAGGGACCAATGGATCTCTTCCTTTAAACTTCCTTATGTTTGAATCTCTTGCAACAATCACATACACCCTCCCCCTCTTCCACGCCTCTCGTAGAAAGTATAAGTGACCTGGGTGAATTACTTCAAAGCCTCCAGCTACTAGTACCTTAGGTCTATTGGCTACTTCAGATGGAGATCTCCAAGAGATCTCTACTTTCCCCAAGTACTTTAAGCTATCAAGTAATCCCTCTGCATAAGCTATACACGATAATGCTGTTACAGGATCTCTTCCTTCACTCAAGTAGTGCTCTGCATCCATAGAGTATAGAATTGCTTGTTCAATTAAGGCCTTGTACTCTTCAGGGACTCCTTTCTCCACTACATCCATTAAAGTGAGCTTAAAGTTCTCTATATATAGCTTAACTCTCTCAGCTATGTCCATGGCTTTTACCACGCTGCCTTCATATCCTGAGCAATAGTATGATGCTATAAGCTATTAAAACTACTACTTCTAAAGACCTTTATGACGTCTTAGCTCTTAAAGCTAAACGCGCCGTGGCGTTAGAGAGTATTTTCAACATTAATTAGCGGTAACAATCGTAAGTATGGTTTAGCTCTCACATCAATTATATGAGTTAATATCATCGCTTCATCCTCATTTTCTCCATTCCACTTGGGACTTCACCGAGCTCAGAGATTCTATGAAAGTACCGGAGTGTAGATGGGCTTTTTCTGATGAATATCAATAAAATGTAGAGGGAACTAGAGTGTTAGAAATTCCTAAGCCCTCAAGTCATATTAAATGGAGATAATGGGCTGAAGATTCAAAAAGTCGCAGTTAATTAAAAAACATTCTTATAACTTGCCTTTCGATAACACTCTTGAGGCTACTATTAGGGGATGCCATACCGGTGCTGTAGCCGGCATATAGCTTAAGTCTGAAAAGAATAGTTCTTCTATTGTCATTCCTCTTTCAATAGCTACCGATGCTATGTCTACGTAGCCTGCCACTATGTGATCCTTCCCTATGATTTGTGCTCCAATTACTTTCCCCGCGCTTTTCTCAACTATTAGCTTTACATGAACTTCTGTTGCTCCAGGATAGTAATGTGCCTTAGTCCTTGCCTTTATGACTTTAGCCTCGTAATGTATGTTATGCTGCTTTGCTTCATTCTCTGTTAACCCTGTTCTAGCTATTATTAAATCATAGAACTTAGTTATCGCTGTTCCAACTATGCCAGGGAATTTCAGAAATCTATGTTTAACAGCGTTTGCTCCAGCTACTAAGCCCTCCTTATTTGCTGAAGGAGCTAGCGGTATCCAAACCTTCTTATTTAAAACCCTATGGTATTTCTCAACTAGGTCCCCAGCTGCATATATGTCTTCAATGCTGGTCTCCATGTATTCATTGACTTCTACGGCTCCTGTTTCCCCAATTCTTAAGCCTATTCCCTTAGCTAATTCTATGTTGGGTCTAACACCTGTGGCTAGTATTACAGCGTCAACTCTATACTCGCCTTTATTTGTAACTATGCTTTCAGCTCTACTTCTACCCTTGATTTCCACTAACTTCTCCGACAAGTGAAGTTCTACGCCCTTACTTACAATTTCTCCTTCAACTATTGAAGCCATGTCTTCATCTATGGATGCTGGCAGCAAATGGTTGAACATCTCAAATAGTAACACCTTCTTGCCACGTTCTAAAAGTCCTTCGACAATCTCTATGCCTAGATAACTTCCGCCTACAACAGCAATAACATTCTTGGCATTTAAGGCTTTTACAATTTCATCAGCATAGGCTGGGTGCCTTATAGTAATAACGTTATCTAAGCTTATACCTGGTATTCCCGGGACTCTAGGTAGAGCTCCAGTAGCTAGGATGAGCTTATCCCATTTAAGCTTCTCAAATCGCTTGTTTCTATAGACTTCGACAATTCTTTTATCAACATCAATATCGACGACTCTACTATTGATTAAAACTCTAATGCCCCTCTCTTTTTCAAAAACTTCCGGTGTATAGACCACAAGCCTACTTCTATCAATAATGCCAGATATTACGTAGGGAATTCCACACGGTCCATGAGTAATCATGTCTGTGGCCTCTATTAAATAGACTTCAGCACCTGGATCAACTCTTTTAGCTCTACTGGCTGCTGAAGCTCCAGCTGCACCTCCTCCAACAACTACTATCCGGCTCAATGAAGACGCCGTAAGTAATGTATCATATAGGTGCATTAAATAACTTCATTAATGTTGAAGAACATCTTTGGGATCGCCCATTAATGATAGAACTACTTTTCCTTTAAGGCTTGAATGACTTTCTCAATAACTTTAGCTAAGTCATCACTAGATGCAATGTTAGTCAATTGAAGCGGAGGCTCAATGAGTAAAACCTTACGGCTAGCTAAGTCAAGTACCCTCAGTAAGTCCTTGTTCTTAAACTTATATACATCAAGCAGTCTTAAGTTTCTCTTAGCTAGCTCGATCTTCAGCTTTGCAATAGCCTGCTTAGGCATTTTACTACACCTTCATACTCTGACCTCCTCCCTGCTCTAAAGGGATGGGGGCCCCTTTAGGCAGTTCATTAATTTGCAGCATCAAAAGTATTTAGAGTTCTTCTACTTATTAAACTTAGTTAAAAATACTCATTGAGCTTATCATTGCAATAAATTATGCATAGCCGTCCTAAACACTTATATCTTAAGCCAACTTACTTTTACCTATAGAGCTTAGAAATATTGATTCGGTGCTTTAGTAATGATCCACGGGTTTTCCCGTAAGTATCTACTAGCAACATTAATTGCAGTAACTTTATTAACTATATCCATGCCTTTAGCATGGAATTACTACGACGTTCAGTTCTTCATTGATTGGGTTAATGTAATTGATGAACATGGTTTGTTAAGCGTTTATAAGTATGCATATAGAGCTGCTTATCCTCCTCTTGCAATAACTACATTCTATTACTTCTATAAAGCGGGGGAGCGTTTATCAACGAAGCTCCTAGGCTCGATCAACTTAGATTTAGTTAGAATAGTTGCAAAAATACCTTTAGTGATCTCGTTACTGCTCCTATTTACAGTTATGTACAAGGAGTTCGGTATGGAAGCTCTCTATTACTCAATGCTTTCATACTTCATTTACTCAAACATTTTTGCATATCAATTCGACATAATAGTAGCGCTAGGAGTCCTTCTATCCTACTATTTTTATAAAAGAGGGTCGTTTATTCAAAGCGGAGTATCACTAGCCATATCAACGCTCTACAAGCACTTAATAGTGTTAGTAGCACCATATCTAGGCCTAGTGATTCTTAAAAGACATGGTTGGCGTAGCTTTACATACTTTGCAGCAGGCCTCTTAATACCTATCGCCACTACCATACTACCCTTCTTCATACAAGACCCGTGGGCTTTCTACAATCAAGTAATAAGTTTCCATGGAGCGAGGTATCCTCAGTTCTACAGCGTGTGGGCCATCCCTTTACACATAGTTAAAGACGATGTGTGTAGGCTGCCGAGAGCTCTTACCACGATGTGGATGACTCCATTCATATTAGTTTACTTAGCTACCTTAGCAACTCTCTTAATGCTTGAAGAGCAAGGCTTCATGGATGTCTTCAGGGGAATGGGCATCACAGTAATTACGTTATTGCTCTTAAATAAAGTAGGTAATCCAACATACTTAATATGGAGCATTCCATTCACTGCACTAGTCATAAGTAAAATAAAGAACAAATGGATTAAGGCCTATTACGTTCTCTTTCACATCTTTATAACATTCGCTGCAGGATATCCTGAGCTATATTCAGCAGCAGTATTGGGGGAGAAGTACTTCTATGTTGAGAATGTTAACCCTCTTGATCCATATACATGCCCACTCGATCCCAGTAAATGCAGCCTATGCTGGCTTGACGCTAAAGAACTGCTAATCAAATCCTTCAATGGACCTGGAGGAGAAGAACTGCTAAGCCTTCTACTAACATTCTCTAGGAAATACGCGCTCTTTATTCATGAGATTTTGTATAGAAACATCTATGTATTTAGGCTAGCTACTACATTGATATATGTATTAACGCTTGCCGCACTCATGTTATATACCTATGGTTCTAGCCAAAGACTGTTTAAAAAGCATTGGATACACTAATAAAATCACTTCTTATATCCTATCTTCCTAAGGAACTCCCACCTCTCCCTTCTATCATCAGTGCCCTCTACACCTAGAGGGGGATGTCCATCCACTGCTCCCAAGATCGCTCTTCCCTGATCAGTTTCAGCTATCACTAATTCAACTGGATTAGCTGTTGCTACAATTAAATTAACTACTTCAGGCACTTGCTTCAATGAATTTAAGACATTTATTGGGTATGCATTCCTTATGTATAGAACGAAGTAATGGCCTCCCCCTATTTTTAATGCTGAATCAATAGCTGTTTTAATTAGCTCTTCATCGTTTCCCTCATATCTGACAAGCCTCTTACCGCTAGCCTCTAGGAAAGCTAAACCGAACTTTATTCCAGGAACACTGTTTACGAGTGCTTCATAAATGTCTTCAACACTTTTTATAAAGTGCGTTCTCCCAACAATTACGTTAGATCCTTGGGGTACAGGAATCTGGACTACTTCAAGCTTCTTTAATGACAACTTTCTCCACCTAAGCATACTTCTATAGATGGAGGGTTTTAAGAACTCTTAACTCCTACTCTTACGAGCCTAGATTCATTAAGGCATGAAGTTGCGTAGAATTAAGGAGCCCTTAACATCGAGTTCCTACTACATGGTTACTCCGCTAAACAATCCTCCAAGGAATATGTGTTCACTTATTACTTCCTTCGATATCTTTGAAGCTATTTTAGATCTATCTAAATCCCTAACTATGTCCCTTGGAGCATATACTCTTACTAATACCGTTAGCTTTATCCCTTCTTTCTCAAGGAGCTCAGGTATGAAAGTCCTTAGAGTATTCCTAACTCCTCCATTCATTGACTTACATAACTGTATGTAGCTATTTGGAATTGGTGGTAGAGGCCTTAAAGTACTCATGTTTATCCAGAATAAGTCAGCGCTATCGCTAAAACCTGAGTCTCTCAGCTTCTCCCTTAACTCTTTCTCCATATAATCCTTAAGTAACTGACTATTTCTAATCATTAATGCGCTAGTTACACCTATTAATTCCTTAGAGCCGACGCCTATTTTCTCCTCAATGAGTAACTTCCACATGTGCTTTCTTGACACTATGCTTTCAACAAGCATCTTAAGGCGTTTATCGCCTCGTTCTACAGCCGTTGTTTCTCCATCACTTATAACTGCGTAGTCATTTAACTTAATGTATGCCTCCGGGTCTCCTTTATAAAGGCTTTTAATAGCTTCACTGTACTTTCCTGTATACTCATCTACAATCCTCATTATTTCCTCAACTGTATAGCTATAGACTGTAGTCACTGGGTGCATATATACATGTAGAAACATGTTTATCCTACTCCTCAAGTAGCCTATTAATGCTCCAAGAGCCTTTTCCTCAAGAGCTATTTCAGCATGGTCCTCTGGATTAACGTGGCTTAACTTTATTAATCGTTGATAGTCTACATACCCGTATTCATGAGTTCCAGTATAGTAGCTGTCCCTCATCAGGAAGTCCATTACGTCGGCTGGGTATACCCATTCCTTGACTGTGAGCCTGATTAATGCTAAAGGAGCTTCGCTAGGCCTGTGTTCTCCAATGACTTTAAGCACAGGCTCTAGAAGTCCCTGTTTCTCAAGGACTTCGGATATCTCACTATGTCTTATTAAGTATATTCCAGCCTCCTCATGATCCTTTATTGGATGCTGCTTACTCCAATAAATGGCTTCCTCAAAAGCGTGTCCGAACGGCCCATGCCCTACGTCATGTAGTAAGCCTGAAACTCTAGCTACTTCAATTAATTCTTCAGCTTTAAAACCCCCTAAGTCTCCATAGCTCTCTAATTCTTCTACAAGTGTTTGAGAAAATGCTCCAGCTAAGTGCATTACTCCAACGCTGTGCTGAAACCTGGTGTGGTCTGCTCCTGGATAAACCATGTTTGCTAGTTGAAGCTGCCTAATCCATCTAAGTCTTTGCAACGGCGCTGAATCTATTATGGGCTCTTCAACAATCTTATTGAATTCAACGTAGTTATATATGGGGTCCCTTAGGAAGTTCCAGCCATACTTCCTGTAGACAGCGCCATACAACTATAACACCCATTATGCTAGAAAGTACTTGGGAAAAGCGTTTTATAAACTTATGAAATTATTAAGTTTTTACAGCATTAATTAAGAATACGGCGTCAACTTTGCCGCCTGGATCTGGGAGAAAGTTTGGAATATACTTACCTAAGGAAATTGAGATCGATTTAGATTACCTCATAAAGGAGCTGAGCTTAAGCAATAAGTCAAAGCTATTCCAAGAGGCTCTAAGACTATTTATAGTTGAAAACAAGTGGAGAGCTATTTGTGGAAAAATAGCTGGCGCAATAGGACTATTGTACAACCACAATGTTAAGAATACTGATGAGATGATTACAAGAATACAGCATAAGTACATTGATGTAATAGTTTCATCAATTCACGTGCATTTAGATGAAGAAAAATGCCTATTAATGATAATTATTAGAGGCGATGTCAGTAGAGTGAAGGAACTATACAAGGAACTTCATGGAGTTACAGGAGTGCTCTTAATTAGGCCCGTCTTCCTAGGATGATGCATAGCAAACGAGTGAAAAGCTTATATAAAAGTGCACTATTATTTTAAATAGGGTGCACTAATGCACATACCTGATGGAGTGCTCTCAATAAATGTAATTTTGTCAACATATGTGGCTTTAATGGGAGTAACTTACGTGGCTTTCTCAAGGATCTCTAAGATCTGGAGCAGTAGCCTCGCCGGAAAGACTTCATCTATAGCTGCATTAACATTTGCAGCTCAAATGATTAACTGGCCTATACCTGGAGGAACAAGCCTACACTTTGTTGGAGGAGCTCTTAGCGGTATAGTACTTGGGCCCTGGGCGGGCTTTACGGCCATGCTAATAGTTCTCTTGGTCCAAGCACTCATATTCCATGATGGTGGGTTGACAGCCCTTGGGGCAAATGCAATTAATATGGCTGTAGTCGCGGTATTCAGTGGCTACGTGTTATACAAACTACTTAGTAGGAGAAGTACTTGGATAGCTGGCTTTACATCAGGTTGGCTAAGCGTTTTTCTAGCTGGAGCTCTTTGTGGAGTAGAGCTCTGGCTATCAAACCCCATCTCTATAACTCCATTGGTAGTCATGGCTTTATGGCATGCAGCACTAGGAGTTATTGAAGGAGCTATAACGGCTTCAGCAATAGCATATGTGAAAAAGAAAGCTCCCCAGATTATTGAGGTGTAGTGCAGTGAAGCTACCGCGCTGGCTTATAGTAGCTACAGCATTAATACTGGTTAGCCCACTCTTCGGAATATATTTAGCTGACTTAGTTGGATACCACGAGCCCTTGGATATAGCTATCGAAATACTCGGCTTAAAGGAGTGGGAGGATAAGTGGCCCTTTAAGGATTACTCAATCCCCGGCCTAGATCCATACTTAGGATACATTGCATCGGGATTCATTGGAGTGGGAGCAATAGCTTTAACGATCTTTATTTTAAATAGGGCTTTAATATACATAAGGAAGAAGGGGAGTTGATGAATTTATCAAGGACTATAGGGGAGTTCTTAAGTAAATCAATTAAGTCGCTGACTTTTTTCGAGCATGTAAATGTAAAAGCTGACCCTGCAGTAGCCATTGCAGCATCTTTCATCAGTATAGCATTAGTCTCTACTTCAAGTAGCTTTACGTTCATTATGTTGAGCGCATTTGTTTCAACAATGATTGTGTTAGTGAGTGGAGGGAACTTGGGGGAGTCTATTGAATTGATGAAGCTAGCTCTAATATTTGCAGTTATTCTAGGCCTTCCATATTTAGTCCAATTAATTGCAGGAGACTTAACAGGCTTAATGAACTTTCTCACTCTTGTAGCTAGAATAACGGCTGCCATGCTCAGGCTCACCTCACTGATGAGCGTCATTGGTTGGAGCGGGGTTGTATCTGGATTAGCGGAGTTAAGAGTTCCAAAACCATTAGTGGAATCAGCGTATTTCTTCAATAAGTTTGCTCCATTAATGGCCAGAGATCTATTAAGGCTTCTAATAGCCCGTGAGTCAAGAAATATGGGTAGGAGTAAGTTAAATGATTTATTCAACGTAATTGGGGAAGTAGTTGTAAGGAGCATAGAAAGAGGGAATAGGCTGTCTATAGCTTTAAAGGCTAGAGGTCTTAGTGAAAGGCCTTTAGCTACGCGCGTTATTAAGGCAAACTATAAGGCTACTCTAATGCTAATACTCGTAGTGCTTTTAGAGACGTATCTCTACATATTCTTTGGTGTAAAGAAATGGTTTTAGAACTGCGAAATGTAAGTTACGTCTATCCAAATAACATTGTTGCACTTAATGATGTAAATGCCGTATTTAGTGAAGGAGAAGTAACGTGTATTATGGGTCCAGGGGGGTCTGGTAAAACAACATTGTTATTAATTGCATCATGTATACTAAGCCCAGTTAGTGGAGAAGTACTGCTAGATGGAGTTCCCTTATGCAGTCTTCTCCCAGGAGTTAGAAGGAGGATCGGCATGCTGTTTCAGGACCCAGATGACATGCTCTTTAACCCAACAGTTTACGACGAACTTGCTTATGCTTTAAGGCAGTTAGTCAGCGATGAAGCTAAAGTCATGAATACAGTTATGGATGTATCTAAGATGCTTGGGATAAGCCATTTACTTAAAAGATCTACATTTACTTTAAGTGGAAGTGAGAAGAGGAAAGTTGCTTTGGCATCTATACTTACGTACGATCCAGATATATTGTTGTTAGATGAACCAACGGGCGATCTAAGCATTAAAGATAAACTGTCATTGCTTAAGTTACTGAGGAGTATGAAGATGCGTGGAAAAACTATTGTCATAGCTACTCATGATTATGCTTTTGCAAAGAATATAGCCGATCAAGTGTTGGTTTTAAATAGCGGCAGAGTGGTTTTTAAAGGAGGCTTAAAACTACTTACTAGAAGAATCTTCTTAAAGTACCTTTAATCTAGTAGTTAACTTACACACATCTATGCATACCTAATTCTAGTTGGTGTACCAAGTATGTTTGAAAGTATAGCTTCATAATCTCTCACTTTTTCGCCAAGAAACTTTTGCTCTTTCTTAGGGACTACAGCAATCACTACTTCGCTTCCATCGGGCAGCCAGACAGAGTTTACTGCTGCTAGCGTAGCTGGCGAAATTACTTGCTCTATGATCTTTCTTCTATCGATACTCCACTCAACTAATTTAATAAAGAGACCAGTCTCTTCACCTAACTTCTTACTAATTTTCTCTAGAGCCACATAGCTTCCAACACCTTCTACTACAATTACTACATGTTTACCACTTTTAGCAGCCTTTCTATAAGTTGCTTCCTTAAGTTCCTTAACAGAGTCTTCCAAATCCATCAACTGCCTCATTATGGGGATTTCAAAGTCCTTTACGGCTCCACTACCGACAATTCTCTGACATCTAGGACAAAGCATGCCGCTCTTTATACAGATCTTATCTAGAGGATATTTCAATTCCTCTAACCACACAGCATTCTTAAGCTCTCAAGATACGCATTCTGGTATATTAAATGTTATTTTCCAACAAGATCTATATGAGTAATTTAAGGAATTTAAGTAGAGAGCGCCGCCGCCGGGATTTGAACCCGGGTCACGGGCTCTCTACATGCGCCTTACCGCCGTCCCTGAAGGAAGATATTTTATTAAGCCTTATAAATATTTCCTATATTGAGTCTACTACAAGTTTGATAGCGTCTTTCTATGCTTTAAATACTTCAATATATCGCTCTACGCTCATCGGGCCTGTGACGATTACTTGACTTTCTTTCCGCGATATTCATTAAGTGTCCAGGCATTTTAGCGGATATGTTGTGCACCTTCCACCGCTGTACTTCGCGATGAGGGCTTGGGATACGGGTTTTGGTAATTGTTAAAGCAGGGCTATTAGAGACTTACTTCAACCTTCACATCTCTAATATCTATAGCTAGCTTTAAGTCACTCAAGATTTCGTCTATTAGTCTTTCCAGATATCTCTTATCAGCAGTGACGATTATAGCTATTTTAACTGGCTTAACAGCATATGTTTTGAAGTAAGCTAATGGATGTTTTGCTTTGACTTGGCGTATTTTTTCATCTACTTCTGCTTCAACTTCATGCATTGTTTCAACAATTATAGTTGCTCTACTTACATGCTGTCTTAACAAAGCTTCTAAGAATGGCTTAACGTGATCTTGAAATACCGCCATGGCTTCAACAGGTACTCCTGGTAAAAGGAATAAGTGCTTTTCATCAACTTTCACATAAACGCCTGGTGAAATGCCAGCTCTATTGTATAGAGGTTTAGAACCTATTGGTAGATGCGCGGCTTTAACTTCCCATTTAACTTCTCTTCCAATCTTAGACTTAATCATTTCAAGTGCTTCAGTATTGAGCTTTAAAGGTAACCCCAGTGTTGAAGCAACTACCTCAATTGTTACATCATCTTCTGTAAAACCTAAGCCTCCTGTTGTAATGACTACATTGCTTAACTCAAGGCATTTCTTTAAAGCCCATTCAATCTCTCTCCTATCATCAGGTACTATGATGATTCTATTAACTTCTACCCCAATGCATGTAAGCTCCTTAGCAAGTTGGTATGCATTTACATCCTGAACCAAGCCCTTCGTGAGTTCTGTGCCTATAACTATGATTGATGCCTTCAAGTTACTCGTCAAATCTCTCGCCACTCATTTTAACTCTCATAGCTTGCAACGCCTTCACACGCTCAACTCCATTAAACTCCCTAATTAAGTCTACAACAGGCTCCGGCACAAGGACCTCCCATTCACCTCCCTCTGCCATGAGTTTTCTCACAAGGCTGCCGCTAACACCTGGAAGCACGGGGGTTTCACGTACCTCAAGCCCATATGCTTTAAAAAGTACTTGTACTAACTTGTTGTTACTAAAGACAACCCTCACTCTTGGAACGTAGTTTAATACGTGGCGAGGCCATTCATAGTTACTTGACGTATTGTCAACAGGGATTACATATGCTCTATCATATAGATCGTTAAGCCCTGCTTTAATCATTTCAATTCTTTCACCAGCTGTAAATGGATTATCTATAGTATAGCTGTATTGAGCGGCTGCTATAGTAACTACCACTTCATCGAACTCCTTAAGAATGTGTTTAACGCTGTATAAATGGCCTTTGTGAAACGGCTGGAATCTACCTATAAAGAGAGCTCTTCTCAATTAAATCCCCCATTAGTTATTTTAAACTCAGTACTATAAGTAAAGTTTTAAAGCGATTACCCATTAACACTACTATTCATAAAGTAATAGATTCCTTACTTTTAAAACCTAGTTAATCACTATCACTTTAATAGAGTGGTGGAATTATGCCGATAGTCCACGTATACGTATGGAAGGGTTTTTCAAGTGAAGCTAAGAGGAAAATTATTTCAGGAATTACAGGAGTTTTCACAGAGATTGGAATACCGGCTAGAGCTGTTGAAGTAATAATCCACGAGATCCCGAGGGAGAATTGGGGCATTGGTGGAGAGCAAGCTAGTGAGAAGTTTAAGGATGTACAAATCCCTTAACGCGCTTTAACTATAGGTTAAGGTTAAATCTAGTAACAGTCAATGAATTCCAGCGATCAGCATTCCATGAGTAATGGATGTAAAAACATCTTTCTTCAATTAAGCAAGCATTAAACGTACTCACAAGTTTATTTACTTCTAAGCTATTTTAAAGGAGGGGTGTGCTTAAATGAACTATGCTAAGATATTAACTGCTTTAATTGCTTTAACTATAGTGCTGTCTTCAATAGTCTTCTCGCAAGCTTGCATTGATGCCAGGTATAAGCTGGCTATAATATATGTTCCAGGATTGTACTTACCGTCATTTATCGAGAAGTTTAATTCAAGTAATTACGTAGCTGAAGGCTCCCTATATAGCATTGGTTTACAGCCTCCATATACCCCAATATATTATGAGTTACTCCTCCTCAACCCTGGTGGTTGGGCTTTCACAAGAGGTATTCCAGTAAATTCAACAGTTATATGGATCAATGGAACGACGATGCTGACCCACTATAGTGACTTAGTTAATCAAACTGCTGCACTAACTACCTACAGTGATGTAGCATTAGTTAACACTAACTTAGTCCTACCAACAACTATAAACTACACTGTGAACTTTGCAGCCGTTCCAAGCAATTCAACTATACGTCCAGCAGCCTTTAAGTTAAGCAATGGAAGCAGAGTCTTTTGGAGAGAACTTAACACAACTATATCCTTCTCATTAAATGAAACGCACTATGAATTGACATTGAGTGAATTAGATAGGAAAGTAGTCATTGAGAGAGGGCTTGAAGAATCAAGTGAAGTAGACATATACATTGAAGAAAACTGGACTTTAAATACTGGAACTTACTGGGTTAAATTCGCTGTATTTCCTCTAGAAGGCGAAGATTACTTAATTGCATCGACTGGAGGCATGAGGATGGGGGACGGCTTTTCATCAGGCTTCACTGGATTTAATAAAGTGGTACTACCGTGGATTGACTTAAGTAATATAGATGAAGGCATTGTTAAACGCTATCCTCAAGTAGTTAAATGGTTATTTAACGAAAGCGTAAGTTCTTACGTAAACTTAGCCTGGTATACATCAATTATTTACAGAGGTAGTGTTTACTTCTTCTCATACCCTCTAATTGATGAAGCTAAAAAGCTATTTGGAGTAATTGATGAAGGAACTCTTGGAGAGATCCTTGAGGAAACATACAGAGGCCTAGATTCATTGATTTCAACGGTTCTCTCAAGGCTTGGAAGCAGCGCAACAGCTCTATTAATTATCTCACCATACAGTATTTCGCTAAACACTATTAATGAGAAGGATTTAGTTAGCGAAAAAGTTATTGCTCCTGGTGTAATTAAGTTTTCGAATGAAATTATAGACAGGCTAGTTGTTGAAGGAGCTCGGTTTGAAGTAATCGAATTAGGCGGGGAAAAGCTTATTTTAATTAAAGATGGGTGGCCTGAAGTAAGTGAAGGCCACGTACTCGTATATCCATCAAATACTTCTATAGATTCTGGAAGCATGGATAACCCATACAGTTTACTGAACGCTCTCTTAACTGGCAGTGAGTGGGGTTTGAAGGTTTTGGTTAACAGCATAGCTGGGTGTAGAAGTGAAGTAGTGGAGCTAAGTGAAACCGTTAGTTCTCTCAACAATACTATAGCTAATCTTAACAACACATTGATAGCTCTAAGGTCGAGGTTAGCTCAATGCGAAATAGAGTTAGAGGAGTACTCTAAGAACATTACAGCAATTGATCGTAGGCTTCTTGAGATTGAAAAGGCCAAAAGCGATCTAAGGTTCTATGCAATTTATGGAGTTGCATCAACTGCTATAATAGCACTAGCGATATTTATATCCTTACTGAAGGTGTATTCAAAAGCATATGGCTAAATGTACTAGGGCTTAATGTCTGCATTTAATTTACTTATAGCTGCATAAAGCAATTTTACAACGATTCAACATGCTTTCTTCCATACTTTCATCCTCCTAGCTTAAAATTAAAGCACTGTACACGTAGTTCCGTACCCACATAGCTATGAATACTAGTCCCAATAATACCCCAATGAAATTAATGAAGAAGCCGTTGGACTTCATTTTAGCTAGCCTAAGCCTATAGTTAGAAAGAGGCCAAAGCGCGTATACCCCCATTGTTGTCAGAGAATCCCCAAATATGTGCATGGAGTAACCAGCCATGAATGAATAGGCAGTTAGTGAAGCAATTGAGACTGGGTTTGCAATAAAGTTCTTTGCTAAAAGGTAAGTTATGGCGTAAAGTGCAGCGCCTATAATCAATAGTGACAGAATGTTGTGAAAGCTTTTCCTATGCTTAAAGAATAAGTCTAAGTCTGGGAACCACCCTCCTATAGATCCCATTATTGCACATAGAGCTGTTAAATCTGCTCTTTGACCACAGATAAGTAAGCCTAGGCTTAAGCCTATGAATATGTGTGTTCCGCGATTCATACGCAACCCTCAACTATGCCACTTCTCAATCATTACTCCGCTCCAACCGCTTTTTTCTCTACCAAATCTCTCAAGGGGCTTCATTAAATGCTTAAACGCTCTTGGCGGAGGCTGATACCACCCCTCAGTCACCCTCCTTTCCTCTATGACTATGACTTTAGACGCCGTTGGATCTTTGTATCTGCAATAAGTGCACTTAAACCCCTTCCCCTTGCCGGAGCTAGTCATTCTTCTACCACACTTTGGGCAAACAGGGTTGAGGTACTTCAATGCTTCAGCTAACTTAATTATTCTAATCTTCTCTAAATTAATAGTCTTTCCATGAGTGCCTGATGGGGGTCTTACAACTCCATATACTTCAACTACATCGCCGGGCTTTAGTTCTTTAACGATGTTTCTAAAGCCACCCGTTGGTTCATATGCAGCGGCATCAATTTCCCCGCATTCATCAGCTATAGTTAATATTACATGCCCTCCAGCTATAATCCTTGGGTTTCTGGAAACTCTTCCCAATGCTATAACACCTGTATAAGCGTATACTTCACATAAGTTTTTCACTCTTTTCAAATGCTCGTCAGTTGCTTGATTAGTTCTAAATATGATCCATTTAACTATAGGCTCGCCTGTTTTCACGATGCTTAGAGCTTTAATTAGTGCGCTTGGCTCCTCCCCCCTTATCCCAAATAGTATTGGATCTGATCCATGTGGAGCTATGAGTATTCTGTTAGCTTCTTTATCGACGTTTAGGAAAGTCAGCCCCTTAGTCTCTTCATCCATTTTAAATACACTTACTGGATCTATGAGTCTAGGCATCCCCCAGTAATTTCTACTTCTATAAGCAATTAACTCATACGTATGGTCTTTAGCTAGTTTGTTTCCTACTGCAGCTAGAGCTCCTATGAGCCCCCTTCTATTGGAGTTACTGCTCCACACAATTATTTTAGATGAGTGTCTCTCAACAATACTTAATGCTTCGTCAACTAATACTACGTCCTTCACAGCCTTCTCTCCTATGGCTTCAAGCTCCCTCGGGATTTGGCCTATGAAGCAAACTACGTGTGGGCTTCTCTTTGGGTGAGTGAACTCAGCTACATAACCTTCAGTAATGCTTATTGCTTCACTGCACATTTCTTTAGCTAATTCATAGCTTTCTACAAGTACTCTTAGCGATAGAGCTCCATTCCCCCTAGTCTTCCAAGGTATTGCAGGGTTTAGTCTAACCAAATTGGGGTAGTCAATGAACTTTACTCCACGCTTGCTCCAATTAATAGCTATTTCTGACACTAAATCCGTTGTACAACCACCTCTTGGGGAGTCAACGTCGTCAAATCCTATGTGAAGTTCAACTCCATCCAGCTTTAAATCAGCCATAGCTCTCCGCTCACTCACCATCCTGTGCTAGTTAAATAAAGCCTTAGGCTACTTCAACTACCGTATTGCATTAAGCTTTTAGAACTTCAAGAATTTAAGTAAATAGGCGAGAGTATATTTTTCTTCTAAGCTAGCGTTATGTGGAGTTACACGCTTTTAACTAATGGTGCAACTCTATGAATAGCGAGGAAGTCATGTGGAGCACTATAGAAGCTTATGAAGTCATAGCTCCTTCGTATAGAAGGAGGGCTTGGGATATAGTTAAGAGAGCTGCAAAGCTATGCAGAGAAGTAGAAATATTTTTAGACGCAGGCTGTGGCCCAGGGCATAATGCAGTTCTACTACTTAGCGAATACCCTAAGGCAAGGGGGGTGCTTATTGACTTATCTAGGGCAATGGTTGAAAGAGCGCAATCATCCATTGAACTAGCGGGGCTAAAGCATAGAGCGCTACTTATAGTAAGCGATGTAAGGAGCCTTCCATTAAGGAGTGAGTCAATAGAGCTCTGCTTATACATAGCCGTTATACACCACCTGCCGGAAAGAGCTTGGAGAATTAATGCATTGAGGGAAGCGCGGAGAGTTCTTAAGGATGGCGGGGTAGTGCTCGTTACCTCATGGAGCATTGTCCAAAGATCGTTCGTTAAGTGTATAATAATGAACTTCTTTAAGAAGCTTATTAAGCCATCCATAAACTTAGGCGACTGCATTAAAGTGAGCATAATTAGAGGAACTACTTATAGGAGATACTATCACTTATATACTTTAGGAGAACTCAAGAGAGATGTCCAGAAGTCGGGGCTCATAGTAGTTCAAGCAGGTAAATACATTGCTCCAGGAAGAGCTAATGCTTTACAGAGAAACCTATTTGTAGTAGGATTAAAGAAGTTCATAAAGGGCTGAAACAGTACTTAATGCGGAGTATACTTATGGAAGGACGCTTAAGGAAGTTAAGTAGAGTACTTTCAGGCGTAGCACCAGTAGCAGTAATGACTGAACCATATCCATGCCCTCATGGAAAGTGCCTCTACTGCCCAGGAGGCCCTGATCAAGGGACTCCGCAGAGTTACGTGGGTGAAGAGCCAGCTCTTATGAGAGCCATTAGAGTCAACTACGATCCATATCTACAGACTTTAAGTAGACTTAAGCAGTATCACGAGGTGCTGGGCTACTTTCCATCTAAAGTAGAGCTAATAGTTATGGGGGGGACTTTTCCAGCCATGCCTATGGGCTATCAGGAGTGGTTCATAGCAATGGCCTTAGAGGCCATGAATGATTACCCATACAACAAAGCGCCTAAAACAGTAGACTTAGCCAGTGCTCAGCTAAGGAATGAGACAGCAAACGTACGTTGCATAGCTATGACTATTGAAACGAGGCCTGATTGGTCGCGTGAAAAACATGTTGACTTCATGTTACACCTTGGCGCTACTAGAGTTGAACTTGGAGTACAGAGCATCTATGATGACGTACTTGAAGTAGTTAGGAGAGGTCATACAGTTAGAGACGTTGTAGAGGCAACTAGAGTAGCTAAGGACTCTGGGCTTAAAGTAACGTACCACATAATGCCCGGGCTTCCTGGAAGCAATTACGATAAAGACTTAGAGATGATTAAGGAGATCTTCAGCAATCCCGACTATAGACCTGATTACTTGAAAATATATCCAACAATAGTAGTTAAGGGAACGGGATTATACGAACTCTGGATTAAAGGCTCATATACTCCATATACAGATGAGGAAGCTGTTGAATTAATAAGCGAAATGTATAGACATATACCTGAATACGTCAGAGTTATTAGAGTCCAGAGAGATGTGCCAGCAAAATACATTGAAGCCGGCCCTAAGAAGGGGAATTTAAGAGAGTTAGTTGAGGAAAAGTGCTTAGAGAAGGGCATAGCTATTAGAGAAATAAGGTGGAGGGAAATAGGTAGGCAAATCTATAAATTAAACAAGGTTCCTAGAGAAAGCTGCATTAAAATGAAGAAAACAGTTTATGAA
>JAVZTI010000012.1:0-51418 GCA_038879595.1 Desulfurococcaceae archaeon | reverse complement strand
AGGGGTGCCCCTAAACGCCCCCAAGGGTGATGCAAACCCAAGACCAATGCAGGGGAATAGAGATGAAGCAATGAAGTCAACAGATATAAAACTACATAAGAGCCGAACCCCCTCTGTCCATACATCCTGATTGATGGTAGTTCACAGTTTAACTTAATTAGTTCAGGGCACGTCTATTCAAGGCACTCGATACACCTAGATTCACTAAGTACGACTTTAAACGATATTTCAACGCGATCTTTAAGTGACCGTAGAGCTAATTCTTTAATCACAATGTACTCCAGCATTTGCCGTTGGAGTATTTAAAGTAAGAACGGCGTTGCTGTCAGTAACATCTTTATAGCTTACTTTGCCTCTCCTTCACCAATGAATTCTATTACTTTCTTAATTTAAGTCGAGTTCTCTCTTAAGTTAGTGCGTGAAATAGGTCTTTTGTTTCAATTTCAACGTAGCTTCCTCCATCGCTAACTTGCATGAAGGCTCTGATAGCCTTATCACATTGATCTAACATCAAATAATAATGCTCCAGGTGGAAGCACAGGCTTCAGGATTAATAGTGCATTTTTGCGTAGAAGTAGGTTGACTTTATGGGTTTTTACCCAACCTCCTCCAAGCCTTAAAGGGACGAGGATTTCAGTTGTTAGGACTATTGCTTTAAGAATTCTCAAGTTTCCACATTCTTTACTTAATTGAGTAAACGTGTTTAAAATTTTGTAAACCGTTATTGAATCTATGTTGAAAAGAATGCAGTGGTTACTTAAAGTAGCTTGGGATGCTTGATTCACTTACAAGTACGCTTGTGCTTTAAGCAAAGATCTTAAGTAAATAGTTAAATAAAGTGGCAGGAGACATGAATCGCGAAAGTAAAACAAGTGATCTATAGGCTTTTTGCTGTGAAACTAAATATTTTAAGCTATCATGTAAACATAACTTTGAGGTGAAGCGTGACATCATTCTTTGCAATGATCTTGTTACGAGTACTCGTATGAAAATACTCTGTAATATCTTTCAATTCTTTGAAATTATTCTTTTTCAATGAATAGCTTAATACATTCAGATAATCAAAGCCTTTAACATTACACGATGTTCTCAAATCCGCAGAATTACTATTGACGTAAAATAAATTAGTGTGCTAAGAGAATTAACATTAGGTGGCTTCATTGAAGCAAGCAATGATTTCATCGTTAATCACGTTATTTATGGCTACTGTACTAATGACTAGTGAATTTAATGCTGCCTTCGTAATATATGGCTTGCCAACGTGTCCCTACTGTAATTACCAGAAGGACTTTTTCAATAATGCTAAAATGAACTGCATCTTTATAGATGCCAGTATTAGAAGCCAGAGCTATTATGAAATAGTAAGTGCAGCAGGTCTTGAATACTATGTACCTGTTACAGTAGTAGTTAATAAAGATGGCTACGTAACTGCAATCGTTCAAGGATTAGTAAGTGAAGAGTCATTCTGGATCATCCTAGCTCAAAAAGATCCTAGAGAAGGCATTCCAGTATATATTGGTAAAGAGCTTGTAAGAGTAATTAATGAAACAAATAAGATCAGTTTATTAAACGACGTAGTCCATAGAGATATAAGTGAGCTGTTAAATCAAACAATTACTACAACGGAAATGGAAACTCCAGTCACTGTTTCACCGCAACAATTGTTTGAGTTACTGAAGGCAGTTGCTTTACTCGCAGTAATCATAGCTTTATTCATAGTGCCAATAATCATGTTTAGAACTAGAAAGACGTTAAGCCCCCTTTCCCCTAAGCTCAGCTTTCTTAGGCCTTAAATTGCGGCTTCCACATCTTCTGCACTTTTCAGCTCTAGGAGAATTTATTGCCCCGCACTTTCTACATACAAGTTTATTGAGGACTCTCTGAAGCACTATTTTACGCTTTACTGGATCGTTTAACGCCATATGGATCCTCCAGCTAAGCTCTACACAACTTAGTGTAAATACTGAGCACTATTTATAAACCTTATAAAGAGGCCCCCCTCTTCAGCTCTAATGGAGATTTCTCAGAGATCCGTTGATTTTCCATAAATCCACGTTTACATCATTCATCATTAAGAACTTTAATTAGTTGTATTAAGCCTCTTAAGTACTGAGCACTCTGTATTTACGTTTCCTAAGATAATTAAAAGTTATTTTCATAGACTTTAAGCCGAGCTTTCTATTAAAGTTCTATTAATTAAAGTAGTATCCCTATGTCCTTGAGCCTTGAGACTATGGCTTTTTCATCTTCTTCAGGCATGTATTTTAAGGCTCTTTCAATAAGGCTTCTATCAAGTTTTTTCAGCTGTCTCAAGTACTTCGATAATTTATTTAAATTAACTCCTTGGCGTGCTTTTAAGATAAAGTATTCTTCTAAACCAATTGACTTGACTTTAACTCCATTTACTTCAATCACTTTAGCTTCATCGATGAACTTTACTGGAATGTATATGTCAAGGAGGTTTTCATATAATTCAACAGTTATTTCAGAAGCATCAGCTTTAGCTATAATCCTGGGAGTTCCTGCTTCAGTCCTTGTGTAAACCCAGTTTTTCTCCTCAGCTAAATTTATGTAGAATTCTTCTTCAAAAATTATGCTAGGCTCTAGAACAAATAGATCTAGATCTCCCTCTAACTCCTTTCTCCCAAGCCTTAATTGAACAACAGTATCTCCGATGAGCACAAATTTAACGCCTGCATCAATGAATTCTTTAAGAACTAGCGCTAGCTCACTTACTGTATAATTCATGCCTCCCACCCACTGATGTTCCTGCAGGTTAGGCTAATAAGTTAGTGCTCAGCACATAACATTAATTCAACTTCTCGTTAACTGCTCTTTTTAAACATCTTAAATAGAGTTCTTATTAACTACTAAAGGCAGGGGATTCAGCTTTCCATTGATTCATTCCATATTAGTTAATGTCATCGCCTAATTCTACCCCCTCCACATGCTTCCTGGAGTTCCCATTGGAGCAAAAATGCGCTGCAATGCCTTTGAAACCCTAGTCGTACTTATATGCTCTAGCTTAGTTTTCTTAGAACCGGTTTTCTATCACTGTACTTCTTGATAGATTGTAGTTGTAAACAGGTATTGAAGGGAGGCCTACGTCTATAGCGCTTCTGCAATTCAGTAACTAAAGTAATTAACTAGGTAGCGCTAGTTGAATAGTGGTGTGTGTTTCATGGGTAGAAAGAGGGGGAAAGTAGAGGAGTGGGTTAGAACAGTTTTCTACAAGGGGTTTAAGGAGTATGTAGTATTGATAAAGCATAGGGAGAGGGAGGTAGAAGTCTTAAAGCCCATTAAAGTAAGTGAAATAGTTGACATTAGGGGCAATTATTTAATTCTAAGTGATGGAACTCTAATACCTTTACATAGAGTTGTTGAAGTAAGAAGTGAAGCTGGGTCAATTGTTTATAGCAGACTGTAACTTAATTAGTGACGGGTTTAAACAGTTCTTTGCCTACACATCCATGATCTACTTAAAACACAGCAATAAACAGCATCCTTAGCGGGAATAATGCTTTAAGAACTACATAACTCCGCTTTAGACCCATCCCCTTAGCTTCATTGCTTGCACTACTCTATCTACTGCTATAGCGTATGCAGCCGTCCTCATAGGCTTATCTGAGTATTTCCTTTGCCACTCGTCGTATACTCTATGGAAGTTCTGAGTCATTAACTTATCAAGCCTGCTCAAAGCCTCTTCATCGGTAAGTATGCAGCCCATTCTATTGTGGCTCCACTCAATCCAACTCATGGCTACACCGCCGGCATTAGCCAGTACGTCAGGTATAACTATTACGCCCTTGTCATAAAGTATTTTATCTGCTTCAGGCGTTGTAGGGCCATTTGCGCCCTCAGATACAATTTTAGCTTTAACTCTAGGAGCATTATCCTCCCTAATGACGTTCTCTACCGCAGCCGGTATTAATATGTCTACGTCTAGCTCTAAAAGATCCTCATTGCTAATTCTTTTAACTCCTTCATAGTTTACAACGCTCCCAGTCTTAGATTTCACTTCAATTGCTTTAGCTATATCCAATCCCCTTGGATCATATACTCCTCCTTGGCTGTCGCTTATAGCTACCACTCTAGCTCCCCATTGAGCTGAATATAGTGCTGCATATGATCCAACGTTTCCAAAGCCTTGTACTGCCACAGTCCTTCCCTCAAATCCTCCTAAAGCTCTCTTAGATGCTTCACGCGCTACTAATGCCACTCCATAGCCAGTACTGATTTCCCTAGCTCTAAGTCCTCCAAGAATTGGTGGTTTAGCTGTAACCACTCCCCAGGCATTGTAGCCAGAGATTTTGCTATATTCATCTAAGAACCAGGCCATTATTTGCGGATTAGTATATACGTCTGGAGCAGGTATATCTAAATCTGGGCCAACTTCCTTAGCTATAGATGCAAAGTACCTTCTAGATAGCTCTTCAAGTTCTCTAATGCTTAGCTTCTTTGGATCAACTCTTACAGCTCCCTTTCCACCGCCATATGGAAGGCCTGCAAGGCTATTCTTCCAAGTCATCCACATTGATAAAGCAACTGTTTCTCCAGCAGTACTATTTGGGTGATACCTAATGCCGCCTTTATAAGGGCCGAGAGCACTATTATGCTGACTTCTCCAACCAATAAATGTAGCTAATTTACCATTATCAAGTTTAATAACTACTCTAACTTGGATTAACTTCTCAGGGTGCCTAAGTACTTCAACTACTTCATCATGTAATCCAATTAATTCTGCAACGCCTTTTAATTGTTTAACGGCCATTTGATAAGTTGGATCTTGTTCATATGGGGCATTGAATTCATGAATGCTCAAGTACATCACCATGTATATATCTATATGTTTAGATTATTTAAGTATATAGATAATGTTCAAGTGTTTTAACGGTGGGAGCAATAGCTATTGTAAGTAAACTTCGTTACTTAAAACTATTAACTCCCAATTACTTAACAACATTATTGGTGCAAGTGAATTGAGAATTAATGTTAAGTTTCTAATGATGGCTAAGGAAGCTGCTGGCTTTAGTGAAGCATTCTTCGAGTTGACTGAGCGCAGCAGTTTAAGGGATCTAATTATAAAGATCATTGAACGCAGTCCAAGGATCTCTAGCTCAGTAGAAGAATTCATAAGTAAGTACATTGTTATCATTAATGGAGTGTCTCCAAAAAGCATTGATGAATCGCTGAGCGATGGAGATCTAGTTGAAGTAATGCCCCTCGTCTCAGGTGGTTAATTAATTGAGAAACGTACTCATAGTCACTTGTAGGCCTGGAAACGATGTGTTATGCGAAGAAGAAGTCGGTAATGCACTATATGAAGCAGACCCAGGCCTCTCACTTGAAGTAACAAGACATCCTGGAGTGCTATTACTTTACACAAACATCGATCTATGGAGAGCCTTCAAGAGACTTAAGTCCTTTGAATATGGGTTTGTAGAAAGAATAGTTCCTCTACAATCAGTAGTTGGACCTAATGAGGAGAACATCATTAAAGCCGTTGATGGATTGCTAAAGAACTTAGAGGAAAAATCACTTTGCATTAAAGTGAGGCTTAGGGGAATTAGGGGTTTAAGCAAGAATCTATGGATATCCATAGCAAGACGCTTAAAGCAACTTGGATTCTCAGTCAACAGTAGTTCAGCTAAATGCATATACGTTGAAGGAGTTGGAGAAGTAATTGGAGTAAGTGTGTTGAGGAATGGAGAAGATAAAGTGCGTAAAGATATACTATCTATAGGCTGAAGAACTCAATACTTCAATTTTGAAATATCGAGTTCTTAGAGCTACGCGATCCTTGTTTCACTACGTGAAGCTTCATTTGGAAATCAGCTATAAGTAGATCATTGATTATTCTATTCCAAGAGTTTTTTTAAGCATATCAGGCTTTATACATCCAGCAGAGAACGTTCTCCCCGTCTTGGAATTCGTCATAGAGATTACTGCTGGAGCAAATGCCCTTAGATCTACGTCGTAAAATCCTCCTGGGGATTCCTTAAATATTTCCGTAAATGACTTATTGTCTGTTGGAGGTACTTTAATTATGTACTCCCTTAGCTCTTCATCATCTTCATAGTCTACGATATAGTATGTTGTGCCTCCATACCTTATAGCATCGTTTGTTCTCCCCATAGCTATAGATGGATCTGGGTGTATTGGAGCTATTGGAGCACTTCCTGAGCCAAAGAATATTCTTGTGAAGTCGAATCCCAGTAAGCTTAGCTTATGAATTCCTACTTCCACTATGCGTCCAGCTATTTGAACTGAGCCTGCTAAGCTTGAAGTAGGCGTGATTAATGCATATAGGTTATCTGGCTCCACATCACAGGATCTTGCTATTGATTGTAGGACTTCGTCTGGCGGAATGCTGCTGGACTCTATTACAATAACTGCCTTATCATACTTATCTCTATATCCAATCTTTTCATATATCTCCCTTGGAGTATACGTTATAAGACCCTTTTTACGGAGCTCCTCTCTCTTTAATCCAACAGCTGTTGGGATGCTTCTATTTAAAGCTAATGCTCTAGCAGGCCCTGATCCTATTGCAAAATAGTCTCCGTACTTAATCTCCCAATCCCCTAACTGACCCCCAATAGTTGCAATAACTGGGTAATCTGAGGATGCATTCAAAACTGGGAGAGTAAAGCCACCATAATCTATGGTTGAAAGAGAGAAGTTGATGAGGTCTCCAGCAGTAATTCTAGCTACATATAAGCCAGCTTCAATACTCCCTTTAACGGCTACACCGCAGTCTATTACTGTTGCCTTACATGGTGCTTTAAGCACTTTTACGTTAAGCTCGTCAGCTCTATAGATCATTTCATTAACAACTTTAAAAGCCCTTTCATTAATGCTAATCATAGAAACCCCAATCTAGTTCCTTCCCAGTATTTGCTTTTTAAGCAAGCTATTAAAATATTTCTTATTTTTAAACATCTATAACTCCATAGTAAAGTAGCTCTACCCATTGATTTACATGCTTCACTTATAGGTCATAAAGCTTCATCAGATTTAATGCTATGGAACATATATTTAAGTTTAGACGCTTTACACGATGTTGATGGCTTCAACAGTGCTTTCCCCAACTTGTCCCTTTGGAAGCAATGTACAAAATTCAATTTAATAATAGCAGTAGTCGGCACAGCGCTAGTAATTATGTTCGCGCGCGAGACTCTGAGGAGAGCGTAGTTATCAGGACTGAGCATAGGTATTTGAGAGAAGAGTTTTGTAGTGGTTAAGCATAGAATCTTTACTTTTGCTAGCCTGAGCTAACTGCTTCACCAGCTACTTAGCGGGCCCGCGGGGATTTGAACCCCGGACCTCCGGCTTAGGAGGCCGGCGCCCTATCCATGCTAGGCCACGGGCCCTGTTAAGTTCTGTAGTACACTTGCTGTAAAAAATTTTCTTTTTAATCATCTAGTTCTCATAATTACTCTTCTACCCATTACGCTCCAGTACTCTACTTCAACTCCAGGAGTTATTTTGCTAAGTAACTCTGGATCACTTGGCTTTTCTACTTCGAATGTCTCGTAGGTTTCCATATCCATTAATTGGACTGTTGCACCCATATCTGCTATTACTTGAGCAACTCTCTTATCTATAATTGGAACTTCAATCCTCTGATCTGCTGGAGCTACTAGAGTCTTCTTAGAGCCAGTGAATATGCCTACTGCAACTAAATGTACTTTAGCACTACCGTGTTTACCTGTCTTAGCTTTAGTTGCTTCAACAACTCTACACGGCTCTCCATCAATTACTACAAAGCTCCCAGGCTTTAAGTCACTCATTGAAGCATAATTAATGCCCATCTGTAAAACCCCTCACTCAATCCACCGATGGGAACTATAAACCTAAACCTCCTTAAATAACTATGCTGAAGTTCGCTAAGCAATGAAAGCTCAGTAAAAATAAGGCTTATTAAAGCCGCTTACACAAGTATTAAGTGTATGAATGTTAGCGGGCCCGTAGCTCAGCCAGGTCGGAGCGGCGGGCTCCAGATCAATCTATGGGTCTATAGACCCTCTAGTGAGGGAATGATAGAGGTCTGGAAATACGATGCATGGAGAGACCCGTAGGGCGGGGGTTCAAATCCCCCCGGGCCCACTACTTCTTGCAAAACATTATTTAAAAAGGAGGTAAAAGCTACTTATTGATTTGCTTAAACGCTCTCTTCTCCACTATAATGCCATTGCTCCCCAAAGCTATCGATAGCTGCTCTGTTAAATACTTTGCTCCACACGAAGAGCACTTATAGTAGTAGCTAATTCTCCTGCTTCCATTACTTAACTGCTCGCTTTCAGCTACTAAATGCATTGGTTTACCGCACTTCTTGCACGTATATCCCTTTGAAGCCTCTTGACTCAATTAAATCATCCTACTCTACCTATCCTCATCCCTAAGTAATGATTTCCACAAACGTTTAAATCTCTAAAGCTATTATTGATGCTAGGCTTTTGTTGCAAAAGCTTGATTAAGTTAATTAGCTACTTCTGAGATCTCTCTTGAATGCATAAGGAGGAGTTGATTGGCTTGATCAATGAAATGCCTTTAATCATTAGAGCAGTCTGGTGGAGCGAGGGAGAAGTCTGCTGGATCAATACTAAGGAGCTGCCATTCAAAGAAGTTGTAAGGTGTACAAACAATCCAGTTGAATTAGCTAAGGCGATAGTGGGAATGGAGATTAGGGGAGCGCCAGCGATAGGCGTTGCCGCCGCTCTTGGAGTAGCAGCTTATGCAAAATCTTTAGCTGACAGTGACGTAGAGGTAAGTGAATTTAGAGACAAAGTACTTAATGCAATAGAATTGCTCTGGAGGACTAGGCCAACTGCACATAACTTATTCTGGGCCTTGAATAGAGTTAGAAAAGCCCTGCTGAGCTCACATACTGTGGATGTAGTGCGTGTAGCTAATGGCATAATCAATGAAGCTCTGTCAATACTTAGAGAAGATCTTGAGGCAAACATTAGAATGGGCATTAATGGAGCAAGTTTAATAAACTACGGCTCAACAATACTCACACACTGTAATGCTGGAGCACTAGCTACAGCAGGCTATGGAACTGTTGGAGCAGTAGTTAGAGTCGCCTGGCGCCAGGGGAAGATAGCTAAGTTAATAACTACTGAGACAAGACCACTGCTTCAAGGAGCTAGGTTAAACGTATGGGAGTATAGTAGGGAGGGTATACCAATTACACTAATAACGGACAACATGGTTGGATACCTTATGAGGAGGAGACTCATTGATGCAGTATTCGTTGGAGCTGATAGAATTACTAGAGAAGGCTTTGTAATAAATAAAATAGGGACATACATGATTGCTCTAGCTGCGAAAAGACATGGCATTCCATTCTACGTAGTAGCACCTACAAGCACTATTGATTTAAACTCTTCAATAAATGAAGTAGTCATTGAGGAAAGGGATCCAGATGAAGTGAGGAGAGTTATGAATGAACTCCTAATAACTTTACCCAACGTACCTGTAGTGAATCCAGCATTTGATGTAACTGATCCAGATCTTGTCACAGGTATAGTTACTGAAAAAGGAGTGCTAAGCCCTCCGTTTGAGGAGAGTTTAAGAAAAGTGTCAGCAGCTGAAGTGTAGAGTGAACACTTAATTTATTTCACTAAAACCTATGTAAGTGAACCTATGTTTATTAGGATGTAATCGTTTGTTTAAATACTGAGGCCTATCTTACAGTAGGCTCAACTCAGAGGGGGACTTTAAATGAGCATTATGGGGACATCAATAGACCCACTGCTGAGGAAATATTCTGAGTGGAGTGACTTTGATGTATTGGAGAACGCCAATAGGTATCCTGGGCCAACAGGTTTCGCTAGCTATGTTGCCGAAAGAGCTTTTGACGAAATAGCTCGTGCTACTTTACCTAAGGAACTAGCTGAAGCACATAGTGAAGGCATAATATATATACATAAACTCCCGTGGAGCATATACTTGCCTTATTGCACGGGGCACTCCATTCAAAGAATTGTTCAAAAAGGCCTAGTTACGCCGACTATATCATCTAGACCCGCTAAGCACTTCGACACATTCGTTGACCATGTTGCTAACTATTTAATAACAATGCAGCACTACTTCACTGGAGCACAAGCGCTATCATCCATTGAATGGTATAGTGGGCCGTTCATAAGAAGGAACTCTCTTGACTATGTAAAAGTTAAGCAGAACATTCAAAGACTCCTCTTCAACCTCAATTATCCAAGTAGAGTTGGAATGCAATGTCTTTCAGAAGATACTGAAATTCTCACTCCTGAAGGCTGGAAGTCGTATAGTGAAGTAAGAGTTGGCGACCAAATCTATACTTTTAACATAGAAACACACAGGCTTGAAGTAAAGGAGGTAAAGCACGTATTTGTAGGCAGGTATAGTGGTAAAATGTATAATTTACTAAGTAGAACACAGGATCAATTAATATCTCCTAGACACCGCGTAGTCAGGCTAACGTCCAAAGGCAGGTATAAACTAGAGCCAATAGAGGATGTTTTGAAGCTTAAGCTGCCAATCCCTATACCTACACCGGCAATTACTGAAAATAGCAACTTAGGCATTGAGTTAAGCGATGAGCAAATAAAGTTGGCAGCGTGGGTGCTGTCAAGAGGTCATGTAAGGAAGTCGAAGAATGGGCTTACTATAGCGATCACCTTAAGATCTAGAGGATCTTCGCCTAAAGATCTTGAAGAGATCACGGGTTTGCTAAAGCACTTCAACTTAGAGTATAAGGTAAAGGTAAGAGAGGGGGGCTGTGGGAAAACACACATTGTGATCAAGTTACCTAATCATTCTTCAATGAAGACCCTTGATTTGATTAAAGGAAGCGTAGAAGAACCCCCTAAGTGGCTGTATAAGTTGAATAAATCACAAGCAAGGATCTTCATTGAGGCTTACGCTAGTGGATCTAAGAAAGTGGGCTGGAGTAAAATAAGGATAGCTACTTCAAGTCCACTAATGCTTAAAGCATTAGAGGCTGTAGCTGTTTTAGCTGGCTACAGCGTTTCTTTAAGAAGAGTTACCTCTAAGAATTCTAGTAATAGAATCACTTACTTATTGACGCTAACTAATTCAAAGCATAGCTACATAAGTAAAGTCGTTGAAGTGGACTACGATGGAGTCATTTGGTCGGTTAACACAGATAATGAAACCGTGATCGCGAGGAGGAATGGCTGTATATTCATAACTGGCAATACACCGTTCACTAACTTCACTATAGCTTTAGATGCTCCAAGAAAGATGCTTGATGGTGATTGCGCTTATATAAGTGGTGAAAGAGCTGGCGCCCTCGGTGTATATGAAGTTGAGGCAAGGACCTTCGTTAAGGCCCTCTCTGAACTATATAAAGAAGGCGATGCAGTTGGACAACCATTTACATTTCCCATACCTACACTAATGGCTACAGCTAAAATGCTCTGGAACGACCCGGAGGTTTATGAATCAATATTTACAGCTGCTTCAAAGAGAGGGAGCTTCTATTGGCTTAATACAAGGATCGTCGATCCTGACGCTACTTATGCCATGTGCCTACATGGCGGTGAACGCATAATTTTTAAAGCTAGAGGGAGGATCCATGTAGCTAAAGTTAGAGAATTCTTTAGAAGCTATGCAGGAGTTCTTGAAGCAGAGGAACCGGGTGGAGCTAAGTGGTATGTGACTAGAGAAGAAGTTAAGGTATTAGCTGTCGACATTGAGAAAGGCGAAGCTAAATGGATGCCTGTGAAAAGACTTTTAACAAAGAAGTTTAAGAAGGCAGTTAGACTAAAGCTAACTGATGGCAGAACCGCCTTAGTCTCACCAGATCACCCAGTGCCGGTTTACTCAGTGCAGGAGGGGAGAATAGAAGTACGTAAAGCACTAGAGCTAGTGAGTTTAGCTGCCAATAGAGATTATATGATTCCAGTTTTAGTTAAGGAAGTTGAAGAAGGTGAAAGCTATGGACATTCAAGAAGCTCTATAGGTGAAGCTAAATACATTAGCGAGTTAGTTAAAGAGGTTCCTGCTTATAGAACGCAGTTAACAGACTTTAGCTATATTAATGCAGGCAATTATTTTGCAGCCTCTAACAGTACACCAAACATGGAGCTCAGCGAGGCTGTAAACGCTAAATGTAGAAACGCTATTACAGAGTCTATTAATGAACTACATCTATGGAGTGAGGGAGAGCACTTACCTGAATTCTTATGGAGTAGTCCGCTGGACTTTAGAAAGATCTTTATACTTGAGTTGTTGAATAGTCATGGATCCTCAAGTAAAGGAACTTGGAGATTACATCTATGGAGCGCGAAGATGGCTGAGGAAATCATGCTGCTGGCTTCTATTACCGGAATGTACTGTTATTTAAAGAGACTTGGAGGACTATTTGAAATAACTTTCCTAACGGATGTAAAGAGATCAGATGTAGAAATAGAGAACTCCAAGTTCCATAGGATTGGGGACTTAGTGTGGGTAGCTATAGATGAAGCTGAAGAAGTAGAGTTAGAGAGCGATGAAGATTTTTACGACATTGAAATTGATGGAAGCCACTACTTCGTTCACAGCCTGGGGATAGTTACTCACAACTGCTGCAGGATCGCAATAGATCTCAGTGAATTTAAGCACTTAAATAACAAGTATTTGTTAAGAGATCTAAAGGAGTTGAAGAAGGAATCTTTAGTTAAGAGGGAGAGGATGAAATTCAGTGGAGTATGGGCTATACCTGATGTAACTGGAAGCATAAATGTAGTTGACGTTAACTTACCTAGAGTAGCTTTAGAGTCCAGAGGAAATGATAATGCTTTTTGGGAAAGGCTCAGTGATGTATTAGCTATAGCTAGAAGGGCCTTAGAGTGGTTTAGAGCGAGGTACATTAAGCTATTGAAGGATTACCCAGCAATATATAGCATGGTGAGTGAGTACTTATGGGAATTCCCAGGCAGTCACTTTAATACAATTGGTTTAATAGGTCTGCCTGAGGCAGCAGCAATAATGATGGGTGATCCAAAGCTATGGATTGAGGGCTCTAGAGGCGAACACCTCGGGGCTGCTGAATGGATGAAGAGAGTTGTAGAGTACATAGTTAAAACGGCTAGGGATTGGATGGCTGAGACTGGAGTTCCGTGGAATGTAGAGGAAGTGCCTGGAGAAAGCGCAGCTGCAAAGCTCGCAAACAAAGATGCTAGCCGTTATCCAGAAATCCTTAATTACATTCCAGATCCAAGCAATCCCATTTACTCAACGAGCATAGCGCCATACTACGCTGAAATTAGCATTGCAGAAAAGGTCGAGATAGAGTCTATGGTGCAAAAGTACTTCACTGGAGGAGTAATGATGCATATATTCTTAAGTGAAGAACCGGATCCTGATGCCTTAGCTAGCTTAACTAAGAGATTGATTAATACTGATGTAGTTTACTGGAGTTACACACCTGCATTAACTATCTGCAGGAAGTGCGGTAAATCTAGTGTAGGAGTGTACTCCAGTTGCCCAAAGTGTGGAAGCATTGAAGTAGATGTGTGGAGTAGAATAGTCGGTTACTATAGACCTCTTAGAAACTGGAATCCATACAGGAGGAGGGAGTTCTATAAGAGAAAGCACTACTCATCATCACTAACTTAACTAAGTTATTTAACATCCCGCAAGATTTAATAATCCTACCTCAACTTAGGCCTAATTCATAAGGTGTTTCTTTATGATACTGTCCGACGTAGATTTAAGAACTCATATAGTTAAAGGGAGAATAGTTATTGAACCGTTTGATGAAGATATAATTAGAGAAAATGGAGTTGACCTTAGATTAGGAAACGAGATCGCTAGATTGAGGAGAACTAGCGAACTCCTAGACACAGAGCTTGAGCTTGACACGTCTAAGTTCTACACTATTGAAAGAGGGGAATCATTTGTTATACACCCAGATGAAAGAGTTTTAGTAACAACTTTAGAGTACATAAAGCTCCCTGCTGACGTGATGGGCTTTGTTGAATTAAGGTCTACCTTTGCAAGAATGGGGCTATCAATGCCGCCAACAATAATTGATGCAGGGTTTGAAGGAAATCTTACGCTAGAAGTACATGGTTCAAGTTTCCCAGTGAGAATATATGCAGGTCAAAGATTTGCCCACGTAATATTTGCGAAGACCAGTAGCTTAGTTGAAAGGCCTTATAGAGGGAAGTACCATTGTCAAAGAGGAGTAACTTTACCCAGAATAAGCGATCACTAGAAGCCTGTTGGAAAAATGCTAACTACCTACACTGTCTAAAGTGATTTAAGTAAAGAACTCTTTAATGCTGTAAGTTTTTAACTTTAATACGCTATAGCTTCTTTAGGGATTAGGCATGGTAAGGATGAAGAAAGTAGTGGAATTAATGGAGTCTAAGAACCTTGACTCAGTAGTAATCACGAGAAGTGATAACTTACAGTATTACTTAAATGTAGACATCCTAGCTGACTCAACAGTAATACTCTATGTAAATCGTGGTGGGGAAGCAACAGTCTATACACCTCCACTAGAGTACTATAGGCTTAAGGACTCATTAAAGGAAATTAATGTTAAGGCCTTCTCTAAGACTATTAAACTCCCCAATGAAGTAGTTATTGAAAAAAGCCTAGAAGAACTGATTACTGACTTAACCAAAGACTCTAGAAGAATCGGAGTAGACATAGAGTCCTCACCTATAGCTAGTAAGGTAATTAAAATACTTGGCGGCAAATTGATAGATGTAACGAGCGACGTATATAAGCAGAGGATGATAAAGGATGATAGCGAAGTAGAGGCCATAAGGGAGGCTATAAAGGCTACCGTAGCCGGTATAAAAACAGCTGTATCTATGTTAAGCGATGATGTAACAGAAGTAGAATTAGCTGGTCTATTTGAAGCCAGAGCCCGTTCAATGGGCTGTAAAGAACATGCTTTCCCCACAATAGTTCTGTTTAAGCCTACAAACAGCTATCCACATGGAATGCCCAGTTACAGAAAGCTAGGGAAGAGAAACCTAGTACTAATAGATGCTGGAGTCAAGGTAAAAGGATATTGCAGTGACATAACTAGAAGCATACCGTGGGGAAGAGTAGCTAAAGAGGAGGTTAAAATACTTGAAGCAATAAATGAAGCTGTGGAATCTGCATTAGATAGCATAGCTCCTGGAGTAAAGGCAAGTGAAGTAGATTCTATTGCACGAAGAACCTTAGATAAGTATGGCTATTCAAAGTACTTCATACATGGATTAGGCCATGGATTCGGTGTAAGCGTCCATGAGCCTCCATACATAACTATAGGCAGTGAGACAATTATAGAGCCAGGGATGGTATTTACCATAGAGCCCGGAGTCTACATACCTGGAGTTATTGGAGTTAGAATAGAGGAAGACGTGCTCGTTAATAATAGGGGAGCAAAAGTTCTTACGAATAGTCTTAGCAGAATAATTTATCCATGAAGCTTTAAAAAGCTGAGAATCTTTGATACTAAGTGGCTTGGACCAACAATTAGTGATTCAATTCCTTGAATTCCGCGAAGGTCTATAGTTAGATCGCGGCCTTTTCTATCACAAACTCTTAATCCAACTCTCTTAGCTAGTGCACAGCCAGCCGCTATATCTATGTTCCGTAGCTTTCCAGTGTCGTTATAAGCCAAGCATATTCTGCCAATTGTAACGTACGCTAGTTCTAATGCCATTGAACCAAGGATTCTAAGCCTATAATTAATGTCGCTTCCTAGAGACTCTTTAAGAACCCTATGAGTCTCCAAGCTATACGAATATATAGTGAAAATGTTACTATCCTCCCTCCGCACAAGAGCCTCTTCATTAATGTATGCAAGACGTTCATCAAAGCTATACGTCTCCCTATAGAACACGCTAGATATTGCACCAGCAATAATGCCTTCTAGACATGGTTCATTGATGCTAGCTATCGCTATTGAAACCGAGGCAAAAGGCACTCTATTAATGTAGTTAAGGCTGCCATCCAATGGATCTACTGCAACTATGTATCTTGGCTCTTTGCATACGTCTACTACACCTATTTCTTCACTGACTATCCTTGCACATAAGTTGCTTTCCTTAACTAGTTCAATAATTAATTGCTCTGCCTCTAGATCAGCTTTCCTAGTTACATCGCCTGCATAGCCTTCTTTAACTACTGTCCCTAAATCGCTTCTATCAATGGACTCCCTGAGGAACTTAGCAGTTTCATCAGCGATTCTTACAGCAAAGCTCCTTAACTCATGTGGTTTGACCAAAGTACACAATCCCCCTACTAACTACTTCCTTAGCATAAGTGTACTTAGTTAAAACGCTTTCAAGTTCCTTTAGAGCTTCCTTAACTGTAGTTACAGGAACTCCCTCTACTCCAGCTGCTATAGCTAGTACTTCAGTAGTCCTCAAATCAACGCTTGATGCTGCACTATCTCTAGATGGGAATAAGTGTATGATCTTCTCATGATCGGCTAGCACTGGCCTACCTAAAGGTAATGAAAGGGCGGTAGACGAGCCTATAGGATGAAATATTTCCCCACTTGTACTTAGCCTAACAACTACTTTCGAAGAGATCTTCTTTAAGTCATAAATGCCTATGGGGACTAAATGCTTTAAACTAATGAAGTTTCCAGCATCAACTACAGCATTGATCTGTGGAAAGGTTCTCGATTTCAGCACTTTCCTAAGGATCGCTTCATGGCTAGGCCTTTGCCTAGTTGGATCAATCCCTATGCGCCATAGGTACTTCCTATAAACTTTTACCATATAGTTCTCCGAGAGATTAGATAAATCAAATAGACTTGTGTACTTAGAAATAAGCCTTACAGCTTCACAATATATCACTGGGTGTATTTCAGTGTTCTGCAGACCTATTGCAGTAAAGTAAGCTATGAATGCAAAAGCCCTTAGACTCCTAGTGGATTCATCTACAATTATATCTATTGAGTACTTCATGGAGTTCCGCTCTCACATTCTTCACTACTTATAAGTAAACGCACTCATATGCTAGAGCATATTTAACTTCCTAATATTAAAGTAACTATAAATGAAGGTGCTTTGGCAAAGGAGTGAGAAAATATTTGCTGCTAAAACAACTTTAATGGAGAGGGTATATCGTGAGGAGAGTATTCGTTTGTAGCGCAATAGATGAAGCCAGCAGGATATTTAGTGATTCAATACTGCTTGCTAAAATAATCTTAGTGGAGAAAGATCTTCGCATGTTGAGGAGAAAGCTTTCTCAAGCACTACATGAATTAACTCACTACTCTTTGAGAGTTAGAGAGGAAGATATGGTTACCTATGTAAGGATAAACGTTGAGAACATGGGATTAGTTGTTAGACTATTGAGTTATGGTGAAGTACTTATAGCTTGCACATACGAGAAGGAGGGCGAGGCCCTTATTGGGAGAAGAGCTTTCAACCTCATGGATGAGCTATCATTAAAGGAGGATCCTGTGGCAGTCATTAAAATAAGTAAGGTTAGCTCAAGAGATCTCGAGGCTCCTTTAGCTAACTACGTAACTTTATGTATACAGGAATTTTCCTCGGTATCAATTCCATACATATGGATTGGGAGAAGGCTCTACGATTTAAATATTGAAAGAGTTCTCTCAGACAAAGATCCTTATGTTTATGAGCTTATAGGAGTAGATGATAGCGGTAGGAAGTACTTAGTTAAAGTATTTAAAGACAAACTCCTAGACGGCCAGCCGTTTGCAATTAAGGGAATGGTAGAGCCCTTGAGAAGCATGTTATCTAAATATGCTGCATTACTCAGCCTCATATGGATGAATAGTGATGTACTTAGAGAAGAATTAGTAAGTAAGGGTCTGGCTGAAAGAACTATTGAAGCATTAATTAAGTTCAGAGAGCACATACATGCCCCAAGGGCATTAATAGTAATCAGAGACAAATACAGTGAGAGGGACTATGCATACTACCCTATTACATTAGTTGAAGATTACCCTGATCTAGGGAACCTAGAAAGCTACATGACTGAAAAGAAGCGCATTAGAGCTGAGGATATAGTTTCAATAATTACAGCAATAGCAGGAGCACTAGCATTACTCCACTGTAAAGGCTTAGTGCACTTAAACGTTAAGCCACAAAACATAGTTTTATTCAGCGATGAAAAGCGTGGCTTAAGGCCAGCTTTATCAGGTCACTCAAGAATCAGCTTAAATAATGCTACAATAGGAGCGGAGCACATAGACCTCGATTACTCAGACCCTATAGCATTATTGAAGGGCCGTGTAACATACAGCTACGACCTCTACAGCCTTGGGCTGACAGCTTACTACATGAGCGTTGGAAGAAAACACTACTTAAGAACTCTCTTAAATACAGTAATAGCTAAAGAAGTTTATGGAGTTAAGGCACATCCAAGTGATTTGATTCCCGAGGAGCCCTACCTACTTGAGCTGACAAAGGATTTAGAGGAAGTTTTAGGTAAATACGTTAGAGACAAATCGATTAATTTAAAGGAATTGGTGCAAAGCTTAATAAACATAATCAAAAAGGATGATGAAAAACTTCTCAAGGAGGTTGATTCAAAGGAACTTAGAGAGTTAATTAAAAGAACTACTTCATTAAGTGAAGAAGATCGCTATAAGGACTCTATAGCACTAATAGAGCACTTGCTATAGCTATCAAATAATTGTTTAATTTAACTCTAAGCTTATAGAATCTAGAGCGTTGTTTACAAGAGATAGAGTGCTATACTAAAGTCTTTCATCTAATAGAACTAATCTTAGATAAGAGCATTCCTCTGGGATGTCCCTTAATATTTTAGCTATGGTTTCCCCATCAACTATCATTAAATCCCTATGTTTAATGAGTTTTTCAATGATATCTTTAGAAACAACGCTTTCTATATAACTTAAGTCAGTGCCTGCATAAATTTTGCAAAGGGATATGCCAGCTATGTGATGTCTGGGGATTACTTGATCGTGTTCATTGAATTTACATAAATAGATCAATACTCTATGGTTCAGCTTTCTTCACCTTCATTTTAACTTTCTTTTTTGCAAGGCCTTTAATTAATGCTATGGCGTAAATTATTGACTCAGGCCTGATGGGGCATCCAGGCACATAAAATACCCCATCTATACTGACTCCTTCATCCTTCAAGATCTCGAGGAGTTTTGGTACTCCGCCTATTACAGAGTACGACGTATGCCATATGTTTCCACCTATAGCACAAGAACCTAAGGCCACTATATACCTCGGCCTAGGCATTGCTTTTAGAGCCCTAATTACTTTAGGCAAGCTCTCTATAGTTATTGGACCTGTAAAGAGAGCTACGTCTGCATGTCTTGGACTTGCAACAAGTTTTACTCCAAATCTTTCAGCGTCATGGTATGGCGTTAATACATCGAGAACTTCTATGTCGCATCCGTTACAGCTACCGCTGTTTAAATGAAATACCCATATGCTTCTCCCTATGACTTTATTAGGCACTTAAACCACCAAACCTCATTTCAATGGCTTTTACAAACTTCTCCTGCCTGCACTTAGGATCCATGCTTACATATCCCTCTGTAGAAGGAGATCTTGTAGCTACATACCTCACCATTCTCACTGTAGCATATGGAGAGTTGCACACACTGCACTTAGCCTCTTCATGAATCAATAGCTCGTAGAGATCGCTTACATCATCTGTTGCAAGCTCAAACTCTCTTGTTCCTTTTATAGCTCCAACTGGGCATACATCAATGCACCTCCAACAGTAAATGCATCTGCCTATAAAGTACCTCAGAGTCTTAGTTCCACTGCTGCTGCTCAGTAATTCAAGAGCATTGGGTGGACATGCGTTAACGCATGCTCCACACCCAATACACTTTGATTCATCGATCTCTATTTTGCCACGGAACTCGTTAGTCATAAGCGGCTCTTCAAATGGATATCTTTGTGTAACTCTGCCCTTACTACCAGCTATGGTTAGTAAACTAAGCGGACTCTTCTTCGCTTTCATCTCAAGCCCCATCCTAACTCAAGTGTTCTCTTAATACCACTGCTATCTATTACTAAAACTCTATCTGTACATGAAAAGCAAGGATCTATGCTAGCTATAGTTAATGGAGCATCAGCTAAAGGCTGATCCTTTAACATGTACTTAAGTGCTGGTATATTCTGGTATGTAGGTGCCCTAACTCTCCATCTAAACGGCCCACCGCGTCCTGTTATAATGAAGTGTACGTCCTCTCCTCTAGGAGCTTCAACGGCTGAAACAGCTACAACTCCCTCTGGAACAGCGAACTCTTCAACTTTTATTGGCCCAGGTGGCATTTGATCTAGTAGTTGTTTAACTATAGATATGCTCTCCCTTATCTCATCGAGGCGGACCATTAGTCTAGAAAGGTTATCTCCATCATCATATACTGGTACATTAAATGAAGCGTATTTGTAAGCCGCGTAAGGAAGGTCTTTTCTAACATCCCTTCTAAGACCTGATGCTCTAGCCACTGGGCCGACAACGCTTAGCTTTCTAGCATCTTCTCTATAAAGTACTCCACTTCCCTTAAGCCTCATCTTTACTTGAGGTACTGAAATTATTAGTGATGCAAGCTCTATGTATTCCTTACTAATGATGTCTAGCACTTCAAATATCTTCTTTTTCTTAGATAAATCTATATCCCTTCTAACTCCCCCTATGAGGTTCAATCCATACATCTTCCTACTGCCTGTTAATAGTTCAGCTAAAGTCATTACGTGCTCCCTGATTCTCCATGTATGCATGAATCCTGCGTCATAGCCGAGTAAATGAGCTACTACTCCAACCCATAGTAAGTGGCTATGTATTCTCTCTATCTCTAACACTATGCTTCTAATGAACTTAGCTCTCTCGGGAACCTCTATTCCTGCAGCAGATTCAACTACTTGAGCATAACAAGTGCTGTGTTCAAAGCCGCATATGCCGCATATTCTTTCAGCTATAAAGTTGACTTGCTGATAAGTAAGCTTAGATTCACCCAGCTTCTCTATACCTCTATGGACATGAAATCCGCGGTACTTTACGTCAATAACTCTCTCCCCCTCTATGTATAGCTCAAAGTACTCAGGCTCATGGAGAGCTGGATGATATGGCCCTATGGGTACAGTAGAAATAGTGTCCACTAAAGTGAGTCTTTCACTTACAGTTCTTGCAGCTGGCCTACTATCATAGCTATAGTCCTTCCTTAATGGATGAACTCCGTTGGGCCAGCCGTGAGGTAAAACGAGCCTATAGGGGGTTCTTCCAGTAAACTCTATTCCAAGTAAATCTCTAGCCTCCATTTCACACCAATCACTTGCAGGCACTATGTCGAATATCGATGGAAGCTCGGGTTTCTTAGAGTCAGCATAAGTTTTTACAACTATGTTCAGCCCTCTATCATCGAGCCCAAATATGTGGTAGATGGCAAAGCAGTTGTTTATAGATCTTTCATCTGAGCCAGCGCAAGTTCTAAAGAAGCCGCCCATGTTCCAGTAGATCTCCTTAGCTAAGGGTCTTAATGCATCAGCATTTGCCGTAATAAACAAAGCTGATTTAGACGTAACTACTTCAGTAACGCCTCTTATGCTCCTTATTCTTTCAATTATGTCACTAAGGCTCAAGTCTATACACCAAGTACGTATGTAATAATTAACAGAGTTATAAATGTAGTGTGCATAAGGATCATTGTTTTAGGAGCTACGTCAACTCTCGACCTCCCCACAATTGTAGAAACTACGGTATAAGCAACCCAGAGTAATGCCATTGCTATTAAGGACAGCAGTAAACCCATAGATCCATTGCCCGTAATTAAACCCGCTAATACTATGCCTACAACGAGCTTTACTATGGCTTTCCTGAGCAAGTTAGCATAGATTATTATTCCAAGCAAAGGCCCGCTGAACTCTATTAGCCATCCTGAAGCTATTTCAGGCTCAGCTTCAGCTATATCATATGGAGTTCTCCCACTAGCAATGTAACTAGCTATGAGCAGCTCTAGCAGTAATAGAAAGTACGTCGATCTCCAGATCAATGGAGGACTCATCAATGGGTTCACCAGGATTGCTAAACCAATCGTAATTAGTAGCGCTGATTCATTAATTACCGCAAGCACTAACTCGCGTGAAGCACCTACTATTGAGAATGGGTTATACGTAGTGAAAGGCATTGCTACATGTATAGCTTGAATTATTGAAAGCAGTATTGCTGAGGCTATGAAAAGCTCCATGGATCCTAACGTTATTGAGGCTATTAAAGAACCTACGGCAACTATGGATAATGATAAGTAGATAAAGGCCATGTATAGTATGTGCATAGACTCTCTCGGTAAAACCAGCTCCTTCCTAAATAATTTAAGCAAATCTAGTACCGTTTGATGTATAGGCGGACCTATCCTGCTCTGAATAGCTGCTTTTAACTTTCTCTCAACACCGTCTAAAAGCGCTGGCATTGCCAGCGCTAAGGCTAATCCTATTGACACAAGCATCGATCCATAAGTCATGGTAATACAACTCCCATTGAAGCTATTAGTGCTACTAGCAGTAAAGCTATTGATAGAAGTAGGCCTGTCCAGAGAGAAGCTATAAGAACTGATCTCTCAAGAGATCTCTGTAGCTTGAGCAAGTAATCAGTTGTAGTTTTAGCAAAAAGCACTATTAATGACTCAACTCGGTTTCCAAAAAGCACAATTCTCCCTAAGACAACGCTTATGAGTGCTGCATGCGCTATGCGTACTCCAAGGATTCTTTCAACAATCTCCTCTAGTTTCCTAAATATAGATGCTCTAACGGCGCTCAAGCCTCTATCCCTCCAAGCCATACCTCTGACTCTCTGTACTTCGTCCTGTTAATGAATGCTAAACCACCAGCGCTGGTTGCTAATGATGCTATGAAGATGTAGTTCATTACTGGTTCAATAATTATGCATATTGCACATATTATTACGAACACTACTAGAGATAGGGAAAGCAGCGTCTCTCCAAGTCTTTGTTCCTGAGAAATCGTCACTGGAGGCCTCATAGGTTTTTCAGTAATGCTTCCAGTATATATGCTGAGGTACTTGATGGAGTAAGCTATTCCAAAGACTGAAGTTGTAGTTATAATAATGAGCAATGGCATTGAGGCCATGAAGCCTATTGATAGGAGCTTCAGTGAATAATATAGCGCTAAAAACTTTGATAGAAAGCCTAAAGTTGGGGGCATTCCTACTAGTGATAGGAAGCCTAATAGAGCAGGCGTGAAAAGCTCTCTAGAGCTTCTTCCCACAAAACCCAACTTATATATATCCCTAGTATTAGTGATTTGTTCAACGCTACCAGCATTTAGAAACAGCAGCGCTTTAGTTAAGCCATGATATAATGAGTAGGCAAGCAGTAAGCCAAGTGCTTCAGCTCCAAATAATGGAATAAGCGCTGTTATTACTGCAAGAACCCCGTAGTATGAGAGGGAGCTGTAAGCTAATAGCCTTCTGTAATCCCTCTGAGCTATGGACATAAGTACTCCATAGAGAGCCGATATAATGCCCATGGAGGTCAGAGCATATGAGAAAACTAATGTGTTTAAATTAAATACGTAGCAACATACAATGAGTCCGTAAACAGCCATTTTTGATGAAAGGCCGCTTAATATAGCTGCAGTAATAGCTGGTGATTCACTGTAAGTATCTATAAGCCAGACGTGAAGAGGTATTTGACCTAACTTGGCTGCAAAGCCTATGATGAGTAATAGAGTTATCAATGGGTCAACTCTTATGCTTAAGCGACTTAACTCCTGGAGGCTCATTGAAACAACTCCACTTACTCCAACGTTAACTGCAACTAGTCCAAGCATAGTGAACAGCGATATATCGCCTGCAGTTGCACATATCAATAAGTACTTAAGGCCTACATTAAGGTTCTCAACGCCTTTCTCCATTAAAATTAACACGAACCCCATTAATTCTACTGCTATCCAAAGAGTTGTTAATTCAACTAAGTTTTGAGATGTAAAGAACATTTGTATTAGGATAAGCGTTAAGTCGACTCTGGAGTTAAGTGAAACAAACTCCCCATACATGGACTTTAGGTAGCCCTCGCTGTAAATGCTTATAGCTACTGAAGCGACTGAAGAGAGCGCTAAAAACACTAATTGTACTTTCGTTAACTCAATAAGCCCTAGGGAAGCGAAAAACCACACTGTGTTGAACGCCGCTAGCTTTAATAGAGTTCTTAAACGGCTCTTTTCATGAAGCATATAGCTTAAAGCCATTGTTATGCTCAGAGTAATCCAATAGATATACCTCCAGTACATTTACTCCACACTCCTTCTAGCAGTAGTGTAAAGTGAGTAAATTAGTGCCAATGCTATAGGAATAGTGAGAACCATTGAAGCAATGATAACCATTGATGTAGTGAATAAAACTATTGTGAATGGAGCCAAGTAGTTTAGTACTCCAGCTACAAGAACACTGAAGCTACACCCTCTCGCTGCAACACTTTTACCACTAGTTAAGAGCACCGATGGCTTTCCAAAGTACATCTTAACGTAGGCCAGGCCGTAGATTATTGAGAGAGATATTGATGCAGCTACTGAGATGAGCAACAATGATTCAGCTAGCTCTAGGCTTTTTTCAACTATGAGCATCAATGCCAGTAGCTTGGAGAAGAAAGTAGCTGTAGGGGGAATACCTATTAGAGCTGTAAAAGCCATTATTCCTCCAAGAGACGATATTGGAAGAACTTTTGCAGCACCATGCACTCTGTGCACTAGCCTATATCCATAGGCGATCTCTATAAGGCCCGCGTCTAGGAATAGAGTTGCCTTATATATGGAGTGCGATATCACTGACATACATAGCGCTATTAAAGCGATCTGAGATCGATCAATTAAATAATACCCTAGAAGACTTGTCGAAAAACCTGAGCCTGCAAGAGTACTGTATGCTAGCAATCTCTTACTATCTCTTTGCACATATGCTTGTAAGCCACCGTATAGTGTAGTCAATAAGCCCAGCGCTATTAGCACTATTGGGATCCATTCACTTAACTTAAACATACTGCTAATTCTAAGCAATCCATAAGTTCCCATGGAGACCATGGCTCCACTCAATAGAGCTGAGGCAGGTGATGGAGCAACGCTATGTGCATCCGGCAGCCAGAAGTGAAGTGGTATAAGCGCTGACTTAGTTATAAAGCCTATCAGTATTAATGGAATAGCGTAACTAGGTGCATCAAGTGGGACTATCTTAACAAATGATTGTAGAAGTATGGATAGATCGGGGGTGGGCATGGCCACTAAGGCAGGTACAGTAAATAGGCTAACGTATATGATAGTAAAGGCGGACATTTCGAAAGTAGCTGTTGAAACTATAAGGAACCTACTTGAAGTACTAACGCTACTCTCAATGCTGTGTTCCTGCCCTAAGTTAACTAAGTAGAAGCCGACTAGCTCAGTAATAGTCCACGTAACTACAAATAAGAGTATGTTAGGTGCTATAAATGACGTGGATATTAACACGGAGAATGCATCTATAGCATAGTTAAGGCCGGCTCCATACCCTAAAACCCTAGAATACTCTACAGCATAAGTAGAGGCTAATGCCCCTACAAGCGAAGCCGATGAAACAAAGATCATTGAATAAACGTCTATAGCTCCCTGTAGATAGGCAAGAAGAGCTGAGATCCAAATGAGGAACATTCCGAGAGCCTTTAAGTAACTCATAGCCTTTATTTGAGGAGCATTGCTTAAAGTAATAGTGATTATTGCAGCTACGTAGGGCAGTAAAGGCAGCAATTCCTGCATTTATTAAGTCCTCCATGAAGTTAATTCGTACCTAGCTTTAGCTATAGACTCCGCTGTCCTTAACTTTACTAGAGTGAACACTTCTTTCTCAAATCCGTAGACTAAGGCGCCAGTTGGGCATATAGCTACACAAGCCGGCTCAAGGATCTTCTCCCTTAAGTCCCTACATAGATCGCATTTAATTGCTGCCTTACTCCTATGATCTAGCTCAGGGATGTTAAATGGGCATGCATATAAGCAAGCTAGACACCCAATGCATTTACTTGAAATAACGTATACTGCCCCAATGGAGTCTCTAACCATAGCTCCAGTAGGACAGACTTCAATACACGGAGCTTTTTTACAGTGCATGCATGAAATGGGGATGTCCAAGCCTATGCTAGTTCTATAGACCTTTATAAATGGAGTTCCATAAAGGAATTCACACACCGCTTCACAGGATCCACAGCCTATGCATTTAGCTAGGTCTATCACTCTAATGTACTTCTCTGCTTGAGCTAAGACATCCACGATCCATCACCTAGCGACTAAAGCAAGCTTGCCTGCTCTAGCTTGAAGTATGTAATCTACCTTCCTAGCTACTTGAAGACCCATCCCTAAAGCAGGCCCTATTCTTGAAGGTCCTCTAGCAACATCTCCAGCAACATAGACTTTCTGATTTATTGACGAGTCTTCTTTCAACACTTCTATGTTACCCTCTTTAAATACCCTTATTTTTAACCTATTTAAGATACCTTCTTCATCTATATTGAAGGGAGGTGTAGCTGCTTCACCTGTAGCAAAAATTACTGTATCAGCCTCAATAAAGAACTCGCTTCCTGGAACTGGAATAGGCTTAGGTCTACCGGTTTCATCTAGAGACCCTAGTTTCATTCTTTGAAACTTCACTCCCTTAACAATTCCTCCTTCAGCTACTATCTCTATAGGGGAAGCCAACTCTATTACATTTATGCCTGCGCTTACAGCTTTCATAAATTCATACACTCCTGCTGGAGCCTCTTTGATCGTCCTTCTATAAACTAAGTATGGGTAGGAACCGTTGTTTAACACCTGTTCAGCTGCATCAATAGCGCTATATCCTCCTCCAATTACAACTACTCTTTTTCCATCCTCAGGCCTTCTACTCGTCAACCCGAGTTCATAGATTCTATGCTTATAGAGATAGGCTAATGCTGTAGTGACTCCTCTAGACTCTACTCCAGGCAGCTTAGGCAGCTTTGACTCCCAAGTTCCAGTAGCTATTATTACAGCATCGTATTCATCAATGAGCTTATCGAGAGACATTATCCTCTCAACAAAGTCGTCTCCTTCATCTCTGCGGATTCTATCACCTAAGTATACCTTAGTCTTAAGGATGAATTTTACTCCAAGCGATTCCTCAAGTTCTTTGGCTCCGCTAAGCACTGCATCCTTAGAGATTCTCCAAGGAGGTATGGCAAACACCATCAATCCTCCCGGTAATGGCAGCTTATCATATACTTCGACTTCATACCCTCTACAGGCTAAATAGCCAGCTGCCCCTAATCCTGCTGGACCTGCTCCAACTATAGCTACCCTTGATCCAGCATTACCTAGCTTCTCTCTGCACATGAATGCAAACCGCATTGCTTTATGCATAATGCAACACCGCAGTACAGTTTACTGCTCAATCTATGTTTAATACCTAGCAGTGTACTCTATTTATGGAAGTAAAAACTTGTTGAAGCGAATCATTTAAAGAAATTTTTAGTTAGTTATGGCGTTTCTAATTAACTACTCTTCTTAGATTTGCCTTCGACGACTATCATTGTTGAAGTAGTCCTAATCTCTGGGAGCTTCCTTATCTTATTAGTTATTATATCTCTTACTTTCTCAAGGTTTTCAGCCTCTATTATTGCTACAACGTCGTATATACCATATATAACGTATACCTCTTGAACTTCAGGTATGGAGTAAAGCTCATCCATAACTCTAGTTTCTGCACCTATATCTGTTTGAATTAGTACTATTGCCTTAGCCACAGATTTCGCCTCCACATATTTATTCCTTAGAGAATTATTAATTTCTTTTGTACTCAACGTGCATTGAGCTAGAATGAGCCAAAGGCCTCCTGGACTTCAGTAAATGTAATTAGAGAGATTAATTAAGGCCTCTGAACTCATATATGCTTAGCGTGGCTCCGCCAGCCGCTTACGAGCCCTGTAAAAGGGCTTGGGGAAACACCGCACTCCACGCAGCACCACGGCCCCTCAATGGGGCACGGCTAGTAGCCGTGGCAACGGCACAGAAACGAAACGGCCGCCACAATATGGCTATGAAGCAGGTGGGCCGCTGGTAACAGCTGGCTGTAAGCCGCAGAGGAGCTGTGGCGGATTCGTTGAAAAGGCCGACCCGTGGGGAGCAAGGCCGCATTAGGGGGATGAATGCTGCGGGATCCCCGGGTAGGCCGCTTAGCCAAATGCGGTTAGTACAGAATGCGGGTTATGGCGGAGCCGCGCTCTCAATAACTAAGAGCCCTTCTTCCTTTAGCTAAAGCTGCTTGGCTTCTTAAGGAATAGCTTCTCTGCTTCTATGAGTTCTTCAATGCTCTTCACTTTTGAATACTCCTCTAGAGGCTCTCTATTTAGTTCTAGAAATGTCTTAAGCCATTTAAATAGTCCAGTGAGCTTTAATGCTGTCTCTACATAGCCAGTTATGTATAGAGCAGCTATTACTGCTTCAATGCTGCTCAGGATCATTGGCTTACCGTAGTTAACGGGATTTGCTGCAAGTAAGTATGGGAGTCTCCTATGCTTTCCACGGATCTTGATAAAGTAATCTCTAGAGATCTTTTTCCATGAAGCATCTACAACTACTAATCCATGCATATCGACGTAGGTCTTATCCCATGGGCCAAGGAGCTCTTGCGCAAAAGGATTAAGCACTAAAGCATTTGGAGGAGGTCTACGAATAACAGTGGCTAGACCTTTCCTAACCATTTTGAGGGCTGTATTTCTAAGTGGATCGTCTTCTCTAAAGCATATAACGTAAATCCTTACGCCAATGCCTTTAGACGTCGTCATATCCACAACGCCTTCTTAATGAAGTAGCAGTAATGATGCTCCTCTATAAATGCCTCAAGACTTACACTTTAATAACTCTTTACAGTGTGTTTAAATACATGGCTTAACTTGTAATTAATAGTGTGTTAAAAAATCTATTTCTTCTTTCTCAAAAGTCCTAGAGATATAGCTACTCCTATTACTAAACACACTATACCAGTGGCTACTACGAGAGGTACATCTGGGGCAGTTACTGTAATTTGGGTTTCTAAAGTTTTTGTTGCAGTAGTGGTTTGAAGTACAGTAGCTGTAGTAGTTAGAGTCTCAAACTCCATCGCTGTATGTGTAATGGTACTCGTGCTAGTAGTAGTCAGAGTCTCAAACCTTGTCGTTGTAACTGTTGTCGTTTCAATCGCTGGAACTATTATTGGAAGAATAGTTCCAGTAGCATTAGCTGGAGGATTCACCCCTAGTAGAGCTGATATTGTTGGAGCAATGCTTGTTGAATATATGTACCCAAGCCTTCCTTTACCTACTCCGGCACCAACAGCTCCAAACACTGCCAGTAATTCACTGTAGTATGGCAGATCGCTGTGAGTGCCAGTAGAAGTCTTCAATGGAACTGCTGGTACAAGTACTCCAGTCCTACTGATCCCGGTTGATGGAGCGTAGCCCGGCCTGCAGCTGAAGACCACGTCTCCAGCTCTATCTCCAAATAACCCAAACACCTCTGCTTCCTTCCTAGACATAACTAAGCTGAACGGAGGTTCGCCTGTTGCTGGATCTACGAAGCTACTCAACGCTGCCTTAACTTGCCTAACGACATCCATATATTCACTGGGAGTAACTACTCCATCCCTCTCTCTACCGGCTAAGTTGATGAATATCTGGTTGTGGCCTACGTAGTAAGCCTTAGTTTCATTTCACAGTATATTCCATGCTGCATCCACTTTCAAGAGCCCTGCAGCCATGAGTATGTTGTTTATGTAAACAAACTTAGATATGCTCCATTGTCCATGGTCTGAAACAACTATTACTGCAGTATTATCAAGATCGACGTTTTCAAGGATTACCTGTATTATTTCATCAGCCCATTTATACGCTCTAACTATGTAGTTCCAGTACTTCTCTGCTGAAGCAGGATCGTAGTAGGGCATACTTGGATCTATTAATCCGAGGAATTGGTGCTCAACGTTATCAATTATTGAAGTATAAGTGAGTAGGAGGTTCCACTCAGTGTTCTTTATTAACCACTTAGTGAACTCCTTGAAGAATAGGTTTGTGAAGTAAACTGTCTCCATAAATGTCTCTTCATCAAACCAGTCGTTGGTTAATCCATAGTAGTCGCCGTCAGTAATCATTCCTGTGTTAACTACTACTTCATTCCAGACTCTGAGAGCTATAGATTCACTGCTAAACCAGGGGCCTTGGAGGGGCCTCATTAAGCTTCTATAGAGCCTAAAGTTTGTTAGCGATAAGTTTAGGGCTTTAAATAGTGGGGCAACAACATAGCTTGACCCTCCATAAATTATAGTTGTATTTATGGGTTTACTCCACTCTCCTTCATGCAGTATGGCTGCTGCCTTATTAAGGTCCTTAACTAGCGGCACAATAACAAGTAAGTCTGGGTATCCATCGTTATTTGTTTCAGCTAAGTATAAGTACCAAGTGTCGTCACCCATTGTAAAGCTCGATTCATAGGCTGCGTAGACAGTTGCATTTATGCTCCCACTCCAATTAGCTGCAGGAGTAAGTGATATGTACCTTGCTCTAGGGACTGAAGTATTCGTTGTATATAGAATTGATGAAGTCGGCCCAATCGATGTATCGTATGGGTTGAAGAGTATTGATCTATTGATTTTGCCGATCCAGGCTGGTGGAGTGCTTTGCGGAAAACTAGCTACAACAGCCCTTAGCCCTTGTTTATCTACTGTAACCCATATAGGTTCAGCAAGCAGGTATGATCCATTGAATCCACTTACAGTTTCATAAACTCTTGCACCGGGCAGGTGTATGCTATTAGCTGTTATGCCATTAATGCCTGGCGGTGCTCCAGTAGCTATTACTGCATGACTAACGGCTGTTGATGATGGAAAGCTAACGATCATTCCATCAGCTACATAGCCGTTTTCAACAATATATCTGAAGCCTGGCAATAGACCACTTGACGTTAAGTTAAACATTATATCAGCTCTACCAGCATCAATGCTGTAGAGTACAACTTTAGTTGCATAGGCCTTCAATAAACTGCCTCCATAGGAGCTATTTACGGCTGCTAATGAAGCTATAGCTAAAGCTATTAAGAGTGCAGGGAAAATAAGCCCGGTCCTCAACTAATCCACCCACCACTATTTTGGGTGCTTAAACCCCAGGTTATAAGTTCTCCCGTAAACGCTAGACTTGGATTCATATATATAGGAGCTGCACGTATGATGTACAGTTATACTATAGCTGTGGAAGCGAAGCGGACTCTATTAAAGCAAATGGCCTGAACTACGTGAAGCGGATATCAACTGATACTTCACTTCATGTAGTCCCCCACCCCTCCACTTCCACTGGAGAGCGGGGCTTAGTAGTGCGAGTCAGAGCTATGATTAAGGGTGATTATCATAATTATGTTAATAAAAATTTATAAACATGAGATCTTCTTAAAGATCTCTTAGAAGCGTTTGTATAAACCTGGCAGAACCTCCACACACACCTGGGGATATTCCAGTGGAAGTGGAGGGGTGGGGGGGCGCAACCTGCACTTACCATAACTGATCGAGAAATATTCAAAAAGACGCTCCAGTCGAATTAAAGGTTCAATTAACCCCCCAGTTCTCTTACGAACATGCTTGAAAAGATCTCTTATTTATGTAAACATTAACTCCCCAGTTTACCTCCTCAAACGCGACTCGAAACGGCAGTACCGGCTTGAGTTTCTAGCTTTTAAAGCTATAATAGATCTTAGTTAACTCCCCAGTTCCACTCTGCAAACGCGAGTCCACAAGTCATGTAATTTTCTAGGGCCGCTTTCTTCTTGACTTCCTCTGAGGATTGTTTGTTTACTCTGTAGATCTTTCCGTTCCTCCAAGCTCTCCTGCTTATGAATTTCAGAAGCCCACTTACTTAATGGTGCTTCCGGGAAAGCTTTTGAGAAGCAGGTAGTGTAGAGCAAGCCAGTGGTTCAGCCTTCATCCCACTAAGCTGTTGAGGGCTGCATTGCTAAATGGCTTATTGACTTACTGAGCAGTCTATCACCTTATCATTCGATTATAGTTGAAGACGTGTAGTTTAAGCATAAATGCGTTAGTTATTAGATGAAAGCATCAAGGTAGAGAATTTATTCAGGTAGATTTTTCTCGAAGACAACACCTTGTTCCATTTGCTCTAGAGGTCTAATTGTTTTTAACCCTCAATGTTTCAGCTTCCCATGCTTGTTTATCAACTAGCGTTAGTAATGAGAGTTATCTATATAGATTAGCATCAGTATAGAAGATAGAGATAGTGGGGATAAGTTGAATCTAGGGTATTGGTAAACTATGCCTATTAGAGATGAGGTTTTAAACTGGTTAGCAGAAGCTAAAGCCGATCTTCGGCACGCTGAAGCAAGCATCAATATAGGTGACTGTAACTGGGCTTGCTTTGCAGCTCAGCAAGCAGTTGAAAAAGCTTTGAAAGCCTTGGTGCTACATGTTTTAGGTGAGTATCCTAAAGGACATGATCTTGTTAAGCTTTATCGTAGAATCAAAGATTTTACAAGTATATCTCTTAGCGAGGGAGCTTTAGCTAGGTTATCCACATACTATACGTTAGCTAGATACCCTAACGCCGGTATAGAGAGACCCTCTGAAGAGATTTCAAGGGAACACGCTGAAGAAGCTATATTTATTGCAAAAGGGGCTCTAGATGAGGTCGCAAAGATTATTCGAGATCCGTAGAGAAGTCATAGAGGCTCTTAAAAAACTTGCTAAAGAAATCAACGCTACAATATATCTATTTGGAAGCTATGCAAGAGGAGATCATACAATTGAAAGCGATGTTGATATAGTTATAGTATGTGAATGTTTTGAAGGCATGAAATATATGGACAGAGTTGAATTTATAAGAGCAAAGCTGCCGCGAAATATAGGATTTGACATAATAGTCTTAACACCTGAAGAACTTAGTAACAAGATGAGGTATGCCTTCTTCAAAGACATATCGAAGTATTGGATAGAGATCAAACCATAACGCTACTTACTTAGAGAAACAGCAGTTATGTCTTTATTGCAATAAACAAGAGATTACTCGAATAACGCACAAAGATGAGTTAACGAGGTTAGGCTTCAAGTGCTTAGAAACATTTCTTCAATTAACACGGCGCTAGAATAAAATCGTCTTCAGAGGGGAGTCAAAGGATGCTCACCAAGAACTTGTGTAAGACCTCATTGGGATAGTGACGTCTTTTGCTGGAAAATTGTATGAGTTGAAAAGCTATTGGAGGAAAGCCTCTCCCTTTAATGCGGGAGGGAGATCAGAGCTCCATTTTAGCCTTTACTCTGTATTCAACAAATCTGTCTTCAGGTGAAAATCTAGGGGGATGAGGTGTAACCACTTGAGAACCACATATTGGGCAACGATCCTTTAAAGTATACCTTCTACACTTAATGCATCTCTTCATGAGCCACTTCACTTCTTCTCACGCTCAAAACTGAAGGATACTCCAAGAGTTTTTGAAAGCTCTTCAGCTACATTGACTACAGCATTTAAGGCCTTTTCAGCTTCTCCATATTCTCTTGCTTCAATTTCTATAGCGTATCTAGGGGCACCCATGGTGTATACATTAACTTTAACTTCTTGAGAAACTTTTTCTCCAGCCTCCTTTAAAGCTAGAAGGATCTTCTTTATATCCTCTAAGCCCTTTGGCCTAAGGCTTCTTAACATCACTACCCCCCTTACACTAACTTTTTTCACAGTGATGTGCTTTCTCGCCTCATTTATCAATGGTTCAACCCATTCCTCAGGTACTCCTGCCTCAATGAGGGCTTCAGGTCCTCTAACAACAGCTTCTTCAAGGCCAGTTAATGGATCTCCATAGTGGTTATCTAGCTTCCAAACTACATCTCTATATGCTTCATCAACGCTCTTGCCTAATTTTTGAGAGACTATCTCAATTATCTTAGCTCCTTTCACTAACCTCTTATAGTACTGCATCTTCCTCCTTCTATCTCCTTCGGCTACCCTCTTTAAGCTGACGTCAACCATAGACTTTACTCTATCAACTCTAATTACTTTAGCAACAATCTTCTGGCCATCCTTAACTACTTCCTTTACGTCTTTCACCCACCTGCTTGAGGCTTCACTCCACGGCAGGTAGGCCTGTAGATCTCCATATTCATCTAACTTAACGTACGCTCCATACTCAAATACTTTATCTACAGTTGCTACAACTAGTTCTCCTACATCGGGGAGAGGTTTTTGAGGCTTGATCAAGCTTTCACCAATTGCTTTTACTCAAGTACTGATAATATTTCAGCATTAATTATTCTTGCTTTACCGCCAGTTGGCTTAACTATTTGTGTTCCACATAAAACGCACTTCGCTGGATAGCTAGCGTGGCTGAAGATCACGTTTTCGTATCCACACGTATTGCACTTAACTTTAATGAACTTACTTCTCGGCATAGGTATTGGAGTTCTAAGCCTCTTCCCCAACTTACTTCACCGCTTCTGAAACTTCTACTTTCTTAAGTCTAATCCCTTCCCTATGAATTATGTAGCCACACTTAGCACACTTAAGCTTTAAGACAGCTTTTTTCGTTGTTTTTGCAAACCTCTTTTGTTCAGGCTTCCTCTTGCTTCCGTAGCCCTCCTGCTTCCTCCTATACCTCCTCTCTCCTTCAGCTAAAGCCCTCCTACTCCCAGCTTTGTAAATAGTTACTGAATGCTCTGTATGAGCCTTGCACCTCGGGCAATACGTCCTAATAGCTTTAGGTACCTTCAACTTCTCTCCCTGCTTAAGTTAGCCTGGATCCTTCTAGAGGTTTTAAATAGTTATCAACTAACTCCTTTAAAATACTATGTACTGGCTCAATTACTCCAAGAGCGTACAGTAAGCACGCCATCCATAACTCTACACTAAAGACATCCCCCTTCCTCCAGAACTTATCACTAATTGAGAAGTCCTTAGTTGCCTTAACTACAGCTCTCAGACTTGAGTCAGCAAGAACAAGACCTGAGAAGTAATCTATAAGGAACTTAATTACTTTAGTTAAAGCAGCTCCAACACCTTCATCAATAGAATTAGTTAACTCCAACGATGGATTAAGCAGCAGCTTAGTATACCTAGCTCTTAAAAAAGTTGATGCATCCTTCTTAAGTTTGTTGACGCTTTCCACAAAAATCTCCATGGATAAATCGCTTGCAGTAGCTAGTGAAGCAGCCTCCTTCAATGAATCCATTACTTTCCCAAAGTCCTCTCCAGTAAAGACTATGGGTTTAGCAGACTTCAACTCCTCCTTAGCACATATAACGTATCTAATGCTCACTTGTCAAAACCTCTACTCTACTAGCTCTTACTAGATACGCTAAGCCTTTTAAAGCAAGGTAAAAGCCTATGTAAGCCTCAACCTTCTCTATAAACCCCCTCCTTAAATTCACCTTCCTATCTAGAACAGCGACTCCCGTTAAGTCGTAAGCGGGCTTAATTAGTACTTCTCCACTTACTGCTCTAAAGTCGTAGAAGCTGTAATTGAACTCATCGGATACATCAATTGACTTGGATAGAAGCCCTGACTTACCGTTAATTGAGTTGGAAAACCTTGACAGCCTAGATACATCCATAGTTACTGCTGGATCTATACCGATCTTTAGAGCGTTGATTGCATTAATTACGTTATCGTAGCTGTAAGCTTCATAATCCCCCATCACTATGGGAGTCTCAACGGACTTCAAGTAGTCCCTTATCCTAGCCCTTAATCCATATTCATGCTCTCTATGGAAGAGGGCTACGTAGCCCCCACGTTTCTCCAGCTTTACCTTAGGGAATACTCTCCCTGGATCCAGTGAGCTCAGCTGAATGTAGTCCACCAGCATCCTTCTGGAATCCCTATCAAGCGACAAGAGGTGCTTGTCTTCAACTCTAATGTGGAATCCTCTATTTCCCGAAAACATAGTTGATATCTTTGAGGCTCCGAAGTCTTCTTCAAGTATTCTCACAATGGTTCTAGAATCCCTCCAAGCCTTCTTAAGGCACTCAATGCTTAATTGAGGTAAGCTTGCTAGACTTCTTGAGCCACACCGGGGGCATTCAGCTCCTCCATTAATCCAGACATATCCGCACTTGCTACATATTAGAACTGAGTGGCTGCACTCAGGGTAGTGGTCTGCATCTATATCGAATAAGACGTCGGCCCCCCTAAACCCCTTAGACTCCATGTCCGGGTTACCCGGATCATCGTATGTGGCAGCACTATAGTATAGGTGTAGAGGAGGGTTCTCAATTATGTAGTCGTAGAGCTTACTCATGGAAGTAAAATGGAGATGCCTGATGTAAGATTTTGAGCCAAAAGGCTGTACAGCAACCTCCCTCATTGATAGAAGTGGCGGTTCCTTAAGAGGCCTTTTTGCATAGTAATTCCTAATTATTTGTTTTAAAAATCTATTACTCTGTTCTTGGAGCGACATAGAATGTTAACCTTCCGCCTTCAGGGAGTGTAAACTCGATCCTACATGGTATTGCTGTAGCGTACTCAAGCAATGCTTCGTCAGCTGCCTGTGATGCTACAGCTATATTTGATAGGTAGTCAATTGAATAAGAAGACCTCTCTTCGCTGTCAGCTGAAAACTCCAATAACATACCTCTCTCTTCAGAGAGCTCTAGCTCAGCTTCCCCAAGATCGCTTGTCGTCCTAGCAATAAGTTTTCTCTCACTGGGCTTAGTGATGAACTCTACGGCATCTCCAATGACTTCAAGCTCGCTCACTATATCCCTAAATACAGCACTCACCATCCTAGCCCTTGCTTTAAACTGTATGCTGAGTTCAGGCACTTGCTCAATTGATGGCTGTATTGATGGGAGTGTAAATCTTCTAACTCCTCTACCCACGAGTGCTACTACAAACCTCCCACTATCCACTATGCTTAACTCAAGCCTATCGCTTTTAGTGGATCTCTTGAGGACTCTGCTTAGATCGCTTAAATTTACGCCAACAATTACTTCTCCATCGACTTCAAACTCCTCAAAGCCTGTGTGTGGAATAGTGTAGTCAACGAGCACTACCTTAGATGGATCTAGGGATCTAAGCTTCAATCCCTCGCTGTTAATTATAAAGCTAGCTTCTTCAATGATATTACTTATAGATGCTATAGCGTACTTCCAAACTCTAGCATCTGAAAACACTAGCCTCAATACACCACCCTCTATTACACTCTCTCACTCATAGTTAATATCGATTATTAACATCCCTCTATAAGCCTAGGGCTTTAAGCTCTATTCATACTCTCTCCATACATGGCTGCACTTCACGCACTTAAAGAACCTAGTCGATGGCTCATCAGCGGCTCTGGTTTGTACAACCCAGTAGTATGCCTCTCTCCACCCACACTTTGGGCATACAACATCCTTAGTTACTGGAAGTCCTTTTACTTCCCTACTGCTTAGTACGACTGTCCTCTCTTTACTGTTATGTTCTATAGTAATGGTGGTTTTATATAGTGAGGGACTTTTCTCACTAGCTTCAACTGTATTACTACACCTTATGCACACTAAGACAGTTTTGCCTCCTAAGTCCTTTGGCACCATTAATCCCCCACATTTTGGACAGAACTTCATTTTTATCCCCTATTGCTAGTCGCTATATTGCTAACTCACATATATTTCTTGAGTATCCATACAGCTTCCTTAAACACGTTTCATCAGCTACTTTGCATAGAGCTCGCAGAGTCTTCTGCCTTAAGTACATTAATATAATTGAGTCGCTTGCACCTAGGAACTTCTTCCCTAAACTACCTAGGATTCTCCATAGCTCAGCATCAAGTGATGCAAAGTAAGTTACTTCATCTAGCGACTTTATATTCCTTAAAGCATCCACTACATTATTGCATGTAAACGATAGTTCCTCTATAGATTCTCCACGGTATACAAGCAGGACGTTGCTTAAGCCGCATCTCTGAATTAAGAGTACTCTAGCCTCTTTTTTCCTACTACTCAAAGCTTATCCTCAATTAACTTACTTAACTCAGAGAGCTGTGCCTTAAGTTCATCTATTACTTCCTTTAAAGCTCTTTCAACAGGGTAATCATCCTTGGAGACTATAGTTATTTCAACTAAGTCCATTAATGGATGAGGTATCCTGTAGGTTGCGAAATCTATGTGTGGATTGTTTATGCATGCTTTAGCCACTAAATTGCCTAAAGTATGCCCCTCCCCCTTAATTACTATGACTAACTCCCTCTCACTGACCTTCCTTGCACTAACCTCCAATTACAACACCTGGTGGAAGAATTGAGAGCACTCTTAAAAACCTATGAGGTAGAAGATCTTGGTTGGAGAACGCTATGCTTCATTAAAGTTACTCAATGAACGTTAGTGGAAGCGTTTATGAATCTTAAAGAATGATTAGCCTAGAGTATTAGAGCCTTAGGGGCTTGAAGTGCTGCCTCCATTGATTTCCAGAGTAAAAAGAGTTTAAACTATATGAAGATAAGTGGACCGGCCGGGATTTGAACCCGGGACCTCTCGGATGCCAACCGAGCGCTCTTCCAGGCTGAGCTACCGGCCCAGTGGATAGTATTAGATGCAGGGATTTAAATTATTGCGTAAGAGTCGCATGCTTTATGCAAGCTTTAGTAATTTGTTAATCAACATCTGCCTTAATTATACTATAGTAGTATTGCAATAGTTGGGGGTTAAAGATGAAGATGGTGGTGAACTCTCTTAGGAAAAGTGATGTAAAGGAGTTAGTAAATAACTTCTGTACAGTATTTAGAGAGCTGTGCTTAAAGCTAGGTGTTGAGAAGCCTAAGGAAGGCCGTAGAGCGCTTTTTGAGGACATAGCACTCTATATAATTGATGGAGTTCCATTAGTCTTTGAGTATAAAGGCTTTAAGTATCCAACACTTATGGCTGTAACTCTAGGAGGCTTAGGCTCCACTAATTACGTAATAGTAGATCTAGGGGCCGTTAAGCATTTACTTAATGGAGCAGACGTAATGGCTCCAGGAATCATTGAGGTAAGTGAGTTCCAAGCAGGCGACGTAGTGTCAGCATGGTCTCCAGATAGAAAAACTGCTTTAGTTGTAGGTAAAGCATTAATGGATTCTAAAGAAGTACTAACAGTAAATAAGGGTAGAGCCGTGAAAAGCATTCACTATGCTGGAGATAAAGTATGGAAAACATGTCTGGAAGTATTAAGGAGAATTAAGTAGAGTTAAACTTTACCCTTCAGCTCATTAGATCAATACTGTGACTACAAGCTTTTTGCAAGTTTCTACGCCATTTATTCTACTTAAGCTATGAAGAAAGCCCATAATCTCAGGATGAGGGGTTTTAAAAGCAGTAATGGAGTAATCTCACGTCCTTGTCAATTCTATGTATTTTTCAACATCTATTTCATAAAGAGCTGCAATTAAGTATGTAGAGTACGTAGTTAAGTCGCGTTGCTCACTTATGAGTGGAATTCTCTTAACTGAAATGAGCTTCATGTAAGTCATCTCTTCAACGCTTATCGGAGAGCTTGAGTAATAAGTGTTGAATACGCCGCCTAGGTTTGACATATTTGTTTGAACAGCATACACTAATGCTTTTACCAAGATGGAGTTAAAGGCTTTGTCGCTCCATGCTAATGGAAGCTGCATAGGCGTAGGAGCGTTGGGCAAGTTAAAGTACTCAGTTAAACTATAGCCGGCTGCAATGACGTGCTCAGCTAATTTAGCTAAGTCAATTGTGGGAGCGTAATAAGTCTCTGTTGCACCAGTAGCAGTATATGTAAAAATAGGCCTCCCTAAGTTTACTTTAACACTACCCCATAGCGGTTGTTCTACTGTAACTACTTCAGATACAATAAGGTAAGCCTTCGATACATTCAATTCCTTAACTAAAGAACTTAATCTAGCTGTAGCTCGATATTCATCGCTTACAAGTATGCTAGCCAGTAGGGCCTTTTGCTCATTACTTGAGAAGGGGCTGGCAATAACATATGCATTAGCGTGATCAACTACCCAGTATGCATAGCTGTCTTCAGCCACCACTATAGAACCACTCTTAACTAATGAAAGCAAGTCAAGTACATACGACGTAGTTGGTTCTTCAGCAAACAAATTTCTAGATAAACCTCCATAGAATACTCCTGGCTTTCCTTTAACAATGGCAATTGATGATGCTCCCTCAGCTACAACTATTAAAGCCATGAGTCCTACGAACAATGCAACCAACGTTATTCTCAGAGATCTCTTGCTTACTCTCACAAATACTGTAATTAACTTAAATAACATTAGGGCCGTCATTGGGGCAGCAAGCGCTATAGCATAAACTGATAGAGATGGATCTACGTAGCCTGAAATGACTGCAGTAAAGAATCCTATAGGCATTAAGAACAGCAAGTACTTCCTTCCCCCACTCATGCTGCGTGAAGCATTCACTAAGAATATCAATGAAGCTGGTGCAAGTATTGAGAACACGCTGTAATCAGCTATAGGCCTATATGACTTAGAGTAGGATTCTCCAATAGCTTGAAGGGCAAATGCATTGCTTACGATGAGTGAAATAATTGTAGCAGAAAGCATAGATAATGCAATTAACGATAGCTTAGCTACATTCATTAGTGGCTCTACAGTTATTTTCCTCAGTATTGTTAAATCTATTAATCCTGCTGCAATTGCTGAAGCAAGCAGCATTAATGAAAGTAATTGGGGGAAAGTGAAGTACTTCAATCCCACTGCTGCTTGAATTGCTAACGGAGCAATCAGTATGGCTACTCCATAAATTATTTCCCTGAACTCCACTCTCCTAGAAATTATTCTGTAGAATAAGTAGATGGAGTAAGCCGCTGTAGTGATCCAGGCATTGCTCCAAAAGATCCAGATGAGTGCTGCAAGGGCTATGCCCATTAAACACCAAGACCTCCTCCCACTGTCTAAGTACTTAGATATAGCTATAGCTAGGAAGAGGCTTAGTGGAGCTACAGTATATGTACCAAACATGTTTACTCTAAACCAATATCCTACTGCTGGACTAAAGGCTAGTAGCAAAGATGATATGCCAGCAACAAGATCGTTTTTGAATGTCTCGCGAGACAATGCATAGACTCCAACAATTAGCGCAAGCCCCATTGCTACTGTAAACCACTCTAATCCTACATCTACTTTAGCTAAAACGAAAGTCAGTAGAGTGGGCAGTTTAAATAAATCTACTCCACTTGGGTAAGCTAACCTATAGTTAACGAAGTCATTAGTTGTTGTAAAGTGTTTGTAAACAATTCTGTGGAACCAGGAGCAGTTGTCGTCAGCTATATTGCTGTAGCTAACGGATGCATATAGTAACAACACTGCTGTAGTAAGTGAAGCTATTAGCAATGCGAAGCCATAGATACTTACAACTTTACGTGTCACGCTATCCACCTTTCAAGCCCTCTAAATTCCTCTACTAGGAATAAAACCATTGCTAAAATACCCTTATGCTTCTATTGCAGTGAAAGTTGTTTTAGTTAAAGATATAAACGTAGCCAGGGATTTGATTCAAGCAGATGCTTCGTTTGGGAGAGTATATGCCGCCTAGGAAGCGTGTTTTCAGAAGTGCAGTTGCGCAATTACTTAGCTTTGATACCTTTAATAACTTCCTATTTAAGCTGTCCATAGTAGCATTGATCATGACAACGCTTGTTGTATTGAGCGAGTGGCCAAGCAGTTTAAGCTATTACGCTGTCTTTCCAACGACAGTTGGTTATAGAGCCCTTGGCCTATCAACAATGGTAACGGCTTTTGCACTAATATCTATACTAATGGCGCTTCTACTGCCAAAGTATTTAAAGTACGTAGAGAGAGGGGGTGCTATTGAAACTGATCTAGGGTTCATCCTCCTCGTATTGGCTTCAGCCACAGTGATTGTGGCAGTGATAGTCTTACTAGCTATATCACACTCGTGACTGAGGAATATAGAAGCCCACTTAATATAAATGTGTTGTCACCAAGGCTTATTCTTTAACTTCAATACATATGCAATATAGTTAGTTGCAGCGTGGAGGAGAGCTATTGTTGTAAGCGATAACGCTATGAAGCCAAGATCTTTATAGATAGACATGTTGCCGAAAGCTAAGTAGATCAATGTAGCAAAGAAAGCGAAGTCCAATTGATCAAGTAATGGTGCAGGATCCCCTCTACTTAATCCAAGCCTCCTCTTTATAAATGAACCAACTAAGTCTCCTAAGAGAGCAGCTATTGATGCTGCTAACAATATGGGAAACAAGCTAGTGGAATTAAGATATGTTGATAGAGCTAGCGATGCCATATATCCTCCAAGTAAGCCCGCTGTCAACCCTTCCCAAGTCTTTCCATCGCCAAATATTCTCCTTCCATCAATCCAAAGCCTCCCCCCGTCAATAGGCTTTGATCCATTTATTAATACAGGCATGGCGTTTGCAACCATGGGAGCTCCATAGAATTTAATGAAGTTCTCTAGGAAAGCACTTAGTTCAACAAGGCTCAATCCATGTGACACCTTGACTACTTATTTCAAACAATATGCGTTTTTCACTAAAGTTGCGCGGCTTCAGTACTCTTAAAACTCTCTCTCCATTACTTTTAGTAAGCTGTAGAATTACGTCAAACCAGTATTCAAGTACTTTCATACCGCTTACAGTTACATCGCCTTCATCGATGGCCCGTACTTGAGCTGATGCAAAGACCGCTCCCACATGCTCCTCAGCCCACTTCCTCATTAGTGAAGCGTTTAGCCCTAGTTTCTCTATGGAGTACTCTGAGTATGCTTCAAGCCTATAGAGGGAGTTAATGCTGTCAATGAAGAGGGCCTTGAAGTCCATGGATTTAAGTACGAGAGTTATTAAGCTATAAGCTATTTGTTCATCAAGTGAATATACTTCTGTGAAAATGACGTTCTCATAGTCTTGAGCATTGCTGGCAACTCTAGCCATATACATCGATCCTTCAGTGCTTATAAATATGGATCTAAATCCGTTTAACGAAAGCCTTCTAGCTATGTGTAGCAATAAAGCAGTCTTTCCAGTAGCTGCTTCACCGTAAATAAGTACTGTAACAGGCTCTCTCCCTATAACTGAGTCAATGAAGCTGCACCCAGTGTAATTCAATAATTAACACCTTACGCGGGTTTCTCACTCAATAAGTTAGAGTACTGTGATGAATTAATAAGAGTGCTGGCCATATGAGTAATAGCTGTTGATCGGCATAAAGCAATGAATCTATCTACGTAAAATTTATAGGAGTCTTAACTCCAAGGGAGCATTAGTTAACGTGAATTGTTATGAAGTGGGAGTTGACAAGCATAAGGACAGGAGTTTGCAAGCTCTGTGGCTCAAAGAGTGGAGTTATTAGTGCAGCTATCGGTGTGTGCGTAAAGTGCCTTAGGGAGAGGTTTAATGAAGCAAGATCCATAGTTGATGAGAGTAGGAGAACCCTAAGATCTAAATACGGCCTCCCCTTAGTTCCCCCAAGGGGCAGTGGATTAACTTGCTCCTTTTGTTCAAATAAATGTTCAATACCTAGTGAAGGTAAAGGGTATTGCGGAGTAGTGTGCAATAATTACGGGAAGTTAAGTTATTTAACTGGCTCATTTAGAAAGGCAGTAGGGCTATACTACTACGACCCTCTTCCAACTAATTGTGTAGCGGACTGGGTGTGTCCAGGGTGTACCGGCATTGGATATCCAAAATACTCGCTTTCGCCAAGAGGGCCTGAGAGGGGATTTTACAACATTGCTGTATTCTATGGAGCATGTAACTTAGACTGCTTATACTGCCAGAACTGGGAGTATAGGGAAATGGCATCTAGAGGGAAGCCAGTGCTATTAGTTGAAGACTTAGTTAGTGCAGTTAATGAAAGGACTACGTGTGTATGCTTCTTTGGAGGAGATCCTGGTCCTCAAGCCATCCACGCTCTCATGGCTGCAAGATCTATGGTTAGAAGAGCTGAAGAAATTGGATTAAAGATATTTCGAGTGTGTTGGGAGACTAATGGATTAATGAGCCCTGGAATAGTTAATGAAGTAACTGAGTTAAGCCTATCTACAGGAGGCGTAGTAAAGGTAGACGTTAAGGCGTGGAGCCCTGAAGTATACTATGCTCTTACAGGCAACTACGGTAGAGATGTTTTTAAAGCAGTTGAAAGAATTGCAGGGAGATTTAGTGAGAGGCCTAAGCCTCCTCTACTCGTTATAAGCACTTTATTAGTTCCTGGCTATGTTGACGAAGTTGAAGTTGAAGGAATTGCTAAATTCATAGCTGAATTAAATAAAGAAATACCATTTAGGCTGTTAGCGTTCCACCCAGACTACGCTATGAGCGATCTTCCTCCTACTAGTAGGAGCCACGCTAGAGCTGCCTATAGCATTGCCTTAAGGCATGGCTTAACTAACGTAAGTATAGGTAATTGGTGGCTTCTTAGGGACTACTAGGAGGCAATACCTCCTCCTTAGTTATTAACTTAAGTATTTCTTGAGAAGCATTCCTACTAATTATCTCTATCTTCTCATACAACTCGACTTCAATGCTATTTACCTTAATTCTTCCCTCAACTACATCAAAGTCTAAAACTATGTTGATTATAGCGTCCTTAGGTATTTGGTACTTCTCTACAATAACGTTATATATGACTGCATTAATATCGGACAACTGCTTATTTACAGTCTTAGAATTTATTTCACCACTCTTATACTTCTCCCTTAAGACAGCGTTTACAACTCTCCTGAGCTTAATTGCATAGCCTCCCAGCCTTAGTGGGCCCGTCTTTACTACAGGCACATTCCCACCAATTTAACAGTTCCACAAATATAGTGTAATATTTGTATCGCTAACTATAGCATTCATGTTTTGCATATCGCGCAACGCTAGCCTACTAAATTAACTCTTACAAATACAAGAATTCGCCTTGTGTAACTGTTTAGGTTTTCATACCTGTTTGTACCTGTTTATATTGATTGAAATATTTATAAGAACTCTATACGTGGATGTACCTAGATGAGGGTTCGAGAGCCCTGTGGAGGCTCTCCCCTAGACACTCAAGATGTGGGGTGCCCGGGGTCGCCCTGAAAGCCCCCAAGGGTGATGCAAACCCAAGACTAATGCAGGGGAAACAGAGATGAAGCAATGAAACCAACCAATATAAACCTATATAAGAGCTGAACCCCTCCAGCCTGATGTACTTATAACTAAGTATTTCCACGTTCCTCTAAGTACATGGGGGTAAATACATGAGTTTCCTACATTCATGGATCTCCAGCTTAAGCTTTCATCAATTAAAAGAGGAAGCGCAATCCATTCTGGAAAGATCTATAGCCAACTCGAGTTGAAGGCCTTGTTGAAGAAGCTAGCTTACATAACTATGTTGCTAAGTATTGGAGCTTTAGTGTCTAATTACTTGCATTATGGGGCTTTAAGGTGGGTTCATTGAAGTATGATGTAATCGTCATAGGATCTGGGGTAGGCGGCTACCCAGCTGCATCATGTCTAGCTACTAGGGGTCTCAAAGTAGCTGTCATTGAAGAACACTTAGTTGGAGGTGAGTGTACGAACTATGGATGTGTTCCAAGCAAAGCCCTCTACCATATAGCTGAATCAGTTAAAGCAATTGAAAAGATCGGTGGTAGAGCTGAATGCAATTGGGCAAATGTATTGGAGTGGGCTAAAGGCATAGTCAGTGAAGCTCGAAGAGGCATAGAGTACTTATTGAAATCCAAGGGAGTCGTATATACTGGGAAAGGAATTCTAAAGAGCCCTCGTGAAATCAAAGTATTTCTAGAAGATGAAGTGATTGAGCTTGAAGCCAATAGAGTGCTGCTAGCAGTGGGAACAGATCCTGCTGATCTACCTAATGTAAGGTTCGACAAACGGGGGGTAATAAGTAATAGGGAAGCCCTTTACTTAATGGAAAAGCCTGAGAGAGTAGTAGTTATTGGAGGAGGCGTAGTGGGGGTAGACTTGCAAACATTTACTCATCACTAGGCGTTGACACAACAATTGTTGAAGTGATGGAGCACATTCTCCCATTCACGGACAAAGACATAGCTCTAGCAGTAAAAATGCACTTATCTAGTAGAGGGGTCAAAGTGTTTGAAAGAACAACAGCTGTAAGGGCAGAGAAGCTCTCCAATGAGAAGTACTGCGTAGAGCTCTCTACAGGTGAGAGACTTGAAGTAGACAATGTTATAGTGGCAGTTGGTAGAAAGCCTAAGACTAGCGACATAGGCTTGGAAGTCGTTGGAGTTGAAGTGAATGAGAAGGAATTTATAAAAGTGAATGAAAGACTTGAAACAAGTGCTGCAGGCATATTTGCAGCAGGAGACGTTGTAGGAGGCCCTTTACTCGCCCATAAAGCTCTTATTGAAAGCATTTCAGCAGCTATGCGCATTGCGGGAGAGGAAGGATTTAGAATTGACCATAGACTAGTTCCACTAACTATATTCAGCGGTCTTGAAGTTGCGTCAGTGGGGTTAACTGAAAAAGAGTTGCAGAGAATGAATGTAAAGTATGTGAAATTTAAAGTACCCCTCTCCTTCCTTTCAGCAGTTAAAATAAAGGGTTATAAAAACGCTTTTGCAAAGACCTTGCTTAATGAAGCACTCAACGAAGTCTATGGAATTCACATAGTGGCGCCAAGCGCATCAGAGGTAATATCATCATACATGCCGCTTTACCTTGGGAAAATATCCTTTAGAGAGGCCTCTCACACACCATACCCGCACTTAACAGTCTCGGAATCCCTAAGAGATCTTGCTGAATACATAGTGGGAGAACCTGTACATCTCTTTAAAAAGTAATTGCATTATATTGCAATACAAATGCACAGCATATGACTTCGCAGGCTTTTAAGATCATTCCTAGATCACTCGTTGTACACCTTCATTATTTAAGGCCCCGCCCTATACATAAATAGTGTTGAATGCAGCAAGCATGCATAGAGCTCCTTAATGTATTAAAACCTGGCTTGCAGCTTACTATCATAGTGGGGGTTTCTTATTGTCTAGAATTGCAGTAATCTTAGCTGGTGGTATGGGCACTCGCCTAAGGCCCTTGACTGATGTTCTGCCTAAGCCTCTTATACCTATAGCTGGAAGAGCCATCATTGATTACATAATTGAGTGGCTTAAGCTCAACGGCTTTACCAAGTTTATTGTTGTAGCTAAATACCTTGGAGAACGGATCGTTGATTACTTTAAGTACTCAAGTGAAGTAAAAGTAAAGCTCCTTGATTCAAAGGATACTGCAGATGCAGTTAGACTAATAGCAGGTGAAATAAGTGAAGAACACTTCCTGGTGTCCATGGGTGATGTGCTTTGCAACGCTGACTTCAAATCCTTCTATGAATACCACGTTGAGAACGAGAGTATAGCTACTATAGCCCTCAAGGAAGTAGATAATCCACTTCCCTATGGACTCATATTAACTGACGGGGATGGAAGAATAATTTTGTTTACAGAAAAGCCTAAATCAATTGAACTGTTAATACTGAATACAGCTCACCTTAAGTTAAGGAGTAAGAGCCTTTACTCAAACTTAGTTAATGCAGGGTTCTACATGTTTAACTGGGATATAGTTAGAGTACTTGAGGAAAACAATGGATTAATGGACTTTGGCAGACACGTATTTCCATACCTACTTGAGGAGGGCTACAGAATCAACGGCTGGATCATGAGTGGAGCTTATTGGGAGGATGTAGGGCGTGTAGATAACTTAAAGAAGGTGACATGGGATCTACTGGATGGAGGTATAACTGGCTATAGACCCCTCGGCGAAGAACATTCTCCAGGAGTATACGTAGGCAAGGGAGCGCGCATAGATGGGATAGTTATTCCGCCTGTCTACATAGGTGAGGAAGCTGTCATTGAGTATGGAGCAATCGTAGGTCCATATGCTTCACTTGAGAAGGGCTCCATAGTTAAAACTAGGGCCAGGGTTTCACATAGCATTTTGTGGATGAATAGCCTTGTTGGAGAAGACTCAACAATACATGATTCAATCATAATGAATGATGTAGTTATACGTGGAGGAGTTAAAGTAGTGCATTCAATAGTGGGCTCATTCAACACGGTGTCAGCAAACTTAAGTGAGGAAGTTGTTAAGCCTAAGGGTGGTTGAGTTGGTTTATAAATTCATTAGAGGGAGGATAGTCGGTATACCTAACTTAGAGCTAACTCCAGAGGATGCAGCTAATATAGGGGGCGCCCTTGGGTCATGGTTTAAGCCTGGTTCAGTTGCAATAACTGGAAGAGACTATTACGCTAGTTCAAGAATGATAAAGAGGGCTTTGACGTCTGGACTCATGAGTGCTGGCGTAGAAGTATTGGACCTCCACGCTTCTACTATTGGAGAGATATCGTTTAGCATGAAGAGATTTGGAGCTAGGGGAGGGGTTTCAATAACTTATTACCCGGTGCATAAAGATCACGTGCAGGTAAGAGTGTTTTCCTCTCCTGGAATAGAACTTGTAGGAGATGAATTACTGAATGTAGTGAAAGGGGGTTGTAGGCGAGTAAAGCCGCGGGAGGTTGGCTGGCTTTCTTACGCTGAATACATTCATCAAATCTATGTGTCTGCACTAATAGCTTTCATTAATGCAGATTTAGTTGGATCAAGGAGGTTCAATATAGCTATATCAACAAGCCACGGCCCTAGTGACTTAATACTGCCTGAATTGCTGAGTCAGCTTCACGTAGATGTAATTGTTTTAAATAGTTCAAGGAGCGTCCCACAGGGCTATGAATACCCACTCATAGAGGAAGTCAATAAGGTATCTGAAGTAACTCAAGCTGCTGGACTAGATTTTGGAGCTGTGATTAGTAATGATGGATCATCCATATCTATAGTTGATGGAAGTGGTAGAGTGCTTTTAACTGAAGAAGTTGCTGCAGCCTTAAAGCCTTTAATTCAAGTGAACTCAAGCATTATTACTTCAAGCGATGTCTTTAACACTATAGAGGAGGAATTAAGCGATCTAGGGGTTTCAATTAGGAGAACTGGCATTCTTGAAGGAGCAGTATTAAAGGAATCTTCTAAAGTAAGGCCTTTCATAGGGTTTACTAGTGTGGGGGAATTCGTACATCCATTATTTAGCTTAGGCTATGATGCTATACTCACTTTACTAAGGATCATGGAATCACTGGCTACATCTGATAAGAAACTCTCTGAGTTAATAAATAAGTACTCTGTGAAGGGCTACTTAGAGTACATTATTGGAGACAACGTTATAAATGTAAAGAACTCCATATGCATGGAGGAAGCTTATTGTAGAAGCATGATAGGTGGATATAGGCTGAGAATAGATAATGTAAATGTAGCATTACTTCACGATGCGCTCAGTAGTGGAACTAGAGTAATTGTGGAGAAAATTCAAGGGTGTGAAGAAGTAGTTAGGAAGATAAAAAGCCTTCTTAAGTAACTCTACTTCAACATTCAAATGAGCTCGCCATTCACAAGACCTTAAGAACTAAAAACCCAAACTACTTTCACTATATAGCAAGCAGCGGGGGTGCCCGAGCATGGTCAAAGGGGTCGGGCTTAGGACCCGATGGCGTAGGCCTGCGTGGGTTCAAATCCCACCCCCCGCACTAACTTAAAAAGTTATGTTATTGTAATTATTTTGTTGGTGCTATATTTCCAAGAACCTTAAATTATCTTTCCTTAGTAATTTGTTTAAATATGATTTCAGCTATTTTATAGCTGCCATTCGAAGAAGTTTTTCTAATGCTTCTTGCAGAGTCTATTGCCCTTCTAAGGGCGTTTAATTCTACTCCATCTATAAAGGGGGCTTCAAGTTTTTCAGCATAGGTTTCTACATCCCTTTTCACAGCTCCAAGGGATATACTTGGATTCCAAACTATGATCGTTGGCTTTCCATATGCTAGCCTAGATATAGCTGCTGTTAACCCCTGTTGCGTTATGACAAGGCTTGCTCCAGCTATCCATTTGTGGATATCGCTTGTGTACTTGAAGGCAATCCATCCTGGATTTCTATTAATGTAGGGCTCTGGGCTAACATCGCCTGTCTGTAATACAGCTCTCTCAATACCTAGTCTTTCAACTGCATCAAACAATTCTTTGTAGCCAAGAGTTCCTGTAGTGACTAATACGTAGCCTTCATCCCTAGGCTCATAGATGGGTGGTTCATAAACGGGCCCTACAACTACTCCCTTTGGATATATTTCAAGCTGCTCTTCCCAGTGGAGGAAGACTGTGGCACCCGCTTTCTCAAGTATCTTGACTGCTTTAGAAGGTTTTGTAAAGCGCTCTATTGCCTCAATAGTGTATAGCTTAGCTTTATTAACGATCCTTGAAGTAATTGATGGTGGTAGTGAGAAGTTTGAGCCACTTGCAAAAACAGCTGCAACTTTATGATTGATTGATAGCTTCAACGACTGATTAAAGGCTTTAAACCACCTATGAATTCCTCGATATAAGGGTTCTCTAGGCCTCCGCGGCAGAATTTGAGTAATTACTTCGCCGTAAGGTTTAAACTTCTCAGCTAGGAAATCATATCCTTCAGCTATTACTATGAGGTTTCTCTTAAAACCAAGTTTCACTAACTCATAGGTTATAGCGAATGCATAGCCTGAGTGCCCACCATACCCAGCTACTATTAAGGCCTTACTCTCCTCGGCGCTACTCATTAATTACCCCTTACTAACGCACTGTTCTCTACTCTAGGCATTTTCAGGTTTACAGTCATTCATGAGTTTTGGAAAGCCGGAGCCATCACTATACCAATAGGACTCCAGGGTTTATAAGTGCTGGGAAATCCAGCTTAACTTACAAAAACATTAATAAACCTTAGCATCTAAAACAATTGACGACCCCTTCAATTGCAGCTGAGATAAGTGAGTTACTCAAAGCTGAACTACGTATTAAATGAGGCGAAAGATTTAAAGGTGATTCTATGAGTTGTTCAGGCAAGACCGACTCCTCCCCACCCTGAAGGATGTAGCTTTCAGCTGAAAGCTATCTCAGTAGATAACAGAGGATGTAACTAAAGAATTCGTCTAGCTCTTTCGATAAAAAGCTTGAGGAGAAAGCTAGGAGCCTCAACGGGGATGCTAACACCATTGAGATGTCTTTGGCTTAGAGCTAGCGATTGATATAACAGGTGAAAGCATAGAAAGAAACATCGGTGGGCTTCTCAACATCGTTATTAAAGAGATAGACAATGAGGTTAGAAGTGGATTAGCGAGGGGAGGATTAGAGCTGTCAATATCTACGGGAGGTGGAGAGTGCCTGAGAGCGAGGTTAGGAGACTTCTCGGTCAACCAGTTGAAGAGTTTAAGGAGGCTAAGTTCCTCAGAGCAGTTGTGTATGGACGTGTGAGTGGTTCCAGCCAGAAGAAGGAGCTCGAGAACCAGGTTGAGGCATTGAAGAAGTACGTTGAGCAAAATGGTTGGAAGCTCGTAGCAGTAGTAACGGATGTTGCCAGCGGGTTGAACGAGGATAGGAGAGGACTGAGGAAGGTTCTGGACATGGCTAAGAAGCACGAGTTCGACGTCCTGGTT
>JAVZTI010000011.1:41628-51750 GCA_038879595.1 Desulfurococcaceae archaeon | reverse complement strand
AAGTAATTAAGGTGTCTGCATTGAGTGAACTAGTGAAACTAGGCTTCAGCCCCGGTCTCACTAGCACTGAGTACTCCCTTAAGCTATTAAGTGAAGTAAGTGAGTCCTTCAGCAAGACAAGTGAGCTAAGAGACTTAACTAAGGCTTATTCACTAATAGTGAGCAGAGTTAAAGCTGAGAGACCTACTTCAGCTCAAGCAATTAATCTATTAAGAGATCTTGGAGCAGAGATCGTTAAGTCTGTGAAAGAGAAAGCCTCATTAAATTATGTAAGGAACAACGTCCTAGAATTTGTAGATAGATGGAGGAATAGGATACAGAAGGAGTTAAGTGAAGTAAGTAGAATAGCTTCTAGAAGAATAAGCAGTGGAGAAAGCATTTTAACTCACAGTAGAAGCATGTGCATAATTAGAACAGCTGAATACCTAGTGAGTGAAGACAAAAAACCCGTATTTTATGTTACAGAGTCTAGGCCAGGCATGGAGGGCCTTGTCTTAGCTGAAGAACTCTGGAGGATGAGCCATAAAGTTAAACTCATAGTTGATTCAGCAGCAAGATTCTTCATGAAGGACGTAGACCTCGTACTGCTTGGCGCTGAAGCAGTAGCTGCTAATGGAGCTATAGTAAGCAAAATTGGGTCAAGCTTAATATCTCTAGCAGCTAATGAAGCTAGAGTAAGAGTATTCGTATTAGCTCCAACTTCAAAGCTAAGCATAGAGACTCTTTTTGGAGAACTAGTTCAGCTACCAGAGGGGGATTGGAGAAGACTTATGTCTCCTGAAGTACTCCACACACTGCCTGAGAACTATAGAGCTCGAGTACCGCTATATGATGTAGTCCCACCTGATTACATAGATGGAATAGTAAGTGAGAAAGGGCTCTTCGCTCCTCAAGCAATACCGTATTTAATTAAGGAGGTCCACGGAGGCTGGCCTCTTAAAGCAACTAGCTTAGAAAACTTAGAGAAAGAGTTGAGCAAGTTAGTTGGAGGAGGTGTCTATGGAGATACCGATTAGAGTAGTGCAAATAGCTGATGATATAAAGGCTATGAGAATACGTGGAGCAGGTAAAATAGCTAGAGCTGCTGCTGAAGCACTTAAAGTAGCTGCGCTAGAGTATAGAGGCCCCCTTGACGAAAGCTCCTTTAAGAAGTACATAGCTTACGTAGCTAACTTAATTACGTCAACTAGGCCTACTGCAGTAAGCTTACACAACGCAGTTCTATACGTAATGTCTAAAGTGAGAGCCGTTAGTGGGGGAGTTGATGAAATGAGGAGTGCAGCAATCAATGCTGCTGAGAAATTCATTCAGGAGAGCATTGAAGCTGTTAGTAAGATAAGTGTATTTGGAGCTAAGAGGATTAAGAATGGAGCAGTTGTGCTTACCCACTGCCATAGTGCTGCTGCTGTTTCCACAATAATTAATGCCTATAAAATGGGGAAGGTGGTTAAAGTCTACTCCACTGAGACAAGGCCATTCTTCCAGGGCAGAATAACTGCTAGACAACTCCTTGAAAACGGTGTTCCAGTAATTCAAATACCTGATAGTGCTGTGAGATACGTAATGAATGAAGTAGATCATGTAGTTGTTGGTGCAGACACTGTGGCAAGCAATGGAGCAGTCATAAATAAAATAGGGACAAGCCAAGTGGCCTTAGCTGCGCATGAAGCTAGAGTAAGAGTATTCATTGCTGCTGAAACGTATAAGTTCTCGCCAATGACTGTGATAGGCGAGCTTGTTCCAATAGAGATGAGGGGGGCTGAGGAAGTTGTACCACTAGATTGGATTAAGAGCCATCCAGGCCTAGAGATCTTGAATCCCTCGTTTGACGTAACTCCACCAGAGTACATAGATGCTATAGTCACTGAAGTTGGAGTAATTCCACCTCAAGCAGCTATAAGTATTCTAGTAGAAAGACTTGGGTGGGCTCTAGAGGAATTCCTCCAGAGTGAGCATAAATTAGCATTTGATGAGGTGTAGCCTTATTGAGTGAAGAGAGCATTAAGGAAGAGATCGTTAGACTAATAGATGAAAACCCAGATCAATGGATAAAAGCAGCTTTCTACAGCGATGAAAGAGTTAAACACATAATGGCGAACCTCTATGAAAGGTGGGAGAGGGATGACTCAAGAATGCTTCCAATAGATTATGCAACTTTAGATGAGCTGAAGCAGCTCTACGCATTAGCAAAGAAGTACTCAAGGCTTGACACAGGTACAGCCATGAGGATTGCCTTAGGATCAGAGTTACTTACCCCTGTACAAAAGAGGGAGAGCATTGTTGATAAAATAATTAAGGTGCTTAAAAAGCTAATATTCCCCACTAAGCCCAGGCTATGAATGGCATCTTTATATAGCAAATCACAAGAGGAATTTATAACCCTGTTTTAGATAAGAGTCTACTGGGGACTGAAATGAGTACTGCTGAAATAAAGAGGAAAGTAGTAGAAGTACTTGAAGGAGTTCTTGATCCTGAAATAGGAATTGATCTATACAACCTTGGAATGATATATGATGTAGAAGTAATTGATGAAAATAGTGTTAAAATAAGAATGGGCTTAACTACTGCTCTATGCCCGTTGGCCAGCATTATCCCCATAATAGTAGTTGATGAATTGAAGAGGAGGCTTGGAATAGATGCAAGCATAGAGATAGTCTACGATCCTCCGTGGACTCCGCTTAGAATGACTGAGAGAGGGAGGAGGCTATTCATTGAGAAGTACGGGTATGACATAGTTGGAGACTACATTAAGCGTCAGAGGAAGAGTATGAATGAGAACATTGATGGGGATTAGACGTGTGTTTAGCCTTTTCACCATAAGAATTGTTGATAATTCATGTATAGTGAGGTTATGTACAAGCTCATGATAGCTTTAACTCCCTTACACTTATTTAGGAAGCGTGGCTTAAGCAGCTACTGCATTTCACTGCATTCCTCACTGCATACAATACTGATCTTAAAGCTTAGCTTACCGCTTTCTACAGCACTCCAGTGGAGAATTAGCGTTAACTCATAGTCCCCTCTCTTAATCATTAGTGGCACGTCGTAGCCATAAATTACTTTCTCTATTCTAAAGCAGTTAGTCCCTATACTCACCATACATGGCATTTCAATTTGTATTGTTGAGTCTTCTTTATTCACTGGCTTAAGAATTAATGCTCCACTCATCACTAAGCTCAGTTCTCCAAAAGCTCTTACATCACTTACTTCAGCTTTAATACAACCATCGCTAGGCATATTCAGTAAGCCTAAGTCAATGGTAGTCTTCCTGCAGCAGGCCTTGTCTACAGCTAGGGAAATATCTTCTTTAAAGATTACATAGGGTTTCGCTACAGACTCCCTATAATCCATGTAGATCACTATACAGGCAGAAGTAGCTATGACTAACGGTATTAAGCTTAGCGCTAAATAATTCCTTGCAGCTAAGGCGCTCATGGTGGACAACACTTACATCATTGCTATAAGTATATACGGAAATTTAAAGTTGTTTATTCAAGTAGAGTTCTCTTACACTTTTTAGAATTGTCTGCTAACTTAATGTGCTTCTATATGTGTGATAGATCCATACCTCATGACTGCTGTAAACGCAGCGTTAAGAGATTTCGTCTCAGATAGTCACTTATTTCCTTAACTGTTCCGTGCTGTATCATCTTTATAAACTCCTCGTTTGTAAATAACTCAGTTAGCTTAGCGAGGAATTTCACATACCCCTTAGGCTCTTTTATAACTAGTAGGAAGACGACGTCAACAGGGATCTCGACTTCTTGCTCATCCATTTTCCTGAATGTAACTACGCGATCTGTCTTAACTATGACTAGCGCCTCTTTTTCAACGTGTTCAACGTCAGCGTGAGGTATAGCTACGTTGAAGTCCTCCTTTATGACAAGGCCTGTTGGATACTTCTCCTCTCTTTCAAGTAGAGCTTTCCAGTATGTCTCCTTTACATATCCCATTTCATAAAGCTTCTTGGACAACAAAGTCAGTAGTTCATTGCGTTCACTAGCTTTAAAATCGAATACGAGTATGTCCATGGCGTGCACCTAGCTTTGCTAAAACCATCGGCCTTTATTTAAAGTTTATGAGTTAATCTCCATTGGATTAAGCTAGTAATAGTTAAACTACCCAGAGTGTCCCCCGCTTCTGACACCTGCATTCACAGCATTCCCTGCTTGGGTTACTTATGCAGGCTCTTTAAGCGGGGGCGTGTAGGTTTATATTTGTTAGGGGTAAATTAATTCTTCACCTGGCTCAAGTACTACTGTTTTCACTTTAGCTTTTGACTCAACTAATTCCTTGAACTTAACTGGGTCTGCTACTATTACTGGGAATGTATTGTAGTGCATTGGAATAACTATTTCAGGCTTAATTAATTCCACTGCTATAGACGCTTCTTCAACTCCCATAGTGAAGTGCCCTCCTATTGGTAGCAGTGCTATGTTGGGCTTATAGAGCCTCCCAATGAACTCCATTTCACTAAATAGCCCTGTATCGCCTGCGTGATAAATCCTTACATCTCTACCTCCAACAATTACTCCAACAGGTGATCCAGTTCGAGAACTATGTATAGCTGGAGTGAGTACTGCAAATAAGTCGTTTAAGCTTATTCTACCACCAATGTTTGCGCCAACTGCCTTAAGCCCCCTGGCCTCTAGCTCAGCCGCTAAGTCATATATCGTCACTATAGTTGCTTCAGTCTCTCTAGCTATTGCCTCAGAATCGCCAATGTGATCTCCATGATCATGCGTGATAAATATGTAGTTAATTCTCCCAGCTCTCCTAGCATAATCCATAGGAGACATTGGTGAAAGAGGGTTTGAAATCCATGGATCTATGAGAATTCTTTTCTCAAGCCCATCAAGTCCAGTAAGCCTTACTTCAAAAGCTGAATGCCCAAAATACCTTAATACAGCCACTCTTTCTCACCATAACACCACCACGTAGCACAGGCTTAAAGCTTTAATTCTCGATGAGGTTTAAGTAATCATAGTAATGCCAAGATCTTTGGAGAGAGGGGTTTAGTTACTAAAGTAGAATGGAGCTAGGCCCCCCGATCTCCGTTATTCACAGACAGCTATTGGAGAGCACTAGCTTAAGTAAATGGATATAGCATAATAATAAGAGTAAATAATAAGTTTCTATACGTACTAATTACAGGGTTCCCCAATGATTAGTGAAGAAGCGATCAAGAGGTACTTAAAGGCCGGCAGTATAGCTAGCAGAGTCAGGAGAGAGGCTGAATCATTAGTAAAGCCTGGGGTAAGCTTAGTTGAGTTAGCTGAAGCTATTGAGGAGAGGATTAGAGAGCTCGGCGGCCAACCAGCATTTCCAGTCAACATATCGATAAACGAAGTTGCTGCTCACTATACTCCAACGCCCGGAGATCAATCTGTAATCCCAGATTCATCAATAGTTAAAATTGACATAGGAGTCCATGTAGATGGATATATAGCTGATACAGCTACTACAGTGACGTTTAACCCTGCTTATGAACCACTGCTTGAATCAGCTGAAAAAGCCCTTGAATCAGCTCTAAAAGTAGTTAGCAATGGAGTGCCAGTAAGCTATGTTGGAAAAGCTATAGAGGACTCAATAAGGGTGAGGGGGTTTAAACCAATAAGGAACTTAACTGGCCACAGCATAGATAGATTCATAATACATAGCGGTGTAAGCATACCTAACTACAATGACTATAGAGCTAAGCACAAGTTAGTTGATGGAGTTTACGCAATAGAGCCCTTTGCAACTAATGGAGAAGGATTAGTTAAAGAAGCTCCAACTACAGCAATATACTCTCTTAGAGGAGCTTCTAAATCACGGGATGAACTAATGAAAAAGCTGTGGGAGACTTATAGGACTCTGCCATTCTGCTTAAGGTGGCTTTCAAAAACATTTGAAAGCATTGATTTAGCTCAAAGAGCTTTAAAGGAGCTGATGGCTCATGGAAGGATTCACGTATACCCAGTTTTAGTTGAAGCATCTGGAGGCCTTGTATCACAGTATGAGCACACTGTTTTAATAAATGGTAGAGAAGTCATCATTACAACTATTTAACTAGCTCAAATTAGTATTTAAACAACTATCGGTATTCAAAAAATAGCTACAAACTATAAACGTAGGGTTAACTCATGGCTAACTCAAGTTGGCTTGACTACGTTTGGCAACTAGTATTCATAACTTTCTTCATAATGATAATTACTGGAACGAATCAGAGAATTCAAATGAAGATATGGATCTACGACATTAGGAGCAAGCTAAATGTAATAAGGAGCTATGCTGAGAGCAGTAGAGCTAAGATAATAGATGCATTGAGGAAGCTTGGGGCACGGGATCCTGAGTACTCTATTGCTAAATACATAGACTTCTTCGCGATTAGCCCAGTTGAAATAGAGCCTATAGACATTATTAAGAGACTTGATCACATACTTAGAACTGAGGAAAAGGCGATAAAGAACTTTTTTGAAAAATTGCTTCCAAATGCGGGCAAATATGAGAGGAGCCTGCTTGAATCATCGCTTGAAGTAGCCATAGTGTTAAACTACTTGTATAAAGTCATTAGACACTACATTCTATTGGGGGAGAAGCAGAATAACTGGGTTCTAATAATGCAACTCCAGCTGCAGATGCCTGAAATAATGAAGGTAGCTACTACATACTATAAGGCGTTAGATGCATTCATGAGTGCTAAACCCGTTGGAGACAGTGTTGGAGCTATAGTAGCCTATAGATTGATTGAGGAATCAGAAGTTTTATCAAGGAAGACAGTTGAAGACACAGCAATAGTTGAAGCTAGATTAGCTAATAGGAGGGTATTCATTGTAAAAGCCGAAGGACCTGGGTCAAACGTTGGAAAGCCAGGCAAGGTGTTATCAGACTTAGTTGAAGAACTTAATGGAAACATAGACTTAGTGATAACAGTTGATGCAGCGTTAAAACTTGAGGGAGAAGAGGATGGAGAGATATCTGAAGGAGTTGGAGCAGCAATAGGTGATCCGGGTCCTGAGAAAATAGCTATAGAGAGAGCTACAGCTAAGTACAACATACCACTTAGAGCACTAGTAGTAAAGATGGACTTAGCGTCAGCACTGAAGCCTCTTAAGAAAGAACTTTATGAAGCAGCTGAAAGAGCTGCCGACTACGTGAAGAGGCTTATAGTTGAAAACACTCTTGAAAACGCTACAGTAATAGTTGCCGGCATAGGCAACACAGTTGGTGTAGCGCAATGAGCTTCGATCAAAATACATTAATAATGATAGCCGTAGTCGTAATGGTTATAGCTACAATAGTTAAGACACTTTTAGATGTATATAGAAGGCCTAAGGAACCTGTAATTGTTATGAAGACGTTGTTAAAGTGCATTAAGTGCGATTACGTTAAAGAAGTAGATTACCAGCAGGGAGACTTCATAGGCTTACTGAAGGGGAAATGCCCCAACTGTTCTTCATCCCTGAAAGTCAGAGGAATATATGCAATTGAGTTAAAGGAATGAGGAATTAAGGAGGAGTGTGGAAAACATTTATAAATGCTGCTTTCTTTAAGTAGTTCTCGGCCCGACCCGGCCATAGCGGCTGGGCAACACCCGGTCCCATATCGAACCCGGAAGTTAAGCCAGCCGCGTTGGGGTTAGCTGTGAGATCCGCGAGGTCTCGCAGCTGCCTCAAGCTGGGATCGGGCCTTTAAGTCCTTAATTTTCACAACATTGTTTAACGCCATGCATCTCCCGCTGGAAATACATGCTGTACTATTAGGTGGGAAGCCCTTATTCAAGGGGATGATGCAGCGTCTTCTAAAAATATTTATATTGCTTAAGATTATTCCTAGCTTCAAGTAAAGATATGTGGTGTGTGCATTGATGAACAATGCACGTAAGGAAGAGAGGTTTATACTGTGGCTTGAGGAAGTAACTAAGGATGATACAGTTCTTGTTGGAGGTAAGAATGCCAACTTAGGCGAAATGCTTAGAGCCGGCATACCTGTTCCTCCAGGCTTTGCTGTTACAGCATACGCATTCAAGTACTTCTTAGAGAAAACAGGCTTAGGCGAAAGCATTTACTCAATGCTTAAAAGACTTGATGTAAATGATAAGAAGGCCCTTGATGAAACCACCGCTAAGATTAGGGAGATGATTAAGAACACTCCTATGCCTCCTGAAGTAGATGAAGCTATTAGGAGAGCTTATAGAGAGCTTTCACTAAGGTTGAATATAGATGCAGCTAAGCTAAGGGTAGCTGTAAGAAGCAGTGCAACAGCTGAAGACATGCCTGAAGCAAGCTTCGCTGGCCAGCAGGAGACTTATCTCAACGTATATGGTGAAGAAAGCGTAGTAAGTAAAGTAAAGGATTGCTGGGCAAGCTTATTCACTGCTCGAGCAACTTTCTATAGAGTAGCGCAGGGCATAGCTCATGAGAAAGCATTGATGAGCGTCACTGTTCAAAAAATGGTTAACAGTAGATCTGCTGGAGTAATGTTCACTATACATCCAGTGACAGGAGATGAAAACGTAATAGTTATTGAGAGCTCCTGGGGTCTTGGCGAAGCTGTAGTGGGTGGAAAAGTTACGCCAGATGAATGGGTTGTAGATAAAAGCACTTTAAGGATAGTTAGTCAATCAATTAATAGGAAGAACTTAGCTATAGTCTTCAATCCAGAGCTGGGTAGAAATGAAGTCATAAATCTACCCAATGAAAAGTACTCCAGCTTTGATCCAGATAAGCCAAGCCTTAGTGAAGACGAGGTAAGGAGGCTCGCTGAACTAGGCTTACTCATAGAGAAGCACTACGGCAAAGCTATGGACATTGAGTGGGCTGTCGATGCTGATCTACCGTTCCCACAAAGGGTATTCATAGTTCAAGCCAGGCCTGAAACTGTCTGGAGCTCTAGAAAATCTAAAGCAATAGAGGAGAAGGCTGTTGAAGCAAGGAGAGTAGTTAAGTTAGCTGAAACAAGAATTATTGCTAGAGGCCTGCCGGCTAGCCCAGGAATCGGGGCTGGAGTAGCAAAAGTAATATTTGATCCGCATGGAAGAGAGGCCCAGGAGTTTAAGAATGGAGAAGTACTTGTAACTAAGATGACTGATCCAGATTGGGTTCCATTAATGAAAAAAGCCTCTGCAATAGTGACTAATGAAGGCGGTATGACCAGTCATGCAGCAATAGTAAGCCGTGAACTAGGAATACCATGCATAGTCGGTACAGGTAATGCAACTGAAGTCATTAGGAGTGGGCTTGAAGTGACAGTTGATGGCAGTAGAGGAGTAGTCTATGAAGGTATAGTTGAAGAGTTGGCTAAGCCTAAGGCTGTGCCAACGCCTACTGCAGTTGTAACAGGTAGCTTAACTGCAAGCATTAGCTCTGAACAACTGCTACCTCTATACCCTGTTACAGCTACGAGAATATACATGAACTTAGGTGAGCCAGACGCCATTGGTAAGTATTTAGATCTACCGTTTGATGGAATAGGATTAATGAGGATAGAGTTCATAATAAGTGATTGGGTTAAGTACCACCCATTGTACTTAATTGAACAAGGAAAGCCTCAATTATTTATAGATAAGTTAGCTGAAGGAATAGCTAAAGTGGCCCAAGCAATATTCCCAAGGCCTATTGTAGTTAGGTTTAGCGACTTTAAGACTAATGAGTATCGTGGATTAAAGGGCGGTGAGAAGTATGAGCCTGAGGAAAGAAATCCAATGATCGGCTGGCGTGGAGTCAGTAGATACATTCATCCAAACTATGAGCAGGGATTTAGACTCGAAGTTAGGGCAATAAGGAAAGTTAGAGAGGAGATGGGCTTAATTAATGTATGGGTAATGCTGCCATTTGTCAGAACCACTTGGGAAGTTGAGAAAGCACTAAAGATCATGGAGGAAGAGGGCTTGAGGAGAGGAAAGGACTTCAAGGTATGGGCTATGGCTGAAGTGCCGAGCATAGTATTCTTAGCAGATAAGTTTGCTGAACTTGTCGACGGCTTCAGCATCGGCAGTAATGACCTCACTCAACTAATTCTAGGAGCTGATCGTGATAACAACATACTCGCTGAAATGGGGTACTTTGATGAAAGAGATCCTGCTGTAAGAGCGGCAATAAAGATGCTCATTGAGAAAGCTCATAGTAAGGGAGCTACCGT
>JAVZTI010000011.1:0-41618 GCA_038879595.1 Desulfurococcaceae archaeon | reverse complement strand
ATCCAGAGATAGTTGAATTCCTAGTTGAAGCAGGCATAGATAGCATAAGCGTTAATCCAGACGCAGTTGTATCCACTAGAAGACTTGTAGCTAGCATAGAGAGGAAAATAATGTTAAAGAAGCTTGAAATGCTTGGGGAGATCATTTCAAGGTTAAACACATCTAACCTAAAGATCTAACTCCCTTTATTTTTATTTGTCTTAATAAAAGAACTTTACCTTCTAATCAAACCACCAATTAATCCACCTAAGGCACAAATAACTGCTACAGCTGCTAGAGCTATAAATGCTACTCCAAAGCCAAGTATCCAGCCTACAATAGCTCCAGTGAGGCCTTTGATAAGTCCTCCTAATATAGCTAGTGCTAAGCCTAGTATTACTGCACCAGTTATTCCAGCTAAGAAACCTGCTATAAAACCTCTTAAAGCTCCACGCGCAATTATTCCAGCAACTATTCCTGCAATAAATGGACCTATTAAGGGAATCCAGCATAGCGCTATTAGCAAAAGAAAGCCTATAAATGATCCTGCCACTATACTGCCTCGACCCATGGCTTCCCCTCCATACACAGTGGCTTGTGGTAATTCAAAGCATGCTTACTACTAGTATTGATTAAGAGAAGATGTAATAAAAGTTATGGCGCGATCATTTAAATCCACAAGCCCAGCGCTAAACATTTTTATCAACTACTTCATAGCGTTAAGTTTGTATAGTTAAGCACTATTGCTTAAAAGTATGGGGCGTGGGTTTCTCTATGGATGTAGCGTTGAATGATCTAGTCATTAGGAGCGTTACTGGTTTTTGCGATACTCAGTTAGAGTGGAGTAGCAGCGGAGTGAAGAACGCTGTTTTAGAAGCTATTGAATCTGTTGAAATCATTACAAAAACATTAGAAATGATGGGGCTCCCCGTTTGGACTAAAAGGGTTTCTCTCCCGATTCCGCGAATAGATACATATAAAAAGATCCCTAAACTATTGTCTGAAGCTATTGTTAGGAAGGATTATTTGCTCAGCGCCGGTTGCTATATGATTGAAGAAGTAGATTACGACACATTACTAAACTTAGTTGAACTTGGAGCATATGTATGCCTAGTTTACTCAGAGGAGGAAGTAGCTGTAAATAAGTTAGCAAAATACTTAATTAAGCTTAGCAATGTAAACCCTATTTACACTACTCAAGTAGCTTTAAGTCTAAATGGCTCACCAGTAGAAACCCCCTACTTCCCAATATCGACAAGCCTCTATGGTAAGAGAGTTGGAGTAAGCCTACTGTACCCTAATTACTTAGCTAAAGCATATAAAGAAAGGGGCTTAGAAGGCGTTAAAAAAGCACTTCTACGTGTGGAGAGAGAACTAGGCAATTTACTAAAGGAGGCCAATTTCTTCATAGATTATAGCATAAGCCCGTGGGGTGATGAAAGTGTTGCTAGACTCATTGAATTAGTCACTAATGCTAAACCATATGCAAATGGATTTCTCTATGGAATACACCTATTGAATAAGGCGATAGCGGAAGCTTCATTAATCCTTAGAAAGATGGGGGGCTTTAATAAAGTCATGCTCCCCTACGCTGAAGATAGCTACTTAATAGAGCTTGGAGGCCGAGGCTTGATTAATGCAAGGGACTTCATTAGGTATTCAAGTGCTTCAGTACCTGGAGTAGATATGGTTGTAATCCCCTTAGATGAAAGTGGAGTAAGAGGCCTAATACTTGATGCACTTGCAGTAGCCTACTTAAAGAACTATCCAACAGGCCTTAGAGTAGTGCCTGTAGATAGCGAACCAGGCTCTGTAGTTAAGTTAGGTAGATTTGGGGAAGTATATGTACTCAATTACTGATGTTTGAAACGCGCTAAGACAGCTCGCCGGCCTCTTCATATTCTTCACTTAGAGTCCTACACCATTTCTCTGGCTCTTCGACTCCGCCAGTGCATCCCTTTCCATGCCTTACAGTCCCTTCAATTCTACTTAAGAGCACTATTCTGCTTGGAATGCTTTCACTAAGGACTCTATAGCCTACTTTATCGGCTAATTTTTCAGCGAATGCTTTAACTTCCACATGGCTTGGCATACTGCTTAGAGTCAGCCTAGACCTGCTTCTCCCCATATACATGTACGCCTTAACTTCAACGTAAGTTGGATAACCTCTTTCAATAAGCTTTGCAAAGCCTTCAACATCTCTATCACTCATGTTGAATTCCTTAACGAGAGTTATTCTAAAGACTGTTTGAGTTTTAAATGACCTCACGTAATTTATGGTTTCATTAATTAACTCCCAAGCCCTTGATACCAGGGGTCTATTGAATCTATTGTACATCTCCTTATTCCACGCTTCAAAACTTAGGTATAGTTGCGTAGGCTCTTCATCTAACCCGCTAATTACATCAGGCCTCACTCCACGCGTAACTAGAAATGTAGTTAGACCCCTCTTATGGTATTCCTTAATTAGCTCACCAAGCCTTGGATATAAAGTGGGCTCGCCTGCCAAGCTTATGGCTACGTGCTTTGGATTTATAGCTTCTTCAAACATACTTCTATCCACTGACGGATTCCCCTTAAAGCCGCTGACTATGTTTCTATAAGCTATGATGCTTTCCTCAACTAATACTTCAGGGTCATCCACTATGGGTAGCTTAATTTCATCCCACTCGGATTTTAAATCATCTGGTTGAAGCCTCCAGCAATGAAGGCACCTATTCCAACACCAGATTACAGCTGGAGTCATCTGTATACATCTATGGCTTTCAATTCCATACCAAAGGCACTTGTAGCAAAACCTCCTCCTAATGAGGGCTTCCTTAGTCCAATAACACCTCTTTACTGCACCAGTAGTGCCTATTAAATGATATCCCTGCTTAATTAATGCCTCATATATAGCTCTATATATTGGTCCACTTTTCCAGAAATCCATTCTCCTTCTTCTAACTTCACTCCAGTCTATGCTTAACTCAGCGATCTTACCCACTTTGTCCACCTTAAGTGCCGTTATTAAAGTTACCTAAAGCACATTAATATATTGATAAAGTTCTTTAGAAGATTGTTAAAAAGGATTCTTATTTTACATAAGGAATTATGCCTGAGCGTACTCTTTGTAAATCCAGCCAGCCTCTGTCTTAACTACCAATCCCTTCTTCTTAAGATCTTGTAGTCTCCCTCTCACTGTATTGTAGTTTAAGTTAGTCAATCTCTGTATTTCCTTAGGCGTAAGAGCCTTCTTCTCCCGCATTAATACTTCAAGTATTAGCTCTCTAGCAGTTTTTGATTCAGACATAAGGCACCCCCTCTTCTATTAAAACTGATCCTGAGGTAGGTTATAAAGCTGATCCTAGTTCAGTCCCAGCCTCGAAGACTCTTCAAGACTTCAGAGGCTTTAAGCAAAGCTTTAAGTTAATAGGGGTATTCAACTACCTTTACTTCTTTAGCACTAGTTCTTTTCTTAAAGTACTCTAACTGTGGAGAAGTCAATTTTTCTAAGAACTCTAAGTCTTTGCTGAATAAATTCCTTATGTCATTTATACCTAGGACTGCCATGGCAAGTCTATCTATCCCTATGCCCCAGGCTATAGCTCTTGACTCTTTTGCTCCAAGGATCTCCATTACTTCAGGTCTTAGTACTCCACCTGGGAAAACCTCCATCCACCCTAATTCAGGGTGCTTAATGAAGCCCTCTACACTAGGCTCAGTGAAAGGGAAGTAGCCTGGCTTAAACCACACTTCCTTTATTCCAAGAGCTGCAGAGAATTCCTTAAAGAAAGCTAAGAGCTCTCTAAAGGAGACGCTGCGGCCAACGATTATTCCATCCAATTGATGGAACTCCATGGAGTGTTTGGCGTCAAGGTTCTCCGGCCTAAAAACCCTATCTATAGTGAAAACTCTGTACTCTCCATCGCCTCTTTCAAAAATAGTTCTAGCAGATACAGCTGTAGTTTGAGTCCTTAAAACTAGCCTAAGAGCTCTATCAACGCTCCACTCATAATTCCACCCCCTCTTATGAATTGCTGAAGCTCTTTCAATAATGCCATGCTCTGGCGGCTTTACTTCTAGGGGAGTAGATACAAAGAAGGTATCGTGTATTTCTCTAGCAGGATGATCCTGCGGTTGAAATAGGACGTCGAAGTTCCACAACTCCATCTCTACGTGAGGTCCCTTAACTTCCTCAAAGCCCATTGAAACCATAGCTTCTCTAACTAAGTCAAGGAACTCTAAGTAAGCATTAAGTCTAGCCACCTTCCTCTTAGGAGGAGTTATTGATAGATCGAAGCGCTTTATAATAGCTCTATCAAGTCCGCCGCTTAAGTAAAGCTGTGGAGTTACAACTGTCACTAGTGGAGCAGCCTGCAGGAATCCACTGTTAAGCAGCTTCATTAACTTCTGAGTTGGAGAAACTACAACTACGTTTCTCTGGACTACTGCAATAAACCTCCTTCTCTTCAGTACTTGCAGCAAATCAACCGGGGGGTTTACACCCGTCTCCTTGATCGACCTAAGCCAGGCTCTAAGTTCTCCAGCAGCTTCTATTACTTCATAGCATTTGCTTAGTGAAGAAACGCTTACTACTCCATTGACTACTCCTAGGCAGCCCCCCTTCAATAAGTATTGCAACCCTATTTTTGCTTCATCTACATCAATGCCTAAGCTCTTTACGCAATCAATGAATGCCTCAACACTTCTACCAACGCATTTAAATGCATTAGTGTACAATCTCTCCTCAGGTAAGCCCTCATTAAGGGCTGTTAAGCCTTCACTAGTTAGCTCAAGCAATTCCACTTGCTTTACTCTTTTATGCAGGAGCCCTTTAGTCTCAAGCTCTGCAATATCCCTCATGAGGTCTTCAGGTTTTGCATTTAAGCGTCGCGCTACTTCAGCTACATCAACTTCATTGCCGGCTTTACATAACTCTAAAGCAATCCTATATTGTTTTTCAGTAACCAGCACTGTCTCCAAAGCACGCGACCTCTATACAGCTGCTCTCTAAATGTTTAAAAGAAGGAATTAAGCTTATTACTGCTTCAGTAACCCACGCTTCTTCAAGTAATCTAGGGCTTTCTCCCTTGACTCAAGAGCCCACGCGCTTTCTTCAAGAATTCTCCTAGCTTCATCCCTAAGCCCCGGCGGAAGATCCTTAACTACATCTTCAATTAAATCCTTTCTAGCTGAGGGGCTTTTCCTAGGCTTAAAGAGCGACATTTGTCCCCCCTAAACTCTTAGCCTAAGACCTTAATTAATGAGAATGACCTTCCTGCATACCTAGGTGTTTTTCACTGAGCACAGCATAAGCTCAGCGGAGTATAAGTTTCCTCAGGTGTGAATGGAAGAACGTGTCTTGTTGTCTTAGGTGCAAGTACTTCACCTCTAATAACAACACTCATTACTTCCTCCTTAGTTAGCTTCTTCCTAATTAAGACATAGCTTACTTCACCACTAGCTAAGTCTTCTAAGGCATGTTCAAGTAGACCATAGTAGTACAACTTTATTGAACCAATTAAAGATAGCTCATCGAGTACTCTTGAAACAGCCTTTTCTACAGCTATTCCTCCAGAGATCTCAATGCATAAGCCTTCACCGTTTAACAATACAAAAGCAGCATTGTTTGCCAAGATGAATTCGCTTAACCTCCTATTACACACGCTATACTTGATTCCACGTCTATCAAGAGCTTTTAAGAAATCCTCTAACTTGCCCTTAAAAGCTGGGTACCAAGTATACAGCTTTATGCCTTCATCGAAGTAGTCTACAATTATTGAAGGAGCCTTAGTACACTTAAGCTCCCTTAATGCAGCCCACCTATGGTGCCCATCAACTATTAAGTAGAGCTTAGTGCCAGGTATTGGTGCAACAATTAAAGGTGAGTCAATTGCCTTAATGCTTAAAATAAACTCTTTAACGTCACTAAGCCTTTTACCAATGATCTCCTCGTGGGGGCGCATTAAGTCTAAATCCAATAGAACAGGCTTGACTTTTTTAATAGGTGCAGTTAGCCTTGGAGCTTTTATGACTACTTGTCCACATGACAATAAGTCTCAGCCCCTCTATCAATAGTAAGGTAGTTAAGACATGCATAATATACTTTCTCTACTTGAGTAGTCCTCTTAAATAGAGCTCCTCTTCCTAAAGAAATCCCTTACTTTCTCAGCTATCATTACACTAGATCTTTCTAGAGCTTCACTAGTGCTAGCCCCTATATGTGGCGTTAGTACAACGTTATCTAACTTCGTTAAAGGATGGTCTTTAGGCAAAGGCTCTTCTTCAAAGACATCTAATCCAGCGCCAGCTATCCACCCTTCTTTAAGGGCCTTGACTAATGCCTCTGTATCAATAACTTCCCCCCTAGAAGTATTGATGAGTATAGCTGTTTTCTTCATTAACTTCAGCCTGCTTTCATTAATTAAGTGCCGTGTCTCAGGAGTTAATGGGACGTGTATGGAGACTATGTCTGAAACTCTTAGTAGTTCTTCAAGACTTAAGTACTCCGCTTCATAAGCTTCCTCAACTTCTCTGGGAAGCCTATTCCTCTTATAATATACTATCCTCATGTTGAAACCATACTTAGCTATCTTAGCTAAGGCCTCCCCTATTTTGCCAAAGCCTATTATTCCAAGGGTCTTTCCATAGAGCTCTACTCCTTCGCAATCAGCTTTAGCCCAATGGCCCAGCCTAGCCATTCTATCTCCATAGCTTATTCTTCTCGCAACATTTAATATGAGGCCCATAGTTAGTTCAGCTACGCTAATTGTTGATGCTTCAGGAACGTTTAACACTTCAATGCCTTTTTCTTTAGCAGCTTCAACATCTATATTGTCTACTCCAACTCCAGCTCTTCCAATTACTTTAAGCACGTCTGCTTTAAGTATAACTTCTCTAGGAACCCTGGGCTTGCTTCTAACAATGAGTGCGTTAAAGCCTTTAATTAAATCCATTAATTCACTTATGCTTGGATACTCTCTATAAACTACTTCAAAACCCTCTCTACGAAGTATCTCAATGCCTCTTTCATGGATTGGAGCAGCTATAAGCACCTTAATAACCAACTTTAAGCACCATCAGCAGCGCGCTCTAAACATTTTATCACTCTCCGCAGTTAAAAGATGTTCCATTTCCCGCCTTAGGTTTTCTCTAGGGTTGGTTGTGCCTCTGCCCCCTGTTCACTGTAGCTACTAGCCACTCTACTTAGAGGTCATAGGCACCCTTCAAGCCCAACGGCACAGGGCTTACATCTAGCCTTAAAGCTATGTTCCATGCTCCAACATAAGCAATTCTACAAAACCTAATAAACCTTACACACCAAAACAGCTACAAGACCCTAGAATTAGCTTACATCCATGCTCTACTTTAATCCAATAACCTTTATTTTCTCAGGATTAGTCAGTCCAGCTATACTCATAGCTATTTCAACATCTCCAGTTATTCTAGATAACTCTTTGAATAGCTGTTGTTGAACTAAGTACAGTGTATTCCTACTGATCATCGACATTGAATCCACTACATCTAGTTGATGGGGAACACCATTCATTCCAGTTACTGAGGAGAGATACGATAGTAGCTTATTGTAATTAAATTCGCTGTTAACCCAGTACTCTATTTTCGTTGAAACCATGAAGTACGTTGGTACTCGAGCTCTATATATGCTTAAGCCTATGCTACTGCAACTACTGCACGACTCTATGACGCCTAGAATCCATGAAAGCCTCTCGCTATAAGTCCTAAGATCTATGTAACTCAAGTACTCCTTAAATGCATCCATGAATCTCCATAGATAGAAAGCTATGTCGCCATAAGATCCTAGGTCTACGAACTCGCCTGGCTTAAGGATGTATGAAGCCAGAGCCTTATCATTCACTCTAATCTGTGGATCAAGTAGTCTGACCGCGACATCGCGTCCATAAGATCTTTTCACTATACCAACAATAGCTGTATCAGTTTCACAAGCTAGTTCAAGAACTTCCTGCGTTAAATCAACTAACTTAGCATAAAGCTTCATAACGCTGCTTTTAGCATTACTCTCAAAGCCTGGGGGAGTTCTTGGAAAAAGCTCTCCATCAATTAACACTAAGTCTACTTGAGCTTCCCCAGCCTTCTTTAACTCAAGGACTTCCTTAACAAACTTCCTCTCATAGATCTTTGAATATATCGGTGCTATGTATTCAGCTGCATCACTAAACCTAATGAATCCCTCACTACTGCTGGACTGAAGTTCCTTAAGGCACTTGCATCCTTGAATAACGTACGATCTCACAATCAATAGAAGCCTTCCTCCAACAAGCTCCAGTGGAGGGGATGTAAAGCTTGTATCTATGGCTAAAACACATGGAGATCTACCACTATAGCTATTTACTTCACCCAGTAATCCAAGGGAGTAGAGCATAGTCCTAATACGCTCTCTTTCAGCGATAACTCTAGATACGTTTAGTGAAGAAGCTATTCTAGCAGCTTCTTTTTCAACGCCTCTTAAGACTATTAGTGGAACGGGCTCTTCTTCAAGCTCTACACTGCCTGGCTCAAAGGCCATTAAGCCACCTCTCTCACCTTGATTAATATTGGCACTCTAAGCGGATTCATTAATCCAGCGACATAGAACTCTCTCTTACCTAGTGCTGAAAGAGATGACTCACTTACACCTGCTAAATCCATGTAGCCACTTAACTCCTTATAATCGCTTGGAGTCTGAAGTTTGCTGAAGAACCATGTATTTAAATTACTTCTAACATCAGTATCTACATCAATTATTCTCTGAGTAGCTAAGATTACTCCAAGACCCCACTTCCTCCCTTCACGAGAGACTCTTGAAACAGCTTCTCCAGCTTCACCACAGTACCTGCATGCATAGTTATGGGCTTCATCTATTACTAAGACAGTGTTTATTGAAGCTCTCTCTTCTTCAATCGCTCTCCACAGCTCATTTACTACACTAGCCAATACATATCTTCGGGACTCCATTGCTTCAGTACTTAAGTCAACTACTGCAAGCCTACTCCTCCTAGCTTTAGCAACAACATCTGCTGGATGAAGATCCCTCTTACTTAAAGAATTAAAGAATGAATCTCCAAGCCTTACGTCAGTTAATATCTTCGCCCTCATAGCTGTCCCCTCTCTGCCTCCTAGGAATTCAACTGCCTTATCCAATTGTTGTTTAAACAAATGCCTACTCCACTCAATAGGGTGTTCAGCCATAATCTTTAGAAGCTCGCCGTAATCCATTGAACCAATTAATTCCCTAGTAACTGAAGCAGCTGCTTTCCCAGGAGCTTTAACGTGTTGATCCTTAATAAGCCTTGGGATGAGTGATTGAAGTACTCCAATTCTATTATAATAATCTAGTATGCAGTAAAGTACTGCTATGAGTACGTAGCTCTCATAGTGCTGTGGATTAAGACCTGTTTTACTGAGAATTATGTTAGTTATGAGGTCTGGATCCATTACTATTCTTGAAGCTTCAATAACTCTATCTGGATAGTACTTTACGTAGTCCATGCCTGTGTGATCAAAGACTATTACAGTGTAATTAGTCTTAGATAACACTTCATCAATAAAGGCTTTTACGAGCCTAGACTTACCAGTTCCAGTTGCTCCAACAACTGCAACATGGTATGGAAGCCACACGGGGTTTAGAGGGATTTCTAAGCCACTATACTTATGGCTTCCAATAGTTAATCCATTTTCAAACGATATCTTTAATTCACCTGGATCCTCAACTACGTAAGCTTTTGAACCTGGATTAGGAGGTAGAGTAGACTCCAGTAAAGCGCCATTGCTTACTGCACCAACTATGCTTACATAGCCAGTGCTATGGGGTAATGTACCGCTGTCAGCTAAGCTTGGGTTATCCACGTAACTAGTCCTCTTATAAGGCTGAAGGAATGGCTCATACCTACGCACATTCCTCAATATACCTAAGTAATTAATTCCCCTCCTATCATCACTTATTACTACAAACTGCTCCTCTTTAGCATCCATTTCATTCTGATCATATATAATTATTGGAGCTTGAAAGCTCGAAGCTCCACTAGCAACAAGTCCAATTAACTTCAATAGCTTACGCCCCCCTAGATATTGTGGGAGTTTAAAAGCAATTATTATAAGTTGCTTCAAAAGTTAGCTAGGCTTTAGATTCCTCAATACATCACTGAGTTCTTTAAATAGATCATCTATGTCTTGATCAGTTATGTAGCCCATGTGGCCTATCCTAAATGTAGCTTCCTTAATAGGCCCATATCCCATGGCTATTTCAAAGCCTCTACTCCTTAAGTTATAGTAGATATCGCTACTCTTCAAGCCCATAGGTGTTCTTACTACAGTTATAGTTGGGCTGTAGAAGCCCGGCTTAGCAAATAGCTCTAATCCTAATTCAACTACTTTACTCCTAATTTTCTCAGCCCTCTTCTCATACATCTCTAGCCACATGTTCTTACCACCCATTTTCTCAACTATTCTAAGAACAGCGTTGAGTCCAGCTACTTGAGGTATTGGTGGAGTTGATGGAGTGCTCCATCCCTTAACTAAGTCCTCCCTTAATGCAATTAAATCAAAGTACCACCCTCTATCACTTACTTTTCTAGCTTTCTCAAAGACTTCTTCACTGATTGCAGCCATAGCTAGCCCTGGAGGCACTCCAAATGCCTTCTGGCTGCTTGAGAAAACTATGTCCAGGCTCCATTCATCCACCCTTATATCGGCTGCACCCATAGATGATACTGCGTCAACGAGAACTAACTTCCCTCTTTCCTTAACTACTTTAGCTAGCTCCTTAAGTGGATTGATTACTCCAGTTGAAGTTTCATTGTGAGTGATCGTTACTGCCTCTACATCACTATTCCTCCGTAGAGCTTCATCTAGTTCCTCAGGTAAAATAGGTTCTCCCAAGGGCTTCCTAAGTACTACAGCCTTCCTTCCATTGCTTTCAACAACTTCCGCGTATCTATCTCCAAAAGCCCCTATTGATGTAACGAGGACTTTTCCGCCTGGCATTACAGCATTCCTAATGCTAGCCTCCATGAAGCCCGTTCCACTACATGGAGCTAAGAGAACCGTAGCCTTCCTTGCCCCAATGAACTCAGCTAGCCTTAAGACTGTGTCCTTATGTAGAGCCGAGTATTCAGGGGATCTGTGGCTAAACATTTGGCTCTTCATTACTTCAAGTACTTCTGGAAAACACGCAACAGGCCCAGCTGTAAATAACTTCATTTTCCTAGGCCACATCAATTTAAGCACTTCATCAACTACTTCAGGGTAATTGAGCTTCATGAACTATTGCCCCACAGATACGTCACTGCATGTTAAAACAGAGTTAATAATAGTTAAAAATTTTAGTATCTAAACTATTCAGCAAATCTACATATACGCGGTGTAGAGCTGTTTGCTAAACACTGAGAAGAAAGCTGGATACCTAGAGGGTTTAGTGTCTATAGCTGTAAATACAGCTCTCTTTATTGTTAAATATGTCTACGGCACTATGTACAACTCTATAGCTATTGTAGCTGACGCTTTTCACACAATATCTGATTCATTAACTTCTGTAGTCGTTGTCCTAGGTTTTTGGATAAGCAGTAGACCTGCTGATGAAGAGCATCCGTTCGGACATGGAAGAGCTGAAGCAGTGGCCTCTATAGTTATAGGAGCCATGCTTGCTATGGTTAGCCTAGAGTTCATACAGAAGAGCATCAACAAGTTTCTATATAGAGAAGGACTTGTATTCAGCTGGATCCTGGTTGTAGTTCTCACTATTTCAACAGTAGTTAAAGAAGCCCTAGCTAGATGGGCTAAAGGCCTTGGATCAAAATATGGTTCGGGATCCTTAATAGCCGATGCATGGCATCATAGAAGTGATGCTATTGCTACAGCTCTTCTAGCTGTAGCAATAGCTTTTGGAGGAAGCCTGTGGTGGCTTGATGGAGTTCTAGGTCTAGCTGTTTCAGCTTTAATCATGTATGTATCGCTGAAGCTTGTTTTCGAAAGCGGTAGCGAGCTCCTAGGGAAAGGAGCAACAAAGCAGGAGGAGGAAGTAGTGAAAAAGATCGTCTACAGCATATCGAGTGATGCAAGAGACGTTCACCACATACATATTCATAGATATGGAAGCCACGTAGAGATAACGCTACATATAAAGTTGAAGCCTGATACACCTTTACAGAGAGCCCACGAGATCGCTAGCGAAGTAGAGAGGACTATTAAGGAAAAACTAGGATGGGAAGCAACAGTACATGTAGAACCCGGCTAAAGTCATATCTACTATAACCAACAATGCTAAGTACTCTGTCTTACAGTTAGTTAAGTTAGACGGAGATAGCGCAATATAAGGTTGTTGATTACTGATAGCGCTAACTTCATTGAGCATAGCTTAGTCGCACACTCCCTTTCAAGAGGAGGGAATCTAATGTAGTTACTGATAGCTTTGTGACAAAAGGCTCTCGTGAAAATCTATTGATCCCGCGAGGAATGCTTCAGTGTAGCTCACTATGATGGCCAAATCCATCTAAGTTAACTCCTTAACTCCGTCACGCATTCTCTTAATAGCTTCACCACGGTCTTTGAGTGGAATAACATAAGTCGTTTCTCAGTGGGTAGAGTAAAAGCTAAGCATAAACAGATATGAAGCCTATGAAATGCCTCATGTACTTCTCAACAGTCACTCAATATAGCGGCTTTAACACCGTCGCCAGCCTTTAAAGGCTGTAGCTTCCAGAAACAGAGCTTGTTGAAATGGAGTAGTGCAGAGGAGTTATAGCACATAAATAAATCAAAAGAAAGCAACCCATCTATATGCATTAATTATACTATTTAGAGCTAATGAGCATTCTTAAACTAAATACTAAGCTATAGATATTTCACGGAAACCGCTGTGGCATCGCGGTCCATTATGAGTTTAAGAACTTGAAGCTCATTTAAGCAATTGTTTAGAAAAAGCTAGTGTGCCTCAGGTTATTTCTATGAAAACTCATATTGGTTTTACAAAGCCCCACTTCTCTAGAGCTCTCTTCAGTTCCTTATGGTATTCAGCATACTGATCCAGTGGAATTCCTTTAGCTATAGCTTCAAGTGCTTGTCTAACGGCAGTTGCCCCAGCCCTCGGTCCATCTGGGTGGCCGACTACGCCGCCACCTACTTGTATCACTATGTCTTTACTCATTGTTTTAACTACTTCGGGTAGAGTTCCTGGATGAAGTCCTCCTGATGATACTGGTACAGCTGGCTTTATGTGGTGGAAGTCTTGCTCAAAGTGGAAGTCGTCCCCTTGATCTGGTTTAAATATCTTTTCTCTGAGGACGTTGCAATTCCTTATAACATCAATAGTTTTTGCCTCAAGCTTTCCTACTTCAGGAGTACCTACATGTAGTTGATCTACACCTATTATTCTATAAAGCTTTGCTAAAACAAACATTGATACTCCGTGGTATGGGTTTCTAGTTAGAGCTGCGTGCATCGCTCTATGTGCATGTATAGCGAGGCCATATTCTTCAGCTAAATCCCTTATGTAAGTTAGAGAAGACCAGCCTGCTATAACTACATCCACCATGATGTATGGATTTCCGTAGTCTGCGACTAACTTAAGCCTTCTCTCCATTTCTCTAACATCTGCAGTTATGTTAGCAAACCAAGCCTTCCTCTCTCCAGTCTCCTTCTCAACTTTATCGATAACTTTCATTATTTTCTCAGCTCTAGCTTCAAACTTGCAGTAGCTTGGGCTAACTAAGTTTTCGTCATCTTTAATGTAGTCTAAGCCGCCGATCAATATTTCATACGCTAGCTTCTCAACTTCATCAGGAGTATAGCCAACTTTCGGCTTAGGAACTGTTCCCACTATAGGTCTATCATATACTTTGAATATATCCCTAACTCCGCTTAGGCCCTTAAGTGGGCCCTTAAAGTCCTTAAGGAAGGACTTCGGTAAGTATATATCTTCTACTCTAAGCCACTTAGCTCTCTTCATACCGAATATGTTTCCAGCAACTGAAGCAAGTAGTCCAGGCATATTTCCTTCTTCAAATAGCTCAACTGGGTAAGCTACCTTAACTATGAAGGATCCATCCCCTAGATCCTTGAAGTAAAAGGCCTTCCCCATGAGTTTACTCAATCTACCATGATCATACCACTCATAAAGCGTAGTCCACGTCCCAGTACTGCTTTCTGCAGCAATACCTCCGGCTGCATCTTCAACGGTAAATTTCTCAGCTGGCGTTACCCTAAATGATAAAATGACGTCACTACTTAGATCTGGGGCATAATCCCTCCTTATGAAGAATGGGTATGGCTCAAAGCTCTGCGACAAGCCTTTACTCACCCAACTTACCTAACTTTTTCTTAAGGTAGGTAGTTAAGATATGTAGTGACTTATATAGGTTACTCACCCAGCTTTTAGCATAAAGGCTTGTTTCACTCATAGATGTAAGATTTTTAAACACTGAGTCATTGAAGACCAACTCACTTACTGCTCCGCGGCAGTCTCTTAAGCTTCTTCTCCCTCTTTACTCTGCTCTTAACTATACTCCAGTACATCCAAGCGCTTCTCTTCAATGAACCCACCTTACCTCCAATCTTCTTTACTTTATGTAGTAGGGCTCCAAGTCCATCAATGCTCTTAGTCATCAGCATTGATACAGCTACAGCATGTATTTTCTCTAGCTCAACGAGCTTTCTCTTAATTGAATCAACGTGAGTATCTAGGAAGCTAGTCGTGTGAGATCCCTTTAAGAACTCCTCGCTAAGTATTATGGATTTAAGAACGGGGATGTTAGTGTCAACACCTGTTATTATGTATTCACTTAAAGCTCTAGCTAACTTACGTATAGCACTTTCTCTAGTCGGAGCCCAAGCTATTAACTTAGCCATTAATGGACTGTACTCAGTTGAAACAATAGAGCCCTCAGAAATACCGCTATCAACTCTTATACCTGGACCACTTGGCTCAAAGTACTTTTTCACGACTCCTGGAGAAGGCATTAAAGTAATTGGGTTTTCAGCATTGATTCTAGCTTCAACAGCGTGCCCCCTTATAGATACATCTCCTTGGCTTAATTCAAGCCCCTCCTCAAATGCTATGAGAAGCTGCTGCCTAACTATGTCTACTCCAGTAATCATTTCAGTAACTGGGTGTTCTACTTGAAGCCTAGCATTGATCTCCATGAAGTAATGCTTTTTATTCCTCACGTCATATAGGAACTCCACAGTACCTGCATTAATGTACTTTATTGACTTCATTAATTCAATAGCGTCACTCAGTATCTTCTCCCTATCTCTACTCCCTAAAGCAGGTGAAGGAGCTTCCTCTATTACTTTCTGATACCTCCTCTGAATACTGCAATCTCTATCGAATAAATGTACTACTTTATCCCCATCACTCAAGATCTGTACTTCAATGTGCTTCACGTCGCTTAAGTACTTCTCAACGAAGATCCTTGGGTCATTAAAGGCTTTTTCAGCCTCTCTCTTAGCTTGCTTAAAATATGCTTCGGCCTCATCATCACTTCTAATGACTCTCATACCAATTCCTCCCCCGCCTCCAGTAGCCTTTATGAGGACTGGGTATCCATACTCTCTAGCGTAATCAATTATGTTTAAAGGATCTCTTACCTCCATCCAAGGAATTGTGGAAATACCTAACTCCATAGCAATGTCTTTAGCCATTACTTTATCCCCTGAGAGCTTCATAGCTCTTGGAGGAGGACCTATGAACGTTAAGCCAGCTCTAATCACTTTCTCAGCAAACGAACTGTTTTCAGAGAGAAAGCCGTAGCCTGGGTGAATTCCATCAACTCCAAGCTCTAGAGCTACATCAATTATTTCATCCATATCTAAATAGCTTGACACCTTGCTGTCATAATCCATGTACTTTCTATGCAAGCTTAATTTATCTGCATCAGTGTATATTCCTATTGCAATCCATCCAAGCTCTCTTATAGTTCTCGCTATTCTTATAGCTATTTCTCCCCTATTTGCAATTAATATAGATCTCTTCAGCAAGGCTCGCACGCCAAAGCCTTAAGTATAGTAGTTATGGACTAACTTATAAACATGTTCTTCAAGAACAGTGAAGGCTTAAGACGTCCTTTATGTAGTTAGAATTACTTCAAGCTCCTTAAAGTTCTTCATGTAGTTAAGCGCTACTTCCACTTTACTATCAACTACTTTATTCACTAAGTCAAGGGATCCTTCAGTTAACGGAGCAACTCTATGTACAATCATTGAGGAACCTGGTGTAACTATGGAGTACAGGAGCCCTCTATCCATGAATAATTTAAACATAGCCCTTAGATCTACTTTAGAAGGCAGTGCTTCCTTACTTGGATGAGTGTGCGCTGACAAGAAGTGTTTAAAGTATGGAAGGACTACTTTATTCCTCTCGCCCTCAATAATGATCCCTTTTCCCTCAAAGAACAATACTAAGCAGTACTCCACTCCTCGAGCATATGTCTTAACTGAGTACTGCTTCATCAATGGATGCAAGTACTTCACGTATAGCTCGTAGATATATCTATAGAGAGAGCTTAATTGAACTTCAGCAGGACCTTTTTTCACATCGGAGTTTATGAACCACTCCCTAGAGAAGGCCCTAGCGCTTTCAACAACATCGTATTCGCAGTCCACAGCATCCACAGTTATTGAACTAGGAGCATTTTCTCTAAGCAATGCATCCTCACTTACATAGATCTCTCTACAGAAAGCGTCGTCAGCTAAGTCCTCTAGGAAGTTAATTAGCCTAGCTATAAATGCCATACGCTTGGTAAGCGCATTATCTAACAATACTTCCTCCTTACGCAATTAGTTCAACTCCTAATTATTGGAGAACTCTGATGAATTCAAGGTATATCTCTACAGCCTTATATACGTCGCTTAACTCGATGTATTCATCAGCTACGTGTGCAACGCTAGGAGCTCCAGGTCCATAGGCAACTGCATCCACTTTAAAGTCTCTGTAATAGCGTAAGTCTAGTCCACCGCTACATACTATGAGCTTAGGAGCTATTCCAGTTACTTTACTCACAGCTTTCACTAATTCTTTAACTAAAGTTGTGTTTGGATTAGTTAGTGCTGGAGCCGACTTACCGACTAGCTTTACATCTATTTCAGCACCAGTTGCTTCAGCTGCTTTACTTAAAAACTCCTTAAGTTCCTCAACTACTTGCTCTGGATCTTCTTCAATTACAAGCCTTCTATCAATACTGAATGAGGCCTCTCCTGGAACTATGTTTATAGCATTAGCTGACGAAGTTCTCCCCCCAATATTTATGGTAGGCCTTCCAGCTTCAGGGAAGTCGTATTCATAGATGCTCTTCCTACCCTCTAGGAATGGCTTATACTTCTCAATGAATTCCACAGCTAAATAGATCATTTTTTCAAAAGCATTTATTCCAAGCCATGGAGTACTCCCATGAGTTTGCCTGCCTTTAACGACTACTTCTAGCCAGACATTACCTCTATGTCCAATCCATACTTTCCCTAAACCACTGGGCTCAGCTATAATTGCTAGATCAGGCCTCGAGCCTAATTCCTTCATTAAATAACCTGTGCCAGTTAATCCACCTACTTCTTCATCTGGGACATAAGCTCCTTCAACCACTAAATCCTTTAGCTCTCCTACTGAAGCTAAGTAAGCTATTGCAGCAGTGAATGAAGCTATTCCACCCTTCATATCTGTTGCTCCTCTACCATATATCCTTCCATCAACTTCCCTTGGGTTAAACGGCTTAGTAGTACTCCAACCACCTCCAGGTGGAACTACGTCATAGTGGCCGTTGAACTGTAGTACTCTTTCCCCACTTCCAACTCTAGCTAGCAGTATATACCTCGGCTTACTTGGTTGTGCAATAGAAGGGACGTTGTTTAAGACGTATTCCTGGGGGACTTTGTGTATCGTTACATGGACTCCAAACTCCTTCAATACGCTTGCATAATAGTTAACGATCTCTCCATAGCTTTCACCAAGAAATGTTGGATAACTAATGCTTTCAACAAGGACCCTTCTAGCTAATTCCTTTACCCAATCAGGCAGCACTTCAATACACCACCATTATTTACGTAGAGGACGAATATATTAATTCACTTACAGCAGTAATGTAGAAGAAATAGCTTCACTATGCTTGACTACGCTCCACTCTCTAAACGCTTTTAATAGCAATGATTGCTCACTGTATAGCTAGGGGTGCGGTAAAACATTGTCTTACGTTAGGAGGTATCGTGTAGAGACTGCACTGGGGAATCTAATTGAAGTTAGTGTTGCTTTAGAAGGCGATAAGTACTTAGTTAAGTTAAGTAATGGAGATGAGTATTTAGTTAGAGTACTTAAATTCGATGAGCGGTTAAGGCAAGTAGTGCTTGAAGTAAATGGAGAAGTGATTAGAATTGAGGGAGTAGGAGGAGATCTATTAATTGACGGCATGCTGTCATTAGTGAAGAGGGTGAGTGAAGTAATTCAACTAGCTAAACCACCCTCTAGTGTGAAAGAAGAAACAGTTGAAGTTACTGAAGAGAAAAATGTAGTGAGAGCACCTCTCACTGGGAGAATAGTTGATGTAAGAGTTAAAGTTGGAGACTTCATTGAGCCTGAAACCGTTGTAGCAACAATGGAGTCAATGAAGATGCTCATTGAAGTAAAGTCTGGCGCGTATGGTTTAGTAAGCGAAGTATACGTTGAGCCAGGTAAGGTAGCTAAAAAAGGAGATATATTACTGAAGTTAAAGCATGGAGCTAAAACTTCATAAAGGCATGTTGCCGTGCTTCCTAGGTATTATCTCCTCCCTCTTAGATGATGTAGCTTCTAAAGCTGCGTAAATCTTCTTTCTAGTCTCCCTTGGAGCTATAACGTCGTCAACGTAGCCCAGCTCAGCAGCCCTATATGGATTAGCGAAAAGCCTTCTATATTCAGCTAATTTATCCTGTAGAAATTTCTCTGGATCTACTTGCTGCTGTGCAGCCTTCCTATAAAGTATTCTAACAGCTCCTTCAGGGCCCATTACAGCTATTTCAGCTGTAGGCCATGCGTAGACTACATCTGCGCCCAGGCTCCTACTGCCCATAGCTATGTAGGCTCCTCCATAAGCTTTCCTCATGACTATAGTTATCTTTGGAACAGTAGCTGTTGCATATGAATAAAGTATTTTGGCTCCATGCCTAATTATTCCACCATGCTCTTGATCTATGCCAGGCATGAAGCCTGGAGTATCAACTAACGTGACTATGGGTATGTTAAATGCATCTAAAAATCTAACAAATCTAGAGATCTTAACGCTGGCATCTATATCTATAACGCCTGCATTAACCATTGGTTGATTAGCTATTACCCCAATAACTAGGCCCCCTATTCTAGCAAAGCCTACTACACATGACTTACCGTACTCAGCCTGTACTTCTAGGAATTCTCCGTTGTCAACAATTCTAGTTATTACTTCTCTAACATCATAGGGTTTCACAGGATCTGTAGGAATAATTGAGTCAAGTTCAGAGTCCTCCCTATCCCATGGGTCTCCAGTGTCAATAACTGGCGGTTCATCCGCATTGCTTGAAGGCAAGTAGCTTAAAATCCTCCTGACAAGCCTTAAGGCACTTACATCATCTTCAGCAACAAAGTGTGCTACTCCACTCATACACGCATGTACGCTTGATCCTCCAAGCCCCTCAAAGGTTGTCTCAAGGCCCGTAGCTGCTTTAACTACTTCAGGGCCTGTTATAAACATGTAGGCGCTCTTAGTCATGATTATGAAGTCCGTTAAAGCAGGGCTATAGCTTGCAGCTCCAGCGCATGGGCCAAGGATCACGCTTACTTGGGGAACTACTCCGCTCGCCTTAGCATTAGCAGCAAATATTAAGCCTGCTCCATGAAGGCTCGCCACCCCCTCCTGTATTCTAGCGCCACCACTATCCCAAAGGCCTATTACTGGGGCTTGATTCTCTACAGCCATTTCTATTATTTTAGCTATCTTATAGCCATGTACTTCCCCTATACTTCCCCCCATGACTGTGAAGTCTTGGGCGAATACGTATACAGTCCTACCATCTATTTTTCCATAACCTGCTATCACTCCATCCCCTAAGTACTTTACTTTAGCTATATCTATTCCAAGCTCTTCATAGTACCTAGACCTTGTTGTTGAAAGCCACCAAAGCTCCTGGAAGCTTCCTTCATCTAGTAGTTCCTTAAGCCTCTCTCTAGCTGTAAGCTTGCCTTTACTGTGCTGCTCTCTGACTTTATCTACTCCTCCTCCTTCAAAGCTCTTCCTCCTAAGGTCCTCCAGCTCCTTAATTAAGTCCTCGATGTCTCTATAACTCATTGCTACCTCCTTCTCCTTAAAACAATTACTGAAGATATAGTTCCTACTCCACCGATGTTTTGAGCAAGCCCTACTTCAGGCTCACTGGCTTTATATCCAGGGAAGTCTCCTCTAAGTTGCATAACTACTTCAGCTACTTGATATACGCCAGTTGCTCCAACAGGGTGTCCTCTTGCCTTCAGTCCTCCACTGAAGTTTACTTCAGGTTTATCGCCTTTAGTAAACCTCCCCTCCATCCACTCCTTCACTGACTTCCCTTCATCGCTAAATCCAAGGGATTCAAGGGACATGTAGCCAGTGATGCTGAAAGCATCGTGTACTTCAGCGTAGTCTATTCTCCTTGAGTTAACGCCTGCCATTGAGTAAGCTTGTTGAGCAGCTATCTTAATTGACTCTAGAGTTAGTAAGCTCCTCCTACTCGCTATGTCAACGCTATCTGTAGCTAAACCTACTCCAGCTACTTCAATTAATACGTCTCTCCCAAGACTTCTAGCTATTTCCCTAGCTCTGTCTTCGCCTCTAACTAAGAGCACTACTGATGCTCCATCACTTATTGGACTGCAGTCAAGCAACCTTATAGGATCAGCTATTACTTGGCTTTTCACAACTTGCTCAATAGTTACTTTACTCCTCAGTTGAGCATATGGGTTAAGGGAGCCGTATTCATGCATTCTAACAGGCCAGTGAGCGAAGTCCTCGTACCTATACCCATACTTATTCATGTAGAGCCTCATAGCCATTGCGTTGAGGCCTGTGAAAGACACTCCGTGAATTAACTCATAGTCTGCATCAGCTGCTTGAGCAAGGGCCTTAGTCACTGACTCTGTAGGCATTTCAGTAAGCTTTTCAACTCCTCCTACAGCAACTACTTCAGCTAGCCCAGACTTAGCTATAGCGTAGCCAGCGTAGAATGCAGCTCCTCCACTACCGCATGCTGCTTCAACTTTAAATGCAGGCACTCCTCTTAATCCACTGTAATCAGCCATCAATGCCCCCAGGCTATCCTGCTCCATTAATACGCTTGAAGTCATGTTGCCGACTACGAGTGCATTTGGCTTTAGCCCTCCAGCATCATCTACAGCCTTAGCCATTGCTTCTGCAAAAAGATCTCTAGCACTACGCTCAAACAACCTATCTACTTTAGTAAATCCTACTCCAACTACGTAGACTTCATTCATGCCGATGACCTCATTGAATAAGCCTATACGTCTTACCTTACTAACTCTAATTGAGGGAAGGTAAAAAGTCCTTGTGTTAAGTTAAATGCTGGAGCAAAGACATCACTTACACACTGTAGGTAATACTAGGCAGCTAAGTCTTTAAATTCTCCCTAAAGACACTAATCAAGTGAATTCAAGGGCTCGGAGCAATTAACTTATGGAGTGGGGAGCTGCCTTGAAGACGGCCATAAATAACAAGATCGTTGAACTAGCTGCTAAAATAGCTATAGGAATAGAGATCGATGATGTAGAAATAAGGATCGCCGTTGGATCGCTTAGGCTGCCAGCCATGAGGAGCGCCATATATAGAGCTGCCAGGAAGCTAGTTATAGATAGAGAAGGCATTTTGAGATGCGGGATCTGCAATAAGGGTCCATTCACTAGAAGGGGCCTATACCTCCACTTAACTCGCGTGCATAGACACGATATAGCTAAGCGCGTTGAAGAAGAGTACGTGGAGTTCAGCAAGTTAATTGAAAGTGAGTTTCCTTAAGGTATAAAGCTTTAAAAAGCGCCTCCACATAGGCTTCACTGGATGACCTATGACTCCAATGCTGATCAGTGATGAAGCGAACTGAGGGATCCTCAACTTATCGCAATAAATAGATAGGCAGGCTTAAAGCTAGGCTTCTGAGATCTCTATATAAACGTAGTACTTTAGATTACTTGAACTTATTTCCTCGAGGAACTTAGAGCTCTCTAAGACGTAGTCTCCAGTCTTGACTTCCTCAATAACTACTGTAGGGTAAGTATAGTACGCTGAATACCTTATGTAATTCAAGGCATCGTCAAGAGTGTTCACTGCCCCGCTCCAAAAAGTTAAGTCTATTCTTACAATACCTATTGGAGGTATGTAAGCAACAGCCCAGCCGTGAGCTCCACCATTAATGAACTTGTACGTAAATAAGCCGCTGGGATCGCTATCTACGTAAGTTAATCCAGGTATGTACACTAAGCCGGTTTCAATGTATGCCGGTATACCCCTCGCTCTAAGCAATGTTATCAGTAGATTTGATTGCTCATCGCAATCCCCAGCCTTCCTTAAAATTACTTCCCACACAGTTCTAGGCGGAATGCGTGTAGAGTACGCGAAGTTATCCTTTATCCACTTAATGACTAGCGCGAAGTACTGCAGTGGCGTATGCTGCTCCCCTCTTGATAGCAAGTACTTGTATGCAAGGGCTACAAGAGGGTTTTCATAGTTCCACAGAGGAGTTGGAGAAGTCAAGCTGCTGTAGTTAGCTGGAATAAAGCTCCATCCATTGATTCTCCCAAGGCTTAAGTTAGCTAACTCTCTTCGCCTAGCAGTCATATTGATCTTAACTACGTACTCTACCATTGATGAAGCGCTTTCCCCAGGCTCTATTAAATCATCAAGAGCTCTCCCCTCATGCAGCAACATCCATGAACCATTGATGAATGCAACTCTATAATCAATTAACTGACCTCCATAGTATAGCTTAGCTGAAACCACTTCTTGGCTGTAGCCATAGAGGGGATAATTGTATATCAGTAGATCAGTGTTGCCCACTCGCACAGGAACTGATCCTAAATTAGTTATGTTTCCTCCAATGATTATTCTCAACTCATATGTGGAGTCCTGCTTTGCGTTTAATGCAAGCAGTGGAACTTGGGGAAAACTGCTTAGATTCAACATTAATGCTAAAGCCAATACTATAGGCAGCTTCCACAATTCAGGTCACTTAAATGTAGCTTTACGTATGGAGGTTAATTACTCGTTTGCTCTAAGAGCATCTTTATGAATCTCTTTAAAAAACATGAGTTTAAATCATTTAAGCTTAGTTACATTACTTCGGTAGATTAATTAGATCTACTTCAGACATTCTTGTGAGAGCTATTGCTAGTACTTCCTTAGCTTCATCTATGTTTACATTTAGGTCCTGACTCATTTTTCCAGCAAGATCCTCTACGCTGTGCTCTCCATCGCATAGACTCCATATGTAGTATGCTAGTGGACTTAAGGCATATACTTCTTCTTCACTAAGAGCTACGTAGAAGTTCTCTCCCTCTTGCCCTACGAATTCGCCATTTCTTGAAGGCCTTGCATTCTTTACTTCCTCAAATTTCGCTAGAGCATCCTCGTGCTCTTCATGGCTGTGCTCATGCTCACTGCTCATCCTTACTCCTCCTCTCTACTCCTTCTTCCAAACCCAGTCCTCCTCCTAGGCCCAGTGAAGCTCCTTCCCCTGCCTGGAGGAGATGGAGGTGCCTTAGGCGATTCCTCAGGTATGTTATCGCTAGTAGGCACTGATCCTTCGCTTACAGGCTTTATACTGCTCTGTCCTCCAACGTTTAACTGAACTTCGCCTCTAAATGAAGTCACCCACGCTCCAGTTATTTCAACTGCTGCACCCTCCTTTAATGAACCAGCTGCCTTACCCCATAGAGTTGTCTTCACTCTCCCGCTTTCATCACCTACAACTGCTTCACTAATAGTTCTCGGGCCTTTCTTAGTCTGTATCACTTTTGGCGGTTCAACTTTAATTACTCTCACTAAGACATGTACGTTCTCAGTGCTTGGTTTTAAATTCTTAATAAGGGTTCTATCTCCTATACTCATGCAATTCAAACTCCGCTTCAATCCATATATGGGGCTTACTTTGTATACACAGGTATTTAAGTTAATAGGATAGCTGTGGAGTAAAAAGCGCTAAGTGCTTAGTGCATAAAATTGATCGCTGTTTGCCCTAATGCCTCCGCAAAAGTCCTAGAAGACCTGTACTTATGCTTTAGCCACAGTAAGTGAACTGAGCTTTTCACTAGAGTTATTAATGCACTACGTTAATTAGAGCATGAATAGCGCTGTAGATGAGGCTAATCAAGTACTAAGACTCTGCGCTTATTCCATCGCTAGCGCCTATAAAAACGATCACTCTTCTTCAACTTCCTCTTCTTCAATAACGATCTTAGCTGGCTTCACTTTCGATGACTCATGGTGATTCTTTAAGTGCTGAATCAAGTCCTTCGCTGTAAAGAAGAATACGTAGCTTAGTGAGCTCTTACTCCTAAAGCCAGCCCTCCCCCCCTCCAAGCAAGTATGTACAGCGTTTACGCAAATCGGGCATGCAATCATTCCAGTTATTTTATCTCTACAAGTCCTGATTCTCACTCCCTCATACTCTATAGATATTGCCTCCCACTTAGGCTCCCAAGTGAGGCTCATGATTACATACACCGCATAACTTTACGTACAGTCGCTGACTTATATTTATGTAGAGCGCTAAGCTATGGAAAAGTAAATAATGTACTCTCGATATCTTCACTCATTGAGTCAGAGGGATTTAGATTGGACATAGTTAGTTACTTAAGGAGCCTCATAGCATCCTATGGAGTATTTGGAGTATTCTTAGTCTCACTGTTGAGCAACTCAATACCTTACGCTTTCGTGCCTTACTTAATCCTAATACTACACTACTCTGCAGCCGTCACTGATTCAGCTGCTAGACTAGCTATAGCCGTGGCTAGTGCTCTAGGAGCAACTGTAGGTAAGCTAGTGGTATACTATGTTGGGAGAGCCACTAGAGTTGTGTTAGGCAATAAGGCGAGAAACGCTACTAAACTCTTCTCTCAAATAGCTAGGAGAAGCTTATTCATCGCTATATTCCTCTTCGCATCTCTACCGCTCCCTGACGACGTTCTCTACATTCCATTGGGCTTAAGCAGCTACAGCATAGTTGCCTACATGTTAGCTGTATTCATTGGCAAACTAATCCTCACTGGGACTATAGTTTATTTTGGAGTTATAGCTAGAGAGCTTTTAATTGAGTCTCCATACATAGGCAACGTATATTTATCAATAGTACTGCTCATAGCAATCACTCTAGCATTCAGCTACATAATAATAAGCATAGACTGGGTGAATGTAGTGACTGTGTATAGCGATAAGGGTTTTACTGCAGGCTTAAAGTACTTCCTTAACGAGTTGTTCAGAGTTCTTGGATTAGTGAAGCTTAAGAACTCTCTTTTCAACAGGAAGAGCGTTTAAGCATGGTAGTCACTTATATGCACATAATCCTTAAGTGAGACTATGGCTTCACTACAGTAGAACTTTCTTAAAACTTCCTCCTTAAGGACTTCCCCCGGCTCGCCAAATACATACCTGGATCTATTGATTAAAAGTATGTAGTCTGTGTAAGGCTGAAGTATCAATGGATCGTGGCTAGCTACTAAGACTACTTTACTGCTCTTGAGTTTAGCTATAAGTCCAGCTATATCAAACCTACCCTGATGATCTATTGACGCTAAAGGCTCGTCCAGCAGCAATACTGGAGGGTTATTTAATAAAGCTCTAGCAATAATGACTCTCTGTATTTGCCCACTTGAAAGACTCCACAAAGGCTTATTCCATAGGTTGCGCGGAAGCCCCACGGACTCTAGGGAATGCTCTACTCTCTTCAATAAACCGCCTTTATCCATAGATTTAAGGGATCTATTGCTGACGTATAGGGTTGACTCAAGGAGCTCTCGGGGAGTTATTGGATGTTTATAGTTGGAGTTAAGTGAGTGCACTTGTGGAGCATAGCCAATGTATCTTCCAGCTTTACTAGGATCTCCAGTTACATCAACTTTAGAAACAACTACTCTCCCACTAAAGGGCTTGATCAACCCAGCTATTGCTTTAAGTAAAGTTGTTTTACCAGCTCCATTAGGTCCAAGTACTTGTATTAGTGAAGGAGAATTTGCTGAGAAAGTGACGCCTGATATGATTACATCGCTGTGGTAGCCTGCAGTAAGGTTTTCTACACTTATGCTGGACAAAGCTGATCCCCCTTGTGTACACTCTATGTAAAATTTTTAAATAGTTGTGCACAAAATAAGCTTATCGGTGGTTGAGCTGAAGGCTATAGTCAATGCAGTTGCTTTAGCATTAGTAGTCTTAGCAATTATTACTCAACAAGCCTTAAGCCAGGTAGTAATTGAGGAAGGCTTAAACATAGTCGTCACCTTCACATACTTAGGATTTGACGTAGAGCAATTAGTTTGCATCGGCGATAGAGTAATAGCTCTCGTCCCAAGCGGAGTCGATCCCCATGAATACCAGCTGACTCCAAGCGATGTAGATGTGCTTAGAAATGCAGACTTAATTATTTCTACAGCTCACGCGCCATTTGAGCTAAAGATAAGGGAGCTAGTGAATTCAGGTGATGTAAGTTCTTCACTAATTGAAGCACCCTACATTGATGGCGTAAAAACATTGGTTAATCCATCTACAGGCTCACTGAACCTCCACGCTGTAACTTACGATCCACATAACTACGCTGTTTTCCTAACTAAGCTAGCTGAAGAAATGTCTATCCATAGGCCTAGCTGTAGAGACGTCTATTACTCAAAGCTATCACAGGTATTGGTAAAGCTCGTTGAATTAACTAGTTCAGTTAGAAAAGTAAGTGGGCTGGCCATTGGCGAATCCCCGCTGACTCAATATGCTGTAGAATGGCTTGGCATAGAAGTAAAGAGCTTCGCGCTCATAGAGCACGAACTGATGGCTCCTCCAAGCGTCTTAAAAGAAATTGAGGATAGCGTTAAGAGAGGAGTAGTTGACTACATATTAGTAATTGAGGGAAGCAGCAGCGTAGCTCACTCATACCTACTTGAATTAGCTGAAAAATACAATAGGACTGTCTTAAGAATTCCATCGCCTTTAGCTGAAGGAAGCACTCTAAGTAAGCTAGCTAAAGTAGTTGAGCAAGTTAATGAAGTAAGCCGGTTAGCAGAGAGCTGTAGCATAGCCCTTCAACAGCCCGAGGAGCTCTATGAGCTAAGGGATGTAGTTGCTGTAGTACTTGTAACTGCTGTAGCTACAGCTGCAGCAGTGCTCACAGCTGATCGATATTTAGTTAGGAGAGTGGGCAGGAAGTGAGGCTTTCTTCAATAATGATCTTCTCCATCCCTATATTAACTGCTTCCTACATAATCATGGGGCATAGAGTTCAGTGGCTAATATCAATGTACTTAATAGGGTTAACCTACGGTTTTGCAAGCGCACTAGTGTCTGCTAGAAGGCTATACTTCCTTGCAGAAGCTACTCCTCACTCAGCTCTACTAGCAGTAGTGGCATCCATAGCTTTATCCACAGTGATCGGCTTCGATGAGCTGGCTGCAGCGACTTTAATTGGATTAGCCTTAGTATGCTCAATATGCTACTTCATTCACAGAGGCGTAGATCAGGATGTAGCTACGGCTGTATATGTATCGGCTACTGCATCGCTGAGCATTATATCAATGTACTTCGTTATGGCTAAAGCTGCAAGAGCAGTGGAGATAACTTCCTTAATGATTGGAGATCCTCTGTTGATGACTAATAGAGATCTCCTATACTTACTGCTTATAGCTACAGTAGTAGTAGCTCTATCTGCCTCCACTTACAGGGGGAACGTAGTGATAGGAGTCGACTCAGAGTACTCTAAGCTTATGGGTGTGAAGGTGTGGCTCTATGACTTAACGGTTTTTACTGTAATAGGCTTAACTTCTATAGGGCTCCTTAGAGCAGTTGGCTACATCTTAGAGCACATACTTCTACTAGTTCCAGCAGCTATAGCTGTTAACTCTAATAGCTCTAGTGAGGCATTGAAATTAGCTGTTTCCTCATCAATTTTCGCAAGCATAGCTGGGCTACTGGCATCAATTATTGTTAACGTAGCTCCTTCAGGCACTATAGGGCTTACACTACTATTTATATACGCCCTGTCCTCAATAAGAAGTAGAGGAGGATTAGGCTTTGCAAAAGGTTAGATTTGGAATATCCATACCAAAGGAGCTAGCTGAAGACGTCAACGAAATATCTGAAGCTTTAGGCGTCGATAGATCTATGGTAGTGAGAAGCGCTCTTGAAGAACACGTGAATTTATATAAGCATAGCACTGTTGAACACGACTGCATTGGGGTACTATTGACTTTCTCTAGGGAGGAGACTCCCGTGGAGTTGCCTAAAGTCATTGATGAATTCAAAGATCTAGTGGCTAACTACAGCCATAGCCATGTGAAGTGCGGCTGCATGAATGTAATAGTTGTTCAAGGGCCTTCCCGTAAAGTAATGGAGTTCCATAAAAAGCTGTGTAGCCTAAAGTTATCTGTTAGATTCATTCCAGTAGGGCATGATTAATGCATTAACTTATTCTACTTCCTCCTCTTCCTCTCCTTTTCCTCCACTTCCTCAGGGACTTCTATGGCTCTTACTCCAACGCCCATGAGTTTCCTTAGCGCTGAATCTATGAATCTAACGTAGCTCCCCCTCTGACCTACGAAGGCTCCATAAGCACTGCTCTGGACTTTTACAGCTATATCGGGGCCCATGAAGTCTGCGTCAACTATGTTCTTGTATATCCAACTCACTGGGTGAATTGCTCTAATTAATTGCTTTAAGTCGAGAGTTAACTCTATTGCTCTAAGCTTTAACCCTGTATCAGATTCAATAGCCCCTATTCTCTCACCCTTCCTGCCTATTAATCTACCTATGTAGCCCTCCTTAGTTACTATTAATGCATCTGGAGCTGCTTCACTAGATATGTTGAACTTCTTCTTTTCATCAATGAACTCTGCTACAGTAACTATGTCTGCATCAGGTGCCCTAGCTCTAGCTGCATCAACTATGTTCCTCTCTGATTCACTGAGAGACCTACTCCTCATTCTAGCTTCAAGAAGTAGCTTTATGCCTCGCCTAGCTCCAGGCCTAACTATGTCCTTTAACCCAAGATCTATTACTCTAGCTCTCTCCTCCCCTAGTAATACTTCTCTAACTACTGAAGCTCCATCTTTTACTGCTTGGGGTTTTTGAAATACTGGGTCTCCTGCAACTATGAACTTGCTGTTGCCTCCAATCCTCATAAGCATCTCTATGCTGCTCTCCGGCGGAATGCTTTGAGCATCATCTAGGAATATTACTGAGTCATCGAAAGTCCTCCCCCTTAAGTAGTGAGTGTCTGCGAAGACTACTTTACCCTCACTTATCAATTTCTCAACGCTGCTCCAATCAATGAAGCCAGCCAGGATATCCCTCAAGTAACTTATAGCTATGCTGTAGTACATTTCCCCAAGATCTACTGCAGTCATTTCTCTACCAGATACAACGTCTATTACTGGCCTAGATATTATGAACCTCTTGCTCCTGCCTGATAACACTGAGTCTATTCCATAAAGTACTGAGAACAGGCTCTTGCCTGTGCCCGTTGGCCCAAACACTCCAACTACTTCATAGTTTGCGTTTTCAAGGACTTTCTTTAACTCCTCCTGCCCAGGGCTCATTGGGGTAAGTCTATCAAAGATCTCTCCCACAGTAACCACCTCTTTAAGCGAAGCTTAACTATCACTAATTCTCTAATATATAAATACGCAGTTAACTTACTTGACTCCCAGGTATAAATACATGGCTTTAAGCATTGCTCAATCACTAATTGAGTACTTGCTGGCTAAGGGAGAGGCTTCAATAGATGAGCTATCTAAAGTCATTAGGGCTACGCGGGAAGTCATACTTAGTGCTGTAAGTAGGCTTCCAGGAGTAGTGTTGGATGAACCCTTCCTCAGAGTCTCAAATAAGCTTCTTCTAGCAAGCCATGGAGTAATGGCTGGACTTCCTCTAGCGAGAATCTCTAGGTACGTTAATTGGAGGGATTTTGAGAAGCTCTCAGCTCTAGTTCTCTCAAGGCATGGATATGTCACTGCAACTAACCTCTCTATAACTAAGCCTAAGAGGCTTGAAGTAGACGTCGTTGGAGTCGACCCAGGATCTGGAAGATCCTTAATTATTGACTGCAAGCACTGGAGCCACAGTACCTCCCCCTCAAGGCTATTTGAGGCTGCTGAAAGACACTTAGAGAGGGCTATTCAACTACTTAAGCATAGAGATTTACTTAAGTCAGCCATGCCTTCAATTACTGGCGTAAAGCAAGCTTACCCAGTAATAGTTACGTTGACAACTCCTGCTGTAAGGACTTATGGAGGATGCGTAATTGTGTTAAGCATAGGGGAGTTCAATAACTTCCTGGCTGACTTCCATGAAGCAGTTGAATTCCTTGAAGTAAGGCCTATTGATGTAAGTAGCTTAACTTAGTGAGGCCTTAGTCTCCGGAGCAATAGTTTTAGAGCTATAAGTGATGAGAGAGATACTGCTGAGAAAACTATGGCTAGTGCTCTAGGCCCTAGAGCGTCGTATATTGCTCCTCCAGCAATGTTTCCAATCATCCACGCTAAACCCCATAGGAAGCCAACTGCTCCAAAAACTGCTGCTCTACTCTGTGGTTCAACGAGGTCTGCTACTGCAGCTCTAATGACTGTTTCATAGCTGCACATTACTACTCCATAGAGTCCTGAAGCCATTATTAAGTAGGCTAAGTTATTGCTTAATAGAATTAGTGGAGGAATTGCTGCTGAGACTAGTGGAAGCATCATTAAAGTGCTCAGCCCCTTCTTATCGTACAGCCAGCCCAGTGGTAGAGCTATGAGAGCATCAACTCCTTGAGCTACTGCGTAGAACAGCGGTATTACATATGTAGCTACAGCACCTGTCTTACCTAAGTGATATGAGATAATGCTCCAGTGTATAAAGCCTATTGATAGGAGGAAGGTGAATGCTGAGTAGGCCCCTATTGAGCTTACATAGCTCTTTAATACTACAGCTCTAGCTTCTCTAAAGCTTTCAAGCTCTGGGTATATAGTGTAGGCAGTAGTGATTAGTGTTAAAGCCACTAAAGCTGATGGAAGGAGCCATAGGAATGCATCTGCATAGCCTTTTGCTGAAGCTATGGCGTAGCTAACTATTAGTGGGCCGGATACAGCACCCAATTGATCTAGTACTTCGTGTATTGCAAAGCCCTTCCCCCTACCTATAGCTCTATCAGTTAAGTCAGATACTATTAAGTCTCTAGCAGGAGTTCTTAATCCCTTACCCACTCTTTCAGCAATCAATATGGCTAAAGCATAAGTCCAATTACCGGTTAGAGCAAGCAGCGGTATAGCTAAGTTTAACCCATATCCAACTATCGTTAAAAACCACACTACTTTAGAAGACTTATACTTAGATGCAATTAAGCCGCTCGGCAATCTAATTGCATAACCTAGGAATTCTCCAATTGCTACAGCGCCAGCCACTATAGCTGGAGCATTTAAGTACGCTAAGTAGTCTCCAGAAATAGATCTAGCGCCTTCATAAGTTATATCAGCAAACAACGATACAAAGCCCAGCATTGTAAACGTTAACATAACTCTTCTATAGTCATAATTCATTGAATACCCGCTCTTTCCACACTTCATTATTACTTCCCTGCCATACTTGTATTAAGCTTCCCTCCATAAATACTCAGTTTATATTCCTTATGCTCTCTCCATTAAATGAAGCCTTAAGTCGTCCTCTAAGAGGGGGAGCTGAGTACATGACGGCTGACTAATCGCTGATGGATGCAAATGAAGTAAACAAGGTCTCTATTTAATAGTGGAGGTAGATTTCATGGAAGGTGGAGGGTTCAGCTATGATGTGAGCCTACGCTAGTTGATTTCATTGCCTCACTCTATTCCTCCACCAGGCCTTTGGATTACATCATTCTTGAGGCTTTCAGGCGCTCCTAAACTCCCACATCTTGAGTCCTCCTATACTGCTTCAAATGATGTATAGCGGGATCATTTAAATTTATGCGGGGATTGAAGAAGCTCTGTGAAGCAGAAGAGTGTTTGTAGTCAACTGTTTCTTAAATATATTTTCTCTAAGCATCCATCCCTATACGGCCTTATGTACTCATAGTTTCTTTCAAAGACAAGCCTTGAGTCAATGCGTTTAAGGACGAATTTGCAGACTGTTTCAGATATCAATTTACATGTATACTTTGTATCTAAGCCCAACATTAGCGTTAACTTAAGTATTGGGCAGGGGTTTCTTGAAATAGTTACAAGCTCTTTATCAGATAGCTTAACGACTTCTACGTGCTCCTTCTCTAACTTAAGGAAGTCGTAGTAAAAGAGCTCAAGTAAATCCTTCATATCCTTAATTCTCCTGGGCTTAACAGTCCATAGGAATCCATAGGAGTAGAAGACGAATAAGCCTATGAGCAAAGGCACGTGCTTTAATACATTAATCAGCTGCTTGCCTAAGCTCACGCCGTTCACTCAAGTACTTAAACAGCCTTTCTCTATAAAACTCTTATAGCTCGTTGCGCAGCAACGTGAGCTTATCTAGAGAAAAAATTAGTAGTTGATTTTAGGCAAGTATGAGAAGTCTATATCCCCCGGCTCATAGTCCTTCAGCCCTCCATTTAAGAAATCCCGGTATCCAGCTAAGTCTAATAGTCCGTGGCCACTCATATTGAAGACTATTACTGGTCTTTCACCAGTCTTTTTCGCTTCTAAAGCAATGTCTACTACTGCTTTTACTGCATGAGCTGACTCAGGCGCTGGCACTACTCCCTCTGTTTGTGCAAATAACTGTGCTGCTCTAAATACCTCAACTTGATGGTAGGCTCTTGGCTCAACGACGTTGTTTTTAACGAGTACTGCGAGAGTGGGCGCTAACCCATGGTATCTAAGGCCTCCTGCATGTATTGGAGCTGGCACGTACTTATGTCCAACTGTAAACATCTTTATCAATGGAGTTAGCTTAGCTGTATCACCGTGATCGTAGGCGTAGATCCCTCTAGTCATTGATGGAACTGCCCTAGGCTCTACAGCAACCATCCTTAGATCCCTTTTACACCCCTTAACTATGCACTCGTAGTAGAATGGGTATGCTAGACCAGCGAAGTTACTTCCCCCTCCTACGCAGCCAACTATGTAGTCTGGAAGTTCTTCTCCAATTAACTCAAGTTGCTTCAGCGCCTCTAAGCCTATCACTGTTTGATGCATTAATACGTGGTTTAACACTGAGCCTAAGCTATACTTAGTATTTAAGCTAGTTACAGCATCCTCTATTGCTTCACTTATAGCTATGCCTAGAGAGCCAGGGTGATCTGGTTTTTCACTAAGCACTGCTCTACCTGAGTTAGTGTAATTGCTTGGGCTTGGAACTACTTCTGCTCCATAGATCTCCATGAGTATTCTCCTATACGGCTTCTGCTCATAGCTTGCCTTAACCATGTAAACCCTGATCTTTAGTCCAAAAAGAGCTCCAGCAAGAGCTAGCGCTGAACCCCACTGCCCTGCACCAGTCTCAGTAGTAAGTCTCTCCACTCCATCGAGTTTATTGAAGTATGCTTGAGCTACTGCTGTATTGATCTTGTGTGAACCTGTTGGGAGAACACCCTCATACTTATAGTATATTTTAGCCGGCGTATTCAAGTGCTTCTCAAGCCTTAAAGCTCTAAGAATAGGCGTTGGCCTACCCAACTCTACGTATAGCTCCATGAGCTCACTGGGGATATCTATGAATCTAGTTGAACTAAATTCTTGTTCAACTAGCTTCCTTGGGAATAAGGAGCTTAACTCACTTGGCTTAACTGGAGTTCCATCAGGCTTCAGCATTGGTGGCAGAGGCTCAGGAAGATCTGGGACAATGTTATACCAATGCTTAGGCAGAATATCCACTAATTGAGGAGGCCTCAACTTACTTAAATCCATTGGAACATAGTGTCACCTAAGTAGCTTAAGCCATGGAGGATGTATAAAAACTATTCGTTCTTGCAGAGTCCAGCTCCTACGTAGTTCCACGGCTGAAAGACTGCTCTTAAGAGTGGGCGAATGATTCACAAGATCTTTATGTATTTGATTTATAATGATGAAGCGTTGAGGCAGCTCCCCCTTATGACTCCATAAGCCTCTAACCCCTCTCTTTATGGGTAAAGGCAGTGCATTTAGGGTTGAGCTTTGAATTAAGCTTCATCATTTGGGAAAACAGCTTAAATTAGTGAACTTTCTGCGAGAGGGGAGTCATTTTTTCAATGCTTCCACTATCTGTTTTTCCAGTTCTTCAGCATTAATGCCGGAGATGAATGGTACAGCGTTAAGAACTGGTATATCTTTAACTCCTGGCACTATGCTAGTTGCTAGTATTAAGTCTACGTTGCGCAGCATTTTGATATAGTACTGTACTTCTGATATCCTGCACTTTATTACTTCAGCATCAATGCGGTGTTTATCCAGTACTTTCTTCAATTTCTCAGCTACTAGAGTTGTAGTCGCTATTGCAGTGCCGCATGCAACTATTATTTTCTTCTTATCCATTTCCCCCTAATACCTCCAAGTACTCTCATTAACTATCTCCATGCAATCCTTATAAACTTTGTTAAATGTTAGAGCTAAGTAAAAAAGTGATAGCATTTTACTCGTTACTTGTATAGCTTACTAAATGCTTCTCTCAGAGTCTTAGAGCGGTCTGCGAACAGCGTTATCGCTATTATAATTATTAATATTACGTGTCCTACGCCATAAACAGCTGTGTTAACTAAGTATGATAAGTATGCTGGCACAATCATTGGCTGCAGCCATATGCTCCCCACTAAAGATGCCCCAGCAGGTAGAGTCCACCCAACTACTTTAGCTGTTTCTGTGAGAATAGGGGCCCACCATGAGCCAAGTATTTGCCATAGCAACATGATTAAAGCCCCTAGGATAATTGACTTTATTAAATCCCCTCTTACAAATGGAACTGCAGCAACAACGAAGAATGGTGTAGCAGCTAAGTCAGCGAAAGGCAGTATTTTTATTAAGCCAACTGCTGAGAAGACTGCTGCCCAAATCAATACTATTGGTATTAGTAGTAAGGCAGCCGCTATAGTTGTTGGATGCCCTATAGCTATAGCAGCATCCATACCTATATACAGCTCTCTGCCGGCAAACCTCTTTCTCACGTATTCTGAAACTGAGTCAGCTATGACAGTTAATCCCTCCATCAATAAGCCAATCATCCTCGGCAACAACATCATTACTGCAGCAGCCCCTATAGCTAGCAAAGCTATTCCAATAGCATTAAAGCCAGCGAATACGCCTAAGAGAGCGCCAATAATTAAGCCTAGAATAGCTGGCTCTCCCAGGACTCCTAGCTTCTGCCTTAAAGTCTCTGGATCAGCTTTTGGAGTCGGTATTCTATCAACTATGGGCTTGAATATAGCTATGAATGGTATTGAGCCAACCCACCCTCCCCCTTGAGGTATTGAATAACCCTTATAACCTGGGAAGAGATCCCATAGAGGCTTCACAGTCCAGTCAGCTACTTTTAAGCAGAATACTTCATAAGTTACTGCCGCTAGTAGAGCGAAAGATAGATCGCCTGTTAATGTGTAAACTGTGCCGCCGACAAAAGCCCAGTGCCAGAAGTTCCATACATCAATGTCAAAAGTCTTAGTTAACTTAAGTGCTAGAAGCAGTAAGTTCACTATGAATCCTATTGGGATAATCATTGCGCCTACTAACGTGCCGTAAGCTATGGCTGCCATAGGTGGCCAGCCGACGTCTATGCCTTCAAGAGCTAGCCCAAATCTATCCCTTATGGCTGCTGCAGCATCAGGTATAGAGACGCCGCCGTATCCGCCGAAGAATAGATTTATAACTAATGTAATGCCGATCCAGGCTACTCCAATAATTACAGCTGCTCTAAAAGCTCTTCCAACAGGAGCCCTCAGTATTACTGCTATAATGAATAGGAATATGGGTAGCCATACGGCTTGAGTAGCTGCGCCAAGGATTTGGTTAAACCACTTGAAGAACTCTACTATGGCCTCTAAAGCCATGTGGATACCTCCATATTTTTATAAATACTTTGTGCCCCAGCTATATATACTTAGTGATGTTGGAATGATAAAGATCTCTGCTTCAATAGCTGCAGCAGACCCCCTCAACTTAGGGAGTGAAGTCAGGAGGCTAGAGGAGGCAGGCGTTGACTACATACACGTAGATGTTGGAGATGGCTACTTCGTAGATGACGTAGGGTTTAATCCACATACAGTTAGGAGGATACGTGAAGTAACTAGCCTACCTATACAAGTGCACTTAATGGCTTACAACTCTGAGAAGTTCGCTGAGATCTACGTGAAGTACGCTCATGAAGTAATAGTCCACGTAGAGCCCACCCCCCATGTATTGAGAGTAGTGAGGCGAGTGAAGAGCCTTGGCGTTAAAGCTGGTGTAGCAATACTGCCGGGCACTGCCGTAAGCTCCTTAAGGTATTTGATCCCGTATGTAGATAGCGTTCTCGTAATAACTAACAATGACTCCAGCTTCTATAGCTGGGTGGATAGAGAGCTTATCCCAGAAATGCTGGATAAGATAAGGGAGGTAAGCGCCTTGAAGCAGCAGTTGAACAATGCAATAAATGTAATAGTTGATGGTGGAATAAACACAAGCAATGTCCGCGAAGTAGTGAGAGCAGGTGCCTCTGTAATAACTATGGGGTCAGCGCTGTTTTCCTCAGGCAACGTTAGGGAAGTCGTTGAGTCAATAAGGCTTATAGCCTCCAGCAGCGATATTCATGGAGGAAGAGGGGTTAGTGGGGTTTACTAAATGTCGTCAGTGCTCCACGACATATTCCACGTTAATAAGCCCATCATAGGCATGGTCCACCTACCTCCTCTACCAGGATCCCCTAAGTATGACTATAGGGATCCAGCTGTAGAGAAGATCGTTAGAAGAGCTGTAAATGATGCTGTTGCCCTTGAGAGAGGTGGAGTAGATGGACTGCTGTTCTCTAATGAAAGCGACGCACCATTCCTCTTCAAAGTAGGCCCTGAAACTGTTGCTACAATGACGTATGTAGTTACGAAAGTTGTAGAGCAAGTTGGTTTGCCTTTTGGCGTAGACATCCTATGGGATCCCTATGCTACTATAGCTGTTGCAAAAGCAACTGGAGCTCCCTTTGTAAGAACTATTTTAGCTGGAGCCTTTTCAAGCGATCTAGGTATAATGAATACTGAGGGAGCTAAAGTCCTGAGGTATAGGAAGTACATTGGTGCAGAGGACGTAAAGATATTCCTGTATCTAAACCCGGAGTTTGCAGCACCTATATCGCCGCGCCCATTGAGCATAGTGGCTAAAACAGTTAAGTGGCTTTCAATAGCAGATGCCTACTGCATCTCAGGCCACATGCCTGGCTCACCGCCGAGGGAGGAGGATATCGTTAGCGTTAGAGAGGGAGTGAAGGACGTGCCTTTAATAGCTAATACAGGCATTAATAAGGACAACGTCTCAACTTACTTAAAGCTCGTTGACGGCGCAATAGTTGGCACTGCCTTCAAGGTTGGAGGCATAACTCTAAACCCTGTTGATGAATCAAGGGTGAGGGAGTTCATGAACGTAGTTAACTCATTGAGGTAGTATTTAGGGGAGGGAGTGCTTGAGCTTAAAGAACCCTGAAGTACTTAGAAAACTCATTGAGACTCCAGGAGTATCCGGCTACGAGGATTTGATGACTAAGCTCATTTCATCTCACGTAGAGAAGTATGCAGACAAAGTGCTTACTGATAACTTAGGTAATGTTGTAGCAGTCTTTGAAGGTGAAGCCAATGGCCCTAAGGTAATGCTTGTTTCACACATAGATGAAATAGGGTTAGTTGTTAGAAGGATAGATAGCAATGGATTCATTAGAGTAGCGAGAGTCGGCGGCATAGATGCAAGGGCATTGATATCGAGGGATGTGAGGATAGTTACTGATGAAGGCAGGGAGGTGTATGGAGTAGTTGGAGTAAAGTCTCATCACTTACTGATGAGTCCTGAGGAAAAGGAGAGAGCTCCGTCGTGGAATGACGTGTATATAGATGTAGGTGCAGCAAGCTATAAGGAAGTCCGTGACTTAGGAGTAGATATAGGCAATCAAATAACTTATGCTCCCAACTTTAAGTACTTGAACAATAGGTTGATAGCTGCTAAAACCATAGATAATAGGGCGTTGAACTACGTGCTCCTAGAGGTTGCTAGACTTATTGAGGGAGAGCGCCTTAAGCCTACCGTAATGCTAGCATTTACTGTGCAAGAGGAGTTCAATCAGAGAGGCTCTATACCCGTTGTAAGGAGGTTTAAGCCAGACTTATTGATAAATGCGGATATAGCTGTAGCTACAGACACTCCTGAGACGCTTAGCGAAGCTTCACCTATAGCTCTTGGAGGTGGGCCCGTTCTATACGCCTACTCATTTCATGGGAGAGGAATGCTTGCAGGATTCATACCCCACCCTAAGCTGCGGAGATTCATTGAGAAGGTGGCGAGAGAACACTCCATCAGTATTCAAAGAAATGTTACGCTAGGTGTAGTAACTGAGACAGCTCACTTGTACTTAGAGTCGGAGACTGGAATACCTGCTGTAGACATAGGTCTTCCATGTAGGTACACTCACTACCCTAATGAAGTAGCAGCAATAAGTGACGTAAATTCCCTCGTAGATCTATTGATGAATGCTGTGCTAAGTATTCGTGAAAGCACTACGTTAAATTGATTTTAAAGAAAACATTTACTTCCTTAACTGCATTAAGACTAAGCTTTATTCCGTGCTGTAGGCCTTCATGAATAATTATTAAGGTTATTGAAAGCTATGGGCTTGGGGGAATTGATGAAGCCGAGGGTTTATGGGGAGGTTTTAAAAGCATTATTGGATGAACTGGAGAGCGTTGGTTACGATAGGAGCAGAGCCTTAGGGCTTATTGAAGAGTACTCTTGGTTTATGGGTGAATACTCATTGCTTAGAGCTCTCTTGAGGAGTAGGGCGCCAGTTGATGAGCTTAAGCAATGCTTGGAGTTCTACTTAGTTAAGCGCTATGAAGCAGTAGCTGAGGAAGTAAAGCCTGGCTCAAAAGTCCTTGACTTCGGGTGTGGATTAGGCATACTTAGCTACTTGCTTTCTGAAAAAGGCTGTGCTGTCTATGGAGTAGACGTTGATGAGGACAGCATTAGAGTAGCTGCAAGGCTCTGCACTAAATGCGTATTCCAAGTAAATAAGCCTAACGTAATACCATTTGAGTCAAGTAAGTTTGACTACGTAGTGTTCAGCTGGGTTTTACACGACATAGGCTTAGACAAGAGTGAGTCAATAGTATCTGAGTGTAGGAGGGTTCTAAGGGAGGAGGGGAGAGTTATTGTAATAGATCTTGGGACTAGACTTGACTTCAAGCAGTTGCATAAATTAATGGAGAAGCATTCATTATGGAAAGTAAAGGAAGTAGTAGTGGGAGGAGTGCGTGAACTCCCAAAGCTTACAGCATCAAATGCTGTGCTAGCTGTATATCAAAAGAAGTGAATGCTTCTAACCTCTGTTTCTACGCATTTTTCCCACTGCCTACTTGTTTAACTTAAGGCTCTAGAGTGAAGAAGCATGCTTTCAATAATTTAAGCCTATGGTATTTCCCGATGTGAACTTACATTAATTGTCGAGCAGTGGCTTATCTAATGCAGGAGGAGTAATTCTTCATAGAGATTTAAATAGATATGTTTAGAAGCAATATATAGTGCGGTGATGGCGATGTTATTTGAGTAAAGGAACTATATGGGGAGTAATTGCTTGGCTACCCATGATCTTGATCTTTATAACTCGTCTCACAATCTATCTCTCAGCTCCTGTTGAAGCAAGAGGCATTACAGTCCCAATTGATTACCCCGATATTCAGACTGCTTTAGATAACGCTTTGGATGGAGATGTCATAACTGTGCTGAAGGGGGTTTACAGGGGTTTTGAAGTAAGGAGGAGCGTCACTATAATTGGTGAAAGCAATCAAACAGTTGTTGTAGTGGGGAGCGTAGTTGTATGGGCTAATGACGTAAAGCTATCGTCCATGAAGGTAGTTCTTGAGAATCCATCCAGCGGCATTGCTTCAGCAGTGAAGATACTTGGATCTAATGCATTGCTCACGGACTTAGTTATTGAGAGTGATGCTTCAGGAATTCAAATAGGAGATATTGATCATGGGCATGCAAGTGCATCCATTGAGTATACTGCTGTAGTTGCTGGCAGAGGAGTGGATCTCCATCCTTCACCAGCTGGAGTCTGGGGGGTGTGTAGTTCGCTCTACATATTTTACAGCAACATTACTCTTTTGAATGGAGCGCACAGCGTTGTAGGATGTGGATATACTCAGTTAATGTATAGTAGAGTGAGTTCAGGAAGCAGTGGTGTACGTATAGGTAGAGGTGAAATTAGGGGCAGCGTTATATCAGCATCTGGAACAGGAGTAGTTATTGCTGGAGGCAACGTAGTTGTAGAGTCAAGTACTGTGAGCAGCAGTGATATAGGTGTAGACGTCTTTCAATCTAATGGGAATTTAATCAATGGAAACACTATAGATGGCTTAAACGCAGGCATTAGAGTAGTTGGTAGCAGCAACGTTATAAGTAGGAATACTGTGAGCTCCAGTGGATCTGCTGTAGAGTTGAGGGGGAGTGATAACGTAATAGTGAATAATACTTTATCAGGTAGTAGAGGAGTGAATGGGCTTAATGCTTATGGAAATACAATAGCTTTTAACTTCATCGATAGGACTGGCCATATAGGGGTATACATGTCTGAGTCTACGGGGAACAACGTTATATATGGCAATACTTTCTGGTTATGCTACAACTACAATGCAGCTGATGAAAGTGGGGGGAATCAATGGTATTTTGAGAATGAAAGCCTTAGAATGGGGAACTACTGGTCTGGCCACACTTCCCCTGATAACAATGGAGACGGCATAGTGGATGTACCTTATGCAATTGCTACAACAACTGGTCTGCAGATACTCGACAAGTATCCATTAGTTAACCCTGTTGTAAGGCCTCCATGGGAGACTACTACAACTCCGTGGGGGACAACTACTACAAGCCCTACTTCAACTCCGTCAACGCCGTACACTTCGAGTCCTACGGAGACGCAGCCACCGCCTCAATCAATCACTGAATCACCTCCAACTCCACTTTACTTCATAGCGCTTACAACAATACCAATAGCAATACTAGTAGTAGCGATCCTCCTAATACTTAGGAAGAGGCGTTAGAAACTAAATCTACTAGAAAGCTGAGTACTCACAAGCAGAAGCTCAGCGAGGAATCGTACTTTGCTCTAGTCAATAATGTATTTAGTGAAGCACGTGTGTCTGCCTACAGCTTTTGAATACAGACTTAAGGCAGTACACTATTACTGCCATTAATTTAATCAGGCTTTGAAGCTCACTCAACGCAATATACGCAATGGTATATGTGCCTTAAGTTGCATGGATATACATATATGCGTCCATTAATGTCTAATTAATGTTGA
>JAVZTI010000010.1:7345-55029 GCA_038879595.1 Desulfurococcaceae archaeon | reverse complement strand
CATCTCCTCCCCATAGCTCTACTTCATCGGATGCCTCGTATACTACTGAGCCACTGCTTCTATCAATTATAGATATCTTAGCTTTAATGGGTGCTTCTTCTAAGCCTACTTCTACTTCACATTCTCTAGCTTTCGGTATACAGCTTTTCTCCCCTCCTCTATAGAGTACTTTAACTAAGTAGTCCTCGGTTAGTCCACGGAACTTCACTTTATTTGAATCAACGTGTTTAAAGTACTCCTTTGGAATTACTCCAACAGATCCGTAGGGAGGTATCCATCCGAGTACTGCTTCAGCAAAAGCATATCTATTGTAGAACCAGTACTTCAACTTATGGTAGCCAGCATCAATGTTTAATGGCTCACTAATGTATGTAGTAGGAGCTTGATCCCTCCAAGCATCTATGATCAACATATCATCTATCCAGAGCCTAGATCCATCATCTGTAGTTACGTAGAACCTATAAGTGCCTGTATGCGGCACATAGAGGAATCCACTCCACTTAACTGCAAAAAATTCGCTTGGAACACCTGGCACTGGATTACTCCACCAAATGTAGTTTATCCACGGCTGTACATCCTTGACTAGAGGAGTCATTAAGTCTAAGTTCTCAGGAGGCTTCTCCCCCTGCCATGCATAGAAGTATGTCAGTAAGCCATCCTTAAGACCGCTTTTAGACTTATAGATAATTATTCTCTTACCACTATGCAAAAAACTCCCCTCTGCAATAGTGTCTGCAAATTCTACGTAATAAAGCCTCTGTACACTAACTAAATTGGCCTAGCCATAAGGTAAGCGTCTTCTCCATCAAGGTAGTACTGCGGGATGACAGTAATTATTGAGTAGCCAAGCCTTTTATATAAGTTAATTGCCGGCTCATTGGATACTCGAACCTCTAGGTATGACTCACAACAATTGTAATCCCTTTTACCGGATTTCATGGCGTAAGCCATGAGTGCATAACCTAGTTTCCTCCTCCTATGTTTAGGCATAACAGCTATGCTAACTATGTGGAGGCTCCTCAACTTCTCTTCAGAGAAAAATCCTTTTTTGACTTCAACTCTACACATAACGTATCCTATAACTCCCTCCTCTCGGTGTACAGCTACAAAAAATGCCTTGCTGTATGTCTCAAGGAGATCTTCAAAGAAGCCGACTGAGTAATTCTCAGGCAAGCACAATCTATTGATTCTCACTACACTTGGGATATCCTTGCGCTCAGCCCTCCTTACACTGTAAGCATCAGCAATGGACTCTAAAGCTTTCTGCGCATCAGCATATACTTCATCAACTTCAGGTATGCTATTAGCCAACATATTGCATCGCCTAAAGCTGGAGCCCTTCAGCGCTAATGCATTTGAACTACATAATACCTTATAACATTTCGCTACAGCGCCTTATATGCATTTTCATAGTCCTAAATAGATCTATTGATGAGCTCCATTAACAAGCTTATTAATCCCTCTCCGTAATACAGAGCTTTAAATGAAGAAATTGCCGAGAGCTGATCTGTGAAGAATCTCCCACGACTGATCTATGGAGCACGAAACTATGACTCCTCGACTACTAATACTTGACTACGACTTAACTTTAGTAGATACTCTATATGATTTTTTTGAAGCAGTAAATGAATCCAGGAAGGCATTCAACCTTAAGCCATTAAGCTTAGTTGAGTTCCTGAATTACTTCTTAAGCGATGAATTGACGTGGAAAGCCCCTCCGGAAAGCGGCTTAGACTACTTCTGGAGGTTCTTTAGAAGAATCTATAGAACTAAGTATGGCAAGCCTGTTGCAGGAGCAACTAGAGTACTAGAGCTACTTAAATCCATTGGAGTAAGAAACGTTGTTGTAACTGGGAGAGAGGTTCCCTCAAGCAGCATTTGGCTAGAGCTCCAGGGAATGGGGTTAGACTATGTAATTGACGACGTGTATACACTCTATGACTTAATGATTCTTGGGGGGAGAGAGGAATCCTTATTTGATAAGTCATGGATAATAAACTACTTGCTTAATAAAAGCTCTATTGGAAAAAGCGAAGCAGTTTTCATAGGAGACTACTGGCTTGATGCATTAAGTGCTGGTAAAGTGGGAGTACCATTCATAGGAATAACGAGTTTCGAGAAGAGAGCTCACGACTTACTTAGGTATGGAGCTTGTAAAGTTGTGGGAAACTTCTATGAACTATTAGTGGCATTATACGAACTCTGCCGCAATGGGTCATGTATTTGCGAGAACAAGTAAAGCAAAATTGAAAAGTTTTCAACTTATATCATTTACCACTACTTTACTGAGCCAAGTATCCTGAATTTACCTACTTCATCTGCATGTATTTTCCCGCCATCAGTTAGAGACAGCAGTGCTTTTCTAATCTTATCTTCGCTTGCAAGGCCGCTTAAGACAGCGTGTATTTCCTTAAGATTCATTGGTCTTTCCTCAAGGATCTCCAATATTATGCTTTTAAGTACGTCTTCATTTGGAGCAGTCATTAGAACTACATCAGAGTCTTCATATAGCTTATTTAACATGTTCTCAACTTTGCGTGAAAAATACCTTATTTCATCCTCAGTTAAATTAATTAAGCTTCTACTATAATTCACTTAAGACACCCTTCAACGCTGTGGATCTATGATTTATATAAAACCCCTAATATTCCTTATATCTTTATTACACCATTGCTGTGATCTATTGAGATCTAGAGATGTCTGCAAACTTAATTCAATAATGAAATAACTATTGACTAAGCGTCAACAATCTTTAATATAAATATGTATGGCTTTATTGAGATTCCCTGAAACAGCTTGAAGGTTTATATAAACTATTCCCTAAAAAGGAGCCTAACTCTATAGGTGGCATCAATGGTTGTAGTAAATCAAGAGCTCATAAAAGCGTTTATTAAAGAATACCCTTGGTTGAGTAAAGCGTACAGTTCCTTAATCAGTGATATAGAGGTTGGGGAACTATGGGATATGAGCAACGTTATGGTTGTAAAGAGAATGATGTATAATGATCATGGGCCAGTCCACGCACACATAGTGGCTGGTGCAGCATTAGCTCTATACAAGATATTGTTAGATAAAGGGTTTACTCCAACACTTATAAGGGATGGAGTAGTAAAAGATCTTGAGTACACATGGCTTGTGCCACTCTATGGAGCTCTTCTACACGACATCGGGAACTCCATTCATAGGAGCATACATGAAAAGACGGGGGCTTTACTAGCTAAACCCATTGTTGAAAGAGCTCTTAAGAAAACAGTAAGGGACTCAATCACTAGGATAAGGCTTAGACAGGAGATACTTCACAGCATATTTTGCACAGCATACGATGTTGAATGCCTAACTATAGAAGCCGGAGTAGTTAAGGTTGGCGATGGATTAGATGTAGCTGAAGGCAGAGCCAGGATCCCGTATAGAATGGGTCAAATAAATATCCACAGCGTATCTGCATTGAGCATAAGGATGGTTGAAATAGCTGAGGGAACTAAAGCCCCTGTAAAAGTATCTATATACATGAATGAGCTAGCTGGAGTATTCCAAGTAGATGAAGTATTAATGCCTAAACTGAAGACTACGCCGCTCAAAGATCTTGTTGAAATAAGTGTTATAGTTGGCGAAAAAGAATTGAAGACTTATTATCCACATTGACACTCTATAGTTCATACATAGTGAATATGCGTGAACTTTAGAGTTTAGCAGAACTAAGCTCCTTCGCTAACATGTACTCTATTGCCTTAACTGTAAAACCAGTTTTAACTAATGTTTCAATAATTTTCTCCTTAGAAGCGTCAACTGGTATAGTTATGTGCTCTAAGCCATTCTCAAGGCCTACGCTTATTAATCCAGCCAACAGGGCTTTGAAAGCTTCTAGAGGCTTGTAGTATGAAATAGCTATGTAATCCACGATCATTTCATCTTCAGGCAAGTACTTCGCTAATCCACGGAGCTTTCTACCTTTATAGACTAAGATCGTTTCTTCACCGCCATTATATCCTTTGTAAATCATTTTATCAGCCGGCTCAGTTAATGTACTCCACCAAGTAGTTGGCCTTAACTTAATTATCTTCGTTGCATTATTAATGCCTCCCCTCTCTATCCTATATCCATCTACATTGGGTTTATCTAAATTCCTCAAGTCAGCTCCTAGTAAAGCTACTAAGCCTTTGAATGAATACCCTCTCTTAAGGTAGAAGTTTAATGCAGCTAAGTTCCTGTCCTTAACGCTAAGGAACACTTCTTCAACGCCTTCTTTAACCAGCGTCTTCTCTAAATAGTCAAGCAATAGACTGCCTATGCCTAAGCCCCTATACCCACTGTCCACTGCTAAGCTATCTATATATGTGAGGTGCCTGTGTTTGTAAGTTATTACGAATCCAACTACTTTGCCATCTACTTCAGCTACAATAACCTTCTTCCTCTTAGACCTTGTATTAATGAGTGCCTTAAACCACTCGTAATCCTCTTCATCAAGTCCTTCGAGCGAGTTTAAATGTATTTCAAATATTCTATTAACGTCATGCGCTCTAGCATTACGGAGAACAGTATTTCCACTCATCATATATTAAATCACAGCCTTAAAGCACCCGTACTTAAATGTTATCAACCATGTTAAGGGTATATAAACTTTGCTCCATCCAAGGCTTAGCGATGCTCAATTACAGCAATAGCGATCTACGTTAAATAGATTGAGTTAGCTAATATTTAATTAAGTTCTCCTCAAGGTACTTATGCACTCCTGGAACTATGAAAGCTTTCACGTAAGTATTTGCATTTAATAACGTTACACCCGGATTAATTACTATTAATCCACTTGATTTAACTATGGGAGCTAAATGGTAAGTTCCATAGCCTCTAATGACTTTTGCAGTTCCTTGAGCTTCATCGACTTCAATGAATCTTAGCCTATAAAAGCCTATGTATTCTCTAAACTCCTCATCCCTTGATAGTTTAACTACAAAGTACGGTAGCTTTACTTGTGGCTCAAGGCCTCTTAAGTACCTTAAAGTGGGTAAAGCAACTGTCAATAGTCCAGCTAAAGTGGACTGCGGTAGACCGGGCAAGTTAATAACTGCTCTCCCACCATATGAAAAACCGCTGGTAGTTCTTCCAGGATGTATCTTTACTCCCCTGAAGAACTTCTCGGGCTTAAACGCCCTTACAACTGAAGTCCATGTATAATCTCTTGGCCCCATAGATAGTCCGCCTATAGTGATGACTACTTCAGCTTCTCTAAGGGCCTTTGAAATAGCTGAAGCTATTTCAGAAGGTTCGTCGAGGATTATGGATTCAAGCAGTACTCTATAGCCTTGCGCTTCTAAAATCCCCTTAATTAAGTACATAGATGAATTCGATAGCTTATTTGGATAATCCGTAGTTACTTCGTTGACTACTTCAGAGCCAACAGTAATTAAAGCTACCTTAGGGAGTTTGTAAACGTTAACTGAAGAGATCCCAAGATCTATTAAAGTCTTCTGTACAGCTGGAGTAATTAGTGTGCCTTTAGAAACAACAAGATCTCCGGCTTTGTAGTCGGAGCCTGCCTTAAAGACTTCTTCACCAGTCCTAAGCTCCTTATAAATGAATATCGTATCATTAATTTTCCGCACGCTTTCAACTCTTACAACAGCATCAGCATTTACGGGTATTGGATAACCTGTTTCAACAAATACTGCTTCTCCATGCTTAATGAAGTACTTATGCGCCTCCCTAGGGTTAACTCCTTCCACTACTCTGAGGACAGCTGGCTTCTTAGATGAAGCTCCAATGGTGTCTGAACTCATTAATGCATAACCATCTACGTGAGCTATGTTAAAAGGCGGTCTATTGACTGGGCTGTATAAGTCTTCTGCAACTACGCGCCAGGCTGCAGTCTTTACATCAGTTCTTTCAATAACTGGATTAATTCCCTTGATTAAAGTTTCCACGGCTTTACATGGATCAACATATTTATATAGCTTGTCTCTCAACTCCTCCTGCACTATTAATGCAGCCTCCATCGCTGAACGCTGATGTACAGCTCGCCCTATTTAGAAATTGCAGAGACTATCTTATACTTAAGGCTAAACACTAATTTCACAAACTTCATGACTAAATCTACGAATGGCTTAAGTAAAGCTATTGATGAAAGAAGCATTTCCAGTGCTCTCATATCCTCGCGCTTAAGTGCGCCGCTAATTACTACAAGCGGTATGTAAAGTAAAAACATTGCTACTAGTCCTAGAGTAAGCCTAGCGATAGCCGGCATGCTTACGTAAATGAGGGGGGTAGTTAAAGCAGCTGAAGCAACTCCTATTATGGAAGTCCTTATAATGCGCTGTATGCCGATAGCTATGCCGTTTCTTTTAGCCATAATTAGACAGTAGGCTAGCGAAGGAATGCCGTAGACACCTATGGCTAGCGCTAAGCCATAAATGCTCCATTTAATAGATAGAATATACATAAGTGGAAGAGCGGCTAACCCACTGATCATTGATGAGTAAGCTATAGTCCTAGTGAAGCCATGTGCTTGCAGTATAGAGCTTACTGTAACACTAGTCGGCCAGAGGAATAACTGGACGCTCAGTAAAGCAAACGCTAAAGGAGCTTCACTATACTTAGGGCCATAAACAGTCCTTATGGCATCAGTTGAGTAAATGATTGCATAAGCTGTTAAAGGTACTGTCATAAATGTCAACGTTAAAGCAATGTATCTATATAGATCAAGCACTTCATCCCTAACTCCTTTGCCGACGAGCTTTGAGAACAATGGAGTTAGAGGAACAGCTATAGCTGAGTAAACTGATAGAATTGCGGAAAGCAGCTGTAGTGAGGCATTAAAGTTGCCGACCAATACATCCCCCACGCTTCCAAGAGGAGAAGTTATGTATGCTAAAAGCAAAGCCTGATACCTAGATATAAGCAAGCCCATTACTCCTGCGCTAAACAATGCAATGGCGAACTTCATGAACTCCAGTAGGCTTACGCTGGGTGCTCGATCGCCCTTTATTCTCAAGTAATTGATTGTTAAAGCTAGAGCTAGGATCGCTGAAGCGTAGTAGCTGAATACGTAAGCTAATATAGCGCCAGCCACACCCATGTCTAAGTACAGCAATATGACTGCTGCAATAAGTCTTACAATACTTTGTGTAAGGGATACGTAAACTCTATGCTTAGCCATTCCAATACCTGCATGAAAGCTCATAAATGTATAAGTCAATGCCTGCCCTAAAATTGAAGTTGAAGCTAAAGCTACATAAAACCCCAGTTCGCTTCTACCCGTAATGACTTCAGCCATGTATTCAGGTAAAGTAAGTAAGGGAACTGAAGCCGCAATACTTATTAAAATCTTAAGCAATAAAGCCTTCTTAAATAAATACGCAACAGTACAATGATCCCCCTTACCTAAGTAAAGCGATGAAAAGCGTAATAACGCTTGATCTATTCCAAAGTCGGTAAATGAAGTCATTATATGAAGAGGTATGAACGATAGAGCATAAATACCGTAACCCTCAGGCCCGAGAACTCTACCAATAACCATTAGTGTGACGACTTGCAGAATAAGCTGAATGAGAGTTCCCCATAAGTAAGTAAAGGATTCCATAGATGCTCTTGAGGCATCAGTGAATACATCGCTGAGATTGCTGCTTCCCATTGAGCGTAACACCAATAGGCCATCGATAAACTAACATATCGTAAATATTTATCCTTTAACGCCTACACATCTTTCCCTATACCAATTAACTGGAATTGTTGGAGAAACAGTCATAATCTATGTTTAAGCTGAAGTGCATGCTTCAAAGTGCTGTAAGTGGCTTTAAATAAGTGCTTAGGAGGATCTCTTACCTAGATTAGTTCTATTTCTTCTCTGCAGAAACAGTTGGAGCTTCATGCGGTCAGCAAGACTCCATCTATAGTGAAATAAGTTTCTTCATAGCTAAAGCTAAGTTGATGGAATTGCGGAGGCCTGGCTCTTGCGTTAATTCATGTAGTTTGATGTCATTCACTATTAGATAATGTGTTAAAAGCCAATTGAAGAAAACGCTGTCTTCCATGAGTGTTTCATGGATCTCTTTAGCGACAAACTGCTCTCAGTGGGCATGAAGAGCACGATCTACTGTCAGTTAAATAAATGTCTATTAATTCGTCAAAGTTTGTTTCATCAATTAACTTCTTGAACTTTAAGCTCGTTTCTTTTGTCAAACTATTCACCAGCTCTATTAATAGTTAATGCCCTAATAAATATAACTTAGTTATTTATTAGCTGTCTCCTTAAATGATGCTGCAATGTAGATAGGGGCCCTTCTTCCGCCGCTGTATAGCTTCAATAGATCTTTTTCAGCTGCTGCCCTTAGAAGCTTTCTAGCTAAACTGATCTTTATATTGTACTGTTGGGCTAACAAATAAGGCGTTAAGTACTTAAAAGCTCCTTTATCAAGATCTTTCTCTAATTTCTTTAGAAGTGCTTCTACTTCGATTAAAGCCGCTCTTTGTGTGACTCGCGCTCTTCCCTCTTTAACCTCCTCTCTCTGCTTCTTAGCTTTAGCCGACAAGGGTTCTCGCCTGCACAAGCTTTTTCCTGTATTACAGACTCTCTTCCTTAATTAAACTTTGTGTAGCCACAATTTATGATGAGGCTTCTTTAATTTAAAAGCTATGGCGGGTTTTGCGAAGTCTTTTTAAGGCTGAGAAAGCTCTCCAGTAGAGCAATTACTTCACTAACTTTCCTTTTCTCACAATACTTTACGCACTGCGATATAAACTCCTTCTTAAAGATATTCTTTAAACTCTCCTTAACCTCCCCTCTAAGTATGTATTCTCCAGCTTTATTTTCACACTCCTTAAAGCAGTGATCTATTTTAGGCTTAACTGCGTATATGTATGGATACCTTTGATCGATTAAATCTATCTTAACATGCTTTAACATATTGACTGAATCCACAGCTCTTCTTACAACTTCGTACTCGTGTTTTTCAAATAGAAAGCAACCTATGTTCTTAAAGGCCTTCAGCATTCTGGCAGCTATTTCAACTATTTGGCCTTCGCTATCGGGCAAGTGGTCCTTGCTGCCCTTACTTGAATCCACCTTCATCACCTAGCATAGTTGCTTTAACTGGGATATTTATGGCTGAGGAAACAAGTCTAACTATCCAAGCATATGCTGGCTTGCCAAGGCTCCTCCTGAGCTCTCCATCAATGTACTTAGCTCTATAGACCATTTGCCCTGAGCCTGTGAATACACTTATGTACCCCTTAACTCTCTTTAGGAAGTTCCTAACTAACGATATTTGAACTACGTAGTCTCTTGGATCTGTTCTTACAGTGACTTCAAATGCTTTTCCTAAAACATACGTAGGCTTCACTTCTCGCTTACTAAGTATTCTTACAGGCTCTTTAGTTAAGCTAACTATGCTGCCTCCCTTAGTCACTATCAATATAATTTTCCTGCAGATGTGCTTGCCGCTCCTGCTTCTAGATTCTTCCTCAAATAATCCTTTAACTATAGACTCTGTTTTCAAAGGCTATTCACCAATAGTTAGTGTAAAGCCATCGAATTTATACCCAGGTCTACCTCCCTCAGCAACATCGATAACTAAAGTGAAGGGTGTAGGAGATAATTGGCCTCCAAGCCTTACTACATGTCCTCCCCTAATGACTACTTGCTTTAAGTCATTGAAGCATTTTTCCTCAATCAATGAGCCCTGATCGTTGTATACGTATATGCAAGCATCATATACTTCAGGCTTATGATATATTGCTAGGAGCACTTTAGTCAATTGAGCATCACCTCAGAGTCTATCGAGAGCTATTGGTAAATAATAGCTTTACGGTCTAGCATCTTTAAAAATTCATTCATGCAACTTATAGATAAGTGGGTGGTAAGTATTAATGGGTACTCAAACCCATAGATACAGTAAAGCAGCTTCTCCAATGAACATAAGCACATTGGAAGTTCTTGAAGCCATTCTAGACGCCCTCAGAATTAGTGGCTTTGCAGAGGAAGTGAAGAGAGAAGGAGATCAAGTGTTAGCTAGAGTAAGGGCTAGGGGACCTCTTGGAACAGTATTTGAAGACCAATACCGTTTCTCCATAAATCAGGAGTCTCCAAGGAAAGTTCTAGTAGTGGGTTATGGAATCAAGAGCAAGATGGCTATAACGATAACTTTACCTACGGGCAGTGGCTTAGCTGATGTAATTAACGTAGATGGAGTACTTACTGGAAGCACTAACATAGCATCAAGTAAGTTATTGAAGTCCATGGTTGAGGGAATAGGCAATTACTTAAGGACTGAGGCTAGAATTGAGTTAGCTCCTACTAAAGCTATAGAAGTACGCCAAGTTACTGAAGAGGCTGAAGCAACGGCTCGTAAAGAATTAAAAGAGTCTGCAGGAGAGATAAAGCCTCTAGCAGTACCTAAAGTAGATGAGGGAAAGATAGCTGAGAAGAGTAGATCTCTATCTGACATAGTATTCATGTCATCCATAATTCTAAAATCTAAGCTCATTGAACAAAGGGTTGCTGATAAAGCTATGGGAGTTAATGAAATCATCGCTCTAATACCTAAAGCCTCTGAATGCAGGAACTTAGTACTGATTATTAGAGATCAGGGTGGGAAGAGCGAACTAACTACAGTAATTAATCATGGGGGATCGGTAGTTGCAGCTTACGCCAAGACTTTAGGCAATGAATACTACGGAGTTGAAGCACTAAAAGCTTTTAGTGCTTCAACAGGCTCCATTATAAGATTATGGTGTAGTAGTGAAGAGCTGTAGCAAATGGCTGTGAAGCTAGTAGAAGAATTTAAGAAAGTAAAAAAGAGGTTTGGATTGATAAGAGCAGTAGTTTTTACAATAGGCCTTCTTCTATCACCAATAACTTGGTTTAACGATCCAATAGTGAATGTACCAATAGCTCTTGCATTAACTCATTTACTTATAAAAGCTTTTGGCAAAGAGCTCTTCATCCCGATTTTCACAGCATCATATGTATTTACAAACGTTCTCGGCTTGCTGCTAATGCAATTAAGCATTTCATCTAGCAAAGGTGAGTTTAGAAGCATAGAGATACTAAAGATCTTTATAGGAGCGATCGTGTATACACTACTAGTGATCCTTTTATTAAGGCTCGGCATTTTAAACCTCCTCTAGTATTAATGGCTATACGTAGAGTTGATGTAGTTGAACCCATGGATTCCTATAAGTGTATTAAGGAATTACGGCTTACCCAGTGAAGCGATAGAAGTCTTAGTTAACGATAAGAGGATAGAATTCCTCAATCCTCTTCAAGTGGAGGCCTTGAGGAAGGGAGTTCTCAGCGGTCGCAACGCCATTATAGTAGCTCCAACAGCTAGTGGAAAGACCCTCATAGGTGAAGTAGTCTTGCTGAAGAAGGCTGTTGAGAAATCCATGGGTCTCTACTTAGTTCCATTAAAGGCTTTAGCTAGTGAAAAGTACGCAGAGTTTAAAGTATGGGAGAAGCTGGGGATCCAAATAGGTATTACAACTGGAGACTATGAGTCTCCAGCAGAGCATTTAGGGAAGTACGATATTATTGTAGCTACTTATGAAAGATTTGACTCGCTTCTTAGATTAAAGCCTAGTTGGCTTAATAAAATAGGGACTGTAATTATTGATGAAATGCATTTAATAAATGATGGCGAAAGAGGCCCAGTCTTAGAAATGATAGTTTCAAGGCTTTTATCTACGGATGTACAAGTAGTTGGTTTATCAGCTACTGTAGGTAATCCAAGTGAGCTAGCCTCATGGATTAATGGAGAGTTAGTTATAGTTGATTGGAGGCCTGTGAAGCTAGTCGAAGGTGTTTACGACAAGAGGAGGAGCAGAGTAATCTTCAGTGATGGAAGAGTGGAGGAAGTTCCTAGGAAAACTGGTGATGCAGTATTGGATGTAGTCTTGGAGAGCGTTAAGGGCGGAGTTCAATCACTAGTTTTCATACATAATAGGAGGAGGACTGAGGAACTAGCCTCTGAGTTAGCTAGATTGATTCCCCCAATACACAGCGTTGACGACGAGAAGCTCAGTGAATACTTAAGTAAGCTCTCTAGTGAGAGCCCTAGTAGGATTGAAGTAGAGAAACTACAGCCACTCATTCAACGCGGCACAGCATATCATCATGCAGGGCTGAGTAGTGTTGCTAGAAGAGTTGTTGAAGAGGCTTTCAAGGAAAGACTCATTAATGTTGTTTTTGCAACACCTACTTTAGCTGCTGGAGTGAACCTACCTGCTAGAAGAGTCATATTGTCTGTTAAGAGATATGACCCACACTTAGGAAGATACGTCTACATTCCAGTCTTTGAATACAAGCAGATGGCTGGAAGAGCTGGGAGGCCGCAGTACGATCCCTATGGAGAAGCAATAATAATTGATGCAAGCAGTGCTAACGATGGATTCAGGAAGTATGTTAATGCTGAAGTAGAGCCTGTTGTTAGTAAACTCAACAATGAACGAAGCTTGCGCATACACACGCTCGCATTAATAGCTGGCGGTGAAGCTAGTACAATTGAGGAAATAGTTAAAGCTTACTCTACGACTCTCTACGGTCATTCCTCAAGAGAGTTAAGCAGTCTCTCAGAGAGAGTTGAGGCAATCATTGATATGCTTACGTCGTGGAACATGGTGCACAACTATTCTGGAGTTTTAGTGGCTACAATGCTTGGGAGAACAGTTTCGTCAACATACATAGATCCCCTTTCAGCTCACATATTCTTAGACAATATTAATGCACTTAAGGAAAAAACTTTCCCCTACTTACACTTAATAACTTTAACACCTGACTATAGTAGAAGTAGGCCATATATACCCTCAAGAATTGTAAGAGATTTTGAAAACATGGCGTTAATGGATGCTGAAAACGGCGTAGCTCTACCGCCTCCAAACGAAGATATTGTTAGCTATGACTTTTGGCTAGAGGCTTACGTGCATGCTAGAATGCTTAGTGACTGGATAAGTGAGGACCCTGAAGATAAGATAGCTGAAATATATGGAGTGGGGCCAGGGGATATATATAGCGTTCGTGAAACAGCCAGCTGGATTGCCTCAAGCTTGGCTAGAGTGGCTTCCTCCATGAAGAAACAGGCTTTAGCGCATGTACTTGATGCACTGAGCTTAAGGATAGAGCATGGAGTAAGGGAGGATGCTCTTGAATTAATAAGGCTTGAAGGCATTGGAAGAATGAGGGCAAGGACATTGATAAGGGCAGGCATCAAGAGTTTAGATGATCTAGCTAAAGCGCCCGTTAAGTACTTGGTTAGTCTTCCAGGTTTTGGAAGGAGAATCGTCATTAATGTAAAGGAGCAGCTATATAAAATGGGTTATAAAGTAATTACATAGCCGTAATAATTCCCATGGGATGCTTTAAGTAACGGCTTCTCCCTTTACTTTAGATATTACTGATATGCGCTCTATTAATGTATATGGATATTGCCCATGCTCGTCTTTCTCGTAGCTTTTCACCATGTCCCAGATGTTTAAGAGAGCTACTGAAGCACCCGTTAATGCCTCCATTTCAACGCCTGTTTTCGCTAAGGCTTTTACTGAGACTCTTACTCTAAGCCTTTCGTCATCAAGTACATCAAAGTTTACAGATACATGCGTTATTGGAATGTTGTGACATAGTGGTATGAGCTCACTAGTCTTCTTTACAGCACTAATTGCTGATATTCGTGCTACAGTCAGTACATCTCCTTTCTCAACCCTGCCTTCTAAAATTCTCTTTAATGTATCTTTCCTAAGCTTAATGATTCCTTCAGCTACAGCTTCCCTGTAAATAACCTCCTTTAAAGTTACATCAATCATGCCCATAAATTACACACCGGCTTACACTAACTACACTTTACGTGATTAACTGTATTCTTAAATTGCTTTCCCCATGAATATAATCCGTAGGGATACATGCAGTAAGTCAAAAGCCCCATCCATGCGTTATGTGCAAGTGCTTCAAAACAGGTTTCTATATTAAGGAGCTGTGGATCAGTATTTATTGGTGCCTAACTTGTCTACAGAAGAAGTCACAATAGATTTTACTGGAGTGCCAACCATACCTACTGGCAAAAGAGACTTACAGAAGCTTGAATTAGCATTAATAGTCGGCACTTTATATAGCCCTGAAGTCATTGAATTAATAAAGGATCCTGTTGAAAGGGCTACATGGATAGATAGCTTAGCCATCGCAGCTGGAGCGCTAGCTAGACAAAAAGCTGGATACTCATTGAGGCAGATAGCAGAGGAACTTGGGAGAAGCGAAATGAGCTTAAGAGCCCACTTAAGTGGTAAAACTAAGGCCGGCCAATTAGTCTTAAAGACTTATGAAAGACTTATAAGAGGGGAGCTAAAGATAGTTGCTCCATTTATTTCCACAATTCGTAGCCGGAGGGAAATGGAATTAGAGGATATGTTAAGGCAGTTGGAGTTAGAGAAGTTGAATTGCCAGGAGTCCCTAAATAGGTTAAGTGAAGAGTTAAGCAGAGTAAAGGCAGAGTTAGAAATTGTTAAAAGAAGTCTTGAGGAAAAGGAAAAAGTCATTAATGAAATAAAAGAGTTATTGAAAAGCGCTTAACTATCCCACTAAGCTGAGTAAAGCTCAAGGCGATCTAGGAATGCAAACCTCTTAGCTGGATGAGGATGAGTACTAAATATTTCGGCAAGCAAACTAGGCTTCATTCTCTTAATTTCTTCAACAACAGCATCTATATTGCCATAGAATCCCGCAGGATCAATGGAATGTTCAGTGGCAGATATGAATAGCATCTTTAATTGGCCATACTTCTCAGTATTTATCCCGCGGCGCTTTAAGTAACCTGTAGCTAGAAGTATTCTAGCCAACGCCCTCTGTAAGTACTTAGCTCCTCCTGGGACTACTTTAGCTGAATGAGCATCAGCATAGTATTCGCGGAGCCTACTTAAGTAGAGTATTCCTAAGTTGAGTAGGAAGCCTATTAATATAGCTACTGCTCCAATAGCTATTATCGCTAACGGCGTTAGTGAATCCCTCCTTCTATTGCTGAATCCAGCGAGCCAACCCCATCTAATGAGGAATTCCCCAATCCATAGAACTAAGGCTGGAAGAAGCCCAACGATCATCATGAATGCTACATCTCTATGCTTTAAGTGACCTATTTCATGTCCCACTATAGCAGTTACCTCTTGTTGAGTTATCCCCTTTAAATTCAATAATCCATCGGTAACAGCTACTCTATAACCCGCTATAGGATTTCCGTAAGCGAAGGCATTTGGGATAGCTATATGAGCTATCATGAGCTTCGGCTTCTTTACACCGCTTCTAGATGCTATATCGCTTACAGCCTGGTGAAGCCAGGGTTCCTCAGATAGATCCAGAGGCCTGGCTCTATACATTGCATCAATAATGTATGGTGAAATAATCCACTGCAACAAGTATGTCGCTCCAACAAGAACTACTGCTATAGTTATTATGGGTACACCCAGCATTAACATTATTAAGTAAAGCATGAAAAGTGATACTCCAGTTACAACAATGAATGAGAGAGCCATTGATCCATAGAGTTTAGCTAAACTCACTTAAGTCCCCTCCTAATTTCAGTAACACTTCCTCTGAGTCCTTTTAAATCTATCTTAAAGCTAAGCTCGCTTTAGTGATATGTATGCACTCAAGAAATTTAGCTATAGCATTAGTAAGTAGGGATGGAGATATAGTTGAATTCATACCTCTTGGAAGAACTGAGGGAAGAGATCTTGATAAAGTAATTAGAGTAAGTTTTGATGTATATAGAGTAGTAAACAATATACTGAGGAATCTAAATATGAATCCCCCGAGAAATATATCAATGAAGTACGAGGACTTAGAAGTGATAATCATACCGAGAGGCGATAAATTAGTGATGACTATGGTTGAAGAATTTGTATCCAGCATTAGCAAAGATGTTGCTGAAGCACCTGCTTAAGCCTTAATTCACTCGCCCATAAGTTATTTAGACTCACGCTATAAAGATTAGCTGTGGCTATGAGCGATGACAGTGATTTAATTGTAAATGAGGGGCTTTTATAGATTCTATAACATTACTAAACTTTGAATAATTTCTTGTAGTTATTATAAATCAATGATTCCACTGAGCTAAAGCTTACTCTACGGGAACTAGCTATATAGTCTACAGTCTCCCTTACTAGGGGGATACTCATTGACATTCCTTTGTAATTGTATGGAGCATCACTTTCAGTAATTATGTTCTCTAGAGGAGCTGAATCTATGATGCTTCTATGCTTGCTCTGAACTCTCCAGGCCGGATTTGCCCCTATGAAGAAACCTTTATCAATTATTTCCTCTAATAGTCTTAGAGGCCCAGTATACCAGTGGAAGAACGCTTTATCAACATCATACTTTAATACGAGGTTAAAGACTTGCTCCCATGCGCCTGCAGCGTGAATATTTAAAACGAGGTCATAGTCTTTAGCTAACTTAAGGAATTTCATAAATACATCCAGCTGCTTATTAAAAGTTTGTGGAGTGAACTTTGTATCTAAGCCTACTTCACCTAAGCATTTAACGCTCTCGTTTTCAGCCAACTTTAATAAGACGTTGACTTCATGTTCGCTTGCTTCACCGACATTCCATGGATGTATGCCTATGCAGGGACGTATAAACTCTCTTTCACGCGCTATATCCATTGTTACTAAGCTAGAGTCACAATCATCTGATACGGCTACTATTATGTATTTACCTCTATAGTTATCAAGCTCGTTTAAGCTTAACTCATGACAGTGAGCATGCATGTCAACTAACAAAGCATTTCACCAACTCAGTACGTTAATTACAGGACTGATGTTAATCAAGGCCTCTTCCTCAGCTTCAAGCACCATCTTTAACCAAGCCTTCGTACTTGAAGCTATTAAGTTAACTCTACGTTTACACTTATTGAATACTCGACCTCCTTGTTTAACCTCTATGCACTCATTTAGATTATCAATAACTCTCTTTAACTCCGCACTCCTCGAGACTTCGTATGTAAATACTAGGAATGGGCCTAGCTCTAGATTGCTGAGCTCTCTCAAAGTACCCTCTATGTAGGACTTGGAATGGGCTTTGTCAAGTATATTGAGGATGGCTAGAGTAGATCTTATGAGGTCTCTTGCGCTCTCCAACTTATTGCAGCTTAGTAAAGGAGGCACTGGACTCACTTCACTAAGCGCATTATCAATGCATAAAGCTATGTACTTATCGTATACCACGTCAGCGCTCAGAAGGCTCCATAAGTTAACTGCTTCAACAATGTACTTTGCTAATTTCTTCAATTCCTCTGTAAGTTCTTCGTGAACTAACATAATTCTACCCATATCCATTAATTTAATTGCATCAGAGAAAACGCACATTATTCCCTCAACTCTTTTACTAACCTCCCACCTAGTGATCCTATTCCTCCCCCAGATGAATTCCCCTAGTCTCTCACCATTACAAACTACCCTTATGCTTACTGGAGTCTCTACTTCAAGTGAATACCCTGATTCAGCTGAAGTAGGTATATAGAGAACATCATAGTTTTCAAAAGTCCTTAATTCATAGGTTCCTCTCAGGCCTTCTTGACACGTCATTGCGCCTCTACTATAGTTGCACAGGATTTCAAGCATGTGCAACGCCTTCAGGACTTTTAAATTCATTAACACTACATCTGCTTCAGTCTTATTAATTTATCAAGGCTGCTTACTATGCCCTCCTATACTAACTAAAGCATGGAGTGATGCATATCCTTGTTTTAGGAAGCGGGAGTTAGAGAAGTAATTGAAGTATTTCAATTAATTCAGCTAGATCTTTTGCGAACACGTATATTATTGGTTCTATTCCAAGACCGCCTTTATCTGCAATGACTGTTACATTAGGGTTCTCCTTAAATATTGTTTCAACAGCTTCAATGACTTCGCCAAGGCTCTCATGTGGCCCTGATTCAGCTACTGTAAAACCTAGAGTTTTTAGTTTTTCAACGTATTTATCCATGTACTTTATTGATGCACAGGCCCTAAGGCTCTTGTTGTATCTTGAGGCTTTTACTAAAATCGTTGCAGTGTGCTTACTGCCCCCAAAGCACGGCACGCCAACGGCTTCAGCCTTGTCGTTAAGCTTGACTATTCTGCCCGGGAGTCCTATGACATCGCTAGTACTAGCTGGAGCTGGAGTGGAGTAAGCTATGTTCATACCTACTTCAGGAATTAGTTCAACTATCCTTGGATCTTTTAATAGAATCTTTAAGTAACTCTCATACTCAGTTACGAGAGGGTGCATTGCTGGAGTAAAGACGCTTATGCAAACACTGCATGAGGAGGGAAGCTCAAGATCCTTCCTTAAGTGCGCTTTGCAAAGCCTTGCACTACTTAAAACTTTGTTTACTAAGGTAGTGAAGAGTGCATTATACTTCTCGATTTCATGGCTTAACAGGGGGCTAAGCAGTGTATTTACGTAGACATCTATTTCACTTAAGTTAAAGCCTACTTCACTAAGCTCTTCATAGTATTTAGCAACGTTATTTCTCAAGATCTTATACACCATTGGTTGAGATAGGCCGAGAACTCTAGCTATAGCTGCCTGGCTATAGCCCTCACTAATGAGCTTATGTACTAAAATGCCTCTAAGGGGTCGAATAAAGTACTCTATCGCAATTTCGTAGGGCAGCATAAATAGATCCCGTGGAGGCTATGCGTGGCTGTATTTAATGGCGGTATCAGCATTCTCTAATGAATATTGCATTGATAAACTCTCTTCCTCGATCTCAGTAATTTTTAGTGAAGCTGCATCTGCAAGCTCAACCAATTCTTTAAGAGCCTTCAATTCTTTAATGAAATAACTTTCGTTTTCACTCATTTCATCAATTAATTGAAGTACTTCATCTAATTCCTTAAAAGCTAGATCCTTGATGAACTCTAAATCGCTCTTTGAAAGCCTCTCTTTAGTAATTATGCTTCTCAGCTTATTCATTAATAAATCAATCCTTAAACTTCTATACTTTATTCTTAACACCTTTATCCTCGGGCTTTCCTCCCTGCTATAACCCATGTAGCTAAATAGTTCTTCGCGAACAGCATCTATATCCCTAAACCTATACCACGCTCTCCCCCTACTAGTACTCCCCTTTTCAATGATTCCATATACTTTCTCAAGTATTCTAATGAGGTTGCTTGGATTGTAGTCTATACCCCATGCAGTGAGCCTTAATGCCAAGTCCCTGCTATTGAAATCCCCTAAGCTACACCCAGCTTCACTAGATAACTCAAGGGCGGCTTTTAAAACTGCTATGGCTTTATCGCCATACCTTTCAATGAATTCTCTAACTCTCTCCTTCATTGAATTTCTTAATGCATCCTTAAGCAAGAAAGCTGCACCGCTATCAGTTATACTATAGGAAGTGTATTTAAGTGAATGTTAAGTAATAACTAATCCTTAGACTTGAGGAGGGGCGGTGCGTGCTGTGGACGTTGTTGTAGTTGATGGATTAATCAAAGTTTACGGCGATAGGAGGGTAGTTGATGGAGTTAGCTTTAAAGTAAGAAGTGGAGAAATATTTGGGCTAGTTGGACCTAATGGAGCTGGTAAAACAACTACTCTAAGAATGATCGCGACTTTAGTGAAGCCCAATGAAGGCAGGGTTCTGATTAACGGCGTAGATGCTTTAGCTAAGCCTGTTGAAGCAAGAAGATCTTTAAGCTACTTACCTGAGGAAGCAGAAGTCTACCCTAGGCTTACTGGATATGAACACATGCTATTTCACGCTAAGCTTAAGTGCCCTAATAACTATAGGGAAGCTGTAAACTATGGAGCGCAGTTATCTGGCTTAGGAGATAGACTTCATGATAAAGCTGGAGAATATAGTAAAGGCATGAAGAGAAGGCTATTAATAGCTATTGCCCTTATGACGAGGCCTCAAGTAGCTATATTAGATGAGCCTACTAGTGGCCTCGACGTATACGCTAGCTATAGCGTTAGAAAAGTCATCAGGAAGTACTCTAGGGAATCTAATGCAGCAGTCATAATTAGTAGCCACAACATGCTTGAAGTAGAGCATTTATGCGATAGAGTTGCATTCATAAATAACGGAAAAATAATTGATTCAGGAACCCCCATTGAGCTCATGAATAAGTACTCTTCAGTTAACATGGAGGAGGCTTTCATTAAAGCTATTGAGGCGTCAACAATATGAGTGACTTAAGCACTTTACTATGGAAGGAATTACTTGACTTATCTAGAGACTACAAGACTATTCTTACAACAGTACTTCTACCACTAATACTGCTTCCAATACTTGGGCTCGTAGGGATAGTCTTAGTCTCTCAACAGCCTGCTACAATAGCGCTTGTTGACGAAGACTACTGTGAATCAACTAACTCTATGTTTAACATAACTATATCGTCACGTCAAGTAGCTGAAATACTTTATGAAGAGCTAGGTAAGAGGGGGTTTAAAGTAATTGAATATAGTGATATGTCAGTAGTGGATAACCCACTAGTGGATCTAGTGGTGGTTATTCCAAAAGGTTTTGCAGCGAACGCAACAAGCCTTAGCTCTACTGCAAGCATACTCGTTATTAAGAGAGCTAATGTGCAGGCCAGCGCCATGGCTGAGCAAGCGGCTAGAGAAGTAATTAATTGGCTGAGCTATTCATTGGCTAGAGTTAAGATAGATGCTCTTTCAAAGTACGCTGGCGTTGAAGCTTCTTCAGAAGCTATTCTAAGTCCTATAATTACTCAGCAGGAAGTTGTTACTGTCGTTGGAGAAAAGGCTGGTGTTGAAGAGGAACTTAAAGGCCTTTTAGCTAGGTTTTTAGTCTTAGCTTTAGGCATTGTAGTAACTCCAGCAACAAGCTTTATAGTAGATGGAATCATTGGGGAAAGAGAGAGGAAAACAGTTGAAATGCTCATAAGTCTACCGATACCTTTATCAAAGATCATTTATTCAAAGATCCTTGCAGCAACAGTAGTTGGCATAATTGCTACTCTGTCTGATGTAGCAGGCTTCTTAACGTACATATACTTCACGCTCTTAGTGTATGGAGTTCAATTAATGTTATTCATAGATCCCCTGCTTTTAGTAGTTCATGCCTTCACTTCTTTTCTAACAATATTGACTAGCGTTGCTATAGCTCTTCCATTTATAACTAGGACTCGTGGAATAAGGAGTGCTTCAAATATTGCTGGAATAGTAACAATAGCTGCTACAATAATCTTCTTCACTGGCTTCATAGTTGACTACTATAAACTGCCTATGAATGTAAGAATGCCTCTATACTTAATACCATTCACTCACAGTGTTTTAGCGATACAGCTATATGCAATTGGATATAGACTTGAGTCATTGCTCCATGCACTAACTTTACTAGCTCTATCAGCAGTTCTACTACTACTCTCCGTCAGAACCCTGGACTCTGAGAAGATACTGGTTGCTCCACCATCCTAAGGATAAATTTATTAAATAGCGTTAGCCATACTTTTAAAGGCTGGTGGCAGGTTTGAGTTATAAGATAGCGTTAAAGGTTCTTCCACTTATTGAGAAGAGGATTAGCTTAGAAGAACTCTCAAACAAGCTTGCAGTAAGTAAAGCTACAGTAAAGAAGTATGTTAAGGCTCTCCTTGAAAAAGGCCTTGTCATAGAGATATCTCCTGGAGTATATGAGTTAAGTGAGTTAGGGCACTTATTTACAGAGTCTATTAAAAGCCGTTCACTTGGATTGCTAAGTGATGAACAAGCCTATGTTTTCACAGATCCAGCTACTTCAACTCCACTGCATCTTAAGGCAAGAAGCGTTCAACAATTGTACGCCATGCTAAAGTATGGACTTGTACCCAGCGAAGTCTTCTTAGAGCACTTAAGGAGGGGTTATGTCTCTCAATGGATTGAAGGATCAGTAAAGGACAGCTACTTAGCTACACTACTCAAGAAAGCTAATTCCCTAGAGGATGCAGTAAAGATACTTGAAGAATACGTAAGTGCGTTCAGCTAGAGTTTTCCAGGGACTCAATGCATGCTTTTAAGCATTAAGGAATACTTGCCTAAATGGCTTAAGGGAATTCGCTGGTGGCCTTGGAGAAATGAAGTAGAGGTAAACATTTTAGAAGTAGAGGAGTTAAATGAAGCCCTCTTTTTCAAAATCAGTTCAGGGCTTCACAGAGCTTATCTCCCACTAGTTAAAGTCAGTGAATTGCCTAAGGATATCCCACTTGATAGAGCCATGGTAATTAATGGCGGAAAGTTCGTTGAAGCTGAATACACTCCACATTACTTACATATGCTTTGGAGCGCCGGCTTCTTGGAAATCAAAGAGTACATTAGTCTACCTATAGCGAATTCTATAGTAAGAGCTCAACCAATCACTCTGGATTCAAGTAATGCAGTAGCTATTCACACTTTAAGCAATGGAGTTAACGTTGTAGTGAAGAGCTATAGAAAGCTCCCTAAGGTGGGCATAGAGCCCTTAATTCTTGAGGCACTTGTTACAAGTGGATACAAGTATGTTCCACGACTCTACTACATAGTGAAGTGGGGGGATGACGTCATAACTCTAGTAATGGAATACGTGGAGAACTTAGGCGATGGAGGAACTCCATTCTATAGCGATGCCGTTAAATACTTTAATGAAGGAGGTAGGGCGAGCACAATAGGGCTTGCCAGCCAGCTCGGCGTAGAAGTATCTGAACTGCATAAAACACTCATCAGTGTAGACAATGACTTCTTTAAACCAGAGACTATAACAGACTTTGATTTAAGGAAGTGGGAGGAGAGAGTAGAGAAGTATGCTAAATCAATACATAGCAGCATTGAAAAAATGGAGATAAGCAATGAATGGCTTAAGCCATGGATTGAGGCATTAAGCGATGTGCTGCCTAAGGCCGTTGATTCATTTAGGGAGAGTATTGATGTATATAGGGACTTAGTTAAAGCAAGAATACATCAAGACCTTCACTTGAGTCAATTCCTATATAGTCCAGGTAGAGGCTTCATATTAACGGACTTTGAAGGAGAACCTGTTAGAAGTGATGAAGAGAAGCTGTATAAGGAGCCGTGCTTAAGAGATCTTGGTACCCTCATTAGGAGCTTCCATTACTTAACTACACACATTACGATAAGCCACTTAGGTTTAAATAAAGCTACAGTTCTTTTCTCCAAAGATCCTCTAAAGATCTGGAGGCATGCGCATTTAAGAGCTTTAATATACTCATACTTAATGAATATCTTACCGTATGTTAAGAATGCTGTTGGATTAAGTAAGTTAGAGCTAATGAGTAAAATAAGTGAATTGATAAAACCATGGATTATAGAGAAGGCGTTATATGAAGCTGCCTACGAACTTCTTTACAGGCCACACATGCTTTTAATACCTATAATAGGATTGCTTACTTTTGAAGACGAAACAACGGGCTTAATCCATAAGCCTTAGAGATCGTTCTTTAGAGAAATCCAGGAGTTCTTGTAATGGGAAGCTTCATTAATAGTTAATGATTAAGCTAAATAGGATTGATTACTGATCTATGCAAGAGGACCTTATCATAATTTTCGTTTTTACGAGAACTTAAGTAAAACTACTTATTCATGGAATAACGGATCCTACAATGAGAATATGGAGTACCTCTTTCACGGAGTTCATTAGTTCTCCACAATGCTTGAACTTAGGTTTCAACTGTAGAACAGTTAGAGCACTAGAGTATTCCTATTCACTCAGAGTTAAAGGAAGTCAGGTATGTATGGAGGTACTAGATATTAACATAACAGGGTTGAAGAGGGATGTTTTTGGATTTATGAATACCTCTCTTTGGGAAGTTAATCCTGCCGGAGTTTTCATACTTACTGAGACATATACTCCATCTTTGAGGGAAGCAGGATCTGTAGCTAGCTCCTCCATAGTTGTGAGGAATAAGTCTATCATAGTTCTCATTAACTCACTTCTATTTCTAAAGCCAAGTATCTTAGCGTACTTATCTAGTTTATAGACTATCTCTTCGTTAATCTTTATACTGACTACCCTCGTTGGCGCTTCTACTTCAATGCTATTATCGCTAGATCCCATTAACACACCTTTAGCTCGGCTAACACATTGATCCTAGTGGTAAAATAGTCAGTAACCTATTGTAAAGATTCTGGTTGTAGCTTTTAAGTAGACCAAATTAAGTGAATATATATAGTAACTATATTTAGTTTCACATTTCATGCATGTTTTGGGAATGCATTTAGTCAAATAACCTAAGCTCCTTATAAATTTTTAGCTTTCTGAGCCCTTTACCTTGCTTAACACTATCCTGACTATATCAGCTGGCAAACTTAAGTAGTGGGCTATTCTTTCTGGAGGTAGTTCTCCTAGCTCTTGTAGTGCTTCTCTTACAGCCGTCTCAACTTCATAGTAATAGACTTTTCTACTAATTCTCTTTCTAGCCACTAATCCAAGTCTGTTAAGCTCTATTAGATACCTTGATTCAATGGTTCTAGGCCTTTTAGTATGTCTAGCTAGGTCTTCAGCTGTAACTTTCTTCAATTCAAGTACAGCGTTTAAAGTCTTCCATAGAGGGGGACTTAGAGACACCCCCCTCTTCATAAGAAACCTTAAGTCATATACATTTAATTCCTCATTGAATTCAGCCATCTCTCATCACTACCTAAGTTAATTTACGACTACTGTTATATCACTATTGACTATTTAAAACTTAACTCTAGCAAAACACTCCACTACCAATTAAATATTCAGTGTAAGCTTGTTTAATGAAATGAGGTTAGCAAAACACTACATCCTTATTAGACACTACAGCATAGGTATTAATAGGCGTGACTTAAAGCTTATGGCTGTTGTGATGTACTCATGCCCCCTGTGATAGTAGTAGTAGCTAACTATAAGGGCGGTGTTGGAAAAACTACTCTTGCAAGTCTTCTTGCAGTAACTCTATCATTAAAGATTGGCAGGAGAATTCTTGTAGTTGATGCAGATCCCCAAGCAAACATAACTGAGGTATTCGTTCCCCCGAGATACTATGGAGTCCTTGAAAGAGGGGCTAAAGACTACAATATGGCATTTAGCCTCGACTGGATCATTGGGACAACGGGCAATCCATTAAAAGTTGGACTACTCGACAACTTATTCCTTGTTCCAAGCAAGCCTGAATTCATGAGAATAGCTAAAACATACGTAGTTCCTGGAGAGAGAGTTGAAGTATTGAGGAGGGACATTAAAGTTAAATTTAAGGACATGGACTACATCATTTTCGATCTACCTCCACAAATGTATGGCCTCGTAGGTCCCTTAGTAAAGCTAGGCGATGTACTAATTTCACCAGTTACTAAAGGCGTATTTTCTCTAGTTTCACTCAAGTACTTAATTGAAGATGTGAAAAGCCAGCCGCCAGTAGATCGCCCGATATTCATTGGAGCTGTTTTAACAAGGTTTAGAGCAATTGAAACTAGAGTTATTAATGATTATAGGGAGATGGTGAGAAGATACGTTAAGCAAGCATACAGTAAGGTAAATGTAAAGTGGGAGCTTAGCGAAGGGTCTTTCTCCATAGATTTCTCAAACATACTTTATGCTCACCCAAAGTTAGCTAGCATAAGGGCGCTGCCTTTTGATAGAAAGGAGCATCCGAGGCTTATTAGGCTAATTAAGGGAGAGCTTAAATACTCAAATGAAGTCATAAAGATAGCTGAACCTATAGCTAAAGAATTCGAAATGAGGGTAAAACTCTCTACAGAGGGAGCCCAGCTTTGAAGAACATTAATGTGAAACTGGATGAAGCCACTAGTAAAGCTCTAGTAGAGCTAAGCTCTAGGACTGGGATAGATCCTGAGTCAATAGCTAAAGACGTCCTTAGGGCATTCATACAGTACTTAAGCTATTACATAGTTAGAACAGATGTAATTACTACGTGTGGAGACATAATACCGCCAAAGTACATAAGTATGTCTAAGACGGAGCGCGTTAATGTAGCTAGAGAAATAGTTAAAAGAAACGTCATTAAGCCAGCCAGCATAATTGTTAAACTACAAGCAGTGCTCGGCGAAGTACCGAGGAAGATAGATCTAGCAGAACTATCAAGTATTGCTGGAGTAAAGTTGAGAGAGCTTAGGAGCATAGTTAGGAAACTCGTTGAAGCAAATGTTGCGAGAATAGATGGAGACACACTAATGTTCGACTTACCTGAAGCAGCTGAGAAATTCGCTGAATGTGCTGAAAGATTAGAGAAGCAGTATGGGCTTAAAACAATAATGCGGGCGAGAACTCGTTGAAGCTCCTTAAGTACTTGAAGAGAGCTGAGAGCGTTATCATCATTGTAGAGCTGTCGCATCGTGATAGGCAAGGGCTTTACACAGTGCTTGGAATAGATGTGTGCAGTGAGCAAAAACAGCCGCCTAAGCTATCTCAAGTACTAAGTGATCTAAGGGCTTTCTTAGGTCTCTACCCGATAAAAGTTCACTTACCCTTAGAGAGTTGTACAGCTCTTTTAACAGAGCCTATTGAGAGTTGGGAGAGAGTGGAAAAGCTATGCAGTGTCCGCGGCTTCAGTGAAGCTAGATGCATTGAATTTCTTGTAAGCTTATTAAGCGACTTCCTGGGCCTCCTAATTAAACACCAAGAGTTATGAAATAAGTTAGTATAAATTTTTAAATAGAAACCACTTAAGTTTCAAAGGGCTGTAATTGCTGGAGCACTACGTTTACATAATTGGTCTAGCGGCAAGCTTCATGGTGGCTTTCTCATTAGGTGCAAACGATTTCGCTAACCCAACTGACTGCGCTGTTGGAGCGGGAGTCATAGACTTCAATAAGGCTCTCCTATTGTTCTCTGCATTTGTATTCATAGGATCCCTTATACAGGGGAGATTCGTAATAAAAACACTTGGCGGAGGAGTAGTTCCAGAAATAGAGTTAATTGGAGCCGTTAGTGCAGTCTTAGCTACATTCACCTGGGTAACTATTGCCACTCTCCTTGGAATGCCTATATCTACTACACATAGTGCTACAGCAGGCGTATTAGGAGTTGGGCTAGCGTATGCTGCTGTAGGCAAGATCGCTATTAATGACATAAATTGGGGGAATTTATTGAATATAGTTTTATCCTGGATTACATCGCCTTTAGCTTCCATAGCTCTAGCCGCATGTACGTACATTGCTTTAAGGAACCTCCTCGCAAAACTAAGGGATGACTCAAGATCTTGGGCTATATTAAAGGCCTCCCTCATAGCTTCACTAGCTTTTTCAGCATACTCATTTGGAGCAAATGATGTTGCAAATGCCACTGGAGCATACTTATTCGTTACTAAAAAGTACTTAGGTGTACCGGCTGGAGAAGCTATGTTATTTCTCTCAGCTATAGGTTCACTAGGCATAATTACTGGTGCAACAGTGCTAGGTAGAAGAGTCTTAGAGACAACAGCATACAAGATAACTAAAATAGACGTGGTTTCAGGTCTAGCTGCAGAGCTATCAAATGCTCTAGTGGTGTGGTTATTTACGACAGTGCCATACATGCTTTTTGGATATGGAATACCTATATCAACTACTTATTCAACAGTAGCTTCAATAATTGGAGTCGGCATAGCTAAGAAGCGTAGTTTCAGCGAAGTCAACTGGAGAACTGTTCTAAAAATAGTTACATCTTGGGTAACTACACTGCCTGCAGTAGTCCTTTTATCCATTACAATATATTTAATACTTACAAGATTAATATAGTGAGGGTCCCTATTTGACTGCTTGGATATGGATCTCTAAGAAAGTTGAGGAAAAGTACTTAAATAAGGCCGTTGAACACTTAGATAAAGTAGCTCTAGTTGCAGAATCACTAATGGATGCCCTGAACTCGTTTCTAAAGAAGGACTTAAATGGAGTAAAGGAACACTACAGTAGAGTATTTACTGCTGAGAGAACAGCTGATCAAATAAAGAGGGATGTAATAAGCGACATGTTTGAGTCATCAATACATCCAATAGATAGAGAAGTAATCATGAAATTAATACTTAGGATAGATTACATAGCTGATCATGCTAAGTCTACTGCTAGAAGATTGCTGTTGGCAGCTGAAACAGACTTAATTATTCCTATTGAAATACTAAATGATGTAATTGAGATGTGCCACAAGCTTAGAGAAGCCATATCTAATCTACGTGAAGCACTGCTTGAGTTAACTAAAGACCTCAAGAAGTCCCTTGAGTTAGCTAACGCTGTTGAGAAAATAGAGGAAGAGGTGGATGAGGTTAGGAGCAGAGCATTTGAAAAAGTACTATTAACTTGTAAGAACTCTGATCCAGCAACATGCACTATATTGAATGAAGTAGTCGATTCCCTTGAGAACGCCGTAGATAGATGTGAAGACTCTGCAGATATGATTAGGTACTTAGCTGTGTCGTTAAAGTGAAGCGTGAAATCTGCGACGCTAAGTTAAGTAAGCAAAATCCCTGCATTATTATTTGTAGAAGGTTGTTGTAAGAATTTCTATAGAGGTCTTAGCCGACATAAGGGTTTCACCAATAATTGCAGGACCCTTAATAAGCAATATGCTAGTCGAGGAATTAGAGATCGCCGTAGAGCTCTTTGATAGAAGTCCCTGAAGATCTTTGTGGAGCCTAAAGAAAAGCTAAGGCTATAAGAAAGCAATTTTATTTAAATTGCTGAACTCCCTAATAGCGAATCCCATGGCATCAGTACGAAGTTAATAGCGTGGTTCCTAAGGCTATTTTCAACTAGCTATGTTGTAAATAAGTTTAAATATGGAGTATAGGGTACGAGCACAGTAGATATAGCTGGTGAACTCTCCATGAAGGGTGCTCTAAGCTTTCTCGCTTGCTTATCACTGATCGCTTTAATGATTACACTACCTATTGCTTTAGCTCAAACAAATGCCTCTACAAATGAAGAGAGCTTCTTTATTGCAGCCCTCCAAAACCCTAAAGTACTTGCCACTATGTTAATTCAACTCGCCTTAGGATTTGGCTTAGGGTACTTTGGTGTAAAAGTAGTTAAATACATACTGGCGTTCATAGCTACTCTAATAATTGGAGCAGTACTATCTGTATGGAGCCTTGGAGAACCCATAGATGCCTTCTTAAGTAAAGTAGCGCCTCAGTCAAAGCAACTATTGGAATCCATATATGGATTCCTAAAGTTCCTTGGAGTAATGACTGTGGGGCCTATAGCTATAGGGTTCGTACTAGGTGCCTTAGTTGCCACTATTAGAAAATAAAGTGTCTATTAAAGAGTTTAACTATGTTTTATTATTATAAAATAATTTCATCACTCTTTTGTGAATGACTAACCCTAATTATTTCCTTAAGTGTATTTGGCCAAGGAGCAAGGGTGTATCTCTTAAGCCATTCTTCATCTACATCGATTCTCCTTAAAATTTCTACTACTTTATCCACTACTTCTTTTGGCAACCTATCTTTAGTAACTGCTGGACACTGAAGATCTAGGTATATCACTCTATCCCCGGTCTTTAAGTCATAATACATGATCACTGGCCATATTCTGCAGTCAAAGGGTCTCATTGAATAGATCTTGCATAAATTGTCTTCGCTTAAGTAAGGGCAAGGCCTTCCATTCTTTGAACCTATAGCTTTTACAATTCCAAGTGGCGTAGATATTGTAAATGAGTATTCCTTAAACAAAAGTTCTTCCTCAGGTAAAAGAACTGCGTAAAATCTCCTACAGCAATTGGCTTCACAATTTCTACATATGTCTCCAAAATCTATGAAGCCTAGTTCTTTAATTACGTCATTTAAATTCATAACTTGCTTGAGCCTCCAGATCTATGTCTTTTTCTCTCCCAATTATAAGGATAGCTATTTATGGAGCGCTTAGACGCTCCACTCTGTTTAAAAACATAGTTAAGTTTCTCCACTCAACGCAAGGTCGACTGCTCTACGCGCATCTATTAACCCATACCCATATACGTTATCAGGGCCCTCTGAACCTAGATCTATAGCAGTTTTTGCAAGAACATCCTTCACTTCTTTAGGAGTTAGCTTAGGTAAGCCTGAAGCTAGCCTTAAAGCTTGTATTAATGCTATTGCAGCTGATGCGTGAGGGCAAGCCATTGATGTACCACTCATATATGCATACTTGTTATTTAAGTAAGTAGAAAGTACATTTACTCCAGGAGCTACGAAGTCGGGATTTCTATTGCTCCATTCTGGGACGTTGTAATCGATATCAATAGCTCCTACTGCAATTACTTCTGGATAGCGTGCTGGATAGCTTGGATCACTAGCTCCTTCGTTACCAGAGGCTGCTACTAGAGTAACATTGTATCCATATGCATAGACTACTGCATCGTGGAGCAGGCTGCTGTCGGGGCCTCCAAGCGACATACTGATTACATCTGCGTCGTCTAAATTACCTGGAATTCCATCAGGGCCCTTTGTTGCTTCAACAATTCCTCTAGCTACATCTGATACATAGCCGCTGCCGCTAGAGCCGAGGACTTTCACTGCATATAGATACACCTTGGGGGCCACTCCAGCTACTCCAACTCCATTGAGTCTTGCCGCAATTATTCCAGCTACATGAGTTCCATGACCGTTTGTATCTCTGCAATTCCTTAAATTCGTCCCCTTATAGAATGTTTTACCATTATTTAACGATACTATGCACCAGGAAACTGATCCCTGGAGATCCTTGTGGTTATAGTCTATGCCTGTATCTACAACTGCTACTCTTATCGACTCACTGTATCCATAAGCTGCATCGCCGTAAGTAGAGTTGTAATTAGTCCAAACACTTGTAGCATTAATCATTTCTACGTTCCAAGTTACTTCACTTAAAGCACTGTACTCTTCATCGCGCTCAACGTGTTTAACGAATGGAAGCTTCATGAGTGTTTTAACTGCATTCTCCTGGACCTCCATTACTATGGCATTAAGCTCGCTTACTTCTCCGTGAATAACTCCATGAACTTTAAGCAGTTCTCTATACTTAGCTACTTCACCTGTAATACGTACAATGATCCTTAAAGATCTGCTGGGCTGAACCTGTGCTTCAAGTACTACAGCAGTTAGCAATGTTAAGATTAGAATGGGCAGAGCCATCAATAAGCGATCTTTTCTCAAACATTTCGCCTCATAAAAGGAATAGTCGACCACCTATTTAAGTGTATTATCTAGCTACGCCGCTGCAATAGCGCATGTACCTCAGAGTCTTCTACTGACGTACTAGTTGCTTTTAAGCATGAAGTACTTTGTAATTGAGTGAAGGATTTATATCATAGTTGAAGTATGCGCCCTGCCTCCCATTTGCCGTAGAACTTCCTATTGACGTATCACTAGCTAACTCCATGCTTAAAGCCCTATTTCTCTAGCCGTGAAATTGCTTAAATTATTCGAAAACTTATTACTACAAGTGTTGTGCATCCATGGGCTCTATGGGGGCTTTAATATGCAGCCATCTGTGTGGCTAACGTTAGCGGCAGGCACTATGCTTGCTTTAGCTGCATACATTATTGTAAGCGTGTTGCTAAGCATATCAATGGGGGATTTTATAAGAGCTCTACTGTCTAGTGAGGCGCTTTTTGCAATTAAACTTAGTTTCGCTACAGCAATACCATCATCTATAATTGCTTTAGCATTCTCAATCCCGCTGGCCTATGCTTTAGCTAGGTGTAGATTTAAGTTGAGGATGGTGTTAGATTCATTAGTGGCTTCCCCAATGTCCATACCACCAGTTGCTTTAGGCACATTAATACTCTTCACATTGTTAAAGATCCCTCCTGGAAGAGCGTTAAATGACTCATTGAACGTAGTTTACGATGTAAAGGGGATAGTCTTAGTTCAAACACTGATAGCTACTTCAGTTATGACGACTTCGCTAAAGGGAGTATTTAGCAGCCTAGAGGTAGACTATGAAGAATTATCTAGAGCTCTAGGGCACAGCTGGTTTAGTACATTAATTAACGTCGTGATACCTATGTCTAAAAGAGGATTACTAGCATCATACTTAATGGGGTTTCTAAGGGCTTTCACAGACTTTGGAGCAACAGTCATGGTTGCTGGAGCTACGTTATTTAAAACATCTACTCTTCCAACAACAATCTATATAGCCATGAGTACAGGAGACTTCGCTCTAGCTTTAGCTCTAGTACTTCTATCAATAGTTATAGGAATAGTAGTAATAGCTGCCGTCAACTCATTATGGGGGGAGTCCATTGATGCTAGTCATTAAAGATCTAGTGAAGAGCTACCGAAACTTTAAGCTTGTAGTAAAATCTATGTACGTTAAAAAAGGGAGTTGGATCGCCATACTTGGACGCAACGGCTCTGGAAAAACTACTTTATTGAAATCCATAGTGGGCATAGTGCTCCCCGAAGAGGGCTGCATAGAAATTGATGGAGCAACAGTCTTTAAGGCTTCAAAAGGCCGCATAGCAGTTAACGTGCCTCCTGGGAAAAGAGGAGTAGGCTACGTACCTCAAAACTACCTACTGTACCCCCACATGAGCGTCTATGAAAACATAGCATATGCTCTAAAGCCATTAGGGCTCTCGAAGAGTGAATTGATGGAGAGAGTTATTGAAGTACTTGAGTTAGTTAAAATGAGTGAATTTAAGGACAAATATCCCAGAGAGTTATCAGGTGGTCAAAAACAGAGAATTGCATTAGCTAGAGCTCTAGCTCTACACCCAAAGATCTTAGTATTGGATGAGCCCTTCAGTAACATAGATCCAGAGTTTAGAGAAACCTTAAGAGCTGAGCTAAAGAAGCTGTTGTCGTCAATGAATGACTTCGCTGTAGTGATGGCGACCAACGATATTAACGACTTGTCAATAGTTGATAAAGTTGCTGTACTTCGTGAAGGGAGAATGACTTATCTAAGTGAATCAATGGAGCAAGTAAAGGAGCTAATAAATAAAGGCGCGGTGTTTTAATTGAAAAAACTCCTCTACTTATGCATGCTATTAGTGATAGCACTCACAGTTCTTGAATTCCTTTACTTAAGCCAAGCTGGTGGGGGGAGCAGTGAAGTGATTTACGTTCTAGCAGCACCTGCAAGTAAACCCATTGTTGATTTAGCTATTGAAAGATTTAAAGAGCTTTTTGACGTTGAAGTACTTGTAGATTATGCAGCTTCCGGAACTATTCTAACTAAATTAGAAGTAGGTGTACAAGTCGATGTAGTTATATTCGCTTCAAACGATCTAGGTGAAGTTGCTGCAGCTCGCAAACTAGTGATCCCTGAGTCTAAAACTAACTTAGCATACGTTCTACCAGCACTATTCATTAAAGCTGACTTAAGTTCATTAGTGAAGTGCATTGATGACTTAGCTGCCCTCAACGTTAAAATAGGGGTGGCTAATCCTGCTGTAGCTCCAATAGGTGTAGAAGCTTATTACATAATTAATCAATCAGCTAATAGAAATAAATTATTAAGCAAGGTGGTTGTTCAAACGAGGGATGCTCAAGAGCTATTAACGCTGCTTAAGCTTAGAGGAATTGATGCAGCTTTCCTATGGCATGTATATGAGGAGGACTTAAAGGGTATTGCAAAGCCCATATATCCATGGGAGTGCGGATATGAGTTCCATATATATAGTCAAGTAGCTTATGTAACTGCGAATTCTAGGAACAAGAATTTAGCTAGAGAATTCATAGAGTTCTTAGCTAAGGATAGCCTTATTAAAGATAAGTTCAGAGAGTTGGGCTACTTAACTTCAATTAACGAAGTCTATGAATACATTGCTAAGCATTCAAGCTAGACATCAATGCATCATTGTGGAAATAGATCTTTGCTGCCGAAACGAAATAATATTACTCCATACATTAAGAATTAGTGCTGGTGGTAGCTTGAGCAACGTGAACATAGTTTACAGTGATGTATTTAGGTTAAACCACAGCCCCCACATTAGGCACCCTGAGAATCCTGGGAGGATGCGGAGAGCATTAGTGGGCCTGGCTAGACATGGCTTAAAGAGCTACATCAACTGGCATTTACCTATTGAAGGCGAAATAGATGAAGTCCTTAAAGTACACGTCAAGGGATACGTTGATTACGTTAAGGACTTATTGAATAAAGCTCCATGTGAAATAGATCCTGATACATATGTATCAAGCAATACTTTAAATGCCTTAAAATATTCAGTAGGGACAGTAATTAATTATGCTCTAAAGGCCTACAGCGATCGTAGTACGTATTTCGCTATACTTAGGCCCCCCGGTCACCACGTTGGAAGAGGGGGTAAAGCCCTAGGAGCTCCTACTCAAGGATTCTGCATATTTAACAACATTGCTTTAGCTGCATTCAGCCTCATTGAACGCGGAATTAACGGCATTCTAATAATTGATTTTGATGCACACCACGGCAACGGCACTCAAGAGATATTCTATGAGACAGATCAAGTTATGTTAATTGACGTCCATCAAGATCCTAGAACTTTGTATCCATTCACTGGACGCATTGATGAAATGGGGTTTGGCAGAGGGGAGGGTTATAATGTAAACATAGTTTTACCTCCTTTAAGTGGTGATGATGCCCTCAGCCTATGGTTCAACACTATTACTGACTTAGCTAAGCAATACGATCCTGAGGTAGTGCTGGTATCAGCTGGATTTGATGGATATGTAAACGATGGTCTTACAGAGCTAAGGTATACAGCAAAAGCCTTTTACAGGCTTGGTAAGCTGATTACTTCATTAAATAAGCCCACGTTCATAGTGCTTGAAGGAGGGTATAGCGTTGGACTTGAGGAAGGACTACCAGCATTCATTGCAGCCCTAGCTTCTGTAGAGGAGCCTATGGCTGGCGGAGGCTCGAGGACTCCTCCAGGAGTACTTAGTGAAGCAATGAGTATTTATAGAGAGACCATCACACTGCTCTCTAAGTACTGGAAAGTGAAGTGAGTTGAGGCTTGAGACTGAAGTAAAGATAAAGCTTATTGGCATTGATCGCAGTGAAGCTATCAATGCATTAAAGAGCAGTAGTTGCACAGCATTAGGCGACGTAGTTCACAACGATTATTACTTCATGCATCCATGCATAGATATGTCGAGCCTGGATGAAGCCATTAGAGTTAGAGAAGAAGTCAATGCATCTACAGGTGAAACCAAGTACTTCATAACGTATAAGGGAAGAAGGCTTAGTGGGGCCTTCAAAGAGAGACTTGAGTTAGAAGTTGAAGTTAGTGGAAAGGAAATAATTGAAATACTTGAAGCCCTCGGATTTAAAGTCATAACTGTAATACTAAAGGAGAGAAGCTTATTCAAATGCTCCAATACTTTAGTCACAGTAGACTATTTAAACAACCTAGGATTATTCATTGAAGTCGAAGGCGAAAAGGAGTACATAGAGAATTTCCTAAAGAATCTAAAGATCAAGTATGAAGTTGTTGAAAAGACATACTTTGAGCTTCTACAATCTACTTGACATCAGCGTGCCCAGCTCCTCTAAGCTCTTTGCAGACTAGTAGTTTAAACAGTGTTATAGAGGGTTGTGAAGAGATTTCATATATAATCTATTGGTAAGTTGTAGTGATGCGAGTATGCTTCTAGCAACTCTCTGTGCTCAATCTTCGTTCCCTTCTTTTCTACAACTATTCTAGTTGGCTGTAGTGAAGTTCTCTTAGATGCTTTCTCCAAGATCTCCCATGATAGGTTGCTCAATGAGTGCTTAGCTATTATATGGCCATAGCAGTAGTCTTCTTTTAAAGCCTTCTCAGTATGTTTCCTGGGGTAGTGCCCTCCCCCTATGCCAAGTGTAGGCATACAATTACTCACAACTCCTTTCACAATTAATTCACTTACTGCTAATGCTACTACTTCATGGTTTACTCCATTACTCCAGTCGTCTTCTGTACTCCCTATCTCAATGAAAACTAATGGTTTATTAATTTCCGTTGGACCATGGTGTGTTGCTTCATAGCATACTTCGTAGAATTCATGCCTTCCAAGCTCTTCAGCTACTTTTCTAAGAGCCTTAAGTAGCCTTAGAGATGCCTCTGGATAAGCAACTCCCAGCGAGAACGGCTTACCGCCATAGAGTGCTTCAGAGCCTATGTTCCCAGTGTGATGTACAGTATAACTCTTAATTCCATGACTGCTGCTGTGTCTTGATAGAACGATGTATGAATCTGCTGGAAGTCTTTCTTCCAGGAAGTCAAAATATATGACATCCTCATGGAAGCCAGCCATAACTCCATGGTCGGTGCAAATGCATTCAACAGCACCTCTACAAACTCCACACTTCCTGCCATACATAAGCTTAAGCAATGCCTCAGCTACGCCTATTCCAGCAGGGTCTATGGTTGAATAAGCTATTCCAAAGACCATGTTGGCGCCGTCCACCTCTGCATACACTAAGTAGCATTAAATTTTAAAGTTGTAACCAGAAGCCTTGCCTCTTAAGGCGGGGATTGTTGGAGGAGTTTATAAATGTGTTCGTTCTAAACTAGCAATGAGTATAGGCTTGGGCTATTAGAAATGAGGAGAGCTCTGGCTCCCCCCACTGCTTCACAAATGGAAGATAAGTCCTTGAATAAATGTGGGAACCAATTAACCGCCCAAGGGGGGATCTCACCCCTTTGAAGCGAAGGGGAAGTCAGTTAAGCTGCTTGCACTCAGTGAATTTGCGGAATGATGAAGCTCACCGCTCATGAGCTCCAGCGATGAAGAGTCGAGAACTCCCGTCTGATTTATTAAGCTATGGTTTCTTTAATTACTTCTAGAGCGGCAAAGTTAAAAGGTGTTGGAGTAGTTATTGAGAGAAAGGCCTTAAGTCTTGCATCATCTGCAATAGCTTTTAAAGTGCTTGCATAATATGTGCTTACATAGCCTTCTAAAATGGTCTTCACCCTATTCTTAAACCCCCCTACGTTCAGTATATTGTTAATTGTGTAACTTAAGGTAGCTATAAGGACTACTATATCCCATGCATAGTGCTCTATGTTCGTAGTTTCAATAGCTTGTTCAGCATCAACGATCACGACATCGCCGCTTGAAGACGCTATGAAGTTACTGCACTTAGAGTCTCCAAGAGCTCTCTCATGGGAGTGCACTAAGCCTAGAGCTCTACCTAGTTTTATAAAGACATCCTCTTCATCGTTCACGTATACAGGCTCTCCTACTATGTATTCTCTCTCAACGCTCAATTCATCCCATGAGACTTCATAAATTTTAGGCGTCTTCATGTATTTACCCATGTATTCAAAGAAGCTTAGCTCTCTCTGCATCCTAACTCTGGGATTAAAAGCTATAGGGTATAAAGGCACTGGTATTGTAGCTGCTTTAATTATAAACCACTTAATTAACCCCACTCCACCTGAATACTTCTTTAAGACTCTTTTCTCACTTGGTGCACGTTCAATGACTGTTATTTGGCTTGAAGACGATTCTATGAAGTCTATTAGACGCTTCATCATAGTTTAATCTCTTTTATAGCTCTTCAATGACTTCTTGAGGTAATTGAACTACTTTCTTACCTGCAACCACTTGATCTACACTATGGATCATTCCGCCGAGATCTTCTATAACTATTTTTACGCTGTTGTAATCAATGCTCTCTCCTTCTACAACTACTACTAGAGTCTCAGTCTCCATATCTATTTCCTTAACAGTAATGTTTACAGCCTCCACTCCACTTACCTTAATTAATTTTTCAGCTAGGTTTATTATTGAGCCATCCATCTTTGGGAAGATAACGTCTAGTACAAGCCTTCTCAACAATTTTTATTCCACACTCCAGACATTAGTTTTAACTTCAGGGTATTAACCTTTATGCAACAAGCAGTCGTTCACATAACTACCTTCCTCCTTGACTACATACTTCATCAATTACTTTTTCAAGGGCTTCAAGAGGCTCTAAACCATTATGGAATACTAGAGAGTGCATTCTTTCATACATATACTTCAGCTCTTCACTATATTGTCTAAGGATACTCCATTCAGGCTCTACTTCTCCCCCCAGTCCTACGCCTTGGCAATACGTGTCTACGTACATTTCACTCAGCTTGCCGGGGCTTGTTGGAATAAATGGGTAGAGGAAGCACCTTAAAGGCCTTGCCTCATATATAAGGCATTGAGGCTTACCACCATCGTACTTTAAGAAAGCGCAAACGCCCTCTCCTACACCTCTAAGAACTGGAGTAGCGTAAGCATCACTTACTACTGCAAGGACATATCTTCCTCTAAGCTCCCTCCAGTTGACTCCAAGATACTTACTCATTCTACAAATGTCGTGAGCTGTTAAAGATACATTCGGCCCGCTACTACAACACCTTCCACAGCGAATACATATAAACCGCGTCTTTTCACCTACTTTGACTAAGACGTGTCTCTGAAGCAATTAATCAACGCCTCACACGAGATCTCCTGGCTTACTCTAAATGCAATAAGTGAATAAGTACTAATATATGTCTGCCCACTATATGCGTTAATGCAGGTTAATTGATGGCTTAAACAGTAGAACTACAGCTTTCTTACACACATAATAGCAAGTTACCCCTTTAAGTACTATTGTTTCTCCATAGTTTTAAGTCTAGAAATGCTTTCTCAGATGCAAGCTCTGGAGCTTGTGTAGGCTTAGGTATGCATACTCGTTGGAGAACGCTTTACTGCAAACATGCTAAAAGTAATGGCGTATTCAGCCAATAGTTATATTTAGGGAGTTCTTTAATGCTTTTAATAGAGTGTTTGAAAACACGTGATGGAATTGAAGAGATCTAATGCTCTAGTAGCGATATTGTTATTGATCCTAGCGCCCTCAGCCTTTACGTATAATGTAAACTATAATATAAACAAGGTAGTAGTTTATGGCTCATACCTCTGCCCTACGTGTAGAAGCTATGTAGAGTGGCTTAAGGGACTTGGGTTATCCATAGAGTTCAGGGAGACTGTGGGGTATGATGGAAATAGGACTCAATTAGTTTCCTTAATGAACTTACTGGACTTAACTGCTGCTGAAGCAGAAATAATTGCAGTAGTTCTCAGTGAAATGGGTGAGCCTATAGCAGTTGTAATTGGTGAAGTATATGATGAAAACCTGTGGATTGAGCTTTCTAAAGCTAAATTTAATGGAACTATATTAATAGTGCACTCAAATGGATTGAAGTCGCTTATAAGTAGTGAAGAGCTTGCATCATCTATAAAGAGCATAGTTCTCGGGGGCTCAGCACCTATTGCACCACGCATAGAACCAATTACATCACTGTTAATTGAATCAGCAGCTCTAGGGCTTCTAATGGCTGTAAATCCATGCGCTATATCAACACTTCTACTATTGACGTTTAGTGCATCAGCAGGTATTGGCGGGTTGAAAAGCAGGAAATTAACATACGTATTTATAGCTGGCGTATTCACTGGCTATAATGCCTTAGGCCTAGCTTCATCCTACATCCTTTACTACTTAAAGTCCTCCATTACTTTATACTTAGTGCTGGCTTTTGCAGCATTAGTAATCTCAGTGGATTTAGTTAACTTAGCTAAAGGCTCTAGAGGACTAATTGCATGTTATGAAAGAGAGTGTATTCCAGGTAAGCTACACACTCTACCTAAGCTACTTGTGCCAATAGGTGTGTACTTAATTGGGGCATCTGCTTCACTAAGCTTTACAGGCTGCGCTATCCCAGCCTTACTTAACTTAGCTGCTAGATTAATGAATGTAGAGCTCTATATTGCAGCAATATGTATAGCTTTATTTAGCTTGAATGCAACTATTCCACTGCTGCTTATACCATTAATTCCTGTAGATAAGTTCATTAATTCAAGGAAATTCAAGTACGTAATTATGGCTAGAGACATAGCCTTAATGTCGTTCATCGCTTTATTCCTGCTTAGAGCAACTTAATATATTTCCCGCCAATAATTTTACTTAGTGAAGGATGTGGGTAAACTACATGAGTAAGAACAAGTCTTCTATAGGCATAGCTCAGTTAAAGAACTATGTAAAGCATATGGGGGGCTTTATAGATGAGGGAAACGTAGTGAGAGCCTACATTCCAGTAGTTGTTGAAGACGAGTTGGGTGGAGTAGCGTTTATAATTGAAGGAGAAGTAGTTAATGAAAGAGTATTCATAGGTGAAGCCAAGGTAGTTATTAATGAGCGCTGCGAAGTACTTGGGAGAGACGAGCTAAGCGCATGGCTTAGCTTCATTAATGAAGTATTTCAGTAATTGCACAAAGTCGCAAAGCACTTTTATACACATATCCATATAGCTCACTTGCTGTACATTGGTGATAGAGTTGGAGAAAGACGTAGTACAGCTACTTGTCGGAGGTTCAGCCGGCAGTGGAAGCATTGTGTGTGGAACGATGCTGGCTAGAGCATTAATGGAGATGGGCTATTACATTGTTGGAGATAACGAATATCCATCAATAATTAGAGGGGGGCATACAGCCTACTGGGTTAGAGCTAGCGTTAGAAGAATTAATGAAGTAGATGCATTTAACGACCTAGTTGTAGCCATGGATCACGAGACATTCGTAAGGCACTCCATGGAGTTTCACGACAGCACTGTGTTCATCCTTGACTCAAAGATAGTTAAACCTCCTGGCAACGTTAAAGTAATCGATGTACCTGTGCTCAAGCTATTAAGGGAAGAGGGCATGGAGTTAATAGTTGGTAACAGCATTTTCTTCGGTGCAGTAGCTGCTGCAATGGGCATACCGCTGGACTACGTGAATAAAGCTATTGAAGCTCAATTCCGTGGTAGAAGGAGCGTTATAGAAGTAAACTCTAGAGCTGCAGCCATAGGGTATGAGTACTTGGCTCAACTAAGCATAGAATATGAATTGCCTAGACTTAAGCCCCCGAGGCCTTGGGGGCCGAGAGTGCTTTTAACAGGTAATGAAGCAATAGCGCTAGGCATGGTGAAGGCTGGCGTAAAGGTTTATGCCTCATACCCCATGACTCCTGCTTCCCCAATACTACACTACTTAGTGGGCATTAGTAAGGATAAGGACATAGCTGTTCTACAAGTTGAAAACGAAATAGCGGCTGCTCAAATAGCTGCTGGAGCAGCGTGGGCAGGAGTTAGAGCAGCTACTGGAACTAGTGGAGGAGGTTTTTCACTAATGGTTGAAACTCTAAGCATGGCTGGAATGATGGAGCTCCCCATAGTAATAGTGCTAGCAATGAGGCCTGGGCCAAGCACAGGTATGGCAACTATGAGCGCTCAACAAGACCTTTTATTTGCAATATTCTCAGGCCACGGTGAATTCCCCAAGTTAGTTGTTGCACCAACAGATCAATATGATGCATACATGAAGGTTATTGAAGTATTTAATTTAGCTGAAAAATATAGAGTGCCTGCAATAATACTTGAGGACAAGCACTTAGCTGAAGGACATAGAAGTGTTCCCGCATTACCTGAGGAAGTAGCTATTGATAGAGGAGCAATAGTGCCTCACGAAGAAGCAGTAAAGCTCTTTAGGAATGGACTTGAGTATAAGCCATATCAAGTAACTAAGACAGGCGTATCACTACATATACCTCCAGGAGTGCCAGGGCTTATTACAAGAACAGAGAGCAGTGAACACGATGAAGATGGCTTTGTAACTATAGCGCCTCATAAGGCGTCAGAAATGTATCTTAAGAGGCTGAGAAAGATCATGTATTTAAGAAAGGAGATCGAGGAAAAGCATAAGCCCTTGGAAGTTCATGGAGTAAAGCCCAGTGAAGCAGACCTCGTGATATTCACTTGGGGCAGCACTTTGCAAGCAGTAATTGATGCTATGGAAGTTATTAGCAAAGAGCTAAGTACTTCAGTCATCAGCATCAGTTACCTATGGCCCTTCCCTAGACGTAAGTTCAAGGAGGCTTTGATGGAGGTGAAAGATGCAATAACTCTTTCAGTAGAGCACAATGCCTTAGGACTTCTTGGTAAACTCATTAGAATGGAGACAGGGTTTAAAGTAGCTTACCACTTAGGTAAAGTCGATGGAAGGCCTTTTAGGCCATCACTGCTTGCTGAAAGGATAACTAAGTTAACTAAAGCTACAAGAGGTGCTAAACATGGTTGTTCCCGTTAAACAACCTACGGCAGTAACTAAAAGGACTATTACTTGGTGCCCCGGCTGCGGGAACTTCAGTATACTGTCTGCATTCATAGATGCAGTAAATGATCTAGGGTTGGAGCCGTGGAGAGTTGTAGTAGTAAGTGGCATAGGCTGTAGCGGAAAGATCACTAATTACATGCCATTCAATGGAGCTCACGTAATACACGGCAGAGTAATACCATTCGCTATGGGCGTTAAATTAGTTAACCCAGAGCTCATTGTGGTAGGCTTTTCAGGTGACGGAGATGCTTATGCAATAGGCATAGAGCACTTGCCGCACGCCATTAGGAGGAATATAGATGTTAAGTTAGTTGTCCACAACAACAAAGTCTTTGGACTCACTACAGGTCAAGTGTCTCCAACAAGTGATAAGGGGATGATAACTAGAACTACTCCATGGGGAAATGTAGAGGAGCCTATAAACCCTATAGCTATGGCCATAAGTCTTGGAGCAAGCTTCGTGGCTAGAGGATTTAGCGGCGATATAGGGCACTTAAAGTACCTATTTAAGGAAGCCCTGAAGCATAAGGGATTCTCCCTAATAGATGTTCTTCAACCGTGCGTAACCTATGATAGAGTTCACACATATCAGTGGTATAGGGAGAGGATTTATAGATTAGAAGATGTAGGGCATGACCCAGCAAACTTTAATGAAGCTCTTAAGAAAGCCTACGAATGGGGCGACAGAATACCTATAGGACTATTCTATAGAGTTAAAAAGCCAACTTTTGAGGAAATGCTGCCGGCGACAAGTGGAGGACCTCCACTAGTGGCAAGGCCTATTAGCAACAGGACTATAAGAGATCTGCTTGTGAAAAACCATGGGTTAACGTTGAACTGAAGAACTAACTCTTAGAGACAAACACTTTAAATTATTTCACCTACGGCGCTCTTAGATCTATGCCCAACTACCCTAGCCCTGATCACCTTCTTTAACTCAAGGTTTCCCTTAATAAAGAACGCTATTGGATAACTGCCCGGCTGTCTGGCAATAGTGTATGAACCTGAATGTCTCTCAGTATACAAGTAATCTACAATGGTTCCGCGTGGAACGATCCTTGCAATCATAGGTCTATCTATATCTCTCATGACCTTTAGCCTAAAGTGCTTGTGTAGATAGTTGTGCTTTCTAAGTATGTGCATTACTGAGCTCTTCATGGACCAGAGAGGTGTATTTAATAATACTGCCACCTTCCTTACATTAATTCTCCTAACAAGCAGACCTTCGTCAAGCACCTTCTTAAGGTACTCATAATTGATCCTATAAGTCTCCTTGGTTTCTCCGGGAAGCCCTAGGACTATGTTGATTCCTGGAAGTAGTTCAGGCAAGCCGTTCCAGCCTCTGTGCGATCCAATGCTATTAATAATCCTTATTGCTTCAATAGCTTCATCTGGGTACACCTTTAAATTGTTCGCCTTTACCACTCTTGGGTCAAACGACTCTATTCCAAGAGCTGCAACATCGCCTGGGGTATGATACTTAACTATAGTCTTGAGGGCTTTCACTGAATCCTCTCTATAGTGGAATACTGTGCCTGGATTAACATTATCTATGTGTAAAACCCTCAAATCCACTGCGGCAGTCCTTATGCCGTGGAAGAGCCTTTCAATGGCTTCTACATTTGGCTTAGGGAATTCAAGCACACCTACATCGTGGGACATGTAAGTCAGTATATCTGCTTGCTTACCAACTCTATAGTGCTTCACTCCAAGCTTACTTAGTGCTTCAACTTCTCTAGCAACAGCTTCAGGACTTCTATACATGACTGGGCCATACCTCACGTCTATGCAGAAGGAGCATCCGCCAACGATGTATCTTGGGCAGCTTCTATAAGTCTCTAATTCAACGATGAGGTTCCACTCGTAGTTTGGGTGTTGAGTGACTATTCTTGCGCCAGCTATGAAAGCCTTATTAGTTAATTCATAGTTTTCACGCAGCCTCCACGGTTCAGCTCTTTCAGGGCCTACTTTAATTAATTGATAGAAGAATATTTCGGGATCTCCTGATACTAAGTATGTGAATAAGTTCTTTAATTTAGCTAAGTCTAATGCACTACTTCCTCCACCAGAGCTAAGTCCGTATCTTGCTGCAGGACCTACGAGTGCGGTATCCTTATCAGCTAGAAGTGTAGCTATCCTCAATACTTCACTCAAGGAGATTGGTCTGCCGCCAATGTATTTTCCAGGTACTTCAGCTCCAGCAATTAAAACAATTAAGTCGCTAAGCATAGCTTCATTAATGAAGCTCTCCATGTCCCATCTAATTGAGTCTATAGTGAAATACCTTACTTCAATGCTGCTATCAGCTAACCATATGCCGCCGGCGACTAACCTTGGATAAACGTTGATAAATGGAGGTACTCCCAGCCCCGCCGGTTCATCAGTATACCCATCTAGCATTATTACTCTCCTTACTGGCAAAGAACTCCCCAAACAGCTGCAATTAAGTCCTCTACGCCATACGTATGCTATATTAATGGCCTATTATATAGATGAGCGCCACTGTAACTCTTTCCACAACAGATCATTAAAGCATGTGGAGTCTAAATGAATACATCTGGGGCTCTTTAACCATCATTACTCAAGTTAACTACTTTCATAAGTTTTATAGAATGGGGGGGTGTTAGCAGCAATTATTTTAAAGCCTCTCTTAAGGATAGCTTCGCTACGTTAATGCATGAAGATTGAGATCTATTTACAAGTGCTCTAACAATATTATAGGGCCTTGAATTCTCCTAAGTCCAATGAAACCTAAGCGGGGTGCGGGAGAAGCAATATGATGCAGTGAAGGTTATATCAACATATGAACTGATTAAGAATTGGACTCTCTCTAAATTTCTATGTTGGCGTGGGCTTCCTTTAGATCTTCTTCAGTCTTTCCAAGCTTATTCATTAATTCAACTATGACTCCATCTAGAAACACCATTAGTGTGTCTTCAAATAGCGTCCCTAGGGGTGCTAGAGGTTCATGTATTCCAAGTATTTGTCTTGCAAAGTAATCCTCTTCACTAGCGATCTTAGTTCTTCCAGGCACTACGACTAATACGTCGGCTAGCTTAGCTAGAGGGCTATCGGGGAGACTAGTTATCACGACTATCCTTGCTCCAACTGCTTTAGCTGCTTCAGTAGCAGTAACGACCAACTTAGTTCTACCTGAGCCTGAGAGCGATATAATTAAGTCATTGCTGTTAATCCTAGGTACTATGGTTTCACCAAGCACAGCTACATTGTAGCCTAAGTGGAGGAGTCTTTGGGCGAACGCCTTGCCTACAAGGCCTGTTCTCCCAGCACCAATTATCAGTATCTTCGAACCTCTCTTATGTGCTTCAATTAATTCATTGATCAATGCATCAACGTGTTCATCACTTATTAAATCCATAGCTCTCTCTATGAAGTCAACTATTTCACTTACTGCAGTTCTCAGAGTGCCTGAAACCACTTATGACACCGCAGTGTAGTACTGTTCTCTAGTTTAAAAGAGTTAACTTCACTGAGTTATTTAAAAAATATTGGAGTTACTTGGGCTTCCTAATGAATAGGAAAGCTATAGCTATAAGCAACACTATTATTACTCCAACGAGTCCATAAGTAAGCTCCATTGGAGTCACTGTTTCAACTGAAGTAATTGGTTGAGTAACTGTCTTAACTTCAGTCTTAGTTACTTCACTAAGAGTTGGTACTGTAACAGAAGTAATTTCAACACTAGTAATAGTTGTTGTCTCAACTGTAGTTGTAGTTACTGTAGTTGGTGGTAGTGTAACTGTTACTGTCACTGTTATTGGAGTAACTATTAGCTCCGGTGGATAAACACTTACCTTAGCTAAAGCCCCAGTATCTACGTTATATGAAGTAAGCATGCTGTACTGCTCTTGAGTTGTTGGAGCAAGTACATCTATAACTCTAGGCTCTACTCCAGCGATAACAGCATATGGATCAGCTCCGCCGAAAAGCCACTCAGTAGGATCGCCTGGAAGAACTCCTCTAACCCTCATAAATCCATAGCCATCGTAGCTAGCTAGTAGAACTGCATACCTCCAGGCACTTACCTTAGTGCCTGGAAGCAATGCCTTATCTACAGTTACCACTATGGCGTTCTCACTAGGTGAAGCTGTAACGCTAAAGCCATCGTTCTGCACTACGCGAGTGCCATTAGCGTAGTATAAGGCTGCTCTCTCTCCATCAGGCACGGGATCAGTGCCCCAGCCTGGCGCCACTAGTAGCGCGAAGTGCCATCCTGGAGTAATTTCTACGTTTAATCCAAAAGCCGTATTATTGAGCTCTCCACCGCTATCTGTTTTAACAAATATGTGGGGGAACTGGAGGCAGAAGCCGTTGGGTCCATTCCACGGGTTTCCTCCAAGGTCTTTTACATAGACTTTAAATATAACTGATGCCCCTGTCTCATATACTTCAAACTTCGTTAAATCAAATACTCCAGGCACGAAGACTGCTGCAGTTGGATATATGTAGGTGCCCGGGCCTTTATCATCCCCCTGAGGATCTATGAGGGAGAATACAGGCGTTAATGGGCCTTCTGTAAGTACTTTTACAAACCACTTTATCATATTAGTTACAAATTGTGGGCCATCGAGATCTACTCCATAGTATCTCGAAGACCACGTTGGTTCATAGTCTCCGTAAGGACTTTCGCCACTAGCTACAACAATATTGTTTAAACCATGCATGTATTCAGCAGCTAGGAATACGAATGTTCTATTTATATCAACTAAGGCATCATATACGTGACTGTATGGTGGATTGTTTTCAGCAAAGTATGCTGTTTCATAAGACCACACTATTCTTATAAGCCCTGGGAAAGTCTCCTTAGCTGGATCATGATATGCCCCGCTTTCATCAACCCATACTAGGAGGCCCGGTCCATGACCTAGCACGGGCTTAGTTATTCCCTCACTTATAATGTTTGTATAGAGTTCAAATAATTCGTCAGGCATAACTCTTAAAAGCACTCTATAGTATGCGGCCGCGCAATTTACGTTATCATATAATGATCCAAGGTCTACTCTAAGCTTTGTACCAACTGCTTCAAGCAATGTATTAGCTATATCCTGTGAAACGGGTCCTGTAGTTCCATAGTCGCTATCAGCTGCAATCCAAACAGCTTTATTACCTGAATTAAACCACTGCACAATGGCTGCTATTTCATCAGCTGTAAATGGCTGTGTTGGCTGGCCAATCAATAGTATGTCTACATCACTTAACAAGTCGCTCGTTATAGTTGTCCCAGGTGTTATTAGCTTCCACTCAACGAACGTTATGTTGCCTACAATATAGCTCAAATATTTATCGCTTTCACCGTGAGCTAAGTCTACTGCAACTTTAAGTGTTCTCTCAGCTGTTGAGCCTTTAGGTGGAATTGATATAGCTAGCGTTAATGCAAGCGCTATCAATAACAGTAGGGCTAAAGACGCCTTCTTCATATATACCACCTACACTGAATTATGGTGTGGGAATATTTATAAGCATTAATTAAAATTGTTTCCTGCAAAATAGATCTAGGTATGGCAGTTATTGTTTTATTGAACCCTTAATTCACTGCGATAAACTCCTTGACTCTCAATACTTTATTAACTCTTACAACTCTTAAACGATTCAGGTGAATTATTTTGGCTAGAGCTTTAGCTACAACTAGCTTTGCCTTAATAATTATTGTAGCTATTTCAACAATCCTTCCTTCAACAGCCTTAGCTTTAAGGAGTGAAGAAGTAGTAGTTAGGCAAGGG
>JAVZTI010000010.1:0-7328 GCA_038879595.1 Desulfurococcaceae archaeon | reverse complement strand
TTGGGGCAATGCTTCCGAGCCATATCCATGGCTTGAGTACTTGAAGAACCTTACTACAGTTAGAGGCGTTAGATTAATAGTTCTTACTAGGCATGACGCAGTGATACAAACTAAGGCGAAGACTGATTTCTTAAACAGCCGAGTGGCTCAGGAACTTGGAATAGTGGATATAATATATGATCCAGCGGGCCCAGGCCTGTGGATAGATGAAATAGAGAAGAGGAAGGCGCAGGGGATACCTATTGACGTAGCATGGGGCGGCGGGCCAACGCTCTTCAACCTCATATATAGCAAGGGGTACTTAATGGCCTTAGATCCTTCATCTCAACCAGCTGTAAACGCCATACTGTACGAGGCATCAAAGATCCCTGATGTCATAGCTGGAGCTTCATCAAAGCTATATGGTCTTGGTGGAAAGATCTACTGGGTTGGAGCAGCCATTAGTTCATTTGGATTTACAGTGAACTTAAAGAAGCTAAGCGAATACGGCCTACCTCAACCAACTAAGTGGGTTGACTTAGGGAGGCCTGAGTACGCTCGCTATCTTCCAGCACTACCGCTAATAACTATAGCAAACCCCCTCATGAGTACTAGCAACACTAGGATATATGAAATAATACTGCAGGCATATGGCTGGGAAGAGGGTTGGAGAGTGCTGACGCTTCTTGCAGCTAACTCTAAAATAATATCTTCAAGCGATGAAGTCAGGGACTCGGTCATAAGAGGTGATGCTGTAGCTGGAATAACCATAGACTTCTACGGCTACATAGCTGAAGCTCAAAACCCAGACTGTAAGTACATAATACCTGAGGGAGAATCAATAGTTAATGCAGATCCAATAGCTGTACTAAAGGACACTAGGTACCCTGTTCACGCAGCTGCATTTGTCGCATGGGTTTTAAGTGAGTATGGAGGGCAGAAAGTGTGGCTTGATAGGAACATTAATAGACTTCCAATAAATGAAAGAGTCTTCAATCTCCCTGAGGGACGGGAGAGGCCTGAGCTTGAAAGAGCCTATAGAGTAGCTGTAGAAACTGGAGGGATACCGTTCGACGAGGATTTAGCTAGTGCTACAGAGCTCGCTATGCAATACTACTTTAAGGCTACGTTAATAGATGCACAAACGGATTTAGTGAGTGCATGGGCAGCTATAGCTAAGGCATTCCTTGAAGGAAGAATTACTGTAGAGGAATTCAATTACTTAACTAAAAAGCTTGGTGAACCAGTTACATTCAGAGATCCTATAACTAACCAAGACGTTAAGTTTACGTTAGATTACGCTAAGGAGATTACTCCAAAGATAATTGAAAAAGAGTTTGCAGCAACACTAAACATTCTGCTTCAAAGGTGGAGGGAAGCAGCTAGCGCAAAGTACTTAAGCGTCTACCAGGAACTACAAGTGATACTGACATCGCCGAAAACAACTACTCCAACAAGTCCACCTCCAACTACGGAGACTCCCACTACTACCACTACTACAACTCCCACGACTCCTCCAGGGGAGGGAACTCCCACAACTCCCACTACTCCACCTGGAGTACCTTTAGAAAGCATAGCTACAGTAGTCATTATAATTGTGATTGTTGGCGCAATAGCTGCCTTCCTGCTTAGAAGAAAGTAAAAATAGCGATCTAACTTTACAATAGTTTTTTATAAACCATTCCCAGTATTAAAGTATTAGCTTGAAAAATTAGTCTTAGCAATTAAGGGGAGCTGTGTGAGGACGTATAGCCCAAGGGACTTAATAATCGTAGGACTTATGTTAATGCTTCTTGAATACATGTTCACGCAGTTGAACCTGGGGGCATTACAGAAGTCTGCCCTAGATCTATTGCTATTCCTATCGGCGCTCTGGCTAGCAGCAACGTTAGTAATAGAAGAGCGCTTTGACCCATTTAGAATAATTTATTCATTTTCATGGAGCTTCATAGTTGTCGTAAGCATAACTTACATATTTCTAGCTCTAGCTCTCCAGCTATCGGGAGCTGCAAGATCACTAGTGTATCTACTGCTTCCACTAGCGTTAACAGCTCTCACCGGGTTAGTCAAAGTCAAGGTGGTAGAGCCATTGATTCAGAGAAGGAGTGTTAAGAATTCCTTAGGGCGCATCTCCATAGGCAGGAGGCTGCAGCTATCCCTATATAGATTGGATAGAGTTATGCTTACATTCATAACAGTATCGCTAGCAATGCTAGTGGCATTCCTCATAACCCCAGTTCTATCCATTTTCCAGTACTCCATACTTGCCCCCAGCGGTGAACAGTGGTACCATAACTTTAAGGTTATATTCAGCGACAACCTCTACGTTAGAAAGATCTTTATAGGAGAGCCAAAGCCGTGGGAGCTCATAAGGAGGCCTGATGGCACTCTTGAGCTAGTTATTACTGGAGTAAACTATGGAGTATTAGTTAATTCAATTACTAATGCAGTAATAGTAACTGTAGTTGCTACAGCTCTAGGAGTGCTCGTGGCCTTTGCTCTCGCTAGATACGATTTTTATGGCAAAACATTCCTTAGAGTATTAGCTGTAGTGCCTTTATTCGTCACTCCATTCATCAACTCATACATTGTTAAACTGATCTTCGGGACTGGAGGACCTATATCCATGATTGCTGAAGCATTGTTTGGATTTAAAGTGAGAATAGAGAGCTTAGCTGGAGTTGCATTAGCTCAAATAATGGCTTTCTACCCTATAGTCTACCTCAATGCTTACTCAAGCTTCATAAGCATTGATCCAAGCATGGAGGAGCAGGCTGAAAACCTTGGGTCAAAGAGTTGGAGGCTTTTCTTCACAGTTACACTACCGCTCGCTCTACCCGGGATAGCTGCTGGCTCAATACTTGTATTCATATTCAGCCTAGAGGACTTGGGGGCTCCAATAGTGTTTAATGAACATAACTTAATGAGCTATAAGATATACAGTTCACTCATAGGTGAAGCTGGAGTAGTTACACCTGAAATAGCTGCCCTTGGAGTAGTACTCATAGCTCTCTCAGTACTTGGATTCTTAGTGATTAGAAGCTATGTATCTATGCGTGCATACGCCATGGTTAGCCGGGGAGGCAGGTGGTATCCGAGGACTCGTAAGCTAGGTGCATTGGGCCATGCATTGATATACATTCTCCTGCTGCCACTAATAGTATTCACTGCTCTTCCACAAATAGGAGTAGTACTGATGGCCTTTAACGCCATGGCCCTTGACAGGTTCTCAATAAATCCATCCGGCTTTACCACTAAATACGTGATAGAAGCATTTACTGGAGGAAGTCCATTGGCGGCCGACATACCTATGCACTTAAGGAATACTTTAACTTATGCTACTACAGCTGTTCTAATAGCTACAGTGCTTTCAATAACTATTGCCTATGTAGTTGGTAGAGCTAAGATAAAGTACATAGTGGAGCTCTTAGACGTCCTTGCGACAATACCTATAGCTATACCAGGCCTAGTGATCGCTATAGGATATTATTACTATCTCTCAACTTTATCTAGCTGGGGATTAGGGTGGAGTAAGGGGACTCCTCTAGAGAGGTTATTTATAGCTATAAACCCGATCTATGGAGAGCTGGGGTTTCAAGCATGGATTGTGTTAATAACTGCCTTCGTCGTCAGAAGACTGCCGTATACAGCTAGATCTGTTTTCGCAGGCTTCCAACAAGTACATGAAAACCTTGAGGAAGCCGCTTTAAACCTGGGGGCTTCAAGGCTTAAGACTATATCAACAGTTATTCTACCACTCATAATTACGAACATAGTTAGTGGAGCATTAATAGGCTTCATATACACTAGCACTGAGGTAAGTACTAGTGTAACTCTTGGGGCATTTAATAAGCAGCAGGCGCCAGTCACGTACTACATGATGTACATCTACAAGGCTGGGACTACTGAAGCATATAGGTATGCAGCGGCCGTAGGCCTTCTATTAATAGCTATACAACTCATTGTTGTAATAGTAGTGACCTTGGTGCTAAAGCAGAGATATGCCCTAATAGGCATTTAAGTATCCTTTAGCACTAGTAAGTAATAAGGAAGGGTGAATAACTTAAATGGCTACGAAAGTGAGGCTTGAGGAAATAACTAAAGTATACGGCAACGTAGTTGCTGCAGACAACATAACTCTAGAGATAAGGCCTGGAGAGCTATTTACATTCCTTGGACCCAGCGGCTGTGGTAAAACAACTACTCTTAGAATAATAGCTGGTTTTGAAGCCCCAGATAAAGGGAGAGTGTTCTTCGATGAAGAAGATGTGACTTTTAAGAAGCCTTACCAAAGAAATACAGCAATGGTGTTTCAGAACTACGCTCTCTGGCCCCACATGACTGTCTACGATAACATAGCCTACGGCTTAAGGCTCAGGAAGATCCCTGAAGACGAGGTAAGGAGGAGAGTTAAGTGGGCTCTAGAACTCGTTAGACTTGAAGGCCTTGAAAATAGATTTCCCCTCCAGTTAAGCGGCGGCCAGCAGCAGAGAGTTGCGCTGGCTAGAGCTCTAGTCGTACAGCCACGCATACTGCTCCTCGACGAGCCCTTAAGCAATCTTGACGCTAAGCTTAGGATAGAGATGAGGGAGGAAGTGAAGAGAATTCAAAGAGAGCTTTCAATAACTACAATATACGTTACTCACGACCAGTTGGAGGCCATGAGCATTAGCGATAGGCTTGCCATAATGGATAAGGGGAGAGTTCTTCAAGTAGGGACTCCTCAGGAAATATACTTTAGGCCAAGATCAGTTTTTGTCGCTAGCTTTATTGGAAGAAGCAACATGTTTACAGGCAAACTAGTGGAGAGAAGCAATGCTTACGCAAGAATATACATTGATGAGCTGGGAGTAGAAGTTGAAGGAGTGATGGAGGACCTCGAGCCCAGTGATAAAGTTATAGCTATAGTTAGGCCTGAGGACATAGTTGTAGAGCCTTTAGGTACTTCCATTAACGCTAACATTAATGTATTAAGGGGAACTGTAGAATTCAAAATGTTTGTAGGTGAAAAACAGGAGTTGAGGGTTAAAATTAGAGATACATCACTTGTAGCATATGCTCCTAAGAACTTAGATCTATCCATTGGACAAGAAGTACTCATATCCTTTAGTAAGGATAGCCTAAGAGCTTTACCACATAAGTAATCAAGCTACTTCAAAAGCTTACCATGAGTCTATTGCTACAAGAACACTAAAAGCTCTAGCGAAACATGCAAAGATCTAGAAACAACAGCAAACTACTCTCATTGAGCGCATTTCTTAAATTAAAGGAGTTAATGCAAAAGATATATTTCTCAGAAATATATTTCTGAGAAATATATTGAGGCAGAGAAGTTGAAAGCCATAGAGGTTAGAGAAGTAGTCAAGATCTATGGGCATAGCTTTAGAGCTCTAAATAGAGTTAGTTTAGATGTTGAAGAAGGATCTGTACATGCATTGCTAGGCCCAAATGGTGCTGGAAAGACTACTCTAATAAGAATAATTACAACACAGTTAAATCCAAATGAAGGATCAGTTAAAGTCTTTGGCCACGATACTGTAAAGGATTCTTCAAAGGTTAGAAAAATGATCGGCTATGTACCTCAAGAAATATCTCTTTGGAGCGATCTAAGCGGTTATGAAAACATGCTGCTTTATGCAAAAATTTATGGCATACCTAAGGATGTAAGAAATAAGAATATTGAGGAATTAATGGACTTCATGGAATTAAGTGAAGTTGCTGGCAAACTAGTTAGAGACTACTCAGGAGGCATGGTGAGAAGGCTTGAAATAGCTGTAGCCCTCATGACTAAGCCCAAGATCTTGATTCTCGATGAGCCCACCATAGGCCTCGATCCAAGGGCCCGCAGCCTTGTTTGGAGTAAAGTAAGTGAGTTTAGGAAGGAGAGCGGCGTCACAGTATTTTTTGCTACACACTACATGGATGAAGCCGATAAGTATGCGGATAGCATATCGCTTCTAAATCAAGGTAAATTAGTCGCTCAAGGAAGCCCCAATGATTTAAAGAACTTAGTGGGAGGAGATAAGGTAAGCATAGCATTTAAAGAACCCGTTAACAAAGTGTCAGAAGTTATCTCAGCAATTCCAGGTGTTTTAGCTATTGATTTAAGAGATAATTACTTAGAGCTAACCATTAACGACATTACTACTACATTACCTATAATAATTGAAAAGCTCTACAGGAATGGATTTGCTATACGGGAACTTAAAGTACATGAAGCAAGCCTAGACGAAGTATTCATAAAGCTCACGGGGAGGAGGATCTCCGATGAACCTGGACGAATTAGGGATGTAGTTAGCATGAGGAGAATGATTAGGAGGGGTGGGTGATGGATTTGTTGAAAAGCTTTAGCTCTCTTCTAGCTATGGCTGAAATGGAATTAAGAAGACTTAGACACGATCCTTTTGAAATAATTACACGTGCGATTCAGCCAATACTATGGATAGCAGTCTTCGGATCTATTATGGCTAGAGCAAGGGCATTTCCAGGCATAGACGACTATACGACATTCATAACTCCCGGAGTCATACTGCAGTCATCTACATTTATAGCTTTAGCATACGGTATTGCTTTAATATTTGAAAGAGAGTCGGGAATTTTGAAGAGGCTTCTGGCATCTCCATTGCCGAGGTGCCATATAGTGATTGGTAGAGCTATAGCTGGAGGAATTAGGGCTTCAACTCAGTATGTAGTAGTATTAGCATCAGCAGCATTAGTGGGGGCTAGGATAGTCGGCAACCCTGTGAACATCATTATGGGATACTTAGTCTTGGTGTTAACTTGCATGGGCTTTACAGGGATCTCCATGCTAATGGCCTCGCTCCTTAAGACGCGTGAGAGATTTATGGGTATAATAGGAGCTATAACAATGCCTCTATTCTTTGCAAGCAACGCTCTATACCCAATAGACGTGATGCCCAACGTCATTAGGTATGCGTCATTAATAAATCCACTTACTTACACTATTTCAATTTTGCGAAAGCTAATTATAAGCAATTCTTACGACATACTGCAGGAACTCCTAGTACTAACTGCTTTCACTACAGCAGCTATGTTAGCATCAATGAAGTGCTTGAAGAAAATAATAGAATAAGCTTTATCAACTAGAGGGGCCTTACCAGGAACTTATTTTGAAACTGCTGTGAGACTCTTTAGGGAACACTAAGTGAGGCTTAAAACCTCAATAAAAAAGAAAATCGATTAATGCCTCTTCCTTAAGAATGCCACTATAGCGACTAATGTTAATACTATGGATACAGCTACTAGTGGGTAGTTTACAGCTGGTGCAGCGTATGTAGTGAGTAACTCAACTGTTGCAGTAGTTCTTATTTCAGTAACAGCCTTAGTGG
>JAVZTI010000009.1:55945-60892 GCA_038879595.1 Desulfurococcaceae archaeon | reverse complement strand
ACTTCTTTACTCTCCCACGCCAGTACTCCTTAAATGGAATAGATCTTTTTTCAGCACTTTCAAGCACAATTAAATCAATGAAATCGCTCCTAGTTCCACACACTAAGGACACTGATCCACGGTAATCAACTAGATCCATTTTATCTACGTCTGGGAGCCTTACTGATATTGTAGTTACACCTACGTCTCTACCCCTTGAATAGTCTCGTTTAGTTAGCTTAAACGACTCAATGGTCTTCGCTCCAAGAGTTTTCTCAACTAATTGAGCTACTCTATGTGCTGTAACAACTGAAAGAAACTTTACATCCACTCCACTCTTATCCTCAATTAATTCAACTATGTCTTGTGATATAAGTGGGTCGTTTAACAGCTTACTTATGTAATCCTTCTCTCTGTTGAGCAAGTATCCTCTAGCACTTCTAAATTGCACTACAGCTGAGTAAGATCTACTAATTCTCTTAGAGCATGTAGGGCAAGTTGTTTTACGAACTCTATATCTAACTGTAAAGCTAGCTTTAGCAATCATTGAACCCCCTACTAGTGCTGTTGCACTAACTACTGCTTCACTCAACCCCCTCCCCACGGCTTGAGATACCCCTATTTCATCTACTTCAATTAACTCCACTCGCTCATCTATGAAGCGGCGCTGGTCATTCAATACAATTCTCCTAAGGGCTTCACTAAGAGATGGAATCTCAGTCCACTTACCATGGATCTTCCATAAGCCACACTTACTGCATTGCTCAAGTTCTAAAACTGGTGTACTCTTAATTACTCCCCTTACCTCCAAGAAGCAGCTTAAGCAATAACCTCCTAGAGGCAGTTCTTCTTCACTTAACTCTCTGCCGCATGTAACGCAGTATCTAGTCAATTCACTCAACCTTAATTACCTGTGCATGGGGGACTCCCTGAACATACTTAACTGCATCTCTACATATGAGGCCTCTTCTAACAGCTTCTTCAACAGCTCTACGGCCAACTATGTTAGCTACAGTTGATCTTTCGACTAAATCCATTGCTTCATCTAAGCTAACTCTTCTACCTAAGTAGAAAGCTGGATCTACGTATAGCTTCACTCCCCCCTCCTCTAGAGTCACCCCGAGAACTTCTTCATCGCATACAGCTAGAACTATTTCACCGTAATTAGTGAACTCCTTGACGTATACGAACTCAGCATTAGGCATGCCTTAACACCTTTAGAATGAAGGGAGAGTTGTTTCAGCACTGCACGCTAAGCACTTTAACTTAAAGGCTTTCTTGCTTTTCTCCAGTACTGTGTGTATTGAACCGCAAGTAGGGCATTTAACGTAAGTATCCACAAATCTCTTTAAGAGCTTGTCTAAGACTTGTGCTGAAAACCTCCCGCTGAGAATTAAGTTGCCGGCTTCATCTATTGATCCAGCTGCAGCTAACTCCTTAACTAAATACTTCATTAAAAGCTTCTCATCTCTACCGACTACGTGAGCTATGTTCCTAAAGTTCTTAACTATAGTCTTCGTGCCAACGGCTATAGTCTCTATGCTGGGCACTTCAAAAACTACTCCTTTACTAGGATCTCTAATAGGTATTCTACTGAATGCCCTGTCCAACAGTTCTTCATAACTATAGTCCCTAACTTTCTTCAGCAATTCTTCCACCATACGTCCTCAATTACTGTAAGCAAAAACCATTTATTAAAGGTTTAGTAAGCAAAGACTGCTTACAGAAGTGGAATCCCTAATGCTTTTAGGGCAGTAAACTATCTAGTGTTTTCGGAGAACGAGTCTATGGCTAGAGTATACGTAGAAACCTATGGATGCGCGCTAAATAAGGGAGATACTGGTTTAATTATAGATGTACTGAAGAGTAGGGGGCACACTATAGTTGAAAGAATTGAGGAAGCAGAAGTATTCATAGTAAACACTTGTACTGTGAGAAGCGAGACTGAGAGCAGAATGATTGATAGAATAAGAGCTCTTAGGGAAATAGCTGCAGCACGTAGAGGTAAACTCATAGTAGCCGGCTGTATGGCTAAAGCCCAGCCCTACTTAGTTACTAAAGTGGCGCCTGAAGCAAGCCTCGTATCCCCTCAGAATGCTTCAAGAATACACCTAGCAGTAGAATCTCCTTCAAGAACTCTACTGCTAACTGGTGAAAGGGATAGAGATGTTGTAGCTAAATGCCTTATGGATAGAGTGGGATTGATAGCCATTCAAGAAGGGTGTTTAGGGAACTGCAGCTTCTGCATAGTGAAAAACGCTAGGAGAAAGATAGTTAGCTACCCCTTAGAGGCTGTAGTTAAGGCAACCCAAGACTTAGTGTCGCTAGGCGCTGTAGAAATAGAGTTAGCAGGCCAAGACACAGGCGTCTACGGCCTAGACATATACGGCAAACAAGCACTGCCATTATTAATTAAAAGCATTGCTGAAGTAAGTGGGGATTTCATGATTAGAGTAGGCATGCTTAATCCAAACACTCTTGCGCCAATAATGGATGAATTAATAGATGCACTGAGGCATAGAAAGGTCTACAAGTTCTTGCACATACCAATACAGAGCGGCAGTGATAAAGTATTAAGAGCAATGAATAGAAATTACACCGTAGATGAATACAGATCCTTAATTAAGGAGCTAAGATCTAGGGTACCAAGTATAGCGATCGCTACAGACATCATGGTTGGACACCCGGGCGAAAGCGATGAGGACTTTGAAGAAACTCTAAGAATAGTAGAAGAGCTTGATTTCGATAGAGTGCATATAGCGCAATACACCTCTAGATCTAATACTGCTTCAGCTGCATTAAGACAGGTGGACAGTAAGTTAAGGAAGGAGAGGTTAAGGGAGTTGAGTAAAGTAGTGGAGAAAGTCTGCTACAAGAAGCATAAAGCTATGGTAGGCTCAGTAGTAAGGGCTTTTGTAACTGAGAAAAGCAGGGATTCATATACAGCTAGAACTATTAACTATACCCCATTAGTCTTTAAGAATGGAAGCGACTTAAGGGGTAAGTGGGTTAAAGTACTTGTGAAGTCTGCAACGTTCTTTGATTTAAGAGGAGAAGTCGTATCAATTGAGTAAGCTCCTCTTCGTATTGAAGGAGAGGAGCTTTAAGACGCAGTTAATCTAAGCTATTCACTACTTCAACGTAGACTACTTCTCCATAGTTAGAAACTATGTACTTAGTTAATTCATAAGTGCTGCCTCTCTTAATTGGCAGAGATAGAGGCTTAAACCTCAGGATAAGCATTGCTTCACCTTTATCAACATCTATTTTCTCAACGTAGCTGCTCTCTTTATCAAGGCTAAAGGGGATTTTTTGCGAGACCTCCTTCGACAACCTATCTATTAATGAGCTTATTTCATCGCTAATCCTAGATCTATCAGTAAACAACGTCTTCACTCTTAAGGACACTAGTACAGGTGTCTCAATAGTTATTGAGCCTGCGAGGAGAGTGTTCGGTATATAGATCTTGTTTCCATAGAAGTCTTCTATTTCTGCTCCATGCATGTGGACTTCATTTACACGGCCAAACACTCTATATCCATATCTAGGTAATGAAATAACTACAGGCCTCCCTCTAGGGTACTTAGATGCAATAATGTAGAAGTAAGCCAAGAACTCCCTCACATCATAGAAGAACATGAGTATAAATGTTGCTGTCACAAATCCTATTACGTACATTACAGGTATTGTGGGCAGGTATGTGTAGAGTAAACAACTCAAGTAAACCAATATTATTATGTAATCAACTACTTTTGAAAGAATGTACTTTACTGAAAGGCTTAAAATCCTTCTTTCATGCATTGCACTTATGAATCTATTAACTAAGAGTCTAAGCACTAGGAGCGCTAATAAAATGAGTATAGCTGGCAGGGCCTTCCAAAGGAGTTCCTCTAATTCCTTCCAGGAAATGAAGGCTGTTGGAAGTTTGCTGCCCACTTCATCACTCATAAGTCATCCCTTTAAAACTCTTAATGAATCAACGCTCTTAGTCACAACGAGCAGCTGTAGGCCTGGCGAAAGCTCTAAGTTGGGTTCTTTAGGGATTAATTCTCCATTCTTTAGAAGCCCAATTATCTTAATGCCATGATTAATTGCTTCGGCTTCAACATCCTTAAGCCTTCTCCCAATGCAGGGATCTGCTTCAACGAGAGTCACTAAGAAAGCATATTGATCTTCAATGCTGCCTAATAGTTCAAATGGGTAGTTAATTGAATTAATTATGTGAAGAATCGTTGATGTAACGATTTTTGAGGCATTTACTGGAAAGCCTATGTTCTTCTCTAGATACACGTGTTCTAGAGAGCCTTCATGTATCAGCCCTATTCTCACTGGGACTCCTCTACTTAAAGCCGTCGTTAATACAAAGTAGTTGAGTAAATCATCGCGACAAGCTGCTATCACTATATCCATGTCCTCCATGCTTACTAAGTTGATGTAAGTCCTAGGATCTCTAGGATCTACGTCAAGTAGGTCTACGTCAAACTTCAGTAATTCACTAGCTCTCTCCTTACTGCATGTGATTACCTTAATTGAGTGTGCGCGGACATCCATACTGCTCAATATGTAGTTCACTAAGTCAGTTTCACCAACTATTAATATATTCAAGATTAATCCCTTATACTACTTACATACTCCTTAATTCATAAGTACTTCCATCCTTAAAAATGTGTTTTCTACATGAGTGTTCAAAACTCTAGATCTATTCTTAAGGATTCATTCACTCTCCTCTACATAGGGGATAGTGTGTGACTCCACAACGCCAATGATCGCTACACTGCTTTTCTCCAAACAAAGTATCCCATAATGCTGGCAATTTGCACGTACTCCAGTCTACCGAGCAACATGAGTGTAATGAGGGTCGCCTTCACTCCTATGGGTGCTATGCTGGATGTTATTCCACTGCTCAATCCCACGCAGCTAATTGCTGAAACTACTTCAAAGAGTGAGTCCACGAAGCTATAGCCTTGT
>JAVZTI010000009.1:23434-55935 GCA_038879595.1 Desulfurococcaceae archaeon | reverse complement strand
AAGACACTATTAAAGCCCCCGTTAAAGCTACTAGTGCGTGAAGAACCATGAATACTAATGCATTAGATACATCGTCTTCATCTATTTGAACTCCATCAATAGTCAAGGCCTTCTTAATGGGGGTTGGTGAAACAATTTTAAGCAGCCACAACTTAAACTTCTTAATGAATATCAGCAACCTAAGCGCTTTTATTCCTCCACCCGTTGAGAAACTCATTGCCCCAATAAACATACTTGCTGTAAGAAGTACTTTAGTTGTATCGGATAGAGTTGATACAGACCCTATGTTAAACCCTGTTGTAGATATTGCTGAGACATTGTTAAAGAAGCCGTTAATGAAGCCTCTCCACAGATCATATTTATCGTTTAAAATGAGTGAAGCTACCACAAGAAAACTCGTAAAAATAGTTGTGTAAAAGTATAGTCTAAACTCCTCGCTTTTCTTCAATACCTCAAGCTCCCCTCTATAAACCCTCACTAATAGAGAAAAGTTCAGTGCACCAATGAACATAAAGGCTATTACAGGAATATAAGTAATTGGCGATCTTTCAAATACCACCTCATACCCACGATCGTATGGAGACATGCCTCCAGTAGCCATAGTAGTCATTATGAGGCTCGCTGATTCAAAGATCGTCATACCAGTGTAAAAGTATATCAGGAATCCTATGGCTGTGAGAATTGAGTATACCTTAAGTATCTCTATGGCAGTCCTATAGAATGAAGCCTCCAGCTTTAAAGGTCTCTCAGCTACATATACTCTAAGCCCAATTCTATAGAAGTAGGGGAATATTATTACTGCAAACACTACTATGCCTAATTCACCGCTCCACTGCATGATGCTTCTCCAGATAAGCACTGATGGCCTCATGTAATCTAGGTTTCTGAAGACTGTTAAACCCGTTCCTGTAAAACCACTAACGCTTTCAAAGAAGGCGTCTATGAATGGAACTTCAATGGTTTTATAGAGGGCTATAGCTGAAATAATTGATGACAGGATCCAGGTTAAGTTTACTACAACCATAGACTCAACTGCTGTCAGTGGCTCAGCCTCAATAAATGATGAAGCTACGCTGAGCAGTACAGCAATGATCCCTAAGTATAGGAAAGCTATTGGTACACTGTACCCGTAGAGAGGATCGATCATTGTTGGTATAAGCATGAGGAAACCTATTACTCCAAGCACACTTAAGATAGCTTTAACTAACCCCTTTAAATTCACGCCTTTCTACACCTAGTCAACATTAAATTAAGTTATGGAGAGAGGTAAAATAATTATCTTCCTTGGAGAATGCTCTCTAGCGATCTCTCCACCTAAGTCAAACACTCTTTGAGCCTCACTAAGTATCAATGCATCACTTGAAGCCACCCATCCATTGCTTGAACATAGGAGAAGCTCTTTATCAGCTCTTTGAGCTGTAACGACTTTAGCTCCATGGATTCTTTCCCTAAGTAATTGAGCAAGAAGCCCACTGTGACTTACTCCAGCATCAAGAACTATGTTTAATCGCTGTTCAGTTAAGTGATTTACGAGAATCCTTGATGCTACATCTATGAAATCCCTATCTACAACTATTGAAGCCTTTTGTTTTATTCCCAGTAAGTCCCTTACAAAGCCATCGTCACATAAGTATAGCTCTTCTCCATGCAGTGCTGAATAGATAGTTGCTAACACATTGTATCCATCTATCACTACAAGATCTCCTTCTCTAGGAATACCTCTTTTACTAAGCACGCTTCTCACGTAATTTGATGAATGAATGCATCTGTAGATGATTAATCTCTCCCTCAGAGATAAGAGGTACTTACTTGAAACTATGTTTAGGGAAGCCTTCTGTGAATACCCTCTATCAAGTAAGTATCTATAGTCTTTAGCTGCTTCAATTAGTTCTCTGCGCAAGACCCTATCTCCATTACAGCCTTGACTATAGCCCTCAATACTTCATTGGAGCTCGCTAAAGCCCTGAATGAAACGTGATCTTTTTTCCCACCGCCTTTTACTCCAGGAATACTCTTTGAGACTTCCTTAAGGACTGAAGTTAAATCAAGCCTCCTCGATAAGTTGATGTGTTCAGCTATTTCATAATTGCCTTTAGATTCATAAATTACTATAAGGCCTTTTTCAACAAAGTATAGGATGAGGTCTCTATAAAGTTTTTCATCGCCTATTGTATCAACTAAGTGCACTATTTGGAAGCAGTTCGCACTTATGATCTGTTGTTCAAGCTCCTTTGCAATGAATTTAAATAGAGTCGCTCTATACTTAGCCAAGTAGTTCCTAAGCTCCTCGCGTTCCTTTATAAGTGACTCCAAGCCCTTCCTTAATTGAAGAGGGCTAGATCCAACTATTGAAGAAGCTTCCTCTAAGTAGTTTTCAAGTTCATAGATTACCTTGCTGATGTTTGTTCCAGCAACGAATTCAAGCCTTAACACGCCATCCTGTATCTTTCTTGAATCAATTATCCTAATGCAGCCGACTTCACCTGTATTATGTAGGTGAGTTCCATAACATGCTTGAGCATCCCAACCAGGTATTTCAACTATCCTTATGATTGGAGCTACAGTTGATCCACCTTGATAAATCCCTATGCCAAACCTCCTTTCAGCATCAAACTTACTTAAGTAGTGTACCTTAACGTCTATTCTATGGTCAATTAAGCTGTTAGCTACTTCCTCAATTCTCCTTAATTCATCCCTGCTTAAGTTCCTATAGTGAGTTATATCTAGCCTCGCCTTATCAACAGTTTTTTCAGCACCAGCTTGATTAACGTGTTCTCCAAGAACTCTCCGGGCGGATGCTAAAACTATGTGTGTAGCAGTGTGATGCCTCATTAATTTATACCTTCTTAACCAATCTACTTCCCCGATAACTGCCTCCCCTGGATTAGCTATTACTGAATCGCTTAGCTCATGGATGATCACGTTGCCTACTTTCAGGACCCTCCTTACATCAGCTCTCCTGCCGTCACTAAAGTATATGAAGCCAACGTCATGATCTTGGCCTCCGGAAGAGGGGTAGAACAACGTTTGATCGAGGACTAAGAATTTCCCCTTAATGCCAATGATTTTTGCACTAAACTTAGTTTCATAAGGATGCTCGTGGAATAAGGCCTTAGTTTCTGGGAACAGCGATGCCCACTCTAGTAGAGCTGGCTCAATAGCCTCACGTCTCAATACTGCTTGAGAATGCTTCTTCGCTATGCTTGCATAGAACTCTCTTGGGATAACTACTTGTGCATTAATGCTGAGAGCTCTCTCCCTCACTATTTCAGGGGGAATGCCGTATGAATCGTAGAGCTCGACTAAATCCTCCTCAGTTAAGCCACCCTTTTGCATAACGATCTTGTCGACAACTCTCATCCCGCGCTCAAGCGTATCAATGTACTTCTTTACTTCTTCTGAAACTACTTCAGTAATGTAATTCCTGTGCTTATAGAACTTGCTGTAAACGTACTTGTCCTTGAAGTAATCAATTAGTTCACGCAGTAGTTCCTGGACAACGTTATCTAAGTCTCTTAATTCGACTCCAATTAAGTGCATGGTTCTAAGGCTTCTCCTCAAGACTAGCCTAGCTAAGTACCCCTCTCCAGTATTTGAAGGAACAACTCCGTCAGATAGTAACAGCAGTAGAGTCCTATAGTGATCTAATAGTGTATAAGCCAGGATGTTTTTCACTAATGCATTGTAATACTCCTTTAAGCCCCTCTGAGACAGCAGTTCAGAGAGCTCGTCGAAACTCCTAGGCCTTGAATCGCTGGTTTCATAAGCGATCTTTTTAAGCAACTCGTGGTCTAACTCCTCTAATCCCAGTATATCGAAGAACTTTTTGACTAAGTCGCCATAAATTGCGTGGAAAGCTGTTGGAGCTCGCTCTGTAAGCCACGATATCCTCTCCACACCATAGCCTGTATCAACGACTGTTAATTTCATGGGTTCATATCTGCCATCCAACGATCTATACTTCATGAAGACTAGAGTAGCTACTTCAAGTCCATCAATTAATACTTCGTAGGCGGGCCCAGCATTACCTCCGCCTTCCCACCAAGATGGTTTAAAAGCCATTCGCTCTGGCGGAACCCCTATCTCCTCACTAAAGAACTTAAAAGCGTACTCTATTGTTTCATCAACCCAGTATATTGATTTACTGGGGGTATTGAATGCGTGATGCCCCCCCATTTCAAATGAAGTGAGGTGTCTTCCAAATGTCATACCTATGTAGTCTATGTCTTCAAGCCTAATGCATGGTTGAACTATTACTAGTGGATTATATGGAGGCTCACTTATTCCCTCAGTTACAGCTGGTTGAAAGACTACTATGCTTGCTATAGTTAAGTATAAGTCATCCCTCCACTTAGCTACAACTGGATAAGGCTCTACGTAGCCATGACTATTCCTAGTGAAAAAATCTATGAATGTCTGCCTAGCGCTCTCTACATTCAGTCTTCTAACACTTGAGTAATCATTGTAGAGGAATTCATACTTACTACACGGTGAATCAGGGCAAGTAGTCCTTGGTAAAAGGCTGTAGAACTCTTCACCGCAGACTCTGCACCTATACTTCGCATAGCCTAGGGACTCCAGGAACTTACTTGATAGCTCTGGCTCACTTACTTTCAAAATATTAACCTCTTCACTAACCGAAGAGGGCTGATAGTCCTGCTGATAAGTCTTCTTCACTAACTTCTTCTTTCTTCTCCTTTTCTTCAGCCTTCTTTTCTTCAACAGGCTGAGGAGAGGGAGTTGCAGGTGCTGCAGCAGGTGCTGAAGGAAGTGCTAGCGCTGTAGAGAGAACTCTATCTATGTCGATTTTACTTAAAGCTGCAACTAAAGCCTTCACTCTTACTTCATCTACATCTATTCCAGCTGCTTCTAGTACCCGCCTCACATTCTCTTCACTAATCTCCTTGCCGGCAGTCTTTAGCAATAGTGATGCATATATGTACTCCATCACTTAAGCACCTCTACACGTTTAGAGTATCAGAAGCGTAGAGGGATATTTTAAACTTAATCCTAGCGTTAAAAGGTTACTAGAGGCGTTTTAACCGAAGAGGGCTGATAGTCCTGCTGATAAGTCTTCTTCACTAACTTCTTCTTTCTTCTCCTTTTCTTCAGCCTTCTTTTCTTCAACAGGCTGAACTTCTGCTTTAACTTGAACTTGCCTAGTACTAAGCCCTAGCTCAGGTGCGTAGGGAGCAATAGCTTCTGCTACAGCTACTACTTTAGCGATCGCCATTCTTAGCACAACTTCAGCTGTCTCTGGAGTTACAAAACCTGCTTCACAAGCTAAAGCAATAGCCTTTAAGTAAGCATTCCTTATCGATAACTCCAATACTTCTGGAATAGGCCAGGCTATTTCAGCTGCTAAAGCAACTGCATTCTTAAATGCTCTTAGAACTCCGCCCTCATACTCCCCTATGTCGAGGAATAGCTTTTCCCCAGGAATCAATATCCCTGAATCATAGACAGCCTTGATCTTGATTTTTACCTCCTTAAGAGCCATTCCTAGTTTACGCAGAATGCTTGATAACTCTGGCGTAATTTTATCACCTTTCCTTGCAACAACAGTGTCTTTTACAACCCATATTGAATTGCCCTGAGGTCTAACCGGTATCTTCAGTTTGCCGAACGTACTTAGTATAGGCCCAGGAGGCAGCCCTGTGTTTCCTTCATATACTACTATGTCGGATTCAGCTACGTCACCTGGCTTATAGTATGTGTATAGCTTGTTTTCATTCAGCAACATGGCTAATTGAAATGGATTCATGTTGGTAAATACATAAAGGTTCTGCCCTTGAAGTAACTTGAATAACTCTTCATTCCTTACTCCAATTTTCTTAAGAGCTATCTCAATAAGCTTTTTCTTTGCAGCTTTAATGACTACGTTGTTTGAAAAAGTCTTTCTAGCCATCTGTATGTATGTAGTCGGCAGCTTATCTCTATCAATTATTGCTAAAACGCTGTACTTCTTCAAAAGATCTGTTAACTCTGCTACTTCCTCAGCCTTCCATGAAGGGATCCTTCTATTAATTGATGAAGCTCTAGGCATTTCTCCCACCTCCTTCAGCTAACTTTTATTTTAACTGGAGGACCCATAGTTGTCTTAACAATTATTTCACTAATGTTCTTATCGTGGTTTGGAAGCTTTGCTTCAATAGCTGAAATTACTGCGAGAGCGTTTTCAGCTATATCTCTTGGATCCATGTCCTCAGTCCCTATTCTACAACCTACCTGAAGCTGATCCTTGTTTTTAATGTATACAGCCCTCTTGTATCTCTCTATGATAGTCGATATCTCTACGTTTACAGGCACGGGCACAGGTACTTTGCCTCTAGGGCCTAAAGCTGGGCCAAGGATTTTTCCAGCTAGCCCCATTAAATCAGATCTAACTAAAACCCAATCGCATTCACTCGCTATCCTTTTAGCAGCTTTTTTATCTATTGAAGATAAGTCTGTTTTTGTTAAAACTCTATAAGTACCGGCTTCCCTTGCCTTAATAGCCATTTCTCCTTCAGCTATAACACATATTCTTACCTCCTTATTTACATCCTTAGGTAGAAACACTGTCTCCCTTACTTTAGCTTCTTGACTCTTTGGATCAATATCTTTTAGCACTAATATTAGCTCTACGCTTTGCTTAAACTTTCTCTTAGGGGAAATGCTTAATGCATTACTGATTAACTTTACGAGCTCATCCCTTGAAATAGCCATATCAAGCCTCCTCCCACTCACGCTCATACTTGCTCAGCAAATCATTGTACTTACCATCCTCTACTTCCTTTATAACTTCCCTTGGATCCTTTCCTTCAACTGTTACACCTATGCTTCTAGCGCTTCCTAATATGCATTTAAGAGCTTTCTTAAGATTTTTAGCCGTTAATTCTTTCTTCTTAATTATAGCTATCTTAATGGCTTTCTCTAAAGTTATGTTACCTACTTTCTTATTAGCTGGATCTCCGGATGATTCCTTAACTCCAGCTTCCTTAAGTATGAGAGTTGTAGTTGTTGGAGTACTGACCTTAATTTCATAAGCTTTAGACTCTGTATCAACAACTACTTCTACAGGCACTGTGAGGCCTTCAAAATCCTTGGTAGCATCATTAATTGCTTTTACAACTTCAGCTAAGTTAAGCCCCAGAGGCGATAACGCGGGACCTATTGGAGGCCCTTGAGTAGCCCTCCCTCCCTCTATAAGCAACCTAATGCTTTTCTTAGGCATACTAACCTTCCCCTGATCTAACTACTCTTACATAATCTCCTGGAACCTTTATTGTTAGAGGAAACTCCGATTCTAAAATGTTTAGCTCTACATCGTTTTTAGCTCTATCTATGCTAACTATAACTGCCCTCATGCCTTTAAAAGGTCCTGCAATAACTTCAACTAGATCTCCTTCCTTAATTAACTCTATGACTGGCTTAGGCTTTATGAATAACTCTATATCGCTAAAACTCAGCTTACGTGGAACCCCCTTCTTCAAGTACTTCAATTCCTTCGTCACATTATATATGGCTTCAAGACCTGTTGATTCTACAACTAAGTACCCCTTTAACTCCGGCAGTACTGCTATAGAGTAGACCTCCTGCCCCAAGGCCTTAGAGCGCGACTCAATTAAGAGAGCCACGTCTATTTCCCTTCCACCAGTTACCTTAATTGCATAGTACGTCGCCTTACTACTCATATTTAAGCACCCTATGCATTGAAACAGACTAAGACATTTGTGGAAATACAAATACAGTGAATATAAACCTAATTATGAAAGCTATTCCACCGACTGCAGCTAGCGCAAGGAAAACCATCTTTAGTACTGCTGAATACTCACTCCTTGAAGGCTTATACGCGTAAGCCACGATCTTTGACCAAGCTTCAACTATCTCCCTTAAACCCATGGAGCGTCACTTTACTCTCAACCTACCACTTAGGATTTTAGCTGGGATTTATTAAACTATATGTGGAGAAACCGAGTTCCTTAACAATAACTCAGAATTCAGCGTGTAGAAAAGGCATGTAAATTAATTCTAACTCTCTAGGGATAAGAATTCCAGCTACTTCAATAAATACTCCACATACTTAAGTGGACTGAATTCCTCTAAATCACTGTAGTCCTGGCCTGTGCCTAAGTAGATTATCGGCTTTCTTATAGAGTACGCAATGCTTATTGGCACTCCTCCACGCTCACAAGCATCAGCTTTCGCAATTATTACTGCATCAACTCCTACAGCTTCATCAAATCTTTTAGCTTGTTCAACAGCGTCATTTCCAGTTAAAGCATCTATGACTAGTACCTTTCTATGGGGCTTCACTACTCTAACGATCTTTCTGAGTTCTTCAACAAGATCTTGATCTATGTGCATTCTCCCAGCAGTATCTATTAGTAGAACGTTATAGCCCCTCTTTTCTGCAAAAGCTATGGAGTCAAAGGCTATCGCTGCTGGGCTAACTCCATACTTAGCTATGAATACAGGTATCCCCAGTCTTTCTCCATGCACTTTCAGCTGTTCTTGAGCCCCCGCTCTAAATGTATCGGCAGCAACCATTAGGGGCTTAAACCCTCTATCCTTGAATAGCTTAGCTACTTTCGCTATAGTAGTAGTCTTTCCTACGCCGTTGACTCCTAAGAAAATCAATTTATAAAGCTTGTTGTTTCTAGCTTCAGTGAATACATCTATGGGCTCAATCCCCTTAAATAAATCAATTATTGCTTCACTGAGTGCTTTAAGAACCTCATCTCGATCCCTCAATGCTCTGTCTTCAACTAAATTCTTCAGCCGAGAAGTTATTGCTAATACAGCTTCATACGCTACATCATTTTCAACTAACTGAAGCTCTAATTCATATATGAACTTCTCCAGATCCTTCTTAGAGTAAAGAGCTCTACCTATTTTTTCAGAGAAACTAGAGATGGCTTTTCTAAGTTTTTCAAACAAACTCCTCCCTCAAGCTATTGGTGAGACTTTAAGCACTAGCATTAAGTAGGTTGACTAGCCTCCGCTCTTGCTTGACGAAGTATTGCTTGAAGCAATTGCTGCAAGTAATTGTATTCATTGAGTAATTGAATCAACTCCCTTCTCCTAGCATTAATTACGTTTTCTAAGCCTCTAGCCTTTTCATCGATTATCCTTATGGCTAGCTCTCTATCAGCCTTTACGTAGTAGTTCCTCCCAATGTTGACTACAACTTCACTTCCCCAATTGCTGGGGATTGCTGCTGGTATAAAAGCTGTCCCCAATCTATCTATAGTTACTAAAGCTTGAGTTCCTTCACTACGCTTTGACAGTTCTTGGAGAGTATTTCTAGATAGAAACAGCTCAGACAACTGCATTGACAATTCATTTACTTGCTGCTGCACAATACTTATAAGCTCTCTTAACTCAGTTACTCTCGTTAGCAAAACTCTAACATCTATAACTCTTTCTTTAGGGGCCTCTTCTTTACTCATTTAATGAACCCCTGAAGCGATAGTATTCCAATGACTTCTGAGCTCTCAGACTCTTCTGGAGCTATTTCTTTAACGCTGTACACCTTTATGTTCTTTCTCTTAAGTTTATGAGCCCCCCCTAGAACTGAGTACACTTTCTCAAGAGCTTCCTCAGGCTTAGTAGCTATGACTTCCTTCCTAAACTTCTGCCATTTAGGCTTTCCGCCGTAGCTTATCAACATTGATCCTTCAATTCTATACACTTTTACTTCCCTGGAGCTCAAAGTACTTACACCCTTCAACGCCTTATACTATTAAGGGGTGGAGTAATAAGTTTATAGAGATGCTTTAACTATTGTAGGCCGGCTAAAGTACTTTGAGCCCTCTCTGTATTCTCAATATTTCAGGCCCTGTAGTGTATTCTCCAACGAGTACTCCATTATTGTTAGCGACAAGCCCGGCTTTTACAAATGGTATTCCAGAGTTTACTGTAGCTCTCTCCACTTCAACTCCCATTACTTCCTCTACGTACTTTAAATCATCATCGCTTACATCTGGGTGTATTGCGCCGCCAGCATTGTTTACCACAGCTATAGAGCCAGGTATGCTGAGATTCATTAAGTCCCTAACTACTACTTCAACTCCAAGGCTATCAGATATTTTGGCAATCACTCTATCTTCAATTCTGCTGCCAACGATTGCTGCCTTATTGTTTACTAAAACGATGTTTCCAAGAGCGGTCAGCCTTGAGTCAACTACTTCTACATTAATGTGGTAGCCTTTAAGCAGCCTCTTTAACTCGCTTAACTCATGTTCTCTCACAGTCTTTGGAACAATAATTCCATTATTGTTTCCAGCTATAAGTACTCCGATAAGTATTGAATCAGATACCTTTGCTTCAACAACTTCAACTCTAAGAGTTTCCTCAATAATTCTCCTCTCACTCTCAGTGAGGTTAGGCCCTACTACTGCTACGTAGTCATTTGCGAATAGGTAGACACCTATGTTGGGCGTTCCAAGTATGCTGAGCTTACTGAAGTTCATTACAACACTCACTCCTCTACTTAAGGCATGGAGTTCTTAGTCTCTTGCAAGAAATACTTTAGCCACTCCCTCTTCTTGGTCAAACGATACAATTACCTTTACTCTCCTAGGAGGCTTCTCAATACTCCTCTGCCATATGTATTCATTAACTTCACTATCTATGACTACTCTCTTAGCCTTCTTAAAATGCCTCTTTACATACTCTCTAAGCAATCTAACGGCTCTAGCAGCCCTATTCCTCCTCCTCCCCCAATAGACTCTGCTCAATGGAACTACGTGTTCCACTCTTATTACACTACTTTTACCAGCTGCCAAAGCCCTCGCCTCAAGCCTTTAGCTTAGTTCTACGCCAATGCCTGAGCTTAAAGCCTCTTCTAACTCTAAAGCGGGTCTTAACAGTGACCCATACAGGGATCGCTTTATTACTGTTAGTGGCTGCAGCAAGCCTGAGCTTTTTACCTAAAGGCTTGTTGTGAGCCATGTTCTCAACTCTACTTCTCCTTGATTCTTATCCTAGTCTCTCTATGCAGCTGATCGTATATCCTAGTTAAAAGCTCCTTAACTACAGTCTCACTTATAGGTACTCTTACTCGGCCTGTTTGAGCAAGCTCTATCAATTGATCTTCAACTACTCTAGCTATCTCTGGCCTTACAAGCTTTAAGTTATATAGCCTTTCCTTAGCTTTAGGCTCCAGTATTTGTCTTAAGAGAGCCTCTCTACGTGCTTCAAGCTCTTTCCTCCTTTGTTCTTCAATCAATCGCCTTTGATACTCCTGAAGCCTCCTCATTCTTATTGCTTCAAGCTCTTCATCATAGTATTCATCGCTCAACGCACTCACCAGAAAACCTTACTTGAGCTGTGATGGAGGCAGATACTTCTTTAACTCCTCGTTATCCTTAGCCATATCTGAAAGTACTTCAAACGCAATTCTATCTAGTAGAGCTCTACCAGCTGGCGTAAGAATCCTCCCTCTTTGATGAACTTTTGCAACTAGTCCAGCTTTCTCCAATTGCTGAAGGATCTTTCTAACTATGCTTCCACTTCCTTTAACGAAGTGCTCTGGGGAAACTCCATAGTTTTTCCTACCTCCGTAGATAGTTCTAAAAGCCTCTATGCCTATGGGCTCACCATACTTGTATAGCTTTCTAAGAATTGACGCAGCTCTATAATACCACCACTCAGGGTTCTCAGGAGGCCTTTCCTTATGAGCCCCAGTCTTAACTGCTAGAGCCCACTTCGGAGGCCTTACTTCAGGCACCTTTAGCTTTAAATGGCTGGCTAGCCTTTCAATGAGCTTATCTGCAGGCACTTCAAGTGCTGTAACCAAATGCTTCACCCTCCATGCACTCCAGCTATTTAAGGACAGAGACCTATATTAGCTTTGTCTTAAATGAAGATCTTTTCAAACCCCTCCTCTTCCTACCAACAAGTATGAATGTACGGCCCCTTACATCAACTAACTTAGCTCCAACTCTTTCAGCTATGAGTGAGGCCGCGCTCCTTCTATCAATTGATAGAGCTTCAAGAAAGCCCTTCAATACTCTAACCTTTACTACCCCTTCTCTCTCTATCCTACGCTTTATTTCCCCCAAGACTTCTTCACTTATCCCCTTCTTCCCAATGTTTACATCAGCTCTCCCATGAATTTTCCTCCTAACGCTCAATGCACTCCACTCCTAATCTCAATGAACTGCTCTTAGCTGTATAAAGCTAAGCTCTTTTAAGCTTCCATCAATGCCGTAAGCTACTGCTCCACTAATCTCAACTTATGTATAGCAGTTATTAAAGAAAGGATTTCGTCAGTTGTCTGCCTTACAGTTCTTATAGATCTGCTTGTAAAACGGCCTTTTATTGAAATAACGTAAGAAGTTCCCGATAGTTCATCCAAGATCGTTATGCCTGGAGGAGCCTCCTTATTGTCTGGAGAGAGCGATTTACGCATACTTTGAAGAACTACAGGATCTCCTTCAATAACTATCTCAAGCCTTAGCTCTCCCACTCACTTCACCTCAACGAGTTGTTCACTATCCACTTCATTTACTGCTAACCCAGTTCTTATAGCCTCCATAAGGGATGTATACTTCCTATTTACAGCACTATCGTATAGTACAACTGGCCTTCCCTCCAGTAAGCCTGAGTCACTTAGCACTCTTACATATAGCTCAGGTCTTTTAATGAGTCCAGTGCTTATAGGCAGAGAACTTGAGTAGTTAGAGTAGTTTTTGCTTACTTCATTAGCTACACGGCTCACTAATTGCTTAAACAACAATAGTAGGCTCTGAAGACTCCAATAGTCTTCAGTTAAGTACAGTAGGTTATTCAATAAATCTCTCCCAAGAGATATAGCTACTATGAATGCTCCATAGATTTCGTGAATGTAGACGACTTCATTGTTTACTTGCATCCCATAGAGTTTCCCAATGAATTCCACTGCATCTCTCTTTCTCTTAGAGGACTCCGTAGCTTTAGCTATCAATTCTTTAGCTAGTTTTTTAAATAGATCTTCGCGCTCCAGATCTCCTACAGTGGCTTCCTCAGGCTTACTTACTCCAACATCCTTAAGGAACTTTACAGCGCTATTGCTTAAACCACTTAACTGAGGTATGAATGGCGTCAGCGTATTGCTCAACATTTCAGCTAAGCTCTTCTTCTTCCAGCCCCAGAGCCTTAGCCCCACTTCCTCAATAATTACTCCCTCCTCAATTAGTTCAGCAGCAATATCTCCTTCAATTCCCCTAAACCCCTCCTTACCAAGATCTTTGCCTCTATCAACTCCTCCCACTAATGCACAAGCCTTCTCTATGTGAGTAAGCTCGCAAACGTCTTTAGCTAAGTATAGGATCGTTGAAGCAATGCTAGAGTTAGTGTATGCCACCATCCTTTGTCCGTGGAGGACGCTGACGCCGCTGCCGTAGATTAATGAGAGACTTAATTGCTTAACTTCACTTCTGAGGTCTAGGAATAGAACTGGGTCTCTATGTTCATTCCTTGGATTAAAGTTCACTATTACATCTAATCCACTCTTAGAGAGGCACTTCGCTAAAATTGATGCAGCAGCAATAGAGTCTACGTTAACAGCTGGAATTACTACAACTCTGCCCCTCTTCCTGCATGATTCAAGGAATTCTTTGAAGGCCTTCTGCAAGTCTTCAAGTCGACTCAGCTGCACCACCTCTAGGAATACGCAGTAGCTAACACTCTACTGACTACTGTAAAACTATATTAAAGGGGGAAATGAACTTAGCTTAATCTAAGCTGATCTACATTAATCCCTCCTACATTTATGCTCCCCCATGGCGGGGAGAAGTCGGTTCTTAACTTTATACATATACCTCCTAGTCCAATTGCATAGAGTGCACGTAAGTACTACTCTAGAACCCCTCCCCTCGCTCTGCAGCCTTACTCTAGCCGTTAATCCAGGTATTAGTGGTGCTTTACACTTCCGGCAGTACCCTCTCCTAATTTGCTTTGGAGGCCTTAAGCGTGCCTTAGCACTTATCTTAAGGAGTATTTCAACATACCTTCTAGCTAGATCTATGTCTCCCACTCTAAGTCTTTTAATAGCTTCTTCATAGAGTTTCTCAACCCTCTGTAGAGCTAGATCTCTTAACTTATCCCTCTTCAATAATCATCACATCTACTGTGCGAGACTCCCCGACTTTAAGTTAAGCAAGGAAGTATTTATTACAGTTAATCATCATTAGCCAACCCCCTTTCCACCGATATCAGGGGCCTCTCTCCAGCCTCTATCTACCTACCGTAATTGAAGCTATTCTCCTTTCAATGCCTTAAGGAAATCATGTTTGCAGGCTTTAAAGCATCAGCTGCATTTCATCAACTGCTCTTTTCACAACCTCTTGCTGCGTACTTTAAGGTAATGTAGGTAGCAGTCGTGAAGTCTGCTGGAATTCCTCTAATGCAGCTATATTCTTGGGCTTCTCCTCTATCTAGCTTAAGGCTTTCTAGTGGTTTAATGAACTCTTACTCTACCTCCATACATCCTTTAGAGCCTTCTTTAAGATCTACTAATATTGCTGGCTTCCCAAGAACTCAAGTGAATACTATTGCTTGAGTTCTTGCATGCTCATCCATAGGGTAGAGCTTGATCTCATAGTGTGTATCAGTATGCTCGTTGCAGAGGCCTAGCTGAGCATCTATAAATATAGAGTCACTAAAATACTAACACTATAAACTTCGTGGGAGACCTTAAGTCAACAACGTCGACTTTTAAGAAGACGGCATAGGCTCTATAGGCCTCAGCCACTAGATCCCTTCTGCAAATCCCTGCATACTTCAATCTAGCTGCAACTCTCTTAGTGAACCACTTAGGTATGTATATACAATGCAGATTAGTAGATACTGTTGGCTAAAGCATACTCCCCAAAGATCTTTGAAGCTACATCGCCCTCTAGAGATTGACTTAACAGCTTAGCCACATCAGATGCTTTTAACAACGAGACTTTAACAATATTCTCGCAAGCCACCATATTTCTCTACTGAAAGCCTATAATGACTACTATGCTGCCACAGCAGTTTAGAAAACTAAAATTTTTGAAAGCTAATTACCCGCGCGAATACTGCTTCTTTCTATACCTATAGAGAATTGAGGAACTTAAAGGCGTTAACTAAGGCTTCTTTAAGATAAGCGAGTCGAGTTAGTAGATGCTCCAGCATTGAAAATTATGTGGATTCAGCCACGATCTTCACTTAAGGGATTTGGGTTTTATTGAGCGTTGCCCGTTAAGCACTAAGCTAATTCTATTAGTTCTTCTGGCTTAATAAACCTCTTATACCACTTCTCAAAGGTTGCCTTATCGACTACGTGTAATTCTATTGGATAACTTCTATGTTTACCCTTAATGCGTGCTTTTAAAGCATCAACGTCTACTCCCTCTAGGTTTTCGAGAACTATTAGTATGTCTACATCGCTTGCATACGTATACCTACCTTTAACTATAGAGCCGAATAAATAGAGCTTTGCAGCTGACACTGCGCTCTCAACGTCTCTCTTAATTGAGGGCAGTACATTCCATAGCTTTTTGAAAAACTCCTCTAGCTCCATGGAGTACTCTATGTATACTTCAAACTCCTTCGACAACTTTCTGAAACACCTCTACGACAAATCTATAGAGTGCTCGAACCTCTACTTCACTATACCTACGCGGCAGATACCTAGCACCTATATATGCATCCTCTAGCTTTGTTAACATTATTAAGTAGTCCTCTCTCTCAAGTAGAGATTTAACGCTAGGCTCTATTCTCGACAAGAAGTCAATGAGTCTAGTTAAAGAATGTAGCCTAGGATAAGTACCTGTTTTAACTAAGAGTTTATATTTAAGGAGAAGCTGGCAGTACTGCTCTAAGCTAAATGCAGCTAAGTCGAAAAAACCCCTCTCCACCAAGTACTTGCTGTTCTCTAAAAACATGTATGCACGCTCCCGTAGAACTTCAGCCTCTTCAAAAGACAAATTAGACACCCCTCCATTCCCCACACTATGTTGTTTTAAGTCGGCCTAGAGTATGTTGAGCATTTGCTGAGTGATTCACAGTAGCCATAGGCCGCTCCACGCCTGAGTCATGAACGCTCTTCAAGCCCAATGGAACTAGACTTACATCTAGCTGTTCAAGCCTTAAGTAGCCCAGAGCTCTGCCTTCACTACTGCTTGAGAAGCCGGCTTTTGCCAAGCACTTCATTGTCTCGCCATCCAATAGACCTACGAGAGCCTTAATAAATCTTATACTTGAAAGCCGCCGCCATCTCCTTGCCTTTAAGTGGGAAGGAAGTTGAAGAGTCTTAGGCTATAACTTCACGGAGCTCAATTCATCTAATGTCGAGATCGTCGAAGTCCTCATCGAAGCTTGCAACCGGCATGCCTCTAATCTTTGCAGAACAGTGTAGAGCCCATAGTCCATAGCCTTCTAGCTCTCAATTAATTTATACTGAAGCCGTAGAGTGCACTGCCTCATTAACAGCTACCCAGAGCTTATGTAGAGCCATGGTCTTTCGTAAAATCCCTCCTTTACTCATTCTTTAGGAAGTAGTTTTAGTTATCATATATTTATATCAGCTTTTACTAGTAGTGTTTAGTGATTAAGCATGGACAGCCTTATTGAGCTATTTGATGCTACAACTATAGGTTTTATAGCAGCTGTTGTAATATTCTTCATCCTTGTTCTAAGTATAAGGGGTTTAAATAATGCTATTGCAGGCGTTAGTAGTGGCATCCATACTTTTGCTAGATACTCACTACCAATAATATTATCCATGATCTTAGCAGGCTTAATTCAAAAGGCTGTTCCAAAAGAAGTCATCTCTGAATACTTAGGTTCAGCATCAGGTTGGAGAGGAGTGGCTTTAGGCACATTGATTGGAGCACTATTTCCAGGAGCACCTTACGCAGCCCTACCTTTATTTGCTTCATTCATTAAGATGGGGGCTGGAGCACCTGCTGTAGTCTCCATGACTGCTTCATGGGGTTTGATATCAATTGGTAGAATGCCTTATCAAGCGGCAGTTATGGGCGGTAGACTCACAGCCATATATGTGGCAAGCGTATTCGCCTTACCCATAGCAGCTGGCTACATAGCATTAGTCATTGAGAAAGCCTTAACAACTTAAGGCTTTACCTCTAAGCGAAATTAATGCATAAAGAAATTTACCTAAATCCACTAGCAGCTATGTGCTAAGCCTCGAAGTATCACTCTCACATGTAACAAGGTACTTGAAGAAAGAGAGAGGACTATGCAATTTCACACGTATACCAGATGTAGCTGAGAGAGTAAGTAGAATAGCTAGTAGAGTAGTATCCGAGAAGCTCTGCGGCTACGAAGCCTACAAGGAGATCGTAAAGCTTGTTCTCCACGTTTTATCGAGAAAATATGCTTGCTCAATACACTACCTAGTAGATAAATCAGTAAACCTAGCTACATGCCGTATATGCACAGAAATCTTCAAGCCAGGTTAAAACAAACGTTCAGTAAGCCCATTCTTGAAGTTCGGTGAGCCGTTTTTTAGTTCTTCTCAAGTAGCTTACATCAGTCTATTGCTTGTGAGCTGTGTAACTATGTACCGGTTATACGATGCTAGCGGGCTTTAATTGTCATGTTGAAGTGGAGTGCTCCTACAATTCCACTTGTAAAGTTGTAGTAGTAGATTAACTTTAGGTAGCAGGTTGTATTGAAGTACATTTCGGTAATTAAAGTTACGTTCCCAGTCCACGTGTAGAGCTCTGGTGTAAAGTGCATCAGCTCTGTCTCGGGCTGAAGTACTGCAATGTAGTCATTGACCTGTACCACCGTGATGTTTACCAATGACGCGTGTGTACGATTAAATAATCCTAGGTTTACGTAGTAGATTCTTCCATCATAGGATACTTGAATTAAACGTAGCCAACCCGTGAAGGAACTAGTGGTGTTAGTGTATATGCTTAGCACTGGTCCCACGAAGTAGAAGTAGATTTCAACCACGTCACCTCCCAGTAGCGTTTCCAGCGGTATCTCGTAGGCTAAGTCTCCGCAGACTACGCGTACAGTAGCGTTCACCAGCACGGCGTTCTCGAGTTGGATTTCTACTGAACCGGCTTCATTTACGTGACCATAGCCTACTAGGGAACCGGCGGAGTCGTAGACGTAGACATCGCAACAGTAGGTTAATCCTCTTAAAGCAACCACGTAGGTGTCCTTAGTGAAGCCAACCATTTGGAAAACAGCTGAAGATCGCCCCCTGATCTGGTAAGCAGCGACTCCGAAGGTGTCTAATCCGGGAATAGGATTGGGGTCCATCACCGTGAACGATGAAACCAGGTATCCACCACCGGTTGCGTTGTAAAGCCGTGCTGATACTGCTACTGTTCCATTCGGATATACTGTGTAGGAGACCGTGATCGTGAACCACACACCTGGAACTTGATCCATGATAAGTACGTCCCAGAGAGCGGGTAAAACGGGTCCACCAGGCTCCTTGATAGTGGTTCCAGTGTACTTGTAAACACCAAAGAACCAGCCAGTTTTATTGTTCTTTAACCCAGCCATGTAGTAGTACCCCGTTGTACTGTTCACGAGCACAGCCCCTCTGATACCATCATCCGGAGAGGTATTATCGGTTTTCATAGTGAAGGTTGCAGTAAGATTTACAACTTCTACACGGTGCTTGTACCTCAAGGTACAACCACCGTATAATCCACCACCAGGGTTACCCACTACTCTTATGCTAGTACCATCGGGAGTAACCTCGTAAGAGCACCCGGATCCCCATGGTTCAAAGTACTCGTAGACAACGGATTCGTTTCTCAGGTCGAACCAGTAACCGGTTCTATTCAGTAACCTGCTGCCTACGTTGTTCGCGTAAACCTCTACGTTAGCCCTGGTCTTGTAGTCGTAGAGTGCAACGTACACGTTGGGGTACAAGGGGTCCTCGAACCAAACAACGGGTTTCTCAACGTTCACGTACGAATCCATGCCTCTGTACACAAAGATAGTTGCTGTAGCTATGTAGGCGATCAATAAGGCTGAGGCTAAAGCTACAGCGTAAAACCACCTGAAGTATCTATTCACCGTCACCTTGGTTCACCTCTTGATGCCTCGTTCACCCTTGCTCCTGGTTTTCTTCGTTTTCTAGCTTTCGTAACTGGGGGCTTTGGTAGGATCAGTACGTAGAACAATGTACCAGCGGATAGTGCAAGTAGAATCGTGTAAACAAGGAATAGAATTAGTGGTCTCCACGCGAGTTGTCGAACAATCCACGTGTAGATAGGTCTCGGTGGGTAAAGGTATAAACCACCCGTTGCAGTTCTCACAGTATACCAGAGTGATGGCTCAACATCGTAGACTAGAACTCTAAGCAGTGAGAAGAGGAGAGCTGCAATGAGTGCACTTGCACCCGTTGATAGTGGAACAAGAGCAACCCAGCTTCTCCACTTTATAAGCAAACCACGTAAAGCAAGCAAACTCGTGGAGAACACAATTAACGTGAAGAAGAGGAGAAGCTTGGAGATGGTTACAATGCTTTCGAGGTGAGGGTATGATACGCGTTGACCATTCAAGTAGAGTTCGTAGTCTAACAATGATATGAAACCAGCCAGGATCTCGCTTTTGTAGACTACGAGCCGGCTGAACAGGGCAACAATCACGAAGACTGAGACTGATAAACTCGCGGTTGCTGAGAACGCTAGGAAAGCTAAACCTAGTTTACCGGGTCTAATAAACCAGTAGTCTTGTATTTCACGTTTAACCTTGATGTAAAGCTCGTTGTTTACTATACTAATGCTATTGTTCGACATAAGTACTCACACTCCTAGTTAAACCAAGAAACTCGTATAGTACATGAACTCTTGCTCTTCTTACACCTATCTCTCCTAGGTTCACCATGTAACTACCCAGCCTATTTAGTGTAAACTTATCGAAGTAAGCTATGGCTTCTCTGTCTAGGTCTACGATAACTATTGTTGCGTTCAAGTCAATGGGGTTTTCGTTGACAACAACTACTGAGCCTTCCACGTAGTGGAGCACGAGATCACTCCACTTGAACCTGATCGTGAACACGTGCATCATTTCACCCTTGTCCAGGTACAACTTGCACCTGAATGGAATAACCTCTTCTAACACCAGGTAGGATGGTATCAGCGGGAGGTCTCTTGGAATAAACCTACTGTAGTACGCTGCCTCGTACAGTTCCCATGGAACACGGAGAACGATTAGCTCTCCATCTATGATCTCAAGTGGAATTATGAAGGAGCGTCTATTATTGCTGTTTACACTGTTTTCAACTCCTACTGTAGCAGTGCACGTAGCGTTCAGCAGAGTGTAGTAGTTACCTGTTCTCAGCCTTATAACCACAGTACTGTTCTCAAGGTAGAACTCTGGTACTGCTTCAACTCCTGGAATAGTGTACTGCGGAGTGGACTGCTCAACGTACATTCCACCAGTAATCATGGTGTTAACGAGTAGTACAATAGACAAAGCAGGTAAGAAGGTGCTGTGCTCGCCTAGAGCTCTCTTTTTTCTCAGTGAACGCGTGATCTTGGCTAACGGGATAAACGCTACGAGTGCAACAAGAGGTATCCACATCTCCCTGGGTACAACAAGTACTACCTTGAACAACCTGAAGCCACTAGCACCGTTCACTTCGTTGCCAACCAAGTAGACTCTTCGCTGGTTATCTCCATTGACACCGTTGAAGATGGATTCCAGGTAACCTAGTCCATTGTTGTTGGCAACGTATCTACCTAGAATACACGCAGTATTCCACCAACCCGGAAGACAAGCCAGAACAAGACTACCGGGTTCAACGTTATTACCATTAACCGGTGTAATCAACCCCAGATCAAATCTACGAATAAACGAGTTATCCACAGGAGAAATGAGTAAACCAAGAGGAAGAACAAGTGGTTTACCAAGTGATACAATCAAGATAAAGACAAGTGGAAGATATGGGAGAACACCGAGGAGTCTACGCTTACGGCGGTGAGGAAGAGAGAATTTTATGGAAAAAAAACTCTTGGGCTTAAACATGGGTTTTTCCACCACTCTTCTATGGTGGTGTTGGTGTTTCACCAGCTTCTGGTGTTACGTAGAATCCAACCTTGAAGGCCCCTGTTCCTTTAGCAGATGCGTCGATGTACAAGTCTAGTCTTAGGCTACTGTTAACAGGTAGACTTATCGCTGATGTCTTTTCTCCTGCATTAAGGAGGTCGAGAGATGCTACGAACTCCCAACCTGTGGTAGTGTTCCTGAATACGATTAGAGTAGCGTTTGTTGCTACTGAACTCATATCCGTGCTCTCTACTCTCAAGTACACGTACACGGCCGGTGCTGTCTCTGATTCTGCGTAGTATCCGAAGCCGTAGAAGTCCTGTATGTACCAGGAGCCAACTGTTAAGTTGAATGTTGCTGATATAGACTCGTATAATCTGTAAAGTTTTGTTGTGCTAGGTATAAGGCAGACTTCGTCACCACGGGTTACCTCGATGTTAGTATCTGTCCCCAGGACTTGTGCATCGTAGTTTGTTCCAGCTTCTGGTAAATACGTTTCAAGATCTGGCTGATCTTTTGTGCTGTAGAATCCAACACATCCGTATACTGCGGCTGTCTCTGGTCCATAGACGAGTACTGTACCGGTTAACCATCTGTGGGTGAATACTGTGGCGTTCACTACTGCTAGCAATGCTACTAGTCCTACTGATAGTAGTAGGATTCGTCTGTTTACCATGCTCTCTACCGCTTTTACTCACCTAGGTGTATCATGTGATCTTATATAAATTTTATAGTCAGATCATAAGTAGAAGATGAAGCTATGTAACTGTTCCAAGGTAGAACCCTACTCTAAAGTTTTCTCTCCCAGGTTTAACTGCGTGCAGTATAAACGTGATTCTGTAGTAGTGCTCTCCTGGTTGAATATGCAGTCTCACTCTAGTTACTGTAGATACGTTCACTGCTATCCGTGTATACTTGTTCTCAAGTAGAATTAGTAGTTGATTCTCGCTCAGAGGCTTCTCAACAACTACTTCAATGTATCCTTCACTACTTATGTTTACGTAGAAGAATGCAATAGTTCTGTAGACCATAGTCCCCGTCGATCTTGCAACAATATTTACGCGAATATGCTCGTACACGCTTCTACCAAGCGCATCTTTACAGAGAGCATTGTAACCGCTTACTCTGAAATTTTCTGTAAACCGCTCGGTAAGAATAAATCCTGCGCAGTGTAGTTCTATTACTTCTCTACGTACTTCTACCAGCCGAAGTAGGAACCACTCCAGGTTGTAAGCGTATACACGAGGATTGAAGAGTAAACCCATGAGCAGAACTATGGACAATAATAGTAGAAATAGTACAAGCTTCTTTCTCAAGAATAACACCTACGCTCAAACACTATTGTCTGCTTTCTCTTTTCTAGCTAGGAGGGGGCTAATAAGTTTACGACGACCTGGTACTCACCCAACTTCATTTACTTACAAGCTCTCTAAGGATCTTAAAGCTTTCCACTATAATGCATTGAACTGAGGCTATTGGATTGCTTGCCTATTAATTTAACAGATCCTTGATTGCTGTGAATACCTTTAATACCACGTCAATGGAGGCAGTAAATGCGGTGAAAGCTCCAAGTGCATTAAGCGATCTAAGCTTCTACAACTAAGCATTGGATGAAGCTGCTTAAAATTTAACTTCATTATTTCAGGGAGGAATAATGGGGTTACCTAAAGATTAGTGCACAAACATTGCATTGTAGGAGATCTACATCCCTCTCTAGTACTTTATGTAGGCTGCACACGTACTTACGGGATAGTACGTACATTGTTATTCTACTGACCTCCCTTTGGACATTGTACTTAGTCATATCGCTCATCAATAAGTCGTTGGCTAACTTCTCAATCATTTCCTCTACATCGCTGTATTCAGATAGCTCTAAGCATGCTCCCCGATCTCCTTTCACGTATCTTGTGACAAGGGATGGCGATATGTTGAGCTTTCTTGAGACTTCTATAGGGGGAATGTTTTTCTCAATGAGTTTTAGGACTAGCCTTCTCTTAACTGATGGCTCTACATATCTATAAGCTAGTTCAAAGGGGCTTTTAACCATTAAAGCACCACTATTTTCCTCCTGACTTCTTCAGGATTATTGACTACTTCCGTTAAATCCTCAACTACCTCTAATACTCCCAGAAGCTCCCCCTCACGGTTCTTAACTGGAGCCACTATTACTCTAATGACTCTATCGCCAAGCTTTGTCCAGAAAACTCTATACTTATCCACTCCTTTCTTCACTTGCTCAACAACTCTAGAGACGTATTGCTCCAGCCTCGGTGGATGGCAGTACTCAAGCCTTCTCCCAAGTATAGTCTTTGCTCTTACAAAGCCTCCAGAGATCTCGCTTTCACTGAAGAACCTTACTCTATTGTTTGAATCAGCATAAGTTACTTCTATTGGCAGAGATCTAAATATTCCCTCTACTTCCTTTGGCGTTAGAAAGCCTGTTTCAAGCCTTAAGTCTCCAGGCTTCTCTACGCTATAGGAGTCAGGCGTTACTTTACTTGAGAGCGCGAAGGCCTTAAATTCATCAGGCAGCAAGCTTATTTTCTCAGGAGGTATTGATTCACTTATCTCGAATGGGAGTACAGGCTTTGCACTAGGCTTCCACTCTCTCCCACTTACTTCAACTATGTAGCCCATGTCTTCAGCTATCTCCGCTATAGCAGCCCACTCACCTTCAGAGAACAGTGCCCAGACAGCTGGGTAGAGTATCTTATTCTCCCTGAAGATTAAGTCTGTGATTTCCCTCACTAGTTGCTGCATTGAGTTAAGCAATGCCTTTAGTCTTTCAGAAGCCGATCCTTCTTTAATGCCTTCACTTAAATCTTTAGACAACTCCCTCATTTTAACTACTACTTGGTCTTCACGGCCCCACAGCACTCTTGGTATAGCAACTATCCCCCTCCTCTCTAAGTAAGGGAAGATGAGCATTTGATTCTTCCTGTAGTGCAACCTGATCTCTCTCCTCAAAGTGTTTAGTAAGCTGGCCGCATTACTTAAACTGCTTAAAGCTTCATTGATACTGCCCTTGCTTAAGGCGTCAGCTATTAAAGATGCGTAAAGCCCTAGTGCATCAGCTTGCTTTAATAAAAGCTCGTTTTCTCTAATTAGTAAATCTAATGGATGCCCAATTGGAATGTTGCTTAATCCTCTTGTAGATAAAGCTTTCCTAAACAACTCTACGTGTAAGTCACATAACTTAAGTATGTCAGTAATTGGGACGCCTTCTTTAACAAGCTCTTGTTCAACCATAACTATTTCCAGTGAAGTAATCGTGGATAACAAGTCACTGTACTTCTCCTTGAGCTCCCCTAAGCTCTTTCCCTCGTGAAGCTCCTTAAGCACTTTCTTAATTAACTCAATTCTACTTGCTTGAGCTTGACTCACAGATATTCACCGAGATAGTATATATTTCATAGGTTTATAAATTTTACCTGTGTCAAATAAAGAAGGCTATGGCTTTAAAACCACATTATTTTATATCTACATATACTTTCATAGACTTACTAAAGCCCTTGTAGAATCCATGAAGTATAGTGTAAAGCAGTTGTTTCTTAATGTACTTAGAGATAGCGAGTATAGTGGAGTGATCTATGCATGAGTTCCTCTACACCCTTGCCTCTACGGACCCCCTCTCTGATAAGCTTTAACCTTAAGTCTCTGTATTGCTCAACCCATTTTTCCACAATCGCAGGCGTCCCATCGTTGCTGCCGTAATCAATAACTATGACCTCCATAAGGCTCTTTGGATAATCCTAGCTGTAAGCATTGCCAAGCCTATTCCTATAATTTTAGCTTCGTTGCATGTCTGCAGAATTATTGTTACATAAGGATAGTTCTCGCCTATCTTCAGGTTCCAGGACCTCGGCAGCCACATAGTTTTAGCATATTAAGTAATAAGCTAGTGGAAAGGGGTTCAGCTCTGATATAGTTTTATATCTGTTGACTTCATTGCTTCATCTCTATTCCCCTGCATTGGTCTTGGGTTTGCATCACCCTTAGGGGCGTTTAGGGGCACCCCTAGACCCCCACATCTTGTGTATCTCGGGGAGAGCCTTCACAGGGCTCTCGACCCCTCATCCACGTATATCGCTGTACAGGGTGCTTATAAATGTTTCGATCAATATCCAGATATGAAAACCTAAACAACTACGCGAGGCGCTAGCCATGATTATACAACATGTTGATGCAGCATTTTGAGTTAAGTGTAAGCCACATAGTAGGAGAATATGTAAGCTCTCTTGCGAATAAAATGTGGAGAGCTCTCAACGCATTATCTGCAACGTTAGTAAAAAAATACCTATGCCAACTAGTTCAATAATGCCATCACCATCAAAGTTGCTGAAGTCACCTCCACTAGACATGATTAAATTTAATAGAGTTCTTGGGGAGAATTTCAGAGTTGGTTCACTGCTGCTTCCCTGAGCCTCCCCCACCATAGTGGAGGGCAATAGGTCTTGAAAACCCTGGATCACTAGTGAAAGCATGGATAATTGATTGTTTCTAAGCTTCTCAACAATGTTTAAGCAAATGCATAGCTAGTACCCACCTGGCAGCAAAAGTAGCTCTTAAAAACATAGAAGAACTGGAAGCCATAAACAGCTTCAAAGCCCTTAGAAGGTCTTAAAAAGATCAAGTTAGCAGAAGCACTACATTTAATGAAGAATGCATCTATGGAGCTACAGAAAGGTATAATAATGGAGTCTTATAAACAATCTAGGGAGCATTGTTGAATAATGCAGTTTTCGTATAAGCTTTATATAATGATGCATTGCTATAAAATCTTAGGTGAGTTGAATGTCAATGAATCTTATTGAGAAACTTAAGGAAGCAGTTATAGCAGGAGATAGAGATGAAGCAATTAAAATCTCTAGGGAAATAGTTGATAAGGGGCTAGATCCTCTTGAAGCACTTGAAAGAGGGCTTGTAGCCGGTGTACTAGAGGTCGGTGAAAAATGGGTTAGAGAGGAAGTTTTTCTAGCTGACTTAGTTATGTCAGCTGAAGCAATGAAGGCTGCTTCAGAGATTCTAAAGCCAGAAATCATTAGGAGAGGGAGTGCAGTTAAAAAGCTTGGAAGAGTGATTATAGGAACAGTTGCAGGAGACATACATGACATTGGTAAAAACATTGTTGCAACAATGCTTGAGGCATCAGGGTTTGAAGTAATAGACTTAGGTGTAGATGTATCTACAGAAACTTTTATAGAGAAAGTAAGGGAACTAAAGCCAGACGTCCTTGGGTTAAGCGCGCTGCTAACTACTACAATGTTAGAGCAAAAGAATGTTATTGAAGCCCTCAAAAGAGAGGGCCTTAGGGATAGAGTGAAAGTAATAATTGGCGGCGCTCCAGTAACTGAGGAGTGGGCTAAAAGCATTGGAGCAGATGGATACGCTGAAGACGCTATAAGAGCAGTAAGACTTGTGAAGAAACTCCTTGGGTTAGAGGGGTAGCGAGTTGAAACCTATGTTAGAAGTGTTGGATAAAGAGGATGTCTTAAGAATACATTGGGGATCTATTAGAGTCCTAGAGAAGGTTGGAGTAAAGGTTGAGCATGATGAAGCCCTAAAAACGCTCTCTAACGCAGGAGCTGAAGTAGACTTTAGACAGAGGGTAGCCAGAATCCCTGAGTACTTAGTTAAGGAGGCTTTAAGTAAAGCTCCAAGCACTATAACTCTCTATGGAAGAAGCGGCAGAGCTTTAAGACTAGAGGGATCTAATGTATACTTCAGCCCCGGTTCAGCAGCTTTTTACTACATCGACTGGAGGACCGATGAATTCAGGAGGCCTAAGTCCAGCGATCTATCTGAACTAGCTATATTAGTTGATGCATTGGAGAATATACAAGTACAAAGCACTGCTTTAGTTGTATCAGACGTGCCTGAGGAAATATGTGATAGGTATAGACTTTACATAGTCCTTAAGAACTCCGTGAAGCCCATTGATACAGGAGCATTTACTGTAGAGGGCATTCATGATATGAGGAGAATGTTGAGCGCTGTTGCTGGAGGAGGCGAATCGTTAAGTAGAAAGCCCATGGCTACCTTCGCTATATGTCCCTCGCCTCCTCTTAAGTGGAGTAAATTGATAATCCAAAACCTCATAGATTGCGCTAAATATAAACTGCCAGTACACATAATACCAATGCCCCAGTTTGGTGCAACAGGTCCAGCAACTTTAGCAGGCGCATTAGTGCAACATAACGCTGAGTTCCTCAGTGGGCTAGTGCTTGCTCAATTAATATCTCCAGGTACTCCGGTAATTTACGGTGGTTCACCATCAGTGTTTGACATGAAGCACGCTACTTCAGCACTAGGAGCGCCCGAAGTACCCTTATTTGTTTGCGCTTACACACAGATCGCTAGGTTCTATGGACTTCCCAGCCACACATACCTCGCTTTAAGTGACTCAAAGATCATCGATGAGCAGGCAGCGCTTGAAACAGCTATTGGAGCAGTTATGGCTGTATTAGCTGGCGTAAACCTTGTTTCAGGCCCAGGTATGCTTATGTCTGAGGACTGTCAAAGCTTAGTGAAGCTAATTGTAGACGATGAAATATGCGGAATGGCCCTTAGAATAGGGCGCGGCATACAAATAGATCTTGATACGTTAGCTGAAGAAGTAATTGAAGAAGTGGGGCCTGGAGGAAACTTCTTAAAACATAAACACACACGTGACTGGTTTAGAAAAGAACAGTATCTACCAAAGATCTTGGATAGAAGAACTAGGGCTGCATGGATAGAGAAAGGCTCAAAGGATACTGTAAGTAGAGCTAAGGAGGCGATTGAAAAGATCCTTAAGGAACACAGACCTGAGCCACTTCCGCAAGATGTAGAAAAAGCTTTAGATGAAGTTGTAATAGACATCATGAAGAGGTATGGGCTTGGGGAGCTACCCTTAGGTCCTAAACGGCCTTCTTAGCGTTTTAAAGATAATGTCTTCACACATTCTTAGAAGTTATAGCCTTATCTTTAAAAGATGCTCTTTAGTCATTTAAGAATGGCTTAAAACTTCCTTTAAAGCTCAGCTATTCTGCTTGTTTTAATATCTCTTTCTCCATAAGCAACTTAATTCTATGCCTCCATAGGCTTGGGGGAGTCCACATAATCCACCCAGGTATTTTCTTTATGAATTCATATGCTTCATCCCATGAGTCTAACCCTAATTTTTCAGCAAGTTCTTCTAGGGACATAGGCTTATGTATGTAGTCCTTAAGTACTTTAAGAGTCTCTTCATTTATTATTACTTCCTTATCCCTCACCTTGACCACGATCACGGGCTTCTCTTCAGAGCTCAACGTCCTCACCGCGCTCTATAGCTTTATTCCACTAATACAGTGCTTATTTAAATTCCTTGCTTAAACGTTTAAGCTGCCACTTTAGATATATAGCCTGGCTTGGGTTCAAACAATTCTCCATCCATTTTAAGCCTTTTTATAGTGTTCTCCACAAGATCTTTTGGTAAACCTCTTCTAGAAAGCTCTTGAATTATGTCGCTTAATTTAGCAGCTCCAGTAGGGCTTTCAGATATCTTTTCATCTATTACTTGCATTATTAGCTTTAGCTTTTCCTGCTGGCTTCTAGGCTTTCCAATCATTAGTGTATCTATGTCTATCGCCCCCGTCTCTACATCGACTCCAACGCTATAGAGCATTGTTAGCATAAGTCTTATAGACTCTTCAACGTCTTCAACTGTTACTTCATCTCTTAAAGCCATTTTAGCATGAGCTTCAGCAAGCCTTATCAAAGCCTCAAGCTGTCTAGCAGTTATAGGTATTGGACTTGTGATCCCTCCACTGAGCCTCATTTGCACATAGAACTCCTTAATTAAGTTAGCTACCTCTGGAGAAAGCCTTGGGTGAACGTACCTTCTAGCATAACTAATGTACTTCCTAAGTATATCTGGGGATATAGGTGCCTGAACTTTCTCGTGAACTCCATGAACTCTAAGTATGTGGTCTGCTAAAGAACTATCTGTCTCAATGCTTGGAATATCCTTTAATACAAATATTAAGTCAAATCTGCTGAGTATTGTTGGAGGCAAATTTATGTTGTCAGCTATAGGCCTATTAGGATCATATCTACCATACTTAGGGTTACCAGCAGCTATTACTGCCGCTCTTGCATTAAGCCTAGCCACTATTCCCGCCTTCGCGATACTTATGGTCTGTTGCTCCATGGCTTCATGTATTGCAACCCTATCCTCAGGCTTCATTTTATCTATTTCATCTATTACTGCAACTCCGCCATCAGCTATTACTAATGCTCCAGCCTCAAGGTAGTATTCACCAGTCTGTTTATCTCTTAATACAGCAGCCGTTAATCCAGCTGCAGTCGATCCCTTACCGCTCGTGAAGACAGCTCTTGGAGCAAGCATAGCTACATACTGGAGTAGCATTGACTTCCCTATACCTGGGTCTCCGACTAATAGGACGTGTATATCGCCTCTAATCCTTGTACCATCCCTCTGTAGCTTTGGGACACCACTGAATAAAGCTAAAGCTAAGGCCTTCTTAACGTCATAGTGTCCATGGATTGTTGGAGCTATGCTAAGGACTATCTTCTCGTGAATCCAGGGATCCTTGGCTAATTCCTTGATCTTTTCTTCATCCCCTCTAGATATTTCTATTTCCTCAAGAACCCTCTGCTGTACATCAACGTAGTTAGCATCTATGTACATATTGAATACGCTTGATCCAATGCCTTTTGGAGCAGTTGAACTAGGCATAACTCTAAGTATTCCAACTACTGTTGCTCGATCTCCAGGTCTAGCCCTGTCAACAAGGTCTCCAGTTAATACGACTTCAATGCTCCTAGGCATTTGTCCTGGAGGTATTTCTTCAGGCTTTTCTTGAACAGCTATTTTCTGCCAATCCATGTACTTAGACTTACTTACGTCGAGTTGTAAACGCCCACTTCTACCGCACTGAGGACAAGCCACCGGTCTCTCAAGTCTCTCCCCTACTTCCCCTATCTCTGGGTAGTAGAATCCATGCCTATCTTCAGAATCTACGTGGATGTAGAATGCTTTCACAAGCTTTGCTTCAACTCTAGTGAGTCTAACAACTATTCCTTCTATAGCTATTAGTTTCCCTATGTATTCACTGCTAAGATCCCTTATCTTAAGTACTCTTGGAATATTCCTAAATCTTGGGTAGAACTTCTCAATTAACTTAGGTAGGTCCGGAAAGTTTGTTTCAAGAAGCTCCTTAATGGCCTTGCTAGCTGCTTCAATAGCTATATCTGGGTATTCTACAGTCATTCTAGCAAGATCTTGGTCATAGTTGAGTAAGTCTTCAAAGTCTATTGTAAGACTTCTGAGACCTATAGTGCCCATTTGCTCTAGTAAGTCCCTGTAAACATACCTACCATTAGAGCTATCCTTATAGTTCTCTAAAAACTCTTTAAACCTCGATGAAGCGTCCTCAAGCTTTACTTGACGTTTTTCCTGCATTAAATCACTTAACTCCACTGTACCACCACTTCTATCTACAGCTCAGGCCTTATTGAATGCTTAGCGCCTGTCTCCAAGCTTCAACTACTTCTTTTAAAATACTGTAAATAGCTTTCTCTTCTTCACTTAGCTTAGCCAGTATTTCTTGTGGAGGGGATATTGGGATTAACTGGAGGATTTTTTTAAGCCTTATTGAGAAAAGCCTTGAAAAGCCATCAATGGTTTTATCAAGTTCTCTAATCCTGCTAGTATCCATAGATCTCATTATTTCCTTCTTTAATTGTTCGATTTCATACTTAGCCATGTTGTATATGTATGGACTCACCTTTTGAAAGTCGAGCTTTCTACGCTCTCCCTCCTCTAGGAAAACTAGCTTAGAGAGCTTTGAGGTATCAATGCCGTCCTCCTTTAACTTAACTATACCTTTTTCAGCTAGCTTTCTAGCAGTCCAGAGAGGTATTGCTTGCTCAACTCCTCTGACTAAGTTTATCACTTTGTCTCCAACGTATATAGAGCCTGCATCCTTTAATACAATTACGTTAACAGTTTGCTCTTCAGCTTCCCTAGAGAGCTCCACTAATACTAAGTCAATGACATACTTTATGTAACTACCTTCTTCAGGCACTAGGTAGCACCGGGGAACCCTTACTTTTAAAGCTTCTTCCCATTAATTAGTTTTTTAAACTCAAGGCTCTCTACAAATCCTTGCATTAAAGACTTTCCAGCCAACATTTTCAAAATAGTTGCCCAGCTACTTTATAAATACAGCGTGTAAGTAGCAAATAGTAGGTTGGAGTAGATGTCTGCTTGGGATATAATAAGAGAAGAACTTGAGAAGAAGAGCGTGTTTAGAGGAAAGGAGAGCCTTACCCCCGAGTTTCTTCCAGAAAAACTTCCTCATAGAGAGGAACAATTGCGCGAGCTAGTAGCTATGTTTAAACACTTAGCCATAAGTCCAGGTAGCTTCAGCCAAAAAGTCTTATTAGTTGGAAGCGTTGGAACAGGAAAGACTGTTACAGCAAGGATTTTTGGAAGAGACTTCACTAGAGCTCTCTTTAAGCAGGGTCTTTCAGTTAAATACGTTCACATAAATTGCCATAGGAATAGACAGCTATACAACATAGTGCTAGACATAGCTCGGCAAATGAATGTACTTCTCCCAAATAGAGGCTTATCGGCTTGGGAGATGTACTTAGCTATACTAAATCACTTAGATGAAACAAATAGTTATGCCATAATAGCGTTGGATGAATTCGACTACTTCGCTAGAATATCTGGTAAGGACGCTGTATACTTCTTGGTTAGGACCTATGACGAGTATGCCGATATGATTAAGAGGATAAACTTCATATTCATAACTAGAGATCCATCTAATCTATCGCTCCTAGATAGCGCTACTGAAAGTTACTTGCTTAGACATGTAATTAAGCTAAGTCCATATAAATCTAGAGAACTTCTCGATATATTAAAGTATAGAGCTGGGCAAGCCTTCTATGAGGGGGTAGTAGAGGAAGATGCAATAAAATATATTGCTGAACTAGAGGGGTATGATAGAGGTGGAAGAGGTAACGCTAGATTCGCCCTAGAACTACTAATGCTGGCTGGAGAAATAGCTGATAAAGAGGGGAGCCTCAAGGTCTCTGTAGAGCACGTTAGAAAAGCTGTTACAGCTCTCAGCCCAGACATAATAAATGTATCCGACGCTATATACTATCTACCCCTACACGAGTTGCTTCTACTATGGGCTATAGTCAGATTGTTGAGGAGAACCAAGATGTCGTATGTATCTATGGGGGATGCTGAAACAGAGTACGTAACTCTGTGCGAAAGCGTTGGAGAACAACCTAGGAGACATACTCAAGTATACGAATACGCAATGAACCTAAAGAGAGCTTCAATAATTGATGCTAAGCCAAGCGGGAAAGGCCTAAGGGGGAGAACTACTTTACTTAGCATAAAGTATGGGCCTTTAGATGCTCTTGAAAAACTCATTGAGGATCTAGTGGCGAAGAAGCGTGGAGAATTAAGTTGAGTGAGCTAAATGAAACGTGTAGAGTCATACTAG
>JAVZTI010000009.1:0-23424 GCA_038879595.1 Desulfurococcaceae archaeon | reverse complement strand
CTGTCTAAACACGGCGAGTTAAACATAACAAGCATAGTAAAGCTGACTGGACTTAGCTTTAGAACAATAAATAAGAAGTTGAGAGAACTTGAAATAAGGGGCTTAGTAGCTGAGAGAAGGTATGGTAGACTAAGGCTAATAAGAATTAGGGGGAGTACATAGGGGGGACGGCGGCTTAGCGCATTCGACAGGCCCGCATACTGTACCGGGCTATACTACGGCGGCTCACTATATCTTCACAAAACTTCTCCTAATAAACCTCTCTTACGTGGCTCCATCCTTAAGCTTTCTGGAGTAGTCTTCAAGCTCCATCAGTTTTAAAGCTCTTAGAGCTATGTTCCACAACTGTAAAGCCTCTCGTTGTCAACATGTCTGTGACTTGTTAAATAGCAATAACCAATGGTATAGCTATATAGTATATTAAAAGCAATAGAATTATTAGTGGGACAGCTCTTTGTACAAATTCCTCAACTTCATTTACAAAGTCGCAGAACAGCTCTAGTTCATCTTCAACTTTGCTTAACTTAAAGCTGACTTTACTGTGCTTTTCCATGGCCTTAGAAGCGAGTTCTTTTACAGCGTTCATTAACTCGGATGTAAGGATTACTGGTATATAGACATCACCTGGAACTATCCCTGTAGCCACATGATCATCATTAGTCATTACTACAACGTGGTTATAGCCGCTAGCCCTAATTACTTTCTCAAGGGATTCTCGAACACCTCCAGCCATATTATTCCCGGGTACATAAAGTATTCCCAGAAGCTCTCCACCTACATTCATTGAGGTAAAAACTATGTTTCCAAGAACTCCTGGAGTATTCTCTACTTTGGAGTCAACTATGGATACATACGCCTCCTCAAAGAACTCCTTAATTGAAATTAACCTTTCAACTATTGACTCCACAAGTCCTTTAACATCGTAGAACTCCAAGTTTTTTGAAAGCTCTTCATTGTGTGAATCTATAAGTATTACTTCTTGGCAACCTCTCTTGCTAGTTACTTCATTTACATAGAGCTGTAGTTCATAGGGCAGGTCATCTATGCCCCCTATCCTACTTATAAATGCTACGGCTACCTTATTAAATGGTATAACTATAGCACTCCAATCCTTTAATGAAAGCGTGAAGGGTCTTCCGATAAGTATTTCCTCACCATCCTTAACGCTCTCAAGAATTTCTTCAGCATACTTGAGGGATTCATCTTTAGACACTATGTTTCTCTCATGGCTCCCCATCCCATGCAGTACTAATGCCTTTAAACCCCTTTCACTAGCCTTTCCCCAAATGACTTGGGGGAAGTCGCTGCTGCCAATGTCTCTAAATGGGCCGAAGTGTATATCTGGATATATCATTAATAAAGATCCTCCATTAATTATGCGTGCTTTAACTCTGCTTCTGCAGCTCTTCTTTCTAAAGACTCTCTCTATGCTCCTGTCATGCATAACCCATGTTCTTAAATAACTTGACCCTAGTTCTATTGCGCTAACGCCATTAACTCTCTGTAGAGCTATTAATGCCATTATTGTTATTCCAATAATGTATGGGATTAGCGCTTTGTTAAATGCTTCAACAACTCCTTCAATAACTGTAACTATCGCTGCAGGCGCTATGAATAAAGCCATTGATATAGTTATTGAATGCTTATTGATTCCTATAAACCCTACTATAATTGGAATAGGGAATAGAGACGCTAACACTAACAGCTCAATTAACGACGCTTCTCTAGAAAACAACTTGTTGATAAGTATGTAAAATAGTATATAGATATTTGAAAATAGAATTAAGCTGAGGAGCCTTGAAACCTTAGATAAAGCATTACCAGTCTTACGCAATATAATGCATTCCATTAAGTAAACCATGCTAAGTAAGATCAGCGAATTTAAACGATACATGGAGTTTAGCGAGGAATATATAGCTAAGTAGAGCAATGCGTTGAGAGCTATTAAGAGCTTTAACGATGGTAAATGGAATAGCAATCTATAGTACTTTAACGCAGATCTCCTGGAGCCACTCATAGCTTATCTTAAGCCTCTATGCTCTCACATATATCTCACAAGATTAGCTTTTAGAGCTATAAATTATTATAGATCTCTCCTTCATTGAAGCTTAAGGACGCGTATTCCATAGTGAGTAAGGAGACGTGAAAAGATAGCGTGATGTCGAGAGAGAAGTTTAGTGGGGCCGCGGGGATTTGAACCCCGGGCCACGGGCGCTCTAGGCTATTGGGGAATAGCTCCCCAGGCCCGCATCCTACCAAGCTAGACGACGGCCCCCTAAGGGATTAATGTACCTCAGGCTTAAATTTTTCCTATAAAATGGCGTTCTAATTCTTGGAGGTGAGTGCTTTGTCTTGCGAGGCCCTCGTTGAACTTCTTAAGAAGCATTACGATAGGATTCTATGTGAAAAACAAGATGGACAACTATTGATAGTGATCCTTAGTGAAGTACCACTTATGCTATGCATATACAGTAAAGTAGGCCGCTTGTATGCGAGGCTATTAAGGCTGGAGAGCGCGAGCACTATGAATTGTGCAGAGGCTATAGCTGAAGCCAGAGGACTCTACCTATTTGCTAAGAATCTCTCTGAGCTAGTAGTAAGAGTTAGGGAGAAAGCCGAAAGATTCATCTTTTAATTAATGTTCCTTATTGACCTTATAGATAGCTTAAAGGTTTTCAGGAACTCTTCTTATGTTTCAACGCTTTAGAAGAACCCTCTAATAATCATTACAGCCTCCTTCTTTGCGGAAGGTAGAGGAGTATTTATAAAGCATTCCATTAGTAGGCATTAATGAAGAACGGCGTTAGCTAATATGAAACCTGGAGTAGTCTGGGGGTTAGTTTAAATGGCTCAGTATAGCCTTCTATTAGTTGACATGGATGGAGTTATTTGGAGAGGGGGGATTTACGTAGCTAAGAACATCAAGGCTTTAAGAGAGCTCCAGGAGAAGTACAAGATCGTGTTTATGACTAACAACTCTTCACTAACTAGAGCAGAGTGCTTAGATAAAATTAAGGCAGTTGGAGTAAATAGCGAAATAAGTGACATTTACACTAGTTCTGTACTAGCAGCAATTTACATAGAGAAACGAGGAGTGGGGAGAACTTTTGTTATAGGTGAAGCAGGAATATATGAAGAGCTCATAGCTCGCGGAATACCTGTAGTCTCTGAAGGTCCTAAAGTAGACTACGTTGTTGTAGGCATAGACAAGTACTTGACTTACCACAAGTTGTCTAAAGCGGCGAATTACATAATGAATGGAGCAACATTCATAGCTACAAATGAAGATCCAACGTATCCAGTTGGAGATCACTTAGAGCCTGGCGCTGGAGCAGTAGTTAACTTCATTAAGACAGTTGTAGGTAGAGGACCTGACTTTGTGGCTGGCAAACCCAATACATGGGTTTTAGAAATAATCTTAAGTAAATATAAGCTGAAGAAAGAAGAAATTTTAGTGATTGGAGATAGCTTACATACAGATGTACCAATGGGACATAGGTATGGCGTAGACACTCTGCTAGTGCTCACTGGAGTCACTAGTGAACGTGAGCTAGCTAGTGCAAAAATTAAGCCTACTTACATAACTAGAGATCTGTTGGAGGCCCTAGAACTAAAGATCATTTAATCAATATTAGGAGAGTTATTCAATTACAAATAAATACTCGTTTAATCCTAGACCATAGTTAGGGAATTGCGTTGAGTTCAATCAATCAGTCTTTGCCCAGCAAATATACTGACTTAAAAGTTAGAGTTGAAGTAAAAGACAATAAGGTCATAGTTAGTGGGAGGCTGTATATAGTAAACCATGTGTATTTAACTGGCTTCCACAGCGCAAGCATACGCATAGCAGGCGTTAAGCAAGAAGTTGAAGTAAACTGCATAGGGTTACCCAACGTAGTAGAGGAAGGAGGTCTTCTAAAAATAGCTTCAAATAAGGGTCCTAAAGAAGTTAAAAAACCTAGAGTCATTGAAGTCAAAGAGAACTCTGTTAAGGAGGCGTTAGTTGAAAACGCAGATCTAAGATTTGAAGTCAGCGAAGATGGAGTAATTAATGTAAACATAGTGAATATAGGTGAGTATGAAGTCAGCGAACTATATGTAAGCATAGAGGAAGGTGAGGAAAGCATTCTAAACATATTGCTAACACCATTTACATCCGCCTGGATTTATTGTCCAAACATTAGAGGATTAATTATAGAAAAAGTAGGCCCCGCTCTTAAAGTAACAATAGGCAAAGGCTCTTCTAAAAACCAAGCATGATCAAAATAATCTATAATTCAAAACACAACTGCATTTAAAGAAGATCTTCTCTTCAACAACAATGTTCTTTTGATCTTATCCACCCTAGAGGGCTTTCGATTAAAATCCTCAGTTAGAGAAAAAGCCTTCTAGATGAGGTATGACAGGCTATGAAAAAAGATAAAGAGCGATCTTCTTAATATAGCTAGGAGACCCTTTGCTAAGAGGTGAATCGTGCGAAAACTATTCCCACTCCACGAAATTAGGCGCGTTGGCGAATACTTCCATTCCTGTACATTGTGTAAGCGTGTTAAACCCAAGGATATAACGATGTTTGAGTTATTAAGAATCTTCTCCAGAGCGTAATAAGGTTAAATGAGTTCTTGATCTATTAAGCATAAGACATGCAATAACTTCACTAAGAAAAACTAGGATTTTCTAAGTCGTGGGTTATAGTATTCTTCTAGTACGTAACCTATATGTGCAAACCCAAGGACAGTCATGGTTATCATAAAGCCTGGAGCCGTTATCCACCACCAAGCTCCAGATGTTATTGCACCAGATCTCCTAGCCCAATATATCATGGTTCCCCACGACTTCTGGATCGGGTCTCCGAAGCCTAGAAAACTTAGTGCAGCTTCAGCTATCATTGATGCACAAGCTCTCAGCATAACGAGAGCAGCTAATGTTGGAGCTATCTGAGGTAATAGGTGCTTAAAGATTATCCTAGTAGCACCTGCTCCTACAGCTCTTGCAGCTTCAACATATGGCTGAGTCTTGAGTGTAACTACTTGAGCTCTTACATATCTGGCTATTCCTGGCCAAGCAAATATCGTTATAACAATCACTATATTAATATATCCTCTACCCATGAACGTGGAGAACAATATCATGAAAGGCAGAATGGGGATTAAGAGCATTGTGTCTGTAACGCTCATGAAAGCTTCGTCGACGAGTCCGCCAAAGTATCCTGCTATAAGTCCAACCAAACTGCCTAGAGCAACTGTAGCTAAGGCTGCTACTATACCAACGAACAGGGATATCCTGGCGCCGTATATGAGTTCGCTTAAAATATCCTGCCCTATATCGTTGGTTCCAAGAGGGTGCGCCATCGATGGTTGTTGAAACGGTCTTGCAACTCTTTTATATGGATCGTAAGGAGCTATGTACTGAGGGAAGAAAGCCATGGCTAAAGGTATTGCAATGAGTATGAGACCAATAATGCCAGTCTTACTTCTGAGGAGCGGGTTTAGGAATCGGCGTATTCCCGACTCACTCAAGTTAACATCACCCTGGGATCTATTATTGCAGCAAAGATCTCAACTAATGTAACTAACACTAAGGTTACTGCAGACGTCATAATGACTATGCCTAAAAGCACTGGGTAGTCCGTCATTAATATTGCATCGTACATAAGTTTACCAACCCCTGGGAGAGAGAACACGGTCTCAATCATTAAAGCTCCTCCTATGGAGTAACCTAGCTCTATTGCTGTCATAGTCATAAGAGGAGTGAGAATAGGCCTTAAAGTATGTCTATAAAGTATAGTTCTCTCCGGTAGCCCTTTAGCCTTAGCAGTTATAATAAAGTCCTCAGTTAATACATCGATCGCTAAATTCCTGGAAAGAACTAGGTATGCAGATGTAGTTAATATAGTGAGTGTCATGAAGGGAAGCGCTAGATGATAAGCTACGTCAGCTATGTACTCGAAGAAAGATTCATAAGTTCTCCCATAAGTGTACGCGCCGTAGAGAGGGAAAAGATCTAAGTAGTAACTAAAGAATATGAGTAACACTAGTGCCAGCCAGAAGGCCGGCATGGATCTGAAGAACATGGAGACGTTGAAGAAAGCTCTATCAAGCACGCTCGCTCTCTTGGCAGCAGCAGCTAAACCTGCAAGCATTCCTAAGATAACTGAAACTATAGTTGAACCCGTTACTAATAAGATCGTCCAGGGCAAGGCGTCCAATATCACGCTCATTACTGGCTTTCTATAGTAAAAAGATATGCCGAGATTACCGCTTAGAAAAAACTCGCGGAGGAAGAGCACGTATTGTTCTAGAATAGGTTTATCTAAGCCAAACTGCCTTATGAGGGCCTCCCTAAACTCTGGTGAAATATTAGGATTCTCGATTAAGTAAGCGAAGGCCCCTCCAGGCATGAGTCTAGGAATGATGAAAGTTATTGTTAGAATCGCCATGAATACTAAAAATCTGCTAAAAAACTTTCTAATTAAATACCTTCCTAGAGCTATATGCATTCACCTTCTTCTAAGTATGTAGATTAATACTACTGCCACTACTGCTATAGCAGCCCCTACTGCTATCCACACATACTCAAGGCCTACCTGAGCTATAGAAGTCTCCGGCGCTGTTGGTGTGGTGATAGGCGTAGTGGGGGTAGTAGCTGGCGTTGTAGGAGTTGTTGGAGTTTGAACTAACTTAACGTTATAGAGGTTCATGTAACTAAAGAAGTTGTCTGGCGAAGTAAAGGGACCCAGCATCCAGCCATTGAAATTATCAACTCTGTATGCGAAGAGGAACTTTTGGTGTACTGCATTTAATAGAGGGACGTATTCAGCTAGCTTCTCTTGTATTTGCCACACAATTGACACTCTTTCATTTACATCAGTAGTATATCTTTGCTCCTCGAGAAGTACATCAAGATCTGGGAAGGAGCACTTCCCACTGTTCCATCCACCATTGGTGTGGAAGAGATCGTATAGTATGTCCGGATCTAGATCACCTATACCGCCTATTACTAACATATCGAAGTCTCCAGTGTCGAGTTTAGTGACTAAGGTAGTCCATTCAAGAGGCTGGTGTTCAATGCTTATTCCAACGCCCTGCAAGTTCGAGGATATAATGTCAGCCCACCTAACTCTTAGAGGGTCGTAATTTGGAGAGTATATAATTAGCTTCAGTTTGCTTCCCCACGGCGTTTCCCTCCAGCCATCTCCATCTACATCTCTTAAACCCATCCTGTCAAGAAGTTTTTTAGCCTCATCTAGACTGAATGTATAGAGGCTTTCTTTAGGTGGTAAATTGGGGTTAGCCCATGGTTCTAAGATTGATGGTAGTCTACCCACAGATCCTGGTAAAGCATAACCAAGGTACACTATGTCAACTACTTCTGTTATATTTATTAAGTAATGCACAGCCTGTCTAAAGAGAGTTTCATTCATGGGATATCTCTGACAGTTGAAGTACATGAACCTAGCTCCAGTTTCTGTTACTTCATGTATTCTAGCAGCAGGTATTGATTTAACTCTATCTATGCTTGCATATGGAATGCTCCAAGTGACTGAATCTATTTCGCCCTTAGAGAAGGCCAGCAACATAGCATCTGGATCAGATATTATTGGGTAAATCACTTCGTCAACTAACGGTCTTCCGAGATGATAGTTTTTGTTGACTTTTACCTTATAGTACTGCTGAGGTACGTGTTCAACGAAGATAAATGGGCCTGAGCCCAGTGGATTCTCATTCTTATACGTCAATACATCACTTATATTAGACCAGACGTGCTTCGGCAATATATATATTCTGTTAGCTATCCTAAGCATGAACGGCGCATACGGGTTTTTCAGGTAAATTTTAACAGTATAAGCATCCACTACTTCAGCCTTATCTATCAAGATTGCAACTCCAGCCCATCTAGTCTTATTACCTATTGCAGCTAGCAGATTATATGTAAATGCAGCGTCCTCAGCAGTTACGGGCCTGCCGTCATGCCATGTGGCATTCTCAAAGAGGTGGAAAACCCAAGTCTTCCCATCAGGCAGTAACTCCCAGCTCTTAGCAAGCCTCCCAACAAACTTTAGATCAGGAGTTAGAGTCACTAGAGTATCATATACTATGTCTATGATCATGAACTCCCACGAAGTAGTGAATGTGAGAGGGTTAAGTGTGCCAGCCTCCCCCATCATAGGTATCCTCAAGGTTCCTCCAGGAACCATCCACGGCTCCCTACGTATGTAATCAAATACATTACCATATATTGACTCCTGCTGTGAATTGACTATAGGCATATAGAGTATTGAAGTGAATGTCAATACAACCAGTAGAGCAGAAAATATAGCACTTGACATTATAATGTATTTCATCATAGATCTATCCCACATATACTCCACAATATAGTGCTAGACGTAGGTATTTAAGTTTTATTAATTTCTTTAAACACTACATAACGTCTTATATTAAAATCAGAAAACTATAAGCTAGTAGTTGCTGGGTGTTAGTTATAAAAAACTCCACTATCTGGGAATGGAGCTGCACATTAAGAGTAGACATCTTTTCTGAGAAAGCCGATGGTGTAAAGGAGTACCTTAGCTACATCCTCTTGCCTTAATAATGCATGTCCTATTCCAGGCAGTATGTGTACTTCAAATGCCTTTCCAAGTTCCCATAGTTTAGTCAAGTAATTTAATATAGGTAGTAGTGGAGTCCTAGAGTCGTTTTGGGGATGTATTATGCATAAAGGTACTTTAAGGTTCTCAACGAAATTTATTGCAGATCTATCCTTAAATAACTCCTTTCTGCCAGCAAATAGTATATCTATGAAGTGTTTGAAGTATGCATCACTTAATTCACGCATTAACTCCCAGTCAGTTATTCCAGCTCCAGCGACACCACAGATCCATACATTAGGCTTCTTGACAGTTGCTAAAAAAGTCATGAAACCGCCGTAGCTATAGCCTGTAATCGCGACTCTGTCCGCTAATCCAATGGCCTTAGCATAGTATGCTGCATAAACTATGTCCTCCAGATCTCCGCCACCTGGATCCCCTATGTCTAAAGCTCTAAACTCTTCCCCATAACCCGTTGAGCCTCTAAAGTTAGGAGCTATCACGTGGAATCCTGATGCTACTAAGCCGGCTATAAAGGGAGACCACATATCCGGCACTTCCCACCAAGGACCTCCATGTACGTAGACTACAGTAGGCCCAGGTTTAGTAGCGACTCTACTCTCAACTATATAGGCAGGCACCTCAAGATCATCAAATGACTTATACTTAGCAAACACTACATCGCCTAATCCTATGGAGAGCTTCTCCGGTAAATCGTTGTCTATAAGAACTCTGAGGGATCCTGTTACTAGATCAGCTTCAAGAACCCTCCATGGACTCCTTAAACTGGATATACTCAAATATGCTTTACCACCATGAACGCATGCTCCGTTAACGTATCCAGGCGGTAACCCAAGAGCTTTCCCATCAATGAACATCTCTACTCTTCCATTCTTTTTCCCAACAACCCATACTCTTTCATCCTCTAGCCAGTCGTACATTAAGTGTTCTACAGGATCATACTTCACGTAGTCTGAGTACGTGAAGGCAATTGTATTTAGTTCACTTGTGTCTAAATCTAGGATTGCAAGTCTGCTTTTACCTAAATAGTTAGTTTCAAATAAAACCCTTCTATCTTTAATCACTGGGTTTTTATTGATGGCCCCGTTTCTAGGCGTATACACCTTAAACTCTCCTGTCCCTATATCGAAGATAAATAATTCGTAAGTCCTAGGATCATCTAATAATGTTCCAAATCCAACTACCGTGCCCTTGAAGATATCAGTTACAAACGCTCTGCCCTTAGAAAATGTAAAAACTTTTTCAAGACTCCCTCTTCTGATCAAGTATATTGATGCATCGTTTTTACTGGCACCAGAGAATGCTATAGTTTCACCATCATGAGCTATTCCAATTACTCTCATGGGCTCCATATCGGCTAGCAATCCTTTTCTACGAGTAACTACATCTACGTAAAACACCTTTTGGAGCTCTCTACCAGTAGATACATCTGAAGTATATACTATGATGGAGGATGTTTCTCTAGGTTTAGCAACACTGTGAATTACTTCATCAGTTAATCTCTCTCTTCCACCACTAGCTAGATCCATGCTCCACAGATTTAGCCCTCCAGCTACATCACTTAAGTAAAGCAGTTTACTACATGACACACCAACAATGGTATACGTTGGCACGCTTGTAATGAGTTCAACTAATTCAGCTATTTCAGAGTACCTCACACTAGCTACACCACTTAAGAATACCTCTTTGTGTTTAAAAACATGACTTCAACTAATGTAATGCTACTTCTATTAAGTACGTAAGTGCATTATAACTAATGAATTCACGTTCTTACACATTGTTGCCCCCTTTTATCAAGGATTTTAAATCACGCAACATTCTACTATAGTTCTCTTAAAAATAAAATCCCGGCTGTATTAATGATAACACACTATTCGTAAAAGATAACCTTCCTCAATGCCTCTGATACTTTATGTAGTCTTTAAGCTCAAGTAATCAATTTATATTTAGGGATTTCTTAATTACATTAATGCTACTTGATAAGGTGTGAATCAATGAATTTAAGTGAGTTAAGTCAATGCATTGAGTCTTATGTGGCTGAGTCTTCTAAGTATTGCTTATTCCCCTATGTTTCTGGGGATGAAAAGTACTCTAATTTAGATAGTATAGCTGAAGTCATTAGTGAAAATACGCCTGAAGTAAAGTGGGAGCATGAAGTAAGAGTTGCTGGTAGAGTGATGGCTCTAAGAATACATGGAGCACTGGCATTCGTGGACTTAGTTAATGAAGGTTATAGAATTCAACTTTATCTAACTAAAGACACACTTAAGGAGAACTACGAATGGTTCACTGATAACGTAAGACGTGGAGATATACTATGGGCTAAAGGCAGGTTGTTTAGAACTAAGAGGGGGGAGTTGTCAATAAACGTCTCTCAATATAGGCTTTTAGCAAAGAGCCTCATGGCGCTTCAACACACATGGATAGGTATAGAAGATCCTGAGTTGAGGTATAGGAAGAGGTACTTGGACTTAGTGCTTAACAAAGAGTCCTTTGAAGTACTGAAGGCCAGGTTCAACGTATTGAAGGAGATTAGGCTATGGATGTACCAGCAGGGTTTTTACGAAGCCGATACTCCTATAATACAACCAATATATGGTGGTGCAGCAGCCAACCCATTCAAGACATATGTAAATGCTCTCAGTGAAGAATGGTACTTGAGAATAGCGCCAGAGCTTTACTTAAAGAGGTTGTTAGTAGGGGGATTCAATAAGGTATTTGAAGTAGCTAAAGTATTTAGAAACGAAGACATTGATGTAACTCATCACCCAGAGTTCACAATGATGGAGGCTTACATAGCGTACGCCGATTACGAAGACATGATGAAGCTAGCTGAAGAACTCCTCTATTCAATAGCTACTAGGCTCGTTGGGAGCTCCATAATAAGATACCCAATAGACATTGAGAAGTGTGGAAGAAGCATAATTGATGAAATGGATGATGAAGTCGTTACAGAACTACTTGAGTACACTTTGTGGAGCTATAGTGGGTTTAAGAAAAAGCGAGATGTATCTAAAAATGATTTAAATGAATTAAGAAGGGATCCAGTTAAGTACTTATATAAAGCTATTGGAGAGCCAAGGCTGTACATAGAACTAGATCTAAAACCCCCCTATCCTAGGGTGAAGCTCCTAGAGCTTTTAAGGAAGCATTTAGAAATAGATCCTGAGACTACGCCAGACGAACACTTAGTTAAGTTATTGAGGGAGAAACAAGTAGTTCTTAGAGGCGGATATAGTAGGGATATAGCGTTAGTCAAATTATTTGAACACTACATTGAGAAGAGCTTAGTTAAGCCGGTGTTCGTAATAGATTATCCGAGAGGCTCATCACCTCTAGCTAAGCCGCATAGAGCCGATCCAAGGCTTGTAGAGAGGTTTGAGTTATTTGTTGGAGGAATGGAGATAGCTAATGGTTATACTGAACAGAACAATCCATATGAACAATATGCAGCCTTTAGAGACCAGGAGGAGAGACGTAAGTTAGGAGATATAGAGGCTCAAGAGGCTGACTACGACTTTGTTGAAGCGCTTTGCGTAGGAATGCCTCCAGCTGGAGGCATAGGCATAGGCGTTGACAGGTTAATAATGCTATTTACGGGAAAAACTAGTATAAAGGAAGTAATACCCTTCCCCATGGTTAAAAAGGGATCTAAGTAAGGATACGATAAATAGAGGCCATAGCTTTAAATGCAGAAAGCTATGTAAAATAGCTGAAGTTACTTTTAGAGCTAGTTGAAAAGTACTGAAGTAAGCGTCAGGGAGGATACTTAAGTAAGCAGCTCTATTAAATGAGCGTGTGCTCACTCATTTACGCGATCTCTTATAATTGCTTAGTGCAAAGCATTGTAGAAGGCTCTTATACCCTTCATGCATCAATTTAGAAGATGGTTGTCCACGGGTGCGGGCTTTGAGAAAGTCTTACGCAATAATGTTTGCTTTAATCATAGTACTCTACGGGCTACTACCTTATGCTTTACTTAGGCATTGGGGATGGTTAGTAATACTTTTGTTCTGGATTTTTTTAGCTTTGCTCTGGATAGTCTTTAGCTTAACTGTTCTCAAGAAGGATTTAGGGAGGCTTAAATGGAGCCACACTTAGTATTCCTAATAGTGTTTGCACTATACATAGTTTTTGGAACAGTTATAGCACTGCTATCTAGAAAACTTGGAGTAAAAACTACTGCTGACTATTTTGTAGCAGGATACAGGCTTGGGGGATTTTTAGCTTCAATGACTTATGCAGCCACTACATATAGCGCATTCATGATGCTTGGATTAGTGGGATATTCTTATGCAACTGGAATAGCTTCACTAGGCTTTGAGCTAATATACTTGGTAGCAACAATAGGCTTTCTAACTCTAGTTGGGCCAAGGATGTGGAGGCTTGCTAGAGAGAGGAAATGGATTACTCCATCTGAAATGCTCTCAGATCTATATGCTTGGAGGCCTCTTGGAACTTATGTAGCGTTAACCTACATGATTTCGCTAATTCCATATACTGCTGCTCAACTAAAGGGTATAAGTGAAGTTACTTCATCCCTTGGATTAAGCTATGGAGTTGGAGTCGCTATTGCTTCAACCATATTGATCGCGTGGATCGTCTTAGCAGGTATTTGGAGTGTAGCTACAACAGATGCTTACCAAGGGATGCTAATGATCTCATCAGTTATTGTCTTAATAGTGTGGACAACGGCGTTTCTCCTGCCATCAAAATACATAAGTTTAGCTAAAGTAGTAGACAGCTTAGTGAACAGCAGTAGCGGCAACTTATTGGACTTAACTTGGAGCCCGGAGTTCTTTATAAGCATGTCTGTTCCCTGGATATTTTTCGCGATTACGAACCCTCACGTAGTTCAGAGAATATACATGCCTAAAGACGAGAAATCGTATAAAATCATGGTAGAGTACTTTGCTCTCTATGGTTTTATATACACGTTAGCAACTGTGTCATTAGGGCTACTGTTTAGAGCATATGCTTCAATAGCTCTAGACCCTACAGTAGAGCAGGCATTAGTTAGGGATAGGGATAGCGTTACACCAATGTTCCTTAAGTTAGCACACCCACTGCTAGCTTCAGTAGTTTATACAAGCATTATAGCTGCTGCAATATCTACAGCTAACTCAATAATTCTTACAGTGGCTAGTTCAATAACTAGAGATCTCTATGAGAGAATGGTTAGTGCACCCAACCAAAGAGTCTCTAAAGCAGTTACAATAATGTCCATAGCGTTCCTGACGGTTGCCGCTGCTTTAATTGCATACTATAGGCCAGCATTCATAGTTGACTTATCCGTCCTCTCATCAGTTATGTTAATTCCTCTAGCTCCAATAACATTGCTTGGTGTATACTCTAAGCCAAGTAAAGCTAAGAGCTATTCCGCGCTTGCATCACTCCTCATAGGCTGCAGCTTAACTATGGCTTTAGCAATTACTAAAGGCCCTGTAAGGGTGCTAAGGGAGGCATTGATGGGGATCCCCACACCATTATTAATTCTTACTATAAGCACTGCAATAATGCTCCTCCCATTATTGAAGCAGTGGTTAAATGTCCTTTACTCCAAGCTCTCTTAAGATGCGTTTAAATTCTTCGTCACCTGCAGAACCTTTAGACATCAGCTCCAGAAGATTTAGCTCAACATCAAGCTTATTTAAATTCAACAATATTGGCCTAATCAATAAGTACTCCATAATGAAATAAGCGGTATCTAAGCTTTTATAGTGTTGAAAAAGAGCGTGAAGCACTCTACTTGGATTGCTAAACAATACTGTCAGTAAGCTCTCCCCTAAGTATTGTTTACACACATAGTCCAGGGTGTCATATAATCCAGGCGACTTTAGCCGTATGTAGCTTCTTACAGCCTTCCTCAATTCTTCAACGCTTAGCATTTAGTCCAACTCTAAACAATTTGCAAGTTCCTTTACTTCATTTAAGCATTCATTAATTTCACTAGCGTTAATTAACAGTGGCTCCTCACCCCTCCTCCATAAATAGGCGTTGTAGCTGAGGCTTCCATTATTTGCTTTAATGAGATCTATTTTAATAACTACATCAGATATGCTTGCGTTTATAGCGTGAACTTTTTCATCTAAATATGACCCCATGCGTGCTATTAATGCCCGCTCCTTCTTTAAGTAATTGAGTTGGTTAAATAAGTGTGGCATATATTCTGCGATTTCACTAGCTGAGAACGGTACTTCCACTCCATGAAATACAACGACGCTAGGCTTAATTTCCTTAACTAAGTTTACTTCATGTACTAAGAGTTGTTGTATGCTCATAGAAAATGGATTTACCCCAACTAGCTTAAAGTACTTAGATATGAGTTTGTCAACATTCTTTACGCCCAACTTCATTAAGGATCTCTTAATGAGTTGCACCATTTCCTGAGGTGAGTATTTGTAGCTTATTATCAATATCTTTAAATCGTTCCTTATCGCTAGACCCAAGAAGATCACAGGGATAAACCACGGCCTCGCATCAGCTGGATAAGTTATGTAAATAACGTGTCCACAGTGGAGGTGGCTAAATGCTGTTGAAAGAGCTTTGCACGGCAGCTTTAGCTCTTCTTCCTCTCTTACAGAAGGAACTTCTTCAATTATTGGAGGTGGCCACGCCTCTATTCCTCTTCCTTCAATTATTGAGAAAGGTATTTGAGCAACTAATATTGGTGCATTTCTAGTCTTTCTTATCTCCATTAATCTAACCAACATATTTCTCTCAATTCTATGTCGCATTATTATTACAGAGTCTGCTACGAACTCTAATCCACCTAGCCAAATGGTTTCCTTTCCTACAGGTAATTCTGCTAATAGTATTGTTAAGCCATTAATAATGCTTGGTAAAGCGCATAGAAAGTTCTGTAGAATAGCTCTTTTAGCTACATCACTTTCAACAGTCTTTAGAAGTGGATTAATTGAATCAATGATTACTACCCTATGTTCGTTCTGCTCAATAATCTTCTTAATTTCAGATAAGAACTCCTCTGGCATAAGTATTAGGGGAAGGTTAACAAATTTTAAAAATCCCTTTTCTTCAACGCTCCCTAGATCTATTCCAAGTCTCTTCATTACTCTAAATAACTTACCCTTACTCTCTTGAAATGATATGTAGAGGCATTTATGCCCCCTTAAAGTATTTGCATAACATATTGTTGAGGCAAGAATAGTCTTGCCAGCACCTGGATGTCCAGCTATAACAACTAGAGAACCCGGTACTATAGCGTCTCCAATAAGCTTATCTAAGCTCTCTATTCCCCAAATAAATTTTTCCACATTATTGCACCATGTTACGTCAATCGTAAATACATATAGTGGCTAAAAAACATTTATGAAGCAATTAGCCTAAGAATGCTTACTTCTATGCACTTCGTTTAAATATTTTGTTAGAGTTAATTAGAGGCGTTGCTTAAAAGCAGTGTAATTGATGGGGAAATTCATGGATATTATTAAAGAGTTACGTAAAAGGCCTTTCTCAATAGTCGGCCACCGTGGTGCTGCTGGAGTAAAGCCTGAGAACACTGTTTCAAGTATATTATACGCTTATAATAATGGAGCAGACGTGGTTGAAGTAGATGTAAGGTCTACAAGCGATGGATTCCTAATACTGCTTCACGACGAGGACTTCTCAAGGGTTTCAGGTGTTTCAATTAAGCCTAGGGATGTAAGCTACAGGTGGATTAAAGAGAACTTGAAAGTTATGGGAGAGGAGGTAGCTGAATTAAGTGAAGTAATAGATTTAGTGAAGAAGCTTAATAAATACCTATTGATCGAAGTAAAGGAACCTGACACAACTAGTAAAGTAGTAGAATTAGTTTTAATGAAGGGAGCTCTCAGCGAAGTTGCAATAATAAGCTTCTTCGATGAAGCCCTCAAGATTGTTAAGGAAATGGAGCCAAGGATTGCGACTGGCTTAATATACAGCAAGCCTCCTGGCAGAATAATTGATGCAAAGAGCTTAGGTGCCGAAATAGTTTTGCCTAAATACGGTTTAGCGACTGAAAAAGCAATTAAATTAGCCCATAGACTAGACCTCACAGTAGTTGCATGGACTGTAAATGAATTGAATACTGCAGCTGAGCTAATTAAGAGGGGGGTTGATGCTATAGCTAGTGACTATCCAGATAAATTAGCTAGCTATCGGAGTAGCGTAGTGAGTCACTTAGATAAACTAAAATAAATAAACCATTAACATTCTTAACTACTACTAACCTAACTACAAAGTTCTCGGGTGTAATAAGTGAGTGAAGTAATTGTAGTAAAGCTTACTGGAAAACTATTTGATGAAGGGGATAGAGAGTTGTTTTCTTCATATATAAAGGTCTTTAAGGAAGTAGTTGAGGGCGGCCGTAGGTTAGTTATAGTAACTGGCGGAGGAAAGCTTTGTAGAGATTACATAGAGTTAGCTGAGAGAATTGGAGTGAGATCTCTATATATACTTGACTCAGTAGGGATCTTTGTAACTAGAATTAATGCATACATACTAACACACTTACTACAGCCTTTCTCCAATACCACTATACCTAAGGATCTTGAGGAGCTCAGAGCTATATATTATCAAAAACCTATAACAGTTATGGGAGGCGTTATGCCTGGTCAATCAACTATAGCTACAGCTCTCGAAGCTGCAGAAGCTCTTGGGTCATCAATGGTAGTGTACTTTACTACTGTCAACTACATTTACACTAGTGATCCAACTATAGATGCTAGCGCAAGACCTCTTAAAGAAGTGAAGCTTAAGGAGCTTAAGGAGTTCATTAAGACTAGGAGTCTGCCGGGGGAATATCAGTTAATTGATGAAGTCAGCGCCATCGTTGCAGAAAGATCGCGTATCACCATATATGTCACTAAGTATACTAATCCCACTGCACTACTTGAAATAATTAGAGGAGGTAATCCTGGAACAGTGGTGATTCCTTAACCGTGAGCTACTCATTAAGGTTTCTCTAAGTCCTATAGACGCATGATCCTGGAAGCCTAGATCACCTATATTCCCTTAAAGCTTGTAAGAGAGTAACGACCCTATTGTTTACTGATGAATGCTTCTGCTTCTCTTACAGCATCATTAGTACTCCCATAAGTCCTTATGGAGTGCTCAGTGCTTGAAGCCTTATAGAGAGCGACTATGCCTCCAAGCCTTAGTACTATCGCGTATATTGGAGTTTCAAGAAGATCTCCAACTTCATTCTCATATATTACTTCAGCTCCTAATTTCCTTAATTCTTCTGCAATAATGAATGCATCTACGTCAAGTACCTTCCCTCCCGATAGAAATTCTTCTATAACTCTGCTTTCTAAGCCTTTTTTAATAAGCCTCCTCTTAAGGATGTCTTCGTAGGGCTTCAATACTCTACGCCACTTTCAGTAAGAGTTCCAGCAATTTCTCCATAAATAGTGTCTCCTAATACCTTAGTCACTTTAACTCTTACTTTAGAGCCAACACTCCCTCCCTTCATAATAACTCTTTTGCCTTTGTACAATGCAATGCCATTGCCCCTTGGATCAGAGCTTGTCACAATCACTTCAATTATAGAGCCCTCCTTTAAGTTATCGTGTTCATATTTGTTAACTTGCGGGTATATGCTGAACTTCTGTACATCACTTGTATATGGATCCCACGAGTACTTCTTTCTATGCTGCTTAGTCAAACCAGATCACGCGTATGTATGCGTACTTTGTCGTTATGTAGTAATTATAGAGAACTATTAAAACTCTTTCGCTTACTTTAACGAAGCATTCAAGCTACATACATGTTTGTAAAGATCAGCATTATTCCTCCATTATTATGATCGCGTGAGCTCCTTTTTAGTAAAACCACGATCTACTCACGATCTCTGAGGGGGTTTAGCGGAGATCCCTCTTTATACTTAATCACATTTAGTGAAGTAGAAGAACTCAGAAATTAATAAAGATTGTAAGATTCCCCAGTCATTTATTACTAAGAGCTACCTGATGAGGATTAGAGAACTTGTCACGACATTAAATGCTGAGGCTCTTTCCAAGAATAGCTATGAAAGCTCTATGAATTCCAAAGCTTTACCATAATGCAGCAGTTCAATTGATTATACAGAGTTTAATGAAGTTACCTTCAGTAAGCACTTTACATGGAGTGTTCTTATAGCGAGCTTAAAGCTCTAAGGTTCTAGAGCACATTACATCAAGCAGTTATACGTCTATGCTAAAGCTGTAGTAGAAGAACATCTCATGAAGTTACATGAGGGGGAGACGCTAAGAAAGCTACTCTTTTTCAATAAGAAGCAGTTAATGCCATAATCCTACTGCACTACGATAAGTTAGCCTAAGTGCGTAAATCCTATGAGAACATCATTCAAATATCTAAGGTGCAGCAGCAAACTAAGGAGTATAGCTCATGAGAAATAGGGATGTTGTTGCATGTATAGCTATAACTGTATCCCTCCACTAGGTACTTAAGATAGTTTTGCATTATACTAGGAATAGAAAGGAAGGTTGAGTGTAACGTGGATTGAAACAAGCAATAGTGTGTCCTTACTGCGGCTTTAGCGCAGAAATAAGTAACTTTAAGTTAAGGAGAGCTCCGTGGAAGTTTAGGTTTTATACTGTAAGCTATTTGCAGTGCTTAAAGTGCGGTTGTTCATTCAACTATTATACTGGGACTAGTCCTAGAAGGAAGCGCTGTGAGTTTACCTCTAGAGTAAAGCCTAAACCAATGCCCAAGAAAGTCGGCAAGACTATTAGTAAAGCAGTGCCTTTAATTACGCTAGAAAAGTGGTTAAAAATTACCAGGTAAACTGAGGATATTTGTTTAAAAAATATTGGGTTAGGGGGACTGCCTTAATTCCTTTAGACAGCTCTAAACCACTGGCAGTATCTGCATCTAGATGGCATGAGTGATGTTACAGCACAGTGCTTCCTTACTCTAGCCGGCGAGAACACCATCTTGGGGTTAAATGCTACAGCGTTTGTAGCTAGAGTTGCAGTAACAGTCTCTGAAGTTATGAAGCATGGGAAGTCCGCTAATCTAAGTAGAGAGCTAGCTCTAACCGTTATAGCACACCCTGGATACGCGTATCTTTGTGGAGCCATCAATACTTCATGCTTAGTTATTGGAGTTAAGTCTATTTTAACGCCAGCTACCTCTGGTGGAGCACCAGTTGGGTAAGTATCCCACAGGATCCTCCATCCGCGGAATATGGTGTCCATGAAGTCAACGTTATGCAGTTCTGCTGCAACACCTCTGTTTGGATATAGGTTATTGTAGCTCCAGAACCTCTTGTACAATAGATCTATTATCATTGGTGCGGTGAATCCATCTAATTCAAGAATGTACTCCATAGCGGCTGCTAGTGAGCCTGTAGCTACACTCAGTAGCTGCCACTCGTTCTTTAATGCGCGCTCTGCAACAGCCTTCTTAAGGGTGCTTTCAAGCACTTGGAAGCCAGCTTCAGCAATAGCGAAAGTCACGTCGTCCTTAAACATGTTGTAGGATGACTGAGCTATGTGGTGAGCTATATCGCCTACACAGTATGCTGGTACAACAACTATGTTTCCATAAGCTACTCCAGCGTCAACAGCCTTCTTAACTACTGGCTTTATCCTCTCCTTATACTGAGCCATGTACTTCCTTACGTCAAATGAAGTGTGGCCTGCTTTATCCATGAGTTCCGCTTGAGCGGCTGTTGGAGTTAAGTATATCTTCTTAAGCCAGCTTATCTCAGCCTTTAATGCTTCAGTAACAGTCTTGCCTGCTTCTAAAGCTTCTCTAAATGCTGCTCCAATGCCATATGAAGTGTTCATGCCCCAGGACTTTGCTGCTAATATAGCCTTCTTATGTTCGGCTGGAATATCTATTTTAGTTAATATTTGGTTAACTAAGTTGCTTGTACTACCTGGCACAAATGCAAAGTCAACTACACATGTTGGCCCCCAGAATCCTCCGTAAGCTCTAACTACATATTGGCCTACTAGAGCTTCATTGCCCTCGATCGCCTTAACGAACTTCTCCATGGACTCCCTAAACGATGGATCTAAGTCATAAAGTATTTCAAGAATGGCGGGAGTCTGATAGTGTTCAACAAATGGATCGTCCTCTGGTCTAACGTAGTCTGTTAACCCTCTTAAAATCTCATAGTGTGCAACAACAGACTCCTTATGAAGCTCAAAGATCTCTGGTGATTGTCCAGCGAAAGGCTCCATCTTTTTAACTGCTTCAACAAATGGCTTACAGTCATCTATATGGAAGCGGCCTCCTCTCTTTTCTTTGTTAATCTTTATTACTTCTCCAAAAGCTCCCAGTACTTCACTAACTGCTTTCTCAAAGAATTCAATTGGTCGAGAGGGCATAACTCAAATTACCTCCACTAATCTATATAGATGCCGGTAGTATAAAAACCTTTCTATATAAATACTTATGTCTATGTAAATAATTGATAGATATATACAAATATATCTTTTGCGGTAATTAAATAGATCATAATAATATGACTTATCGCATTTAACTTCTACATAGTTTATAAATAACTTTAGTGGGAACTCCATGGCTTATTTAGGGCTTAACGACTAATGACTTATTAATTAAAATGCTGTTATTGATGTTATAAGTTGATCAAGTGAAATTTCAATATTCATTAAAACTATTTTACAGAAGTGAGCTGCTATACAAGGTATAGTTTGAAGAGCGTTTAGCTAAGTATTTTTTCAGTAAATAATTCCCACCACTATCCCCCATAGATAGCTATTTACAGATCCTGCATTTGAGCATTCGCCGAGCGTTGAATTAGGCTACTTAGTGTTGAAATTAGATTAGAGATCCTTTAAACATTCACGAATGGTTAGCGGCCTAAGTCCGTTCATGTCACGTTGTTCAAAAATAGCTTAATGTCGTGTTGAAATGTAAAGGCTATTGTATAATGATTTTTACTAATTGTTTAAAGCGCGAGCCCGCGGGGATTTGAACCCCGGACCTCCGGCTTAGGAGGCTGGGGCTCATTCAGATCGGTTTCCAGCGTTCACGTGGTATTGGAAATTGGTTACAGTTTTAATTGAAGATGTGAGTGCGTTTTAACGCTTCTACATAAATACGTATATAGGTTACTTTATAAACACTTGATAACTAGTGGGTGTAGGCATGGCTCTTGAAAGCATCTTAATTAGAAGAGGCTCGCTCATTGATGTTGGAGAAAGAAGAATAGCACGTGTTGGCTCGAAGAAAGAGAGATACCTTATATACCTTCCTCTTGAGCGGAATTACATATGGAGAAAACTCTGGGAGTTAGGCAAAATCCGGGTTTACATAGAAGTGGTTGATCTCGCTGAAAGCTAGTAGTAGCGGTGTTGCTGTAGTTGTCCTGGCGCGAGCTGGTGAACGTAAATGTGCTCAGCCTGGCCTCTAAGCGTCGAATGCTGGAGTTATTAAAGGAGAAGCTTGGATTAGAGAATGCGTGTGAAGCCTTAGGGCTGTCTAAGACAACCCTACACAGTATCTATCCGGTGAGAGAGAAGTACCAGCCGATGCCGCGAAAAAGCGATCGAGTACCTAAATGAAGACTAGTTCAGAAGCGCGGTTAAAAGAAGCGATCTCCTCAAAGTACTCGGGGTAGTAGGGCCTGATGGCTCCTTGGATTACTCTACTTTGCTGGAGCTGATTCAGCTAGCAATGAAAGATCCCTATTTAAGGAACGTTGTTATAAGGACTGTTGTTCAACGCTACCGCGAAGATGTTAGAAAACTACTTGGAGTATCCCTGCCGGGGATAAGGCTCGAGTGGACTAACGACTTCGAGGAGTTCCTCAGAGAGCATAAGAAAAGAAAGAAGGTCAAGGATCCTGAGACCTTGAAATACTACAGATCTCTCTTCAAGAGGTACATAGAGGGAAGGGAGCTCGACGAGGAGCTGGTGGAATACGTGATCAAGCATGAGAACAAGTGGTTTAAAACGTGCTCAGACACTATGTTCAATACCTTTTCTACAAGAGATTGAAGACCCGCGGAGAATAGGGAATTAACGGCATGAGCCTTGCGTATGTTTTCTGCGGAACTCGCAAACTCGGGTTTTACTCGAGGTGAATATTGTATTAGTCTTCGAGCGTTGTTTTCTCAAATACCTTGACTGCTAATGCTATCATAACGACTGTAAAACTACTTAGTATCAGTAGATCTGTTGTGGAATTCATGTATTCAAACCCTGTGTTTGATCCTGTTAACCAGTATCTCACAGCGTGCACTGAGTATGTTAATGGATTAACTTTAGCTATCATATTCATCCAATCAGGCATTGTTGTTACAGGATAGAATACACCGCTCATGAATACTAATGGCATTGTCAACAGATTAACTACCATTTGGAAACCCTCCATGCTACTGAACTTTAATGATAATACTGTTCCAAGCGATGTAAAACCAATTGACATCACGAACACGTATAACACGGCGAAAGGCGTGTTCAATACGTTTACCTCATTTGTTAACACCTGGCTCAACAACACTATTATAAGAGACTGTAACGTTGTTACAATACTATCACCAATTATTCTACCAAGTATAATTAAGCCCCTAGGTGCTGGAGCAACAAGTGTTTCCTTTAGGAAACCAAATTGCTTATCCCATATCACGCTTATACCGGATATAAAGCTACCCATGAAAGCAGTCATTACCACTATGCCTGAAACCATGAAAGCTATGTAGCTCACACCACCAAACAACTGCTTGAAGTAATTGTCAATAGCATTTTTAAAAGCATCAATAACACCCGGTATGCTGGGAAGCCCTGGTACCATGGGGGTATTCTGCGGATTAAATATACTACCCCATCCTAACCCTAGGAAAACCATCCATATAAGT
>JAVZTI010000008.1:8324-63542 GCA_038879595.1 Desulfurococcaceae archaeon | reverse complement strand
GCTGTAGTAACTACTCTACCTGTAATAGCTGGATTCGTAGGTGCAGATGCTGTAGCAGATGCATTAGCAACAGGAATACTGGATAGGAAAGACAACGTAGTCCTACTTGACATAGGGACGAATACTGAGATATTTGTAGGAAACTCTGAAAGAATGCTTGTTTGCTCAGCTCCATCGGGTCCAGCACTTGAAGGAGCTCATATAAGGCATGGAATGAAGGCAGTTAGTGGAGCAATAGAGGAAGTAAGCATAAGTAGTGATGGAGAAGTTGAGTATAGAGTTATAGGAGACGTAAAGCCTAGAGGAATATGTGGTTCAGCAATAATAGACATAGTGGCTGAACTCTATAGAAATAACTTCATAGACTCCCGTGGAAAGTTTAGGAGAGACCATGGATTAAGGAGGCTTAGAAAGGGCGTTAATGGATGGGAATATGTAATTGCGTGGAGTAATGAGACATCCATAGGAAAGGACATAGTTGTCTCAGAAAAGGACATTAATGAAGTAATGTTAGCTAAAGCAGCCATATATGCCGGGATATCAGTATTAATGAGGAGGAGGGGGTTGAGTGAAGGAGATATTAGTGAAGTAATAGTTGCTGGCTCTTTTGGAACACACATAAATCCCTTTAGCGCTAGGATCATTGGCATTATACCCGACGTCCCAGACGATAAGGTAAGGTTTGTTGGAAATACGGCAATTATGGGAGCAGACATGGCTCTGCTATCAGTTGACGCTAGATCTGAGGCGGAAAGAATAGCTAGAAGAGTTGAATACATAGAGCTTTCAGCAGACCCATACTTCAATGAAGAATTCTCATCTGCTCTCATAATACCCCATAAAGATGTGAAAAGATTTACGCTGATCAAATCATTGTTGAATCGATGAGGAGCGTTTGAAAGAGTTTGCAAAAATAAAAGTAACTAAAGTTCTATTAGCGGCTCCCTCATTTTAGCTAAGTACTTATAGGAAGTAGTTATTACGTATGTAGCTGGAAACACTTCCCTACAAGCCTCTATAGGTCCGTAGAGCACGAAGTCCGCTGACAAGACTATTGGAGTCATATTTGACGCTAGTTCAGCTGCTCTCAAGCCTTCGTCTCCATAGGTTTCCCTAAACTTCTTCTTCATTAGTGAAACAGCGTTGTGAGCTCCACAACCGCATGGGAGGCCTATAGTTGACTTTACGTAAATTATTGTTCTTGAAGCAGCCGATAGACTTGGTATATCTATTACAAAAGTATCTATTAGTGGAGCCGTTATACCAGCTTTTTCAACTTTAACAAGTAGTTCTTTTAAAGCATTTACTCTAGCGTCTACACTCATAACTTTATTAGTGTAAAGGAGGAGTACTGCTGACTTAACTCCATACTCCTTGAGTATGTTGAGTTCTTCATCCTTTGATCCAGGAGTTAGTGAATTGAAGATCACTTTATTTAGTAAGCCAACTTCCTTAGCATAACTGAATGCAGCCTTCATTACTTCAGGAGTTGAAACATCAACTAGGAATGGTTTATCAGTTACTTTAGATACGAAGTCCATGTAGTTAACTACAGCTTCCGGAGATTGAGCAACTACATCAATTAAACCAGGGATCTTTGCTTTATCTGAAGCCTCTTCCTGAGATTTTATTAGTTTCTCAGCTGCCTCTCTATCAAACTCTCCTTTTTTCTCATCTTTAACTAACTTGTGTTTATGATAAAATATTGAGCCTATGAGTACTGGGGGGTTCTCGCTTCTTGAACCCCCAATTCTAATTCCACTTATTTCAAAGACTTTTTGCTCAACCTTAAACTTAAACATAGCATCACCATGTATATGATTTTAGGGTAAGAGTTAAAAGATTTCCTTAGTAGAGCTTAGTATAGAGCTTTCACTATAGTTCCCTTATGAATAGCTGTAGCAACTAGTACACCGCTTACTCCAAGCGACTTTAAGTACAATACGTCTTCCTCACTCTTCACTCCTCCTCCAACAATTAGTTCGCCTTTAAATACTTCTTTGACTAACATTACTGCCTTTGTGTTTAAACCAGTTAGTGTACCAACTCTACTTAAGTCTATTAAGAGGATCTTTGATGGACTTAGTTTTACAATTTCTACTACAGCTTCTTCTAAAGGTACATTGGCATTTCTAAAGATTGCTCTATCTCCATAGATATCAATGCTCATAGCTCTATTCTTAACTAACCTTACTTCACTTGGATAATCCAAGTACTCTGTTCCAATAACGTACTCTATGAGATTTCCATCAATAAGCTCAATACTTCTTCTACCTAAGTCTGCTAGAACTCTAAAGCCCTTCATTATGGCTAAATCAATTACCCATTCATTGCTTCCACGGCCCATTATTGAATCAAGATCTGCTATATAAATTCTCCTAAACCCCAGCCTCCATAAACTATCGATAACTTCCCTGGGCTCAGGGCTCGAGCATATGGAGCTAGTTGTAAGAGGCCTATAGAGTTCTCTTCTACCAGCTATTGCGTGAACAACTAAACCACTCATTACATCAATTACTGGTATTACTTCTATCTCCATTAGTTACGCCTCTGTAACATCATATTGAATAAACGTTATTAACTATTTAGAGGCGATAGCTAGCTGAGGAGGAATAGAGTTGGATATTGTTGGACTCGACATTGGTGGAGCAAACATTAAGGCAGTAAAGATCTCTTTTAAGGATAGCGAAGTAACTGTGGAGAGAGTACTTAGGATTTACTTCCCTGTGTGGATTCATGGAGGAAGATCTATTGGTAGAAAGTTAGCGGAGCTTAAACACTCACTAGACTTAGAGTCAGGCAAGTACTACGTTGGAGCATGCATGACTGCTGAGCTTAGCGATGCGTTTAGAGTTAAGAGCGAGGGAGTTAAAGTAATTGTAGAGAGTGTAGATGAGGCATTTCATGACTCTCTATCAAACTTCTACGTAACTACTGAAATGAGCCTTGTGGATAGCCGTAGAGCGGTCTCTAATTACTTAAAGGTTGCTGCATCTAACTGGGCTGCAACAGCTTGGCTACTTGAGAAGCAGCTGCCTACACGTGGAATCACTAATGCTATACTCATAGATGTAGGCAGCACTACAACTACTGTAATTCCTTTAGTGAATGGAAGAATAATGGTGCGTGGATATACTGACCCAGAGAAATTAACTTACGGCGAACTAATCTACACAGGCGTATTGAGGGGGAATGTTGCAACAATTGTAGATAAAGTACCATACAAAGGATTCCTAACTAGAGTTTCCTCAGAGAGATTTGCATTAACTGGAGACGTACATTTATTGCTTGGATACATTGATAGCAGCAGCTATACAACTGAGACAGCTGATGGAAGAGGTGTATCCATAGAGGAAGCAGTTGAAAGACTATCTAGAGTTCCATGCGCTGATGCAGATATGATGAGTGTGCGTGAAGTAATTGAATTAGCTCGATACATTTATGAAGCACAAGTATTCAGAGTATTTGAAGCACTAATGCAGGTAAGGACGTGGATTGCATCAATGAATGTAGACTTAAATGACTTCACTGTAGTAACTGCTGGAATAGGCGAGCACTTAGCTGTTGAAGCAGCTAGGAGAGCTGGCTTCAGTAAGTTCATTAATGTAGATAAGTTAGTTAGCCAACAAGTCTCAAGCGTGCTGCCTGCCTATGCTTCAGCATTAATGGCTTTAGACAGAGTTCTAAGTGGGGCTCACTGAATTGAGGAAAATTGTTGTAAAGATTAGTGGCAATTTAGTAGCATACCCTGATAAAGCAAGGGAACTGTTAAATAAGATTTATTCCTACATTAGAGAACACTTAGTCATATTAGTGCCCGGTGGAAGCGTATTTGCAGATCTTGTTAGAAGCCTTCAAGGCAGCTTAGGGTTTAGCGATGAAGTAGCCCATTGGATGGCTGTAAAATCCATGGAGGTCTACGGAATATACCTCAGCAGCTTGCATAAATCATTAAAGCCTGTAGAGAGCGTGGATGAAGCTTATGAAGCCTTCTATGAAGGCAGTGTTCCGCTGCTAATGCCTTATAGGATTTTAAGGAAGTCAGATAAGTTGCCTAAAACTTGGTCTGTGACAAGCGACTCTATAGCTATATACGTAGGGTACCTCATAGGGGCTGACATAGTTGCATTAAGTAAAGTAGTGGATGGATTAATGGGACCTGGTGGTTACTTAATTAAGTTGCTGAAGGCAAGTGATGTTCCTCGGGATCAGGATGTAGTGGATGGATACGCTGCTTACTTAGCTAGGGAATACTGCTTAAGAGTTGCTATATTCAATGGGCTTAAGCCGTGGATTCTCGACGACATAGTTTACTCTAGAGAAGGGCTCTATACACTCATTCTCCCTGAGTAAGTGAGAAGTGCGTTCTTTAATTCAGCCACTAGTTCTCTAGATACTCTACCCACTCTACTTCCCTCACACGCAGCTCCCCTTATGCCTATAACGTCGAAGCCTAACTTAATGCAGTCAGCTATGTGCTCTCTCCTCAGGCCTCCTGCTATTGCTTTCAGTAAGTTGAGCTTTCTTGCTTCTTCAATGAACTCTTCCAAGTAACTTCTTGAGAGGAAGTTGAATGTACTCTTTCCATCCTTTATTAATGTATCAATCATGACTCCGTGGGCTTTTACTTCCTTTGCTAACCTAACTACTTCAAGAGGCTCAATGCATCCAGACCTAGAGTAATCAGCGTATCCAGCTAGAACTAGTCTGGGCTTACTTACGTAGTTCACTTGCTTAGAGACTTCTGAAGCTATCAACAAGCACTTACTTATGTTGCCTGAAGCTAGGCCGGCCTTTACATAGCTTACTCCAGTTAATGCAGCTGCATAAGCTATGTACTTTAATGAATCACTATACTCACTTAAATCCCCTATAGCCATGCTGACTTCTCTCAGCCCACCAACACTTGATACTACTTCTCTAACTACGTCAAGATCGGGTAATCCTAGGCTCCCCTTAGATGGATCCTTAACGTCAATTATATCTGCTCCTCCATGGAGAGCTTCATTTAATTCATCTAAGCGCCATATAGTTATAAGTAGCTTAGCCACAGCAATGCACCGTTAAAAATGTGTTTTAGCAAGATTAAATACCATATGCAGCTACAGAGTGTTAGTGGGTTGAGTTAATGATTTTTGACGCAAGCTTAGTTGTCTTGGCTGGCGGAAGAGGGGATAGGCTTAAGGCGTATAAGCCCCTTCTAAGAGTTGGAGGAAAGTACTTAATAGAGCTCGTACTTAAAAACCTAGCTTCATTCTTTAAAGAAGTCATAGTAGTTGTTAGAGAAGAGTGGCAGAAGAACTTACTGGTAGAAAGCATTAAAACAATCTATAGAGATCTCAATATATCGTACGCCATAGATGTCCTCTCAATAGAGGGCCCACTGGCAGCTATGTACACTGGAGCATTAAAGTCGAGGGAGTTAAGGATTGCAGTAGTGCCTTCAGATACACCATTTCTTACTCACAGAGCATTCTTAAAGATGAACTTAGCTCTAAGTGAGGGATGTGAAGCAGTTGTACCGATGTGGCCGGGGGGATTTGTTGAACCAACTATCGCGTTTTACTTAAGAGAACCTCTGTTAAGAGCAATAGACAGATCTATTTCAATGGGGGAGAAGAGTGCTCGCTCAATACTAAAGTACTTAAATGTAACTTATGTAAGTGCATACGCTCTCTCGCAAAACCCTGTAAAGGAGTTCTTAAATGTGAATACTTATAAAGATCTTATTATAGCTGAGGATTTAGCTAAGGAGGAGAGCTTGAGCAGCCTTAAAGCAAGTAATGCATGATTTTACTAACTAAACCATTTTAATGGCTTTAAGTAATCTCTTCCCCCAGCTTCAAAAGTACCTATAGTTACTTGGCAAAACTCTTCTCCGGCCCCATGATCTTCTACTTCTTCAAGCTTGCCTCTAGCAATAACTTCATCCCCTGGCTCTGCTAAGTCTATGTATAAGCCTTCATAGCTCACGATCCTTGTTAAAGGCTTAGTAGGCTTAGCTCCTTCAATTACTTTAGCATTTTCAACTAAGTATGTAGCTGGCATAAATATTGAGTCAGAGGAGTCGACTACTCTAGCTCTTACTTCAACTACTCCAAGTGGCTTATGGACTTTCTGCTCCCATTCTTCACTAACTTCATGCTCTAACTTAACTGGGTGCACTGAGAACTGCCTATTCCTATACAACCCTCTATTCCACTTATACTTGCTGTAAAGCAGCATTGCTTCGCGGAGAGTTAATGGATGGATCTTAATTATGTCACTCGCCCAAGCTTCAAGAACATCACCTTTTGGAAGGGAGAATCCTGAATCCTCATTACTGTAAAGCTTCTTTAATGCTTCCCTAAGCTTAAGTGAACTACTTCTTCCATAAATTATTACATCTATGTCTGAGTAAGCTAAGTTGTGTATTTTTAAGAGTAGTGAGCCAGTTATGCCGAAATCACTTAAGCTTACTCCTGCTTCACTAGATAGCTTAGATACAAGTTCTTTAGCCAGCTCCTCCAATGGATCCATGGGTTCTACGAGTATCTCCATGAGTCTTTCCTCAGGTCTATAGTGATGCTTTACTCTATCTCTTGGAACTTCAATCATTTCAATAGATCTATATTTATCGAAGACTATGTAGCTTGGGTAATACTCTTTTAAAAACTCCATGGTTTTCCCAACTCCCATAGCGCTATAGTATGGCAGTATCCTACCGTACATTACTCCATGCCTAGACCACTTGACTCTCACTGTAGACTTCAGTTGAGGCACATACTTGAGGTAAGCTATTACTCTATCCCTAGGATGAACGTTACCTATAACGCAGAAGAAAAGACCCTCTGTTGACTCAATGAAGTCTCTATCCCTAAACCCCCTCATAATATACACCTATTGAAATACTTCGAGATCCCTCTGCCTCCATAGATATCTCTGCAATCCGTCATTTAAACTTACTTTAAGTTAAGGAGGGTAGAAGTAAGTTGTTAAGAAACTCTTTCAAGAATTATTGAGTAGAAGTTACTTGAGTAATTCTCAATGTGTATCACTAAGTTGTGTTTTTCAGCAAGAGCCTTTAGCGTCTTAAGAGGAACTATAGTTGAATCCCCAAGTACTCTTAGAGCTTCTCCACTCTTTAGCTTACGCACCTCTCTCCTTAGCTTTACAAATGGATAAGCTACACACTCATCAGCCCCCTTCCGTAGATCCACTGTAGACACTACTTTCACTGTATCACCTAAGCTTACCAGCATTCATGCATATAGCTATAGTCTGCCTTAAGCTTTCATGACTCCTTCAATCATTACGCTTAATTAGCCCATACTACATCCCCTAGATCGGTGTAGCGCTTGGGCTACTGCATTGAAGTTGAAGACCTAGTTATTGAAGCAGAAGGACAGAGAATAATTGACAACGTCTCATTTAAAGTAGAGTGTGGAGAGTATATTGTAGTAACAGGGCCTAGTGGTGGAGGGAAGTCAGTTCTACTAAGAACGATCTCGGGGGGCGCCAGCTACTTAAGTGGCTTAAGAATTAAAGGCTGTGTGTATGTTAATGGAGTTAACGTTTTAGAAGGAGGCGTAAGAAGCATTGCAGGCACTATTGGAATAGTTCTACAAAATCCAGTTAACCAAGTATTCAACTTAACTGTAGAAGAGGAAGTAGCGTTTCCCCTGGAAAACATGGGCTTAGATCCCTCCATTATAGAGGATAGAGTTAAGTGGGCTTTAAGCCTCTTAGGAGTAGAAGACCTTAGGAAAAAGCTTGTATCAGAACTCTCAATGGGTCAGTTGCAGAGAGTAGTGGTAGCTTCAATAATAGCTATGAAGCCAAGGATCATGCTATTAGACGAACCGTGCTCCCACATGGATCCAGCCTCTAAGAAGGACTTTTACATCACTCTTAAAGACCTTTGGAAAGCCTTAGGCTTAACTATAGTAGTAGTAGAACATGAATTAAGCCATGTGCTTGGCTATGCAACTAAAATGCTGTTGTTAAATAAACGCTTAATAGCTTATGGAGATCCCATAGAGCTTCTAGGCAGAGTCAATATAGAGGATTATGGAGTAAAAGAACCTCCGCACATAAAGTACTGCAGATTGCTTAAGTCAAGGCTAAGGCCCATTAGTGAGAGTGAAGTAATAGAGTGTCTAAAGGAAGTTTTCTGTAGAAACTTCTAAGTAGAGTGCTGCAACCTCCATAGATCAAGAATTGCTTAGGAGGCTGGCAGTCCATGGGCATAGAAGTTCCTTAAGTAAACGGCTTTAGAAGAAAGAGCCAACTATTTCTAGGTAGAAGGGATTAGGATCAAGGACTACCGGCTTTATTCCTGGAAGCAGTTTCTCCACACTTTTTAAGTTGAAGTTAAAGTCCTTAAAGAAATAGATATTCCATCTTTAGAGCATATACTCCCAGCCCTTCACAATCTCGATTCTCCTAGGACTACGTGTAGCTTAAGGAACTTTGAGGAGTTAACTAGAATTCAGTTACTTAACTAAGTTAAGAGCTAAGTAAGGACTTATAACTATTAATGGTGTTAAAGCTATGACTATGGCATCCATTAAGCTAGCTTTCTCAGTGAATGCATAGCTTCTACGCTTGCTTAATCCAAAACACTTTACTTCAAGCACTATTGACATGTCGTTTAATCTATCAGTTGATGCAACCATCAACGGTATGAATAGTGATAGAGTGCTCCTGATTCTCGCAAGCGTACTGCCAGCATCTATCCTCAAGCCCCTGATAGCTTGAATGTCGTATATCTCCTGGAAGTCACTTATTAGCACAGACATGTATCTAATTGCTAGGACTAATATGTATGCATACTTATACGGCACTCCAACCTTATTTAACGTCCTCACTATTGACTGAGGCCTCGTTGTTGAAAAAAGCACTGCAAATGATAGCATTAATTGAAGAAGCTTTATAGATCCAATAATTACTCCTTGAGTAAAACCAGCCTCTAGAATAATGCTTAGTGAACGAGCTGAGAGAACGCCATAGATCAGTGAGAACACAGCTAGTACTAGTACAAGCGTGAGGGACGAACGCATTATTTTCAGGAACTTAGTGAACTCCATTCCTAAAACACTCAAGGAAACAATAAACGCTAGGAATGCAGTTAAGCAAGCTAGTGGACAAATAGATGCAACAACTATTGATGTCAATATAATAGTTACTTTAGTAACTGGGTGAAGCCTGTACATTAATTTACTACTGCTTCTAGCCATAAAGAATTCGCTAAAGTCTTTAGTGAGAACTTTAATTAACGACAGATCAACTCACCAATAGCATCCTTCCTTAAGACAGTTTTTTCAATTAATTCTTCAACAGAAGCTTCACGGCCTTCAACACCTATGTCCAGCAATTCATTTAAATACGCGCTTAAAGCTATAGGAGCCGGCAATAATAGATTATTGGAGAATAGTAAGTGGGCTTTACTTAAAAGATCTCTTGTATAGCCGTTGAACGACAGCCTCCCATTATTAAGCAAGATTACTTTAGCCTCAGGGAACATCGTTAATAGATCGATGTCGTGCGACGACATGACTACTGTACGCCCCCTCCTTAACACTACTCTTTGAATTATGTTGACGTAGTCAACTTTATTCAAGTAGTCTAGCCCCGCTGTAGGTTCATCTAACAGCACTATGCTTGGATCATGTATTATTGCAGCTGCTATAGATACTCTACGAGCCTCTCCTTCGCTGAGCGAGTAGGGGGATCGTTGAAGCAAGTGAGCTATGTTAAGCCATGTAGATACTTCAAGTACTCTAGCTTCATACTCCTCTTTACTTAAGCCAGTGTTTTTAGCTACGTAGGTTATTTCATTAAAGACCGTATTGTTGAAGAAAGCCATCCAAGGGTTCTGCGGCACATAACCTACATACCTCGCTAATTCTGAGAGCTTTACTCGCTTAGTGTTAATACCGCATAAGTATACGTCGCCACTTAAGGGCTTCAGCATTCCAGCCATTAGTTTAAGGACTGTGGTTTTACCGGATCCATTTGGACCCATTATTAAAGCAAGCTCTCCACTACGTATAGTGAATGAGATGTCGCTTAACGTAAATCCATTGCTGTAGCTGAATGAAACTTCCTTAAATACTACTGCATCCCCTGCCTTACATAGATCTCTAGGCATTTCGCTGGCCTCCACGAATAGATCCAGCTTGGAGCAGTGCTCTTAACATACTCAATGACTTGATCTAGGTACTCCTTTTCAACGAGTCCATAGAGTCCCTCGCCAATCATATTCATTGAAGCCCCTATTACTCCACGCAATCTATTAACATTTAAAACTATGTTCCTTAACTCTCCCTGAAGGAGCCCAGTTTTAAGTGAGAACTCTAAGCAGCTCTTCATGAAGTTCTCTGGACATGGATCTCTAAAGATCTTCTTAAGAGTGCTTAATCCAACTCTCCTGGCGCTAGTTAGTAAGTCGTGTTGAGAGAGTAGTTCAGTCTTACTAATAGGCTTGTAGAAAGCTGTAAATGCAGTAATTGAATTATCCAACAGTATGTGCTCAACTTCAGTGTAGAAAGGTCCTCCAGGCTTCTTAACGATGACTATTCCATAACCCTGGTTCAGTATCCCTACTACTGTCCCCAATCCAGTTTTACAGACTATGTCTGCTTCATGAGCTACTTCAGCAACCCACTTCAAAGTCCTTCTAATCCTTAAAGCTTTAGCTAATGCTATTGATATTGCTAAAGCTGATGCTGCACTAGTACCATACCCTCCACCAATAGGTACTTTCACTAACTGCTTAACGATTACTCTATGTGAATCTAAGCCAGCTTCTCTTAGAATTTTAGTAGCTACATAATTTGCTATACAGCTCTCGACTCTGCATCCATTTATATAGTTCTCAACTAATGCTTCTTCAGAAGTACTGCTCACTACATCAAGCTCTACTAAGACTCCTTCATCTAGAACTATTCCCCCTCCAATAGCGCCTGTAGTAGCTAGTTCACTAGTAATATGGGGTGCAAAGAACCCGGATAGACCTGCTGGTACTTTTACTAAATACATGATCTACTGCCTCAGTCACTTCTTTAGCCTAGTCTCTAAGCTCTTAACTATTGGTGGGGCAAGAATCATTAGGAATGGTATTTCAGTATAGTAAGTCCACATAAACCATATTAAAGCCATAGCTAGCGGTGCATTCACTACTCCTCCTGGAAGTGGTAGAAACTGGCTGTAGAACCATAGGCCTACGCCTATTATTGCTGAACCACTCATTAATCCAATAGTGTAGGCTACGGCTTGGCTTGGAGGAATATACTCTTTATAAAGAGTCATTGATACTACTGTTGGAGCTAAGCTAACTATTGAAATAACTAAGTAAGTTAGAGCTATTGATAAATCAATTAAGTTAATGTAGTATAGCAATACAATTACTAGTGGAGGCAATGCTTGAAGAATAATGCTGGAGACGTATGTTAGCCTTGGCTTAAAGCCAGCCATCCTCCTAGCTATGTATCCAATTAAGTGGAAGCAAACGTAGTTTGCTGGAACACCCACTGTTAAGCTAAGTAAAGCATTGCCGTGCACAAGCATGTCGCTAATGAATATACCTACTGCTGCACCAATACCTCCAACAACTGGTGAAAAGACTACTGAAAACACAGCTGGTATAAATACAGCTGGCCAGAATCTAACTACGCCTACTCCAATGGCAAATACGCCTAAGTGAGTTAAGTAGCCTACTAATGCATAGAGAGCAGCGTTCATTCCTGCAAGCACTATATCCCTTACCTCCAATAATCCCTCCTCCACAGCTTCATTCAATGTATCTAAGTAGGTCTACGATGAATTGAAGCTTATTAACTTATGCGGCAACTAAGCGTGTGGGTGCATGAGTTGAAGTCCATTGACTTCTTTACAGCCTTGATCTCGAGCTCCATCTCACTAGAAGTATCTGCTTATCCAAAGCCAGGCAATGTGCATAGGCTTTCAGATCACGTGGATAAGCTCTTTGAGGACTTTGTGGTGGCAGGCCACGTAGCTCATGGATGGATTAGGAGAGGAGTGTTAAGGGGATATAGAGGTTCTTACGGTAAGCACTTAGTTGGAGACATTATTTATGGAATGGTTAGGGAAAGCATGGAAGTTACAGGTAGTTCAAACACTATTTTAGGCATAGCGATACTACTGTCGCCTCTCTCAATAGCTTTAGGGAAGTGCCTAAGGGATGGTGCTGTAAGAGCTTCCTGCATAGCTTCAATAGCTAGAGATGTGTTGGAAAGGAATTCTACAACTCTTGACTCAATATCTTTATACCGCGCCATAAGGTGTGCTTCACCCAGCTACATAAGGAGGAGCGATAGAACAATAGGACCCCCCAATGTCTGGAGCAAGAACTATAAGCGTAGAATACTGGAGGGTAACTATAGGCTGTGGGAAGTTCTTGTGGCAAGCTCTTCAGTTGACGTTGTCTCTAGAGAAGTAATTGAAGGATATCCTAGATCTATTAAAGCATTGAACTACCTTAACGATAGGTTGAATACTCATGGAAACTGGAATAGAGCAGTTGTTGAAGCATACTTATTAATACTTAGCAAAGACATTGATACACTAGTGTTTAGAAAGCATGGAGCCAGCATTGCTGAAGAAATTAAGGAAAGAGCTGGAGAAACTCTATGTGAAGTAGAGAAGGCTGGAGAAGACTGGTTTAAGCGAGTTGCAGAATTAGATAAAGATCTTAGGGCTAAGGGCATTAACCCAGGTTCAGCTGCAGATATAACTGCTGCCACAATAGCTTTACATAACATAGACTATAAGAGAGGGATTCTCAGAAAGTCAGTGCCTACAGAATGAGTTCTTAAAGAATAGTAATACCTAGTTCATTGAGATATATTATTGCACAGCTTAACACTTTACTTAGAGTTAGGGGAGCCACCAATGGATCTACTTACAATAGCTTTACTAGGCCTTATGAGCATAGTAACTGTTGAAACTTATGCAACACTAAAGATATACTTAAAGTATGGAGAGACTTACGCTAACTTACTTGAGAGAATAACTTTGCTTGAAAGAAGGAGTTCAGATCTTGGGAGAAAGCTTAAGGTTCTTGACTCCAGGCTGAAGGACGTTGAATTAAAAGTTGAAGCTCTAGAAGACATACAGTTAAACATGAGCTTACTATCACTAAATGGCAGCACTAAAAGGAAGAAGAGCAGTAAGAAGAGTTCCTCAAACGATGATTTAAGCAAAGAGATTCTAAAGCTAAAGATACTTGCATTAAGGAGGAGAGGTTTATCTGAAGGAGAAATAGCTGAAAAACTTAATGTTAGTGTAGACACTGTTCGAGAACTCATGAAGGATTTTGAGGAGCAGACTAAGTAACATTATCGCGTGGCGCTTGACAGCTTAAGAATCCACTAAAATAATGATCTAAAGACATCAATGGAGATGAAGTCTTCGCAGACTTTACTGCTCCTTGCTCTAGTTATTTTAAGTCTATCTGGAAGCTATATAGACATACAGCCAGCACTCCGCTTAATCACTACAAAAGCGCTAAAAACTTAAAGAAACCAGGAACAGTCCTTACGCCATTGGAGTGCTTGAAGAAAAGCTGCTTTCTTTAGAGCGAGAGGAGTTTGTAACAATAATTCGTGGTGCAAAGAATTAGGCTATTCAGTTAAGTGAGTCAAGTTAATGGTTATTGATGGAGGACATCACTAGTGGACCGGCCGGGATTTGAACCCGGGACCTCCTGGTTGCAAGCCAGGCGCTCTTCCAGGCTGAGCTACCGGCCCCCTCTTCATCTAAAATGATAAACAGTGGGTTTATATTCTTTAAATGTTGCAGCTAGTGGAGTTCATTGATGATCTCTTCGCTACATAGCCTCCAAGACCGTTAGTTGCAAATTCATGCTTACAACCTAGTTGAAATCCTTAGCCCTGGAATAGCTATCTTTCTCTCAATGAATTTAAATACTTCAGTAGCTGCTATTGAGAACGCTATGTATATTACTGCTATAATTGAATACACTTCTACATAGAGAAAAGTCCTGCTCCCAATGAATTTACTTATGTAGATTAACTCTGAGACTGTAATGAAGTAAGCTATTGAAGAATACTTGAATAAGTAGATCAATTCATTTGCTAAAGTTGGTATAGCTATTCTAATTGACTGAGGCAATATGACTTCCCTAACTGCTTGAAGCTTAGTTAGCCCAATGGATAGCGCTGCTTCCCACTGTGAGTAGCTTATAGAGCTCATTGAAGCCCTCAAGTACTCTGATTGATAGGCTGCTGAATTCAGTCCAATAGCTATAATTGCTGCCGGCAAAGGATCTAGGGTTAATCCTACTCTAGGTAAAACATAGTATATGAGGAATAGCTGGACAAGCATTGGAGTTCCTCTAGTTAGTTCAACAAATGCTTGACAGAGGGCTTTAACAAGCCTTGGGCCATAGGTTCTAGCAATAGATATCAATACACCTAGAGTAAAGCCGATTAAATAGGATGAAACAGTTAAGTAGAAGGATGTTAGTAAACCATTGAGTAAGAGGCTTCCATAGGAGTTCACTAAGTCTAACAATTTGTCAAAAGACATTGCTCTACCCTACTTCAATGAGTATACGTACTGCATTCTCTCCATGAATCTGCGAACTCTCTCATTCTTAGGCCTAAGAATTACTTCTTCCGGAGGGCCGCTTTCCACAACGGCTCCTGAATCCATGAATATCACTTCATCGGCAACCTTCATTGCGAAACCCAGCTCGTGCGTTACTACAATCATCGTCATTCCCTCCTTAGATAGCTTCTCCATAACTCCTAGGACCTCCCATATAAGCTCTGGGTCGAGAGCTGACGTAGGTTCATCAAATAACACAAGCCTGGGGCTCATAGCTATAGCTCTAGCTATGGCTACTCTCTGCTGCTGTCCGCCAGATAGTTGTGCAGGATATTTGCTCCAAAGATCCTCACTTATGCCTACTGAAAGCAGTGACTCTCTAGCTACTTTAAATGCATCACTTTTATTCATTCCTTTCACTTTAATTAATCCAAGCATGACGTTTTCAAGAGCTGTTAAGTGATTGAATAAATTGAAGTGCTGGAAGACGAAGCCTATTTTGCTCCTAACTTTAGCTACGTTAACTCCTGGAGCAGTGACTTCTTCTCCATCTAAGACTATGCTGCCTCTATCAGGCTTAATCAGTAAATTTATGCATCTAAGTAAAGTAGACTTACCTGCCCCTGAAGGCCCTAGTATCACTTTAGTTTCTCCCTCTCTAATGCTGAATGAAACTCCTCTTAACACAGGGTTCTTGCCGAAGAACTTCCATAAGTTACTTACTTCCAATACTATTCTCACGCATTACCGCCCTCCTACACTATACAGCTGCTACACCCATAGCTAAGAGCTTCCTCCTAGCTCTCTCTGAAACTATTGAGAGTGGATAGCACATGCTGAAGTACACTATTGATACAAGGATGAGGGGCTGGAGGTAGTCTAGGATTACTTGAGCAACATGAACAGCTTGTGTAAAGAGTTCTGTGACTCCTATTGCATAAGCTATTGAGGAGTCCTTAAGGACTATTGTAAACTCATTTAACCAACCTGGGAGAGCTGCTCTAAACGCTTGTGGAACAATCACGTATCTAAAGGCACCCCACTTCGATAAACCAATTGAGTAAGCAGCTTCCAGCTGCCTTCCTCCAACTCCTTCTATAGCTCCCCTGAATAGTTGAGCTTGGTAGCCTGAATCAACTATTGCTATACCAATTATTGCTGATGCAATGTTCGGCAGAGCTACTCCTGCTCTAGGAAGGCCATAGAATACTAGGAGCAGTGCTAAGAGTAATGGTATTCCTCTAAGCACTCTAGTAACCCAGTCTACTATAGTTGAGACAGGCTTTGGGGAAAATACTTCAATGAAAGCCATTAGGAGCCCAAGCAGTGTTGCAAGTAGGAAGCTCACTGTTGAAAGAATTAAAGTATTCCATACACCCATGAGTATTATTGGAATGTATGTTAAAAAGCCATTCATTTATGGAAACCCTTCAGCCTCCAAGGTATTTATCAATTATTTGCATCCATTCATCAGTGCCTAAGAATTCTTTAAGGGCTTCATTGAGCTTGCCTAGTAACTCAACATCATCTTTTCTAACAGCTAAGCCGTACTTCTCCCCAGTCTGTATTACTGCTGAAACTTCTACACTGTACTCCCTAGTAAACATTTGAGCTACTGGTGAATCAACTACGACTGCGTCAAGCCTTCCATTAACTAAGTCAACTACTGCTAAAACATAGCTTGAGTAGCTCCTTACATCAATTGATTTTCCAGTACTAGTGATGTAGTCATGTACTAATTGCTCAGCAGTAGTCCCGCTTTGAACTCCTACTTTCTTATTAACAAGGTCATCAAGTGATTGAGGCCTAAAGTCGCTGCCTACTACGATTAATATAGCTTGATCGGCTTCCCAATACGGGTTAGTGAAAGCAACTACTTTAGCTCTCTCCTCAGTAATAGTCATTCCTGAGGCAATGACATCTATTTGCTTATTCAATAAAGCTGGTATAAGTCCCTCGAAGTCTATTGAAATCACTTCGACTTCGTATCCAAGCCTTTTAGCAATGGCCTTAACTAAGTCTATGTCTATTCCAACAATATTCCCCTTTTCATCTATGAATTCAAACGGAGGGAAGTCGGGCGATGTCCCTACTTTAAGGACTTTTGTAGGAGGCGTAGTTAGCCGTGGATATATGAGTAAAAGAGCTAGGGCAACGACTATTACAACAGCAATTAATAGTGCAAGGTATTTTGATACAGCCATAGCTTAGCGCCTCTCACATACCCTCTACATAACCTATATATAAGAATTTCTAACTCCATTTAAATAATGAACTCACTTAAAGGAATATGAGAGGGCGCTTTCCAGAGTTTCTCATTCATTTATTAATAAAGGGGGAGTAGTATGGGAGCCGAATGATGCTACCTTCTTAGTTTTTCTTAATTCCAATGTTTTAAAGATATGTAAGTAGAACTTAGTTATAATTCACCTACGTATTGATGCTCTCTATGCTCCGAGAGCTGCAGAACTTTAAAGTCCCGGCTGCAGGGTCTAAAACGCTGTAGCGAGAGGTCTTGGAGGAACAGTTGAAAAGCGTGTGGCGTGAAAACTGATCGAAGGTATGAAGACCTATAGGACATAATCTATTGAGGAATAGTAAAGCAGTGTCTAGGCTAGGCCAATTACTTTAGCAACTATTTCAGTAAGCTTAATTAAGCCTTTATTCCTAGATGAACCACTGATCTCGAGGATTATCGGCTTATCCTTATTAATCACGCTTACAATGCTATCCCACTTTACGTTCCCCATTAGAGGCAGTAAATGAAGATCGTGCATTCCATCGTTATCATGAACATGGTACATGCCTACGTAGTCTTCAATAACTTCATGAAAGAGAGCTAAGTCAAGTCCATTGGCATGAGCATGCCCGATGTCAAAGCACACCTCTACGTTCTCAAGTCCCCCAACTATTTCTAATAAATCCATAGGTAGGAATCCATAAGTCCTTTGAAAGCTGTTTTCAACGAATACTTTAAAGGTGTTGTGAGCCATTAAGTCTAGTTCTTTAAAAACTCCTTTATTTAGATCTTTAGTAACTTTAAGCATGCCTTCAGTAGACATTTCAGTGCTTGGACTTATTTGAAATACGTGGAATGTCAATAAATATACTTCAAGTTGTGAAGCAAGCTTAAATAAGCTTTCAGCTCTTCTAACTGCATTTAATTCATGGCTTACATTGAATAGCTCTAGTGGAGCGTGAATAGCTGTAAGCCTTACATTAGTTGTTGAAATTAATTCTTTAAGCATTTTAACATAGCTTAAGTCCTTGAGCATTAAGTATCTAACGTGCGATGCCGTTAACTCAAGGTTTCTCACAACTTTTGCCTCTGTGTTAAAAGTAGCGATAGCTTCTGCTGGATCAAGATCTTCAATTATTAAGGATGAAATTGCAATCATTTCTCAACCACACTCTATTCGTAAAATAGCCATAGCAACATATATAGCATTAATGGCGCTGAATTAACTTACAGTACTGGTGGCTTGAATTTGAGAATAGCTATTACTCAACGCGAGGATTTAGGCATAGTGTATGGAGTTAATAGATTTGTATTTGAGTTAGCTAAGGGATTTAAGAACATAGGTATTGAAACACACATAGTTGCTCACCACATGTCTAGCGATATATGTGTTAAGGCTTGGGGTAGCTCAAACATACCTATTCACTTAATTAGTGGAGAACCGGGTACAGGAATTAATTTAACTAAAGTACTTTACGACTGGCTTATGGATGGCTCAAGAATTCTAAGTGAAATAGGGATAGACTGCGTTGTAATGAATGGAGCAGTTTACTTAAGGAAGAAATTTATTAAGGTAGCTGTAGTCCACGGTCCATTTAAGGAGAAAGTTAATTTATTTGAGAAACATCTGCACAAATACTTGCTTAAATCATGTGATGCAAGGATAGCTGTATCAGAGCACACAGCGCTTCAAATGAAGGAAAAGCTGGGAGTTAAAGCAGATTACATTGTACCAGTATGCATAAATGTTGATGAATTCAACAAGTTATACAGACATGGAGTTAGGGAAAACACTATTGTACACATAGGACTGACTCCTAAGAAAAACCCAGAGATATCAATAAAGATCGTTAGAATGTTGAGGGAGAGGGGGGTCAATGCAAAATTAGTATTATTTGGAATGGATACAAATTACACTAGGGAATTAGTCAAGAAGTATGGTGGAGAACAGTACATAGAGTTTAAGTTAGGTGTAGTAGGCGATGAAGTGTTAAGAGAGCTAGCTAATGCTAAAGCCCTCATACTTCCATCAACTATAGAGACTTTCTCATATGCATCTCTAGAGGCAATGGCTCTTGGCACACCTGCCGTAGTGTCAGATGCCGTATCACCAAGCATAGTGTTAAATGGAGTTGTAGGCTATAGAGTGCCTTTAAGCAACATTAATGGATATGTAGATGCACTAGAGGCATTATTAACAAGGCAAGAGTTGTTTGAAGAACTAAGCAGTAACGCTAGAAAGCAAGCTACCAAATTTAACTGCATTAATGTAGCGAGAAAATACATTGAAATTATATCAAGTTTAAAAAAATGAATTAATTACCTTCTTTTAGCTATATTAAATATAGTTGCAACAAGCAGTATTATTGAGAAAGCCAGTATCAAGTAAATCGATAGCATTTGACTGCCTTGACTTTCTTTCAATTCTTCAATATACCCATGTATGTCGTCAGTTCTCACTAAAAGATCTCCTAAGCTTGTCCTCACTAATGCCACTCCATTATTTACGCTTACTACTTCACCATAAATTGTTCCTAGACTTGTCCTTATTTCAACGATTCCATTGCCTAAGTAGCTTAGTGTTGTATTTAAGTCCTTTAAAGTTAAGTTTAATTCACCTAAAATAGTCTTCACTGTAACTAGATCATTATGTAGGCTGCTTACGCCTATAGATATTTCACTTAGCTTTAATTGAACTAAGCCTATTGAAGTATTTAGAGTTAACACATCGTTAGTTAAATTGACTACCTCTGCTCCAATAGCATTTAACAAGTTGCCTAGCGCTGAAATAGATGCATTAAGATCGTTGAATATGGCTGTAAAAGCTTCAGTTAAAGAGCTATTAATGTTGAATAAGTCTCTTCTTAAAAGCCCTGAAGATTCATTAATGCTTGTTAAAACTTCTCTAGACGCTTGAGATATACTGGACGACAAGTCTCTATGTACGCTTTCAATGGAGCTACTAATGTTGCTTACCTTTATGGCTGCTACAGCCGTTCTACTTAAGAACCAGTAATCTGCCTTAACTAATATGAATACAGTAGTGGCTTCATTAAGTGGAGGTATTAGAGCTAAGTATAGGCCTGGCATAAGCTTTATTACACTTAATGGAATGCTCGATCCATTAGTTAAGCACTCAACGCTTAGCGAATCTGGGTCAATCATCTTATTTCCATAAGCAACGTGAACTAATGCATAGTCATTTAAGCCAACATTAATATAGCTTGGAGCAACTACTTCAACAAGCAGTTCCTCCATAGGCGTAAAGGCCTTGAAGTAGTAGTCAAGGAAGAGCCCCCACCAAGTCTCAGTGGGGAAAGCTGTTTGATAGAAGTACCAATATCTTTCCTCTAGATACCAGTCAACGCTTGGAGGCATGTATATGGATAACCCATGGGAATTGGGGTGTCCAGGGGCGCTCCAGCTGGCTATGATAGCGCTATTCAATGCGCTTATTGCAGAAGCAAGCATAGGCCTTGGGTCATAACTCTGCAGCCATCCATCATAGTCTAATAGCTTCTTGAATAAGTCAATTACGTCAACGAACTCTCCTTCACCTGTCTTATCGCATACATCCCTCAGCTCCTTTATTGAATAAGCTATGCTTGGATTTAAGTACACATTGTAAGTCATGTATATTGAAGCTAAGTCTATGTATGGCACGGCATATTCTATGTAGCTAACTAAGTCTACTGCTGATAGCGTTGGATAGTCTAGGGGATAAACGACAGTGTAGTAGTATTCATATGCTGAAACAATTGCTTTAGCTAGATCTGCTGGAGGCATCCCTGGATTAGCAATCAACTGCATTAAAAACCATGTATAGTACCAGCCATCGAAAGGCTCGTATTCTTGTGAAGCCACTAATATATCAGCATAGCCTCTTGAGCCAACGTCATAAGCTACTTCAGCCATAGCTTCAAGGCATACGTCAAAACCCAGTATGTCTAAGTGTACTCCAACTTCACTCCTGATCCTATCTAGTGCTTCAATGAGCTCTCTTTCATCTAAGTAGTCATTGTCGCTGTAATCGTAAGCTACTCCCCTAGCTCCTCCAAACGATCTCCTCCATGCATTGCCGTGATCCCATATGACTAACATGTAGTGCTCAGCTGGAAAGTTTGCTACAGTATAATTGACTAGAAATACTAGAGTGTTAGGATCCCCCATGTTCATTTCATCTAGATCTAGGAGGAGCTGTGAGTTTATTGTATTGGGATCTAGATCTTTTTTAACTAAGTATATTCTTGTGTTACTCCAATTATCGTTGCTGGAGTCGTAGCCTGGATGTCTATCAAACATCACTACTATTGCTACATCTCCAGTTGAGCCAGCCACTTCCATTTCATTAAAGTCTTCTATGCCCGCTTTCTCCAAGTTATTGTCTGCATCCATGTAGATCATTATAGTCCACTTATACAATGGGTTTTCAGCACTAGTGAGCACTGGCTGTAGAAGGAGAGTTATTAGGAGGAGTGTAGTGAAAAGCCCAGTAATCCACCTACTACTCACTTTAGACACCTAGGTCCTTGTAATTATGCTGTGTGGAGTTAAGTAAAATGCATTGCTTAAATAAAGTACGTTTACCTAAGTATCCATAGATAGCCTCCATGCGTATAGTGAGAGGTATTACAGTTTTTCTAGATAACTTTAATACTTTGCTAATGGACTTATAAGCCAGGTGAAGGAGTCTGTCCACTAAAGTAATGCGCTTTGCATTAACGTGCAACAAGAGGACTTCAAAGACTGGGTTGAAAGTAGCAGTAATTGGCGCTGGAGTATGTGGACTAGTAGCAGCAGGCTATATGGCTTGCATAGGCCATGAAGTCGATGTGTATGATAAGCAACCTATGCCGGGAGGCTCATTAGTATTCGCTGCTCCTCCGTGGAGAGTGCCTAGGGAGAACGTTTTAGAGGGAGCTAAAGAACTCGAGGAAGTGCTTGAAGTAAGGTTCTTTCTTAAAACAAAGGTTTTCTCTGGAGCTAACCTTAATGAAGAAGGAGATGAATTTGTTGAAAGAGTACTGCCGTTAGAAGATCTAGTTGAAAAATACGACGCTGTCTTAATAACGAGTGGTGCTTGGAGGACTAGGAAGCCGGAGATACCGGGGATGAATTCAATGAATGTATACTCAGCTCTATCATACCTCTACTATAGGAGGCTTCAGGAAATAGGCCTCATCAATAAGGGGGTTAGCATCGGCAGGAGAGTAGTAATCTATGGAGGTAATATAAGTGCTCTTGCAGCTGCTGGACAGGCTTTAAGAGATGGAGCTGAAGTATACCTTATCTACGAAGACTCTTTTAGGAGAGCTCCAATAGATCTAGTGGATCTTAGGAAGCTTGAGGATGAAGGCGTTGTCGCAATAGATCTTGCGAGGATAGCTGAAGTAAGTGTTGTAAACAATGCAGTAACTGAAGTAAAGTTTCAGCGTCTACAGCTTAGCTCAATTAATGAAGGTAAAGTAGCCATTCCCATACCTAACTCTTACTTTACATTAAGCGTAGACTCACTACTACTAGCTGGAATAGAAGAGCCTTCGCCTCCTCTATCCAGCGATGTAGCTAGCGGAATGAATATAGCTATGAGTCAGAAAACTGTGCTAGTAGATGAATGGGGTCGGACAACTAATAGGAAAGTATTTGCAGCAGGAAGCGTTATAACTGGCTTAACCAATATTGGTGATGCTGTTAGACAGGGAGTAAGAACAGCTAGGGAAATTGATCGTTGGCTAAAAGCCTTAACTATAAAGTTGAAGTGAGGCGAAGTCCGTGGAGCAACAGCAGTCTGAAGTAATAGCTCCACAGCCCAGGCGAATTAGAGTAATAGACTTATCTAAGTGCATAGGCTGTGGGGCGTGTGAAGCAGCTTGTGAAGCATTGTATGGAATGCCTTTCATAAAGGTCTATAGAGTTGGCGCAAGCATATACATCCCAATTTCATGCATGCACTGTCAAAAAGCTCCATGTGTAGCAGTATGCCCCACTAAAGCAATGCATGTAGGAAGCGATGGCTTCATCTACGTTGATAAAGCTAAGTGCATTGGATGCTTAGCATGCCTTGAAGCATGCCCATTTGGGATACCTGAGCTAGAGCCTAAGCTCAGAGTAGTTACTAAGTGCGATTTATGCAGGGATCTTAGGGCAAAAGGCCTTGATCCAGCTTGTTCTGCAATATGTCCAACTGGAGCCTTAGTGTACGGCTTAGAGGACCGAGTGTTTAGTGAAGTAAAGAGAAGAGTTGCTGAATATATAGCTAAAGCACAGAAGGAGACTCCATATTATTTAAGGAAGTAGGAAGCGACTCTACTTGAGGATTTTGATTACAGAATACTTTACTAGTACTTTCTCGCCTGAAAGCATGTACCTGGATATCCTCGTAGAAGGATACTCCATGGCTTATACAGCTGCTAAGTTACTTAAGTTAGCTAATCAAGAGGTTTCACTAATTATTAGTAAGTATTTAAATGTTGTGGAGGAGGGTGCTGTATACATTGATCCACGCAACTACTACGACTTCTTAAACGAGTGCTTAGCGAAATATGATGGAGTAATTGCAGTAGCTCCACCTGCTGAATTAATTAAAGTCTCAGAAATTGCCGGAGGCAAGCTCATCGGGCCCCCCCGTGATTTAACTAAATTATTTTCAAATAAATATACAACTTACTTAGCCTTAGTTGAATGCGGAATAAAAGTTCCTGAAACTATCCTCATTAGAAGGGGCTTTGAGTGCTCTAGAAGTGAACTAAGTGAAGTCGAATTACCTTCAGTAGTTAAACCAGCAATGCTTGCTGGATCAGAGTGTGTACGCGTAGCACATAGCTTGGATGAACTGTGTTCTTATGCATATGAAGCCGTTAAATGCGATCCATTTGGTGAAGCAGTTGTACAGAGGTACATTAGGGGAGTTCATGGAAGTATATCAGTAGTTTACTCTAAGTTTGGCATAGCTTTATTTTCACTAAACCTCCAGTTGATTGGACGAGTTGGGAGTTCATTAAAGTACTTTGGTGGAATTCTTCCAATAAGGGATGAACACGTAGTTAAGGAGGCTAGAACGCTTCTTGAAAGACTTTTCTCCAAGCATCCTTCACTAAGAGGATTCATAGGATTAGACGTTGTTTGGAACAATGAAGGGATTTACGTAGTTGAAGTAAATCCACGCCTTACAACTTCCATACTTGGGATAGCAGAGCTTTATCCTGAAGTAGGAAGAGTATTAATTGATTCGTGGACTGAGGCAAGGCCGGGAGCCAGCTCAATTTTCCTAGGAGATATAGTTGATGGTTATTCATACTATCTCTTAAGCCACATCGATGAGAGTCTTTTAAGCGGCAAAGTAATAAAGCTTCCACAGTGCTCTAGGAAAATCACTGTAGGAGTTAGAAAGACTCTGCAAGAAGCAATTAGTGAAGCTAAGGCTATTGTTAATAAGGTAGCTGAACTAGTTCTGAAATAGCGAAGACGGGGAGTCTATGTATGAGGAGGATAGAAGTAATAGGATTGAAGTACGATAGGGAAATAATTAAGGGAGATAGCATTAGTGAAGCAATCATCGAAGCAATTAAAAGCAATGGAGTTAGCTTAAGGAATGGCGACATAATTGTTGTTACACATAAGGTTATATCAAAAGCTGAAGGAAGGGTAGTAGACTTAAATAGCGTTAATCCAAGTGAGAGAGCTCTGGAAATAGCTAGAGAGACAGGCAAAGACCCCAGGCTAGTTGAACTAATACTTCGGGAATCTAAGGAAATCCTCAAGATCAGTGGCGGCCACATAATAGTCCTAACTAGGCATGGAGTTGTCTGCGCTAATGCTGGAATAGATAAATCAAATGCTGGCGGAGAAAATTACGTAGTCCTGCTTCCAGAAGATCCCGATCGCTCGGCAAGGGAAATAAGAGATAAAGTAATGAAGGAATTTGGAGTCAGAGTTGCAGTAATAGTGTCAGATACTTATGGAAGGCCATTTAGGGAGGGGATGGTGAATCAAGCAATAGGTTTTGCTGGAATAAACCCATATAGAAATTACATAGGTAAGCCAGATAGAGATGGGTATATAATGAGAGTAACGAGAATAGCTATAGTAGATGAAGTTGCTGGAGCAGCTGAACTAGTAATAGGGCAGACTACTGAAAATACTCCATTTGCAGTAGTTCGTGGAGTAGACTACGAAGAGTGCAATGAGTGTAGCTTCAAGGATTTAGTTATGCCGAAGGAGAAGTGGCTATTTCAATAGCGTCCAAGGCAAGCAATATTAACTTTACAAGCAATATTAACTTTATTAGTATGTCTCAACATTACTTAAATAGGGATTTCCATTGGAGAAAGCTGTTGTAAAACCGCTTAACGTTAGTGAAAACATTGAGCTTGGCTTCTGCTCCTTCTGTGGAGCTTGCATTGCCGTCTGTCCATTCAATAACTTAAGCTATGAGTTAAGCAATCCAAGTAAGCCAACGCTGGGAGACTCTAAGTTCTGCAAGAAGTGTAAGCAAACCCTCTGCATAAACGTATGTCCACAATTAAATATTTCTAGGGAGCTTTTCTCACTCAATACTTACGCATTTAGTGAAGCCTATGAAGCTAAGTCAACGATGCCTGAAGTAATTAAAGTCGCACAGGATGGTGGAGCTGTAACAAGTCTATTGATCGCCGGCCTTAGGCTTGGGCTATTTGATGCAGCCCTAGTTACTTCAAGAGATGAAGTGTGGCGCCCTAAACCATCTATAGCAGTAGTGGATGGCGAAGTTATTGAAGCTGCTGGAACAAAGTATGTTTACTCACCAACTCTTCTAGCATTAAAGGACTTAGCCTCAAGAGAGGGCGTAAAATCTATAGCTATCGTTGGATTGCCGTGTCAAATAAGGGCTGTTGAGAAAATGAAGAAGCTTGGCTTAAAGCTATTTGAAGGCCTAAGCTTAGTGAGTATAGGGCTTTTTTGCACTCATAACTTCACATACGAAAAGATCCTTAGCTTAACTAAAGATCTGAAGATAAGCATAGGAGATTTAGCTAAGATCTCGATTAAGAAGGGTAAGTTAGTCTTTACGACAAAGGATGGAGTGAGCGCCCTATATTCGCTAAGCAAGGCCTCCAAAGATATGAGGGCTGCATGCATGCAGTGCCCAGAGTTTATTTCCCCTTACGCTGATCTAAATATAGGCAGCATAGGGAGCTCTGAGGGATGGAGCACAGTATTAGTTATGAGTAGTGTTGGTAGAAGAATCCTTACAAGAGCAGTTAACTGGGGCTTTATTGAAGTTAAGCCTTTAAGTATTGAAGGGAGAGATACTGTATTTAAATTCATTGAGAAGAAAGTTCGCGAATCCCTTGAAAACTATGAAGAATACGTTAGAAAGCGTGGAGATATACTTAACGTTGATCCATCGAAGTGGTGAACTGTAATTAAAGGTATATGGGCCTGATCAGTACAGCCGGGTAATGCCTTACTTTATTCATGTCGCTCCAAAGGACTTCACTAAAGCTTTCTCTACCTAAGTTTGAAACCATTTCCAAGACGTTTCTGCCAAGTCCATAGCCCATCAGCTTATCGGCCAGCCTAGTTACTTTAAGTATGTTAGTAAGCCCTATCCATTTACCTGTATATGCTATTGGCGTAGGGTATTCTACAAATAGCTTCTTTAACGTCTTTCCAATGAAGTATGCCACTCCACCTAAGTCTATTATGCCTCTTATACTTGAAGGCCTTGTCGCTATCGCTAAGTTAGCGAACTTCCTTAACTTAAAGGTTCTATCGCTATCAACTATGAGCACTTCTACGTTTATCTTAAGCAGTTTAACTAAGTCCTCTCTAAGGATCTCGGCTTCTTTGCTGGCATTCTTTATTGGAAGAGATACATACGTGTACGGTAGATTAGTAGCATCAATGCCTGCTTCAGATAGTGGTTTAATGAAGTGCTTTAACCCCCCCAACTTCAGTGAGAGCTTCTTATGAGACGCTATGTAGTTTAGAGGGGCTTTTAGTAAGAAGCGCTGCGTCTCCTCATTGAAAAGGCCTCTGAGAAGCCTGCCCCAAATAACTCTGTTCACTACGTATGCAGCGAACTTTGTAAATAGATCTGGATGAATAACGCCTTCATCGTATAGAAGTCCTTTAGATGCACAGAGAGCTTTTTCGGAAACAGCTATTAGATCTCCTGGTTTAATTAAGGTGCCGTAAGCTCTAGCTATTTCATTAGCTACATTAGTTCCAGGATACCAGTATTTGAATGGCTTTTTAACAGCCTTAAAGTAAGCTATCCTCAAAAAAATTACCTTTTTAGAAAGCTATTTGAACAATGGAATGACTTCTTCAGCTATAGTTTTTAAAGCCTCCTTCCTTTTCTTGCCTATAGGAGATCCAAAGACTATTTGAGTTACGCCTAACTTAATTAGTTTATTTAATGAATCTGCACATTCACTAGGAGTTCCATATATTGAGAATGCTTGAAGCATTTCTTCAGTTACATTAGAGAAAGCTGTCTTAAAGTCTCCTCTATTTATTGCAGATGCTATTGCTTGAGCTTTCTCAAGGCTTATTCCATGTCTTTCTAAAGCATTTCTTGGAGCACCTGCAACTATGAATGCAACTATTGGCAGTGCAGCTTTTCTCGCCTCATTCCTGTCTTTATCTATTGAAAAACATGTGTATGCAACTACATCTAACTTACTGAATCTATCTCCAGCTGCCTCCTTGATTATTTCAATGGCTTGCTCGTAGTCCTTTGGATTTGATGCATTTATTAAAACTCCATCACCTATTGAAGCGGCTAGCTTAAGCATCCTTGGCGCTTGAGCTCCAATGTATATGGGTATTTCATGTAAAGGCTTGTAATTTAGCTTTGCTCCCTTTACTTTAATGAATTCTCCATTAAAGTCTACTATTTCCCCCCTCAATAACTTCCTTATTACAGTAACACTTTCTTCAATTGCCTTTAGTGGAGTCCTCCACTCTATAGATAGTTTTTCAAGAGTAGCTTTATCTCCGGCTCCTATACCTAAGAGAGCTCTTCCACCTGATATTTCGTCTAGAGAAGCTATTGCTGAAGCAGTCCACGCTGGGTTTACAACATATGGATTAGTCACTCCTGGACCTAGAAGTACTCTGTTAGTCCTTAATGCTATGCTGGATAGCGTTACGTAGACATTCCTATTGTTGTAATGGTCAGTTATCCAAACAGTGTCTAACCCTAATTGCTCAGCTACAGTAGCTAAATCAACAAGCTCACTTATGGGAGTTGAGGGAACAAGCTCTAGGCCAAACCTAAGAGGCATTGAATCACCTAAATACTATTTTATTCATGGAGAACACTATTATTCTTTTCCATTTGCTTCTAAATGAGCGCGCCTTCGTTTCCGCATCCTTAATCGCTTTACTTAAGGCCACACTTAGTTTACATGAATTTTAAACGCCTGGGAATCCATGAGCAGCTATTGAACTTGATGAATGGAGCCCCTGTAGAAGATCTTCGACTTCGTTGATGCGCTCATTCATTGCTTAGCTTAAAGCTTAGGAGCTGTTTTCATTTCCCCATGGGAAAGCTTAGCTTATAAGCTATGAAGTATGGTCTCTCTCTTGAATAACTCTGGGTAGCAGCGAGCTGAGTTAAACAAGGTGTACGAGCTCTATGTCAACAATATGCATACTGCCCGTTAAAAGCTTCGTTAATGCTAAGACGAGGCTTTCAAACGTTTTGTCAAGGCATGAGAGAGTAGAGCTCGTTAAAGCAATGCTCATTGATGTCTTATGTACGATCGTTGAAACCAAGGAAGTTAGTAGAGTAATAGTTGTAACTCCTGGAGAAGATGTTAAGAGAGTTGCTTCAGAGTTTAATAAAGTAATTGTAATCAACGATCTTGGTGTAGGACAAATAGAGGCTGTTAGAAAAGCAATGGAATATGCTGGAAAAAACTTTAGAGTCAACAGATTAATTTTAGCTGTTGGAGATACTCCATTAATAACTAGAGAAGACGTAAGCTTCGTCTTAAGCCAAGCCTGCAGCAAGCACAGTATAGCTATGATTCCATCAATTGATGGAGGGACAAACTTAATGGTCCAACACCCCCCGGGAGTCATAGATTTAATGTATGGACCCGGGAGCTTCCATAAGCACTTGCGTAGAGCTCTAGAGAGTAAAGTGAAGACTTCAATATACGTATCAGAGGGAGCAGTAATTGATGTAGATGACTCAAGAGATCTTGTTGAATTAATGCACGCATGTTCAAGTATCCCTCATGAGGCAGGCATTAATACATGTAAGTTAGTGAAGAGCTTAGTGAAAAGTTAATTTGTTGGAGAATTATCTTAAGTAATGGGTGCCATAAGTGAAGGTATTAGCCTTATCAGGCGGTACAGGAACTCCAAAGCTCTTAAAGGGCTTTGAAGAAGTTATAGGCCAAGAGAACATAAGTGTTATAGTTAATACATCTGATAACATCTGGCTAAATGGATTATATATAGCTCCAGACATTGACTCAATAATATACCTCTTTTCAGGACTATTGGACGTTGAGCGTGGCTGGGGAATTAAGGGAGATACTTTTAACTCATTTGAAGCACTAAAAGCATATGGAGCGCAGGACTGGTTCTATATAGGTGATAGAGACTTAGCTACTCACTTGTATAGAACTCATTTATTGAATAAAGGATATTCATTAACTAGTGTAACTAAGTACATGGCATCTAAATTAGGCGTTAAAGCCTTAGTACTACCTATGTGCAATGAACACGTTGAGGCTAGAGTACTGACAGATCATGGGGATTTACATATACAGGAGTACTTAGTTAAATATAAGTTAAAGCCGGAAGTGTACGGCATAGCGTTTAATGGAATGGATAAAGCAAGGGCACCTAAAGAAGTCCTCAAGGCCATTGATGAAAGTGAACTAATAGTCATAGGCCCAAGCAATCCTATAAATAGCATTGGCCCAATACTGATGGTGCAAGGAGTAAAAGAGAGAATAATTGAGAAGAGGAAGAGCGGGACACCAATCATAGCTGTATCGCCAATAATTGGAGGAAGGCCTCTAAAAGGTCCAGCCCACATATTCTTGAATGCATTAGGCTATGAAACATCTTCGTTTGGAGTAGCTGAAATATATGCTGATATAGCAACTGCAATAGTAGTGGATAGAGTAGATGAAAGGGAAGCGTCAAGGATAAAGAGCAAGCTTGGTTTAACGACTTATATTGAGGACATAGTTATGAAGGATCTAGATGATAAAGTCAAGTTAGCTAAAAGAATCCTAAATATAGCTAGGGAATTAAGAGAGCGTTGATCAATAGGATCATTGCTAGTACAGTTGTATTCAACGCTAGAAAAACAGCGTCTCTTCTACACGCCTTGAGTTCTCTGTAAAAAGTTCTTTCTCTAAGGCCAAAGCATCCTGTCTCTAGAGCCTCTGCTACACTGATCACTCTCTCTAGCAATACTTTAGTCACTGAAGTAAGCATGTACGATAGCTGTTTCACGCCTTCTAAAATGTTTAAACCCCATTTCACTCTAAACCCTCTCACTTTAAAGTAATCGTAAACATTGAGGAGATCTCTTGCAACTGTTGGCACAAACCTTATCGTTAACGAGAATAAGTATGCTTGTTTAAATGGAGCGCCGAATTTCACTAATGTTTGTGCAATGTCTTCTGGAGAACTTGTTGAAAAAACGGCTATGAATAATAGTGAAACGTTAGCTACTCTTAAGGCCATGAATGTTGCATGGATAGTTGAATAAATTAAGGGTTCTCCAACTACAACTACATGCATAATTGCTAAGAGCATTATTAAGAAAATTGCTGTAAGAGCTATAGGTTTAACTGCTTCTATAAACTTCCTCATATGATAGCTAGTCAGTATAAGGAATACTAAATAGCAAAGCAACAGTGCTTGTCCCAAAAGTTTATTGGCTATTGAAATGGCCGCTAATGCTGCAATCATGTACGCTAACTTAGCCCTAGGATCTACTTTATACAGTAGTGCGTTGGCTTCCTCAACGCGATATGTAAAGCCCTCATACACTCCTCTAACTGCTTGCTCTACAACACTCACGGCCGCCACCTAAGCTCTCCATAACTATTGATAGAAATTCCTCAACACTAATAGGCTTATTCAATGCATTAAAACACTTCCTCAATTCATTGAAGAGCTTTGGCACTGTAGGTATAGTTAAGCAAGCTCTAGTTAATTCTGCGTATTCATAGAGTACTTCACGGAGGCTGCCGTAAGCAGTAATTCTTCCTTCATTTAGGAGGGCTGCTTCATTAAATGCCTTTGAAACGAATTCAACGTCGTGTGAGGATGCGATCACTGTTCTGCCATCCTCTACTAACTGCCTTATGATTTTAGTTAATGCTTCTCTATAGTGCTTATCTAAACCCATAGTTGGCTCATCGATTACCACTACTTCAGGGTCGTGGGATAGAGCTATAGCTATTGATGCTAATCTCAGCTGGCCGTAGCTAAGCGTAGAAGGATCTTCGTTTAATAGATTGCCTATACCTATTGATTCAGCGATGAGTTCAACTCTATCCTTAATGCATCTACTAGGATATTTAAAGTTCTTTAATGTAATGACTAGCTCATCTCTAATTGATGGTGCAAAGAACATGTAGTTCGGGTTTTGAGGGACAAAACCAACGTGTTTAACAAGCTCTTCTAAGCCGTAGGCTTGGACATCTATACCCAAGACTTTCACTACTCCTCTCTGGGGCTTTAGGAGTCTAACTATGTGCTTCAATAGCGTTGTTTTCCCAGAGCCGTTAGCGCCCATTATTGCTACAGAAGTGCCTCTACTAATAGTGATGCTTAATCCTTTGAGGATGTAATCACGATTGCTCAAGTACTTAAACCATACGTCAATGAATTCAACTGCAGGGCTTTTATTCAACAATTCAGGACTCCTCTAAGTAGTTCAACTGCTTCCGCTATACTTAATGGGATTTTATTGCAATAGCCGGCATTCTTAAGGGCCTTAAACAATGTGATTAGCGTCGGTTCATCTACTCCAATGCGGTCTAACACTCCTTCACTAATTAAGGTACGTACATCTCTGTAAACGAGCGCTCTGCCATCACTTAACACTATTACGTTATCTACAAAGGGAAGGGCGTACTCTACTCTATGCTCAGAGATCACTATTGTCTTTCCACGCTCTTTCCTCAAGTAACTTAGTAAGTTCATTAAGCTAACAGCTGTCAAAGGCTCTAAAGTGGATGTAGGTTCATCTAACACTATTACGCTTGGATCTAGGGCTAGTACAGAAGCTATAGCGACCTTAAGCATTTCACCTCTAGATAGTTCGTGGGGAACTCTATGCCTTAGCTTCTCTAAGCCTAATTCCTTGAGTATAGAATCTACTTTACTCAAGATCTCGCTAGGCCTTAAACCTAAGTTCTCTAGTCTAAAGGCTACTTCACTCTCTACACTAAACGTCAATAATTGGTTTTCAGGCTCTTGGGAGACCATGCCAACGTGCTTTGAGAGTTGGGCTATTGAAGTGCTCCTAGTGTCAACTCCATTGACTTTTACACTTCCTCTAAATTCCCCCCTATAGAAGCATGGAATGAGTCCATTGAAAAGCCTCAACAGCGTCGTCTTCCCCGATCCTGTTGAGCCTACTACTAAGTTAAACGATCCTTCTTCAATGTCTAAAGAAACTCCTTTAAGAACCCACTTTAAGCCACCTCTATACTTAAACCAGCAGTCCCTTACTTCAATTACTGACCTAGGCAATGTTACTCCCACATCCTCCAGAACTTCTCTACGCTTAAGTATGCTGCATAAGCTACTCCAATGTTTATTAAAGCCATAGTTAAGTTAAATGCGTACAGTGGAGCTATGAGGAGCTTAGCTGCTTCTTCAGGCATACCTATTAGTGGTGGAAGCACGTAGTAATTCATGAAAGCCATAACTGTTGCTCTAACTAATGCTGGGACAGCAAAAGCTAATGCAGTAGTTGCCCAAGTTTTTGCAGAACTTTTCTCTTTACTCACTCTTTTAAATAAATAGTGTAGTGGAATTATCGTGGATAATTCAGCTACTCCTTTAAATAATGAGCCTATCCAATTTCCGCGAATCAATATGCCTATGCAAGCAAGTAACTGCACTGGCGCTCCTACATCTAGTCCATAGAGTAGTGTAGCTAGCGTAGCTGGAATCCCTATAGCATCCCATGAGACTCGAGGAAGTAGGGGGAAGGGAACTCCTATCGGTACAAGGCCTAACACTATTGCTAATGCGCCAAACAACGCTATAGCTGCAAACTTTAATGCTGTAAGAGCCAATGCTATGCACCAATATTTGGCTAAAGCTCACTCAATATTTAAGCATAAGCTCTTTAGCTAACATTAGTTAATATACCAGCCATGGATATTAAGTTAGTGAGGTGTCGTTGTGTTAAAGTTAGGTGAAGTAGTTATTGAAGACACTTTTGCAGAAGCATTCCCAATGTACGCCACTAGAATAATCGTTACAGCAGTTAACCTCAACTGGGCTTTAACAGCTGCCCGCAACGCCACTGGCTTTGGAACATCAATAATAGGGTGTCCTGGTGAAGCAGGCATAGAGGCATTTATTTCACCTAAAATAACGCCTGATGGACGTCAGGGAGTAGCTATACAAATATATCACAGCGATCCAGGGAGTCTTAAATTAGTTACAATAATGAGGGTTGGGCAATCCATTTTAACGTGTGCAACTACTGCTGCATTCGATGGACTTCCAAAAGTTAAGAGAAGGATGAGCATTGGTAGAGCGCTAGCTAAGTTCGGCGATGGATTTGAGAGAGAGGACTCTATCAATGGAAGAAGAGTGTGGAGAATACCAGTTATGGAGGGAGAATTCGTAATTGAAGACTCGTTTGGCTTAATAAAGGGAGTTGCAGGCGGCAACATACTAATATTAGCTAAGACTCAGAGCTCTGGTCTACTTGCTGCTGAGAAATCAGTTAAAGCCATACGTCAGTACTCAAAGTATGTAGTGACTCCATTTCCAGGGGGGATAGTGCGCTCAGGATCTAAAGTTGGCTCACTTAAGTATCCAAAGCTTAGAGCTACGACAAACCACTTGTACTGCCCAGCCATTAAGGACTTAGTCAAAGATACACGCATTCCTCCAGAAGTAAACTCAGTCTATGAAATAGTAATAAATGGGCTCAGGAAGGAGGAAGTGCTTAAAGCGATGGGGGTAGCCATTAAGGCAGCTGCAAGTGTTCCTGGAGTAGTGAAAATTGATGCAGGTAATTATGGAGGAAAGCTTGGCCCATACCACTTCTATCTAAGGGACGCACTGGAGTCAGTGAAGGAAATTGATGTAAAGGTTTAATACAGTAAATGACGCTAAATGAAACTGGGGGTAGTTCTCCTAAGAGGCGGTATGTATGTCGGGTAAAGTAGTAAAAATTTGTGTATTAAAAATGGGCTGTATAGCTTCAGCGCCATTGCTTGAGTACATTCTAGATGAAAGAGCTGATCGCAAGGATATAGAAGTCAGAGTACTCAGCGTTGGATCAAAGCTAGCTCCAGAAAACTATGGAGTTGAATTAGCTGAGAAGGGGTTGAGGGAGGAATGCGATCTATACATTGTTGTCAGCCCCAATGCCACTTTGCCAGGCCCAACTAAGGCTAGAGAAGTCCTTAGAGAAAGGGGGAAGAGCGTCATAATTATATCAGATGCACCAACTAAGAAAATAACTAAGGAACTCGATGAAAAGGGTTTTGGCTACATAATTGTACTAGCGGACTCAATGATTGGCGCTAGAAGGGAATTCCTAGATCCAGTTGAGATGGCTATATTCAACAGCGACATAATTAAAGTACTAGCAATCACAGGAGTCTATAGGCTTATTCAAGTGGAGTTAAGTAAAGTCATTGATGGATTGAAGAGGGGTGAAAAACCAGCGTTCCCCAGAATTGTTGTAGATAAAGAGCTGGCGATTAATGCAGCTCAATTTAAGAATGCTTACGCTAAAGCAAAGGCCATGGCTGCTTATGAAGTAGCTAGGAAAGTAGCTGACTTAACGACTGAAGGATGTTTTGTAGTTAAGGAGAGCGAGAGGTATATACCTATAGTAGCTGCAGCTCATGAAATGATGAGGTATGCAGCTTTACTAGCTGATGAAGCTCGCGAAATAGAGAAGTATGGAGACACGCTAGTTAGGACTCCTCACAGCACTGAAGGAGCGATATTATACAAGGAGAAGTTAATGGAGAAGCCGCAACTAAGAGGCTGAAGCCTTTTGCATTCAATTAAAGACAATGTTTTTTCCCTAATAACTGGCAGGACGATTACTCAAGGAATATCGATGGAGAGTGAAGGCAAGTTCAGCAAGGAGTACTTTAAAGCAGTTGCAGTAATTGAAATGAACCCTGCTGATATAAGTAGGTTAAGCATTGAGGGCAGAGCTAAAGTAATAGGAGAATGCGGTGAAGTAATTCTTCCAGTAAAAGCAAGTAACGACATTCCACCTGGAGTAGCCTTCATACCCATGGGGCCTTGGGCTAACTTCATTTTAAGTTCTATAACTGATGGAACTGGAATGCCTACAGTAAAGGCTGTTAGAGTAGCCATAGAGGCGACTAGAGATGAAGTAACTTCATTAATCGATATACTTAAAGCCGTGAAGGCAAAGAGTTTAGAACATATTCCTCAGGAGAGGCCTATTAAAACTGGAGAGAAGAAGGTATTTGAAGACGTGCCATGCCCGTTCTGCGGTGATCTATGTGATTACCTTAAGATAGAGCTCGATGGAGAGAGAATCGTTAGAAACATCGGTGGATGCGCTATATCAGTAGCTAAGTTCCTCAACTATCATAAGGACCGAATTCTAAAGCCATTCATAAGGAGCGGCGGAAAACTCATTGAAGTAAGCCTTGATGAAGCCTTAGAAGCGGCGTCAGATATAATTGCTAAAGCTAAGTACCCACTTCTATATGGATGGTCAAATACATGTAATGAAGCAATAGAGTTAGGCGTTGAACTAGCTGAAGTAGTCCGTGGAGTAATAGATAATACTTCAACTATATGCCATGGCCCAACAATCCTTGGAGCTCAGGAAGTAGGATCAGTTAGATCAACTTTTGGGACAATAATTCAATTAGCGGATTTAGTGATATTCTGGGGATCTAATCCAGCACACGCTCACGCTAACCATTATGCTAGGCTCGTAATGAGTGAAGGTAGGTACGTTAAGGGACGTAAGGAGAGGAAGGTAGTAGTAATAGATGTTAGGAGGACTCCTATAGCTAATATGGCTGATTTATTCATAAGAATAGAGCCGGGCAGAGATTATGAGCTTATAACTGCTTTGAGAATGGCGATAAAAGATCTTGAAATAGAGGCTAGAGAGATTGCGGGCATTCCAAAGGAGAAAGTTCTTGAGCTGGCTGAAATGATGAGGACAGCTAACTATGGCGTAGCATTCATTGGAGTTGGGTTAACTATGACTGGAGCTAAACACAGGAACTTACAGGAGTTAATAAAGCTTGTACAGGAATTGAATGAGTGGACGAAGTTCACTATAATACCTATGAGAGGGCATTACAATGTCTCTGGTGCAAATAACGTAGACCTGTGGTTGACGGGTTATCCTTATGCAGTGGACTTCTCGAGAGGTTTCCCAAAAATGATTCCTGGAGTAACTACAGCTGTAGACTTGCTTTCAAATGGTGAAGTTGATGCAGCACTAATTGTTGCAAGCGATCCAGTTGCGCACTTGCCTAGAAGGGCTGTTGAACACTTATCTGAAATACCTGTTGTAGTAATTGATGCAAAGTGGTCTCTTACTACAACTGTTGCAGACGTAATTATTCCAACAGGGCTTGTTGGAATAGAGTGTGAGGGAACTGCTTATAGAATGGATGACGTTCCACTTAGAATGAAGAAATTAGTTGATCCTCCGCAAGGAGTCTTATGCGATACCGAGATCTTATCCATGCTTCTCAATGAAGTAAAGGCTAAGAGGGGGGTGGTTTGACTCAAATAATTATTAGAAATGGCTTAGTCTACGATCCATTAAATGGAGTTAATGGAGAGGAAATGGATATAGGGGTTAAGGACGGCAGAATAGTCGACCCCTCCGAGATCAATGTTGCAGAGGCCATTATTATAGACGCTAAGGGGAAGGTTGTTATGCCTGGAGGAATAGACATACATTCACATATAGCTGGCCCTAAAGTAAATGTCGGTAGACTCATTAGGCCCGAAGACCACTATTTAACTAACATCCCTCATCGATTGCCCTATAAGAGAGCTGAAACAGGGCTTACAGTCCCTAATACATTTAAAATAGGGTATGAGTATGCTAGAATGGGCTATACTCTTGTAGCTGAACCAGCGAGTCCTCCTATAAAGACAAGGCATACTCACGAGGAGCTTAATGCTATTCCAATTATAGATAAAATGACTTTCATACTCGTTGACTCAAATTGGATAGCTCTTGACTTAATTCAAGAAGGTCAGAGGGAAGTTCTTGCTGCATACTTAGGATGGCTTCTATATGCAACTAAGGGTTATGCATTAAAGATAGTTGATCCAGGCTCGGATGTAGCTTGGATGATTAAGGGGAGGGGCGTAGATCTAGATGAACAAATCCCTGGATACAACTTGACTCCAAGGGATATAATTAAGGCAATTGGTGAAGCAGCTCAAGTGCTCAATTTGCCTCACAAAATACACGTCCACTGCAATAGGCTTGGGTATCCTGGGAATTACGCTACGACGCTTAAGACGATGGACTTAACTAAGGATATAACTAAGCTATCTGAGAAGCCGGTGCTTCACGTAACTCATGTACAGTTCACGGGTTATAAAGGCGATTCCTGGGCTAATTTAGAGAGCGGTGGTGAAGACATAGCTAGGGAATTGAATGCTAATCCTAGTGTAACCCTAGATTTAGGCCAAGTTATTCCAGGCAGACCTGCTACAACTATGACTGCTGATGCCCCATTTGAATACGTTCTATATCACTTAACTCGCTGGAAGTGGAGTACAAGCGATGTAGAAGTAGAAAGTGCTTCAGGCATAGTTCCGTATAGGTATCGGAAGAAGAACTATGTTAATACTGTGCAGTGGACTATAGGGCTTGAAGTAGCCTTACTCGCTAGAGATATGTGGAGGATTTACTTAACGACAGATCATCCTAATGGAGGCCCATTCATAGATTACCCTAAGGTAATTGCATGGCTGGTGAGTAAGAAGGCTAGAGAGGACTTCATGAGGGAGCTCAGCCAGAGGGCTTTGAGAAAAACTTCTCTACCGGCTATAGATAGAGAGCTATCTCTATACGACATAGCTGTAATCACTAGGGCTGCTCCATCAAAGCTCTTAGGGCTTGAAAAGACTAGAGGTCATTTAGGGCTAGGAGCTGAGGCAGATATAGCGATCTACGACATTGATCCGAGGAGCGTTGACTTAAGCAAGCAGTATGATAAAGTGATTAGAGCTTTTAGAAGAGCTTTCATAACTATAAAGAGTGGGGAAATAGTTGTAAGGAATGGAGAAATAGTTAAAACTACTTATGGAAGAACTATTTACGTAAAGCCTAAGCTACCAGTAGATCTACTTAAAGATTTAGAGAAAGCGATCTCAGTAAAGTTTAGGCAGTACTACTCTATATCCCTTAATAATTTCATCGTAAGAGAGCGTGAATTGAAGAAAAGCGAGGAGGTAGCTTTAGAAACTCACTTGAGGTGAAAAGCTTGGTTAGTGTGAAGACTACTTACGTAGTTAAGCTAAAGTCTAAGCCTATAGTGCCTATTGACTCAAGAAATATTTCTCCAGATAAGTTTGCTGGAAGAAGCCTATCTGACATCAAGCTCTTAAAAGTCTTGGAAGGAGGAAGAGAAACTGTTTTAGAGGAGTTATTTGATCTAGAGGGTCCAACAACTGTTGTAAAAGAGCCTGGGGAAATAGAAATAGTAGTTGCTGGCCCTGGAACAGATAAGCTAAAGTACTTAGGTTATAGAATGAGCAGCGGTAAAATAGTTGTTAAAGGCAATGTAGGCCACTTAGCCGGGTACAAAATGTCTGGAGGAAGCATTGTTATTGAAGGCAGAGCTGGAAGCTATCTTGGAGCAAAGATGAAGGGAGGAACTATAGAAGTCTTTGGAGATGTAGGCGACTTCGCTGGTGGAAAGTTGCAAGGGGAAAAGCCTGGTAGAGGAATGTCTGGAGGTACGATAGTTATACATGGTAATGCAGGCTCTCAAATAGGTGTTGGAATGAGTAAGGGGACAATAATTGTTGAGGGGAATGCTAGGCTACTTGTAGGAGCATTCATGACTGGAGGCTCCATATTAGTTCAGGGGAACTGCGGTGGATTTGCTGGAGCTAGAATGATTGGAGGCAAGATAATTATTGGTGGAACTATAGAGAGCATTCTCCCAAGCTTCTACGTAGATTCAATGGCTCCTTCAGCTGGCGTAAAGGGGAGGACGATCAGTAAGCAATTCATGGTATTCATCGGGGATGCATTAGTTGACGGAAAGGGCATGCTTTATGTTGCATACGAAGATAACAAATTATTACTTGAGCAGTATAAGGAACTAGTGGAGGTGGCTTTAATTGAGTAGATCTATGAATAAAATGGCCGTAGACTTAGTTATGAGAGTCATTGAGTTAAGGAGGGAGCTGAGAATAAGTTCAACTAAAGTAGGTGGAGCTACAGTAATTGACATGGGTGTAAAGGCTCCTGGAGGTTTTGAAGCAGGACTATGGCTTTCTAAGATATGCATGGGCGGTTTAGGGCAAGTATCGTTGACGAGCTTCCATATTGGCGACATACTTACTCCAGCTGTCACTGTATATACAGATCATCCGTTGGAAGCATGCATGGCTTCACAGTACGCTGGGTGGAGGATTAAAGTTGGAGAATACTTTGCTATGGGAAGCGGGCCTGCTAGAGCCTTAGCTAAGAAACCTAAGGGACTTTACGATGAAATAGCTTACTCAGAGGAATCTGATGAAGCTGTAATAGCTCTTGAAGCAGATAAATGCCCTAGTGAAGAAGTAATAAAGTACATAAGTGATTCAACAAACGTTAGCCCAGGGAACCTATACGTAGTTGTAGCTCCAACTAATAGCGTTGCTGGATCAGTGCAAGTAAGTGCTCGAATAGTTGAAACAGGCATACACAAGTTTCACTCAATAGGATTCGACATTAAGACCATAAAGTACGGCTTTGGAATAGCGCCTGTAGCTCCACTACACCCCAATCCACTAGTAATGATGGGGAGAACTAATGACATGCTTCTATACGGCGGCTCAACTTTCTACATAGTTGACTACCCTGATGAATTGAAGTTAAAGGATTTTGTTGAGCAAGCGCCTAGTGTTGCATCAAAGGATTATGGGAGATCTCTAGCTGAAGTAGTTATGGAAGTAGGAGCGGAGTTCCTTTACAAAATTGATCCAAAGGTGTTTGCTCCAGCTGTTGTAGAAGTAAATAGCGTTAAGAGCGGCTTGACGTATAGAGCGGGCTATGTAAACTATGAAGCTTTAAAGAGATCTATTGGCTTATAAAACAACTATTTTTTCAACTTATCAACAACATACTTTACTATTTCCATAGCTATGTCTTTCTCTACAACGCTTTGTAAGCCGCTCCACCCAGGCTGGCTGTTTACTTCAAGAACGTATGGAGATCCTTTTACTACAACTATGTCTACACCTGCTACTTCACATTCAAGTACTTTTGCAGCCTTTAGAGCTAATTCCTCTATAACTGGATCAAGCTTGTCAATTCTTTTAGGCATAGCTCCTTGAGCTACATTAGTTTTCCAAGCATCTGCTGGAGCAATGCGATGCATTGCTGCTAGAACTCTATCGCCTAAAATGAACGCCCTTATGTCGATGCCTTTATGTGGCAGAAACTCCTGTAGGTATAGTACGTGTCTTGCGAAAGACATTGATCTAAGCACTTCCCACAGCACGTCTCTATCTCTAACTCTAGTGCTTCCATGACCTCTCGATCCAAAGACTGGTTTCACTACAACGTCAGAGCTCTTCAATAGATCTAGCCCCTTTAGAGCTAGGCTTGAGCGCTCAGTGGCAATAGTTCTCGGCACTGGCACTCCATGCATCTTAAGTATATAGAGGGATCGGAATTTATCAGTGCACTTCTCTATAGCTGAAGGCCTATTGATTACTTCTACTCCGCTTTCATGCATAGCATATAGTAAGTCAAGCCTGAATATCGCTTGATCTAGACTTGATCTGCCTAAAGGTCTAACTATAACTGCTGGAACTTCCTTAATTAAGTCAACGCCCTTTGCAAATAGCTTGACGCCCTCTTCATTAATGAAGGCCGCTATATCGTTGAACTTGAATGGCAGAGGTGTGTGGCCTAAAGCCTTAATTGCTTCAATAAGCCTTGTAGAAGCCCAACCATGTTGATTCCTAGTCAATACACCGATCATCATGTTTACGTAGTGCCCCTAGCCTTCGCTTAAAGTAATGAGTTTAGAGCTAATAACGTTATCTGGCTTTCTCTCAATATTAAAGAAGTAGAACTCTTCTTTGAATAATTCACTAGTTCCCTAAATCTGTGTATTCAAGCCCGTACATTTCATTTATGATAGTTGAGGTAACTAAAGATCTCTCATTTTACGTAGAGCTTTCTTCATAGTGCTTAGAACTACTGGTAATCTCCGCAATCTTTTGGCTTTAATTAATGTACATTGATCTTCTGTAAATCTATGATTGCTAACGTATGTGGATAGATCAATTGATTGCGTTAGAAGCAATTATTGATGAGTTAAGAGAGGTTGCCTTAATGGAGGTTCCATAGATCTATGGATCAGCGTCTAGTGCGTGAAGCATTATGTGGCATAGTGTTGCTGCAGTGGGAGACGTTAGTTTACGCTTAACTCTTTCTTAACCCATAGTCTGTCTTTTCTAACCCACTTTCTTCTGACATCGCAATATATTCTCTGTATGCTTCTCATGAATTCTTCGTCAACATATAGGGGCTTTCCATCCTCAACGATCTCCATTATGAAGGTGCTTCCATTACTTAGTTTCTTAAGGAATGCTTCTGTGTTCATTCCCAGGGGGTTGACGTTTGGAAAGTCGTAGTCGTGTAATAATAAGTAGGCTTCTCTTGGATCTACTGGAAGATCGTCTGCTACAATGAGTATGTCTATATCGCTTGAGTCTGTGAAGTCTCCTCTAGCTCTAGAGCCGAAGAGCATGACTAACTTAAGTCTACTCACTTTTCTTGCATACTTCTCAACTAGTTCTTTCAACAACTTCCATCACCCACTTCAATACTTTTTCAGCACATGATATGCAGCTTGAAGCATCTTTAATAGTATAGCAGTCGGCTGGTGATCCTTCGTCATAGACGTCGGGGTATCTTGACGGTATGTAGTGTTTGTCTAATTGTGTTGCGCAATCCCTAATTTCACTAGGTATTGGTATATCTACTTCAGCTGCGAGAAAAGTTATGGAGTGCCCCCGCCGTTCTTTATGTAAATAGTTTAGTAAGGCCTTAAATGCTTTTCCAGCAGCTTGATGTGACTCATAGCATGACTCTTCATACAGCCCTTCTCTAAAGTTGACTTGAGCAGACAATAGATTTCTCTCAGCTTGTCTTAACCAATCTCTGTAGCGTGAAACCATTTGACGTCACTGCTTCTTAAATAAGCCTACGTTACAGCAAGCTATAAATCCTTCATTAGTAAGCTCTCTGCAGCTCTAGATTTAAGTAGAGCTTAGCTGCAGTGACTTAACTGTTGGTGTAGTTAATGCGTAGTTAACTACCCAGCAGTGCAGTTAACCTGTGTGTAAGCTGGAGCTCTATAGAGCTTAGTGTAGTAAGTGTTGAGCCTCCTTTAAGCTTGCGGGATCTGGGGTGTTTTTAGCATTTATGTTCGTAGAGGACTCCTTTATCAATTATGTGGAGGACTTTAATTCCTTTTAAGCACAGCGTACTTGATATGAATCTCCTATGGCATTTAAACCACAGCTTTTCACTACACATTATTGCTATAGAGCCCCTACATCCATTGATTAACTCAATTAGTTTCTCTACTCCTTCTACATAGCTCTTAGTCTTCATGTACTCTCTATATCCTCCAGGCCTATATCCCCCCAAGGACTCTCCAAGCCACACGTACTCTACTCCAATAGTTTTTAAGAATTCTTCTAAAATACTTCTATTGAACCACGGAGCCCTCCTACTGCTTGGAAACCTTCTGACGTCAACTAGTAGCGTTACTCCATGAGCCTTAAGTATCTCTAAGAATTCTTCTATAGCTCTATTGCTATGGCCTATAGTGTAGATAGTCTTAAATGACGTATTCACAAGCTCTGCCTCCATTGAATATAGAACTCCTTACGAGCATTAAAAGCAGTCTAAGAACAGCAATGCTTGAGGCATTTATAGTGCGTAAAAAATGCTTTAATAACTAAGGGAGAGCTTGTACACAGTGTAGGTGTATATACATTGAACTGCAGCTTAATTGAACTATTCCTAGTATTCCTTAAAGTAGGACTATTTATGTTTGGAGGAGGATATGCCTCCATAGCTTTACTGCACAGAGAGCTCGTCGTCGAGCATGGATGGCTTAGTGAAGAAGAGTTCACGGATATAATTGGCTTAGCTGAATCCACTCCCGGACCTATAGCAATTAATTCAGCTACTTATACAGGTTATAGACTGCATGGACTCGTAGGATCGCTAGTTGCTACTGGAGGCATTGTACTACCAGCGTATCTAATAATAGTTTCACTAGCCTCACTTTTAGCAAAGCACTTAGAGAACCCTTGGACTAGAGCAGTATTTAGAGGAATTAATGCAGCTGTTGTTGCATTAATACTATACTCACTAATTATTTTAGCTAAAGCCAACTTTATAGAGAGCAGTGGAATTAAAGCAGTATCAATAGCTATATTCATCTTTAGCTTAACACTATTAGTATCCTTAAGACTCCATCCGATGTACGTTATATTAGCATCAATAGCTTTAAGCATAGTTCTTAAGTTAATTGGAGTATAGTAAGTAAAATTAGAAAATCAAAGATACATATAACCCCATTCAAAGTACTGAATCCACTACAGTAATACTTCATTAAATCCCCGGAAGCTCAGTAAGCATAAGGGATATTGCTCAAAGAGGCTGGCTCTACTTAAGAGATTTATGGAATGTATTACCTAAATAGATCATGTACTCAGTTAAGCAGTAAAATATAGTGAATGAAGAATTCATTCTCTATATCAATTAACGATACTTGAATATGCCATAATGCATATTTAACGACATATAATATATAGTATATTGTAATGTAGTTAAGTATCAATAATAGATTTATTGAAGTATTCTAAAGCTTAAATATTGATTATGTAGCTAGTTGTGTTTAAGCTAAATTCAATTACTGAATAAGTGTAATTATAATAATATGGATTTACATAGATCTTGTTGAATAAAGCTTTGTAAATAAGGCTATTAATTCTCTTAGTGTTGTAATGTAGTGCAGTAGTGGTGAAGCACTTGAGGACAAGCCATGTTGGGAGCTTTCCACTGCCTTACTTAAAACAGAACTTAGAGACTGTGCTCGTTGATTTAAAGGAAGTTGGAATAGATGTCCCCCCATACCCTCAGTTGAGGAACTTCATTGATATCTATGTAGAGCCGCTTACACGTGGAGGAGTAGTAGTGAAGAGTGGGTTAGCGTACTGCATTAATTTAAGTAGAGTTGACTTAATTGACAATGTTGAAGTAGTTGTTCCTGAAGCTGAAGAATCTATTGCCTTAATGAAGAAGCTTGAGTTTAAGTGGGCTCGAGCACCTGTTACAGGAGCCTTTACACTAGCTTCAAAGATATACATTGATTGTGGAAGACAAGATCTTTGGTCAAGCCTTCTATCCAGGAGGGATATAGTCTTAAACTACATTGTTCCATACGTGAGGAAAGCTGTTGAATATATGGCTAATCTAGGCTATACCACAGTATTCCTAGATGAACCTATACTGGGCTTAATTATTGGAGCTCGCAAAATAATGTTCAACTACAGTGAAGACGATGTAGTTAACGCAATTAACAACATTTATAGAGGCTTAAACATAGAGAGAGGCATACATGTATGCGGCAGAATATCGAGTAGAATATTCAAGCTTCTAGCAGAAATAAGAGAGTTAGAATACCTTAACTTAGAGTTCTATGAATCGAGGAGTAACTTAAAGGTAGTAGAAGCAGAGCTACTTGAAGAGAGATCTAAGTATATAGCTCCAGGAGTGATTAGTTCTGTAAGGCCTAGAGTAGAAGAACTAAGTGAAGTAATTGCCCTACTGAGCGAAGTCATGAGGGTAAGCAATGGCAAAGTAGATCTAGTTTCAGCTGACTGCGGCTTCGGAGGACTTGGTGGAGTAGTCTCAAGAGAGGAGGCTTATAAAATTAGCTTAGAGAAGCTAAAGGTGTTGAAGAAAGCTGTAAAAACGCTAGAGCTTCAGAGCCACGTAGATCCTTAACGCAGACCATTCAATCCGCCAACAATGAATTAAGCCGTCGATAAAGCAATTTAATAACGAGCACTTCAAGGAATTCAGAGGTGCATGGCTTGAGCAGGAAGGTCTTCCACAAACTCATCGATCCACGCGATGTAGTGAGAATTGTTTCAAGCAGAATTGATTTAAAGCCCCTTGGAGTTGAAGAAGTTGAGTTAAGCAATGCTTTAGGCAGAGTATTGGCTGAAGACATTTACGCTCCAATAGACCACCCCCCATTTGATAGAAGCGAAGTAGATGGATATGCTGTTAGAGCTGAAGACACTTATGGAGCAGACGAACTACACCCAGTTAAGCTAAGTTTAATTGGTGGAGTAGAAGCAGGTGAAAAACCAGTAGTTGAAGTTAAAGCAGGGGAAGCTATTGAAGTAGCTACTGGCTCAATGATCCCTCGCGGAGCCAATGGAGTAATAATGGAGGAGTATGTGAGGAAGAGCAGTAATGAAGTAATTGTTTACAAAAGCATTGTGCCAGGAGAGAACATTGTTACAGCAGGTAGCGACATTAGTTTAGGGGACTTAGTTCTAGCTGAAGGCACCTTGATTACACCTAGGGAAGTAGCTGTACTAGCTGGCTTAGGAGTATGGAGGCTGAAAGTCTATAGGAAAGTAAAAGCAGCAGTATTCTCAACTGGTGTAGAAGTCGTTGAGCCGTGGGAGGAGTTAACTGATGGAAGGATCTACGATGTAAATGGACACTCGATCTCTTCATCATTAATTAACATAGGTGTTGAAGCGAGGTTCCTAGGCCTCTTACCAGACAACTATGATTTAGTTATGGATGCAGTTAGCAGAGCTCTTGAAGAATACGATGTAGTAATCACTAGCGGCAGTACTTCAGCTGGCTTAGGAGATTTAATCTATAGAGTTTTCGAAAGCCTTGGGGAAGTCGTAGTCCATGGATTAAAGGTTAAGCCAGGTAAGCCTACTGTTATAGCTGTATCTAAAGGAAAGCTACTCATAGGGCTCCCAGGATTCCCCCTATCATGCTTCATGGTCTTCAATGAAGTCGTCAAGCCATTGATCATGAGGTTAGTGGGCTTAAGAGGTGAGGCTGTTCAAGAAGTAAAGGCGAGGATTAACTATAGGATCAGGAAGCCCCTTGGAGTAATGTGGTTTTACCCAGTCCTATTGATCAATAGGAGGGGAGAATACATTGCTCTACCGGCTCACTCTAGAAGCGGAGATCTATCCCCTCTGATTATCTGCGATGGTTATGCCATACTAGATCAGGCGAAAGACTTAGTCATTGAAGGAGATGAAGTTACAGTGAAGTTATTCCACGACAAAGGTAGAATTCCATTAATTAACATTGTTGGAAGCAACGACCCTATATTGCACAAACTTCTTTCAACAATGGGCTTAGCTCACATATCTAGAGTGCTGTCAATTGGAAGCACTGGAGGCTGGCTAGCAGTAAGAAATTGTGAAGCAGATATAGCTCCAACTCACTTACTAGATGAAGAGACTCTTACATATAATGTGCCATTCCTATACAAGTACGGAGTTTTAGAAAAAGCTGTCCTAATTAGAGGCTATGATCGTAGGATAGGTTTAATAGTCAATAAAGGTAATCCAAAGAACATTAGAAGCATTAGAGATTTGATGAGAAGCGATGTAGTCATAGTTAATAGACCCCGTGGAGCTGGAGTAAGAGTATACTTAGACCTTGAGTTAGGGAAGTTAGCTAAAGAACTTGGCTTAGAGTTAAATGATTTAGCTAAATCCATTAGGGGGTATAGCTATGAAGTTAAATCCCATACAGCAGTAGCTCTAGCAGTAAAACATGGTAGAGCCGATGTAGGCATAGCTGTGGAGTATGTAGCTAGACAATATGGACTAGAATTCCTACCACTCACCTGGGAGCAATACGATTTTCTAGTCAACAAGGAGTCTTTAGAGAAGAAAGAAGTGCAGAAATTTATAGAGAGTTTAAGAAGCCCTGAAGTAATAGAGATCATTAATAGTGCTCCGGGATATAGAGCTCCAGAGAACATAGGTTTTTACATGAATTAATGGGGATTAACCAAAGAGTCAATCCTTAAATTTTACTTTAAGGAATAATTTAAATAGGTGTTAGAAATTGAGCAGTATAACAATTAAACTAAGTAGCGATATTTCTAAAGCAAAGAGAATCGCGGATAAATATGGTGTTAAGATTGAAGAACTTATTGGAAGAATAGTTGAGGAATTCCTTAACTACGATCTAGAGAGCGTGGTCGAGTACTTAGAGAGGCATGGTTACGAAGAATTAAATGGCTTAGAAAAAATAGCTGGAGCTTACGTAGACTTAATGGAGCTCGGCGTGCTTACTGCAACAAGCATAGAGACCTACGTGCTTGAAGCCCTTGAAGCGCAGGGCTACTGGCTTGAAGACCTAGGAATAGATCTTGAGGAGTTTTCAGCGTGGTTTATGTTCTCAGGGAAGGGGCTTGTTGAAGACTTTATAGTTGATGCAGACATTGATGGAATATCCTTAACAGCTATTCACGACATAAGCGATCTTGTGTTTAAGAATCCCAAAGTAATTGAGGAGTTGAGGAAAGCTGTTGAGAGAATTAAGACTAACTATACAATAGTCGTTAGTGAAGATGAGCTTAGAGTTGTTGCTAGGGCTAAACGCATTGGTGATCTTCCGAAGATCGGGGAGGTTGGTGAGTTAATCAAGTCTATTTTTGATGAAGCGGGTATTTCTAGGAGCTAACTTCTTCATCTATAGCACAAATAGCTTTTTCATAATTGAGCTTTGAAGCCAGGCTGTTTACTTTATACATGAATCGACTAATCTTAACGTCTCTTGCTGAAACTTCCTTTAACTCTCCTTTATAAATGATGAAGTGCCTCCTCTTAATTTTCCCATTTAAATTCATTGCTTTAAACACTTCTTCAAGCATCCAGTGCAGCTGTATACAGTGCATGCTTCCATCAACTGTCAGAACTGATACCTCTTCAAAACTTCCTCTAGCCAGTATTCCAATCAATTTAAACCCAGCCATATTTACATGAACTGCTTCAGGGCATAGTCCTAGAACTCCATAGTTATCATCAATAAACTGCTTCAGTATTTCTGGATGCTCTAACTCAATGCATTTACCTATTATTAAAAGCTTGTTCTTGTCTCTAAAAATCCTTGACTTAGCGTTTACTTCAAGTAAGTCGGGGACTGTGTACACTAAAGATCTCCTCCAGGTGTATATGTATAGAAGGTTTATTAATAAAACTCTACTTATCCCTAGTTGGCGAATAATCAAACACCGATGATGGTGGTGAGCCGCAGATCCATTAATGGATCCTCAGGGAATTATTGAAACACCGGCAAACCTGGTTAAAGCTATATTTACTCCAAATAGAAGTAAGAGAGCTCCAAGTATCAGTAAGAGCGAGCTATACGTCTTACCCTTTAGGATTCTTAAGCCCCTTCTACTTGCTTCAGCCACCGTTATAAGCCATAGGTAGTCCATCCATACATGGCTTAAATACATGACTGCAATAGCGGTTACACCTATACTGCTCGTCATCGAGATTAAGCCTAAGCCTATGCTCAACCACCACAATAGGAAGTATGTGTTTAAGCCTGTAAATAGAGCTCCAATAACTATGGGGTTCGCTGCTTTAATGGACTTTCCAGGATCTCTGTTGCTAGCGCCCTTAATGGAGTCCTTAATAATCATTGTTGCAAAAAACAATATAGCAAGTACGCCGAGGGCTGTTATGATATCCCCTAAAAATCCCCTAAGCAATTGAGCAATGTAGTTCATAGAGAAAAACAATGCCAATACGTATGGAAGCTCTACAGCCATGTGCCCCATAGCTATGAAAAACCCTCCTCTCCACCCACTCCTGGACCCTATGGCTAATGTAGCTAGAGTAAGTGGGCCGGGACTAAATGCACCTGAAGGCGAAGCTACTAGAGTTGCAATAACTACGCTGCCGAGATCCATGTTTACCGCCAGCAGATAGCTTAGTATTGTAGTGGAGCTCCTGTTAATTAATGCTTTGAGTAAAGTGTAAAGGCCTTGTTGTAAATAATTGAACTACTACTTCCTCACCTACATCATATCCCTCAACTTCTTCAGGGATAACTACGTAGCCGTGCGCTCTAATCATACTTGACAAGTAGCTGCTTCCATGAATCATGTATGGTTTAACAAAGTATTTAAATCCATTGCTGTTTAACACTACTCTAACATAGCTTCTATAGCCAGCTACATTCACTATTCTCTCACTCACTATTGCCACAATGCTTGGCTCAATAGGAGGACTTGAGCAATATAGCCTGTAGATAGATGGCTTAATAATAGCTGTAAACCCTGCCCATGCCGCTACAGGATTTCCACTTAAAACAAATACAGGTTTTTCATTAATTAAACCCAGGCTAGTAGTTCTGCCAGGCCTAAGCGCTACTCCTCTAAAAACCCAGAGGCCCTCGCTATCAATAACTCTATATACGACATCTCTATTACCAATGCTTGAGCCACCTATAGTTATAGCTAGATCGGCTTTCTCTAACTCATTTAACAAAACTTTCTTCACTTCCTCCACGTGATCTGGGATAGGGCTTAGCTTAGTTACTTCAATAAATCCAATTTCTTTAAGTAATGAGGCTATAATGTAGTCTGTTGAAGAATATTTCTTCCCGAGTTGAAGTGGTTCACCGGGCTCTACGAGTTCACTACCAGTTGGCAAAATGAAGGCCTTAAGCGGCCTATAAACTCTCACGTTCTTTAAACCTAGGCTTGCCAGTAAGCCTATGTGGAATGCTGTAAGTTGAGTCCCCTTACTGATGACTTCTTCACCTGCTTTAAAATCGTCGCCAGCTCTATTAACGTTGTCAAATGGAGCAGTTTGCTTAAACACCTCTACGTAATCACCCACCCTCAATGAGTCCTCGTACATTACAACTGCATCAGCTCCGTTTGGAAGCGGGGCTCCTGTACCTACTTCAACTGCCTCATTATCCTTCAATATACCGCATTTATCTGGAGGATCTCCTGTATCCATAGAGCACTTTACTTTAAGTTTGACTGGGTTTAGTTGAGTTGCACCAATTGTATCAATAGATCTAACTGCATACCCATCAACAGCACTGTTATTGTATGGAGGTAGATCTATTGGACACTTAATGATTTCTGAAGAAATCATCTTAATTGAACGATCTATGGGGACGTCGATGGCGTCTAACTCTATGAATTCTTTAAGTGTTTTTACTGTCAATTCAACTGCTTCACTTACACTTATAGTCTTACCCCAAAACTTTTGCATAACTACACCTGCTTTCCCTAAAGAGCATCCACACACTGTCATTACGGCCTTTACTTTCTTTAAACCTTAAGTTTTATATAAAGTTAAGCAACCTCGTAACGTAGAACGGGTGGTTAAATGAAGTGGGCTATTGTTGTAGTAAGCGACAGCATTTACTATGGAAGAGGAATTGATGAGAGTGGCACAATTGCTGAAGAAAGGCTAGTTAAATTAGGCCACGTAGTTGCGGAGAAGATCATTTTACCTAACGACTATAAGTTATTAATGAAGGCCTTAATAGATCTATCTAGAGCAGTTGATGCAATCATAGTTATTGGAGGAACAGGGCCTAGTCCAAGGGATTTAAGCATTGATGTTGTTGAGAAAATTTCTTGGAGGAAAATGCCTGGCTTTGGCGAAATATTTAGATACTTAACTTATCAAACTGAAGGAGCTAAAGCCATATTCACTAGAGCTGAACTATACTTAGTTGGATTGTGCCCCGTAGCCGTTATACCGGGCTCTCCTAAAGCAGTTAAGCTAGGCTTAGACTTATTGATTGAAGCAATCCCACACATAGTTGAAGAAGCTAAGAGAATTGAGGGAGTACATAAATCCCCGTAGAAACGTAAAGCAAATTTATTTTCAAAGCCGCCGGCGGGATTTGAACCCGCGTCCACCGGCTTGCTCAGGCGACTACGGACTCTATTCACCGTACAAGGCCGGCGCTCCACCGGGCTGAGCTACGGCGGCTCCAATAGCCGGGCGGGGATTCGAACCCCGGTCACGGGGGCCAGAGCCCCGCATCCTTGGCCGCTAGACGACCCGGCTGCTCGACTTCTATGAATATATTGCTCTGGCTTTTATTTATTAATTAAGGGAATTAAGTGGTTTCTGCTACGAACTCGTTTTAAGCTTCATGAATTGATCTCTCGATTCACTACTCCTTCGTAAGCTCTCTTATAGATCTCTGTTGACTCCAGCCTCTCTCTATCTCTAACGTACTTTTGTGCTGAGAAGCCTTTGGGCAGTCCGTGTTTTTCAGCGTATTCACTTAGGCTTACTCCATAATTTTTCTGCTCAACTTCTCTATACACGTCTTCAAGTATGTTGAATGTACAGAATGGTATTAGTCTCCCATCTGGAAGCCCGTAGTGTATGTTGCACCTCATTACTCTCTGCACATCATAATTGTAGAGATCCATGAAGTGCATTATTCCAAGGAAGAGTAGTTTGTAGTGTATTTCGCCTAGAGCTTCATAACTCCTCCTAACAATTACGTTAAAGAGAAGCTTTCCTAAGTCCAAGTCCTTAGGTCTTCTATCATCGTCAATAAACTTCTTTAGTGATGAAATAATTCTTAATCCTACGATCAATCTACTAGATCCTTTAATTAACTCAGCCCACTTCTCCTCAAAGTACTCGAAAAGCCCTTCAACATCAATGAAATGCGTTACTGGAGTCAACGAGATCTTGTTATGGCTCCTCTCTACGTATACATAGGTTGCAGCTCCACATAAGGGATGGTTATCCATTTCAAACTTAAACTTGCCGCTAATGCCCTCTATAACTCTTGAGAAGGCTGAAGTTATTGGAACAGGGTACCAGGCTTCTTCATCTATCATTCCATTAGTCTGCTCTTCAATTCTCTTTATTACTTCAGGTATCGTTATTCTATACTTCTCTCTCTCAAACCTCTTCATCATTCCAGTTAAACTAACTGGTTGGAAGTTAACTCCTCTCACTACATCTATGTGTTTTGCTGCAAAAAACACTATTGCCCCTAGCTCGTGGTCATTGACTCCTCTTATGACTGTTGGAACTAGGACTGTGCTAGTCATTTCAGCTTTCCTAAATACTTCAAGGATGTATGGAGCCTCCCAATGGTTCTTCCAGTTCGTCACTGGAGTAACTCCATCGAAGCTCATGTAGACAGTGTTTACTCCAGCCCTCCTCAGTTCTCCAACGTACTCTACTGCCTTAACTGGATCATTTAAGTATAGCTCAGCGAACTTTAATCCATTAGTATTTAGCTGAATGTGCCTCACTCCCTCCATTCTAAGAGCTTTCACTATGTCAACTAAGTCCTCTCTTAAAGTAGGTTCTCCACCAGTCAACTGGACTGCTATTGAAACAGCTTGCTTTCTAGCAGATCTAACTATGTTTAATAAATCCTCAATTCTTGGTTCATAGACGTAACCTGCTTTATCAGCATAGTAGAAGCAGTACCAGCAGCTTAAGTTACACCTATTTGTAACAACCATGTTTATGAGAGCTGTGTGATTCTTGTGGAGTGGGCATAGGCCGCAGCTGAACGGGCATGGCTGAGTTAGTGGAGTATATATAGTTCTAGGTCCTCTACCTTCACTCTCCCACTTTAAGAACTTCTTGTATAGCTTAACGTCCCCCCAATAAAGTTCTTCAATTTCTCCGTGCTCGGGGCAGGCCTTCCTAATGTAAAGCCTGTTCTCTCTCTCGACAATTATCGCTGGAAGTATTCTATAGCAGTAAGGGCAGATGCTCTGTGTAACCCACTCTAACTCCTCACCCTCACGTACCATGGGGATTACAGGAGATATTTCCCCAGCGTGCTTAGGCAAATTTAAGGAGTATTTACTAACCACGAGTACTACACCACTCCTAAAGCTATGACTAAAGAATCTAAATAATAAGCTTTACCAAGACCGCTCTCCATATCCATGTAGGACTAGGCGTTAGAGCCCTAGATCCATGTATCCACAATCTATAGAAATTAATTTAACGCTACCCGCATAACTTATTAGGAAGCTGCTTAAGTTAATAGAAAATAATGGGCCCGTCGTCTAGCCTGGTTTGGACGCCGCCCTTACAAGGCGGAGGCCCTGGGTTCAAATCCCAGCGGGCCCACTATCCACTAGCTATTAAGCTTTCACAAAAATATATAGTAAAACTACTTCACACTTCATTTACTAAAACCTTGCTTAGCTAATCAACGTTGCATTAGGAGTCAAGTACTTAAAGCACCATTGTATAAAGCTAGGTTCTTAAGGATGTGTGGAAACTACACGCGCTTAGAAAGTTATGAAATCTAGGACTTTCCTTACCTTCCTTATTTATGGGGGCTTTCTAAGTAATTGCTTAATATGCAAATACCTAATGTGAAACTCTAGATCATTGAGAATTCATTGTTCTGAGCACTATATTTTGAAGGCTTAGCAATGATCGTGAAGATATGTGTTAACCTGGTTCTGCCATTTTCCGTACAGCAATTAGTGCTTTATTCTTAATAGCTGAAGACGATGCCGGTCGAGATCTCGGGATGAGGTGTAATGAAGGCACTGAAAATATATAGATTTATCTTAAATCCATTTTCTTAACATTAGTGCTCAGGTGCATCATAGTATGAGTATATCACTTAAAGTTAAGGCATGTTATGTGAACTTTATTCTACTACTTGCCACTGGAGTAGTGACAGGTATTTCTGGTTTTGTGCTTTGGCTAATTCTACCCCGTGGACAGGTTCGTGGCAGAACTTCAGCCGGCAGCATCTTCCTCGGCCTTAGTAGAGGCGTCTGGGAGGACATACACATAGTAGCAGGTCTTCTATTTCTAATGCTAATAGTGATTCATTTAATACTCAACTGGGCATGGATAAAAAGCGTAACTAGGTGCCTTATATCTCCATCAAGCAAAAGGTGAAGCGGCAGCTATCGGTTACACAAGTAATCGCTGCAGTTTCCTCTAGAATGCTAATGGCGGATTGAGTTCAACATTGAATATGACATTAAGTACCTGGAGTGAATTTACTTAAAAATAGAGCCATTCTTCAATAAGACTGAAGAATCCAGCTCTATAAGCACTGCACGGGCTGGCGCTGCTTCAGCATTACTTATCAAAATGGGTAAGCATATGAATACATATAGCCCTTCACTTACTTTGCTTAAGTTAAGGCCTTCTACAATAGGTATGCCTTTACTTAAAAGCAGTTTGTGTACTCTGTAAGTCTTATCGCCGAACATATCGACACTGGGAGCTTGTGTACCCAGTAGCCTTACCTTCTTCTCAACAATAAATGAGGCTGCGCCTTCATCGAGGTAAGTATAGTTCTCCGGCTCATCGTGTACTTTAAGCAACACTATTGGTGCATTAATGGACTTCTTTAGGAAGTGCTCTTTAGTTATCACTCTTTCACCTATGTAGTCTAGAACTTGCGCTATGCCCATTAAGCTTTCAATACCAAGATCCCCTATTTTAGGTCCACCATTGATGAAGTGGGCAGGTGCATCAATGTGTGTTGCAACATGTAGTGGCATTTTGATCTCGCTAGTCCAATGATTGTGGCCCAATGTATAGTGCCGGAGGTATACAATCTGTGGAGGAGGTAAAGATGGATAGTATAATTTGCCAACTTCTATGGGTTTAGTAATATCTATGATTTTCATGAATGCCACGCTTCTTCACCTGATCCCATGTCTTTCCTTAAACTCCCTTATACACTCCTCAAGAGCTCTTTTCCAATGTCTTAACTTCAATCCAAAGACTTTCTCTGCAAGGCTAGTGTTCACTACAGTGTAAAGTGGTCTTCTTGCAAGCCTCTCGATCTCGGAGCTATGTACAGCTATAACCATGTCTTCTGGAAAACCTAGTTGAATAGCTATCTCTCTATACATCTCATACCTTGAGCAAAAGCC
>JAVZTI010000008.1:0-8314 GCA_038879595.1 Desulfurococcaceae archaeon | reverse complement strand
ATGATATATTCCATAATAATCTGTCCTCAATATTCTCTCAAATGCTTCAGCTATATCCCTGGTGTAACCACAGCTTGAAACCTGATCATGAGCTGCCTTAATAAGCTCCCCCCTCTTTAGCTTCATGTAAGTATTGTAGATTATATTGCGCTCCTTATAGCCGCCTGCGCCGAAAAGAACTGGCACGCGAACAATGAAGTAGGAGGATGTAAGTGACATTATTTCTCTTTCTGCAGCTAGCTTAGCTCTTCCGTAAGAATTCACGGGGTTTGGCAGATCAAGCTCTAGGTAGGGCTGATTCTTCATTCCATCAAATATATAATCTGAGCCAGGGTATAGAATGACGCAACCGACCTTGCGGCACGCTAAAGAAATGTTGCGAGTAGTCAAAACAGTATTTAAAAGCACGCTTACCGGGTCTTTTTCACACTCATCAACATCATGTGTTCCAGCGCAATGTATAACTGCATCTGGCTTAAGCCTCTCAATAAACTCAATGGTTCTACCAGAATCTGTTAGATCAAGATCTTTTCTGCTCTTTACTTCAATTACTTCATGACCCTTTAATTTAAGAACTTTTGCAACATCCTCCCCTAAGAGTCCCGAAGAACCTGTAACAAGTACTCTCAACGTAGGCAATCACCTATAATCCTGGAATTGTTTTGATAGATATAAGTGACATATAAAACTTATTCAATGAGCGAAGCTTGGAGAGTATTGAGAGGAGTTAATGAGATCAAACTTTCAATGTGTGGCAATGGCTAGGTGAGAGAAAGCAAGCACTTAATAAGTGCCTGCTTTATTTAATGGCATTATGAAAAACTTTAATTAAATCACTCTTACTATTGGCTTTCCTAATTGCCTCTACATTATTGTAATCTAATAAGAATTCGCTAAGGTCCTTCAGTATATTGATGTGTGATCTGCTATCAATTGCGCCAAACGCAATAACTATGTCTACAGGATCGTTCTCTGGATGGCCAAAGTATATAGGTTCTTTTAAAGTTATAATGCTTATTCCAATTCTCTTTACACCATCTTCAGGCCTAGCGTGAGGCAAGGCTATTCCAGGTGCAATGACTATATAGGATTTATATTGTTCACAGAAACGCACCATTGCATCAACGTATCTAGGCTCTACGCTACCTACATTAACTAAAAGTAGACCAGCCTTGCGTATAGCATCAATCCAGTTCGCAGCATACACTTTTACATCTACAACATCTTCATTCAAAAGATCTATTAATCTAGGAGTCTGTGCAGCCTCCTGGCCCATCGCTTGTTCTCCCAATAATCTCTTCGTTATCTGCTTAGAACCTCTTTATTGACTAAGTAACGTGGTATGCCACCTTTTAAAACAGTAACAACGTCATCAGCTACAGCGAGATCCATTGCAAGAAGTCCTTCGCGTGTATAAGCAGCTATATGTGGTGTCACTATTACTTTCTCCATTTTATATAGAGGCTTATTGAGATCAGGGGGCTCTTCTTCAAAAACGTCAAGTGCTGCTCCCGCTACTTTTCCTTCTAAAATAGCTTTATAGAGCGCGTCCTCTAATAAAATCTTGCCTCTAGCAGTGTTAATTATGTAAACACCTGGCTTCATTAATTCTATTTCTCTCCAACCTATCATTCTTCTAGTCTCTTCAGTTAATGGAGCATGAATTGTGATTATATCTGATGAACGTAATAGTGTGTGTAAATCAACTAGCTTTACTCCATACTTTGCTGCTATTTCCCCACTTACATATGGATCATAAGCAATTACGTTGACTTCAAATCCCTTTAATAATTCCGCAACTCTTCTACCAATGTTTCCTAAGCCTATAATGCCTATGGTCTTGCCCCTTATAATGTTCCCTATAAACCTCGTTCTTTCCCACTTACCCTCCTTCATAGATCTATCGGCTGAAGGTATCATTCTAACTACTGCAAGTATTAAACCAACAGTGAACTCTGCAACGCTTTCAAACTCTTCTGGAACAGGTGTATACGTCACAAATATGCCTCGTTCAGTAGCTGCTTGAAGATCTATTTCAGAATACCCTATTCCATGTCTTCCAATGACCTTTAGCTTACCTGCTTTTTCTATGACTCTTCTAGTAAACTGATCGTGGGATGCTATAACTGCATCAACGTCTTCTACTAGCTGGATGAGCTCGTTTTCCTTTAGTGGTCCTTTATACCTTACGATCTCGCAAGGAATGCTACTAGTCAACCTTTCAATTCCTTCATTACTGAACGAAGCTGAAGTTATCAGTATCTTGAATCTTTGAATTTTAAATCACCTTCATTTCCTTGAGAGCTGAAGTGAGTTTTTCCCTTATTTCATCTAAGTTAACGAAGCTCTTAATAGATACTATAGGGATCTCCTTTCCTTTCAGCCTTTCCTTAATGTCCTTTACGAATATTCCAGAAGTCACTATCATATCAGCATCAAGAGCCCCCGTTAAAGCCAGGCTTGAGGCCTCTAAATGATAATTTTTGAGGCCCAAAGACTTCAGTACTTTATCTATGTTAACTAAAAGGAGCTCTGATGAACCAAGGCCGAATCCGCAGACAACAACAATTTTAAGATTCATGTTCTCACCTCTTTAAGTAGACCCATATTTAGGGGCTAAAAAATATTTAGCTATATCCAAGTGCTTTTGCTATTCCATATGCTAACAACGTCATGAGATTGGCGTCTATATCGGCGTGAGTTATGGGGGTGGGGAACCATTGCATAAAGAGCATTGCTGATAAAGCTGGGAATACTACTAGGAATATGCCCTTCATTATTCCACCAGCTATGGCGCCCTTCCATCCACCTTTGTAATTGCCGTATACTCCACATGTACCAGCCATGAAGAAGTCCTCTACAACTGGAGGAATTATGAATAGACCTGTCGTAAATGCTAATACAAGGGATGTTGCTACGCTTCCTATTACGCCACCTACGAAGCCTAGCATTACGGCGGATTCCCCGAAGGGGAAGCTTGCTGGGCAATCTAGTCCTGGTATTCCACCAGGTATAGCTTTTCTCGCAATACCCTCAAATGAAACCGTTATTTCCCTTAGCATCATTCTAACGCCAGTCATGATAACCAGTATTCCAGTTCCAAACGTTAGTGCTTGCACTATAGACCAGAGCACTGGATGCATTGCTATAGCTACTTCTATACCTGCGGCTTCAAGTTTTTCAGGAGCAGCAAGTGGCAGTAGTATTAGGAATAGTATTAGCATTACGACTGATGTTGATAACGTGATATCTCTCATCCAATCAACAGCTGTAGGTACTTTTACTTCTTCAGCCCTCTTAGTTCCCTTAAAGATTCTACCTAATAAGCCTGCAAGGAAGTAGCTTGTACCACCTGGATGGCCTATAGTGAGTCTTTCGCCTCCAGTTATCCCTTTAAAGTCATAGTATGCTACTGCACAACTGTATGTGTAATAGATTCCTGTCACTATTGCACCAATAAGTATCGCAAGCCAATCCGGCACATGCATATATGCAAAGGGGATAGCTACGCCAGTCACTATCCATAAGTAACCGTGTGGTGTTAAGTATACAAACCTCCACGGTGTAATCCGGGCTAGTAATAAGTGTATTAAAAAGCCGCCTAATAGAATGAGACCAAAGATCCTAGTGACTTCAGGCACTGTCATAGCGTAAGCATACATAGCGTAGCATCCTGGGAAATATCCCTTCATGCCTACAGCAGCTTGAAGCAATCCTTGAAATCCTGTGAGAACGCCTACAATTAAATTTGCTCCAGCGGTAAGGCCGAGAACACCAATGGCTGCTCGAGCTGCACCCAGTAATTGTTCTTTTAACGTACTGCCTTTTAGAATGTGCCCTACCCATACAATTAAAGCTATTAGAAGTGGGCCGCTAGTTATCACTTGAATAAGTATGTCCATAATTGTTTGTAAAACCATACATTTAGTCCCTCAACATTTATTGTTAATAAAAAGAGAGTGGAAACATATAGAAGTTACATATAACTTATTCTATTTTCCACATTAACTGTTATTTCATAGAATATTCAGTGTTCTTAGTGATTCCTCAAGAGCCTTTACTTCATGCTCCTCAAGACTTCTATAGGGGGGCTTTGGGTATCCTACATCAATACCCTTCATCCTTAATATCTCAAATATTGCAGGTATTGTTGGTACTTTATGGATGGCTTCTCTAATCCTTATTATTTGAAGCTGTTTTAAAGAAGCTTCCTCATACTTCTTCTGCTTTATTAGCTCATACTCCTCTAACACTATTTCTGGAAATGCATTTGCAAGTCCTGATATGCAGCCTCGTGCTCCAGCAAGGATAGCGGGGAACATTAATGCCTCAGTTCCAATTATGAATATAAAGTCCTTTCTTTCTACAGTAGTTATAAATTCATAGAACTTAATTATATCGAAACTAGAGTCCTTTAACCCTATTACGCCTTCGCTGGCTAACTTATTGAGTAGCTTAGCGGATAATGGATTGCCTGTACGAGCTGGGTTATTGTATGCAAAAACTGGAATACTGACGCTATTAAGTAGGGCTTTAAAGAAGGATAAGATGGATTTCTCGTCATAAGCGTAGTAGAATGGGGGAACGCTGCTAATAGCGTCAGCGCCAATGTCTTGAGCGTGCTTAGCTAATTCAATGGAGTCATCTAAGCTGGATGAACCAACCATTACTATAGTAGTGTTACTTCCTCGCACTTCATCTACAACTATCTCGGCTACTCTCTTTCTTTCACTTACACTCATCGCGGGACCTAGTCCATAAGTCCCTGCAATAAAGAATCCATGAATACCTCTTTCTATTAAAAAGTTGACAACATTCCTTAACCCTTCTTCATATAGTAGCCCATTTTTAGTTGGAGTAATTACTGGGACTATGACTCCTTCATACATTGCATTTCACCTTGAAATGTCCCATGCTCGGTTCTATTTAGTTTTCCATATTTAATTCTTAAATAGAACTCCTTTTATGAAGCAATTAAGGCTTTAAATAATTAACAATTTCCACTTCATCAATACTTTAAAACCTCTACTTGGATTACTTAATAAGCTCCTTTTAAAAAAATTGTAATATTAAAGATTACGTTCTTCCCAAAGCCTCAGCCAGTAATTTAATGAATCCACCATACAGTGGGCCTATTAATACGTAGTCTGTGTAATCCTGAGTTGCACCAATGGTTTGGAAGACTCCTGAGAGAGGATATGCTAAATACCATCCCCATGGAGCTATGAAGCCCCATAGGAAGCAAGTAATGATCGTTCCTCGCAGCCCTCCGAAGGCGTTTGCAAATACTGCTAGTAGAGCTCCAGTCCAGAAGTTCATCCAAATGGCGGGTAGGATTACGTAAGGCAGTCTTAGTGCTGCCATAACTAGAGTTGCAATGACTCCCCCTATTAGATTCGATATGAAGCCTATGAATACTGCTGTAGGAGCGAACGTGAAGAACGTGGGATAATCAAGTCCTGCATAAGCTCCTGGAATGAGTTTTTCAGCAATCCCCCTAAAGGCTGGCACTAGTTCTGCAACTAACATTCTAACACCGTATAGCAGTACGGCTAAAGATCCTCCGAACTGTAGGCCGCAGAGTAATAAGTATATCACCCAGTTAGTGCCTCCACTGAATTTCGATACTGCATCAGGTCCCGCTAAGAACCCAATTATAAGGAATATGAATGTAGCAAATAAAGCTGTAGCTAACATGGGATCTCTAAGCCACGCCAGCTTCTCTGGGAACTTTATGCTTTCAGTAGAGGGCTCTTTCCTTCCAAGGCGTTTAGATAGGAATGCAGTTGTTATAATGCCGAAGGCCTCGCCTGTTCCTGAAGTCCATTCGTTTGTCACTCTCTCACTGCACTCAGGCTTTAATGAAACTAGCTTTAGTGTTAAAGAGGAGTGGAGCCAAAGATATAGGCCGTGCGCTATGGAAGCTAACAATATTACTTCAAATGGATTAAACTTATAGTATGCTGCTACACCAACGAAGTATGAAGCCCAAATTAAATTAATGTGAGCTGTAAGGTATATTCCTTTAAGAGGAGTGACTTTAGCGAGTATGAGGTTTATTACAAATCCTATGATGCCTACAATGCCTACGAGAGTTCCATAGTCTGTCATTGCTTTTGAAAATATGATCCAGTTTTGAGGAATTACTCCTTCAACTCCAAGCATTGAAATGCTCCATTCACGTATTGGCGTTATTACATTCATTAAGAGGTTTGCTCCAGCAACTAGAATGAAGAACCCTATGTATATTTTCATAGCTGATGAAATAATTCTTTCCCCCGGAGCTCGCAGCAGCAATAGCCCTATTATGCCTACAATAGTGTAAAATATCCCTGGATTACCGAAAATTTGTGTAGCAATAAATGACACGATCTCTTCAATCACTATTTTCACCTTTACTTAAGTAATGTAAGAGTGATTTTAAGAATGCTATCTAACCTGTTCTATTATTAACTTTATTTGCAGTTATTAACTGTAAAATAGCTTATATTGTTTAGGAGTGGAGAAGAAGTGCCGTTGAAGAAGAAGCCCTTAAAGATAATGACTGTATGTGGTGCAGGCGTTGGATCAAGTGTAATGCTTAGGGCTAACATAATTGACGTGATGAGTAAATATGGGGTAAAGTGCAATGGCGGTGATTGCATGATAATTACAGCTGATCCATTGACAGCTAAGGGGCAGGTGTGTGACGTTATTATTACGCAAGAGGTTTTTGTGTCAGGAGTTGCTGGCACTAAGGCTAAAATTCTTTTATTAAAGAACTTGGTGAGTAAGAAGGAATTAGAGGAGAAACTCATACCTGCTTTGAAGGAACTAGGCTTTATTTAATTAATGCCAGTGCACTACAGCATAGAGTCCAATTACTATTTTTTATAACAAGCCAGTTTTGAGTCTTTGGCGAGGATTTCTGCAACTCCTGAAGCTGACTGCTAGAAAGCAGTCATATTGTTTTATTACTTTCTTTTGTTTATTATTTTTAGTGGCCCCGCGGCTACCCGGCGGCGGCGTGGCTTAGACGCCGGGCTTAGCCCGGATGAATGAACAGCTCACCTCCAGCCGCGGGGATAACATATATAAACCCTCCGAGAGAATACTAATATTGCACACTAAAATAATAATGACGTGGGGACCTAAGAACCCTAGGGATCCCTATCCCTGGGAATCTTAGGTCTAACGTGGGTTGGGCAGCGTATATACATGCTCTATGCAATAGATCCTAGGGCTGCTCACCCTTGCGGCCGAACTCCGGTTGATCCTGCCGGACCCGACTGCTATCGGGGTGAGGCTAAGCCATGGGAGTCGTACGCCCCTCCGCTGAGGGGCGTGGCAGACGGCTGAGTAACACGTGGCTAACCTACCCTCAGGATGGGGATAACTTCGGGAAACTGAAGCTAATCCCCAATAGGTGGAGGCGCCTGGAAGGGTCCTCCACCGAAAGGGTGTAGAAGGGGTTATCGCTTCTACACCGCCTGAGGATGGGGCTGCGGCCCATCAGGTAGTTGGCGGGGTAACGGCCCGCCAAGCCTATAACGGGTAGGGGCCGTGAGAGCGGGAGCCCCCAGATGGGCACTGAGACAAGGGCCCAGGCCCTACGGGGCGCACCAGGCGCGAAACCTCCGCAAACGAGAGACTATCTATAAAGCTAGCTCTCGGCGGAGTGCGGGAAACCGTGACGGGGTCACCCCGAGTGCCTCCGTTTGGAGGCTTTTCCCCGCTCTAAAAAGGCGGGGGAATAAGCGGGGGGCAAGTCTGGTGTCAGCCGCCGCGGTAATACCAGCCCCGCGAGACCGAGCCGGAGCTCGGCGCGATTGGTCGGGACGGTTATTGGGCCTAAAGCGCCCGTAGCCGGCCTAGCAAGTCCTCTCCTAAAGACCCCGGCTCAACCGGGGGGGTGGAGGGGATACTGCTAGGCTAGGGGGCGGGAGAGGCCGAGGGTACTCCCGGGGTAGGGGCGAAATCCTATAATCCCGGGAGGACCACCAGATAGTGAAGCAATGGTAATAATTCCATTGCTTCACTAGGTGAGTGGCGAAGGCGCTCGGCTGGAACGCGCCCGACGGTGAGGGGCGAAAGCCGGGGGAGCGAACCGGAGTAGATACCCGGGTAGATGTAGGCGGTGTAGTGCCGCGGCATCCCGGAGAGTCCCGGCTGTAAACGATGCGGGCTAGGTGTTGGAGGGGCTTAGAGCCCCTCCAGTGCCGCAGGGAAGCCATTAAGCCCGCCGCCTGGGGAGTACGGCCGCAAGGCTGAAACTTAAAGGAATTGGCGGGGGAGCACCACAAGGGGTGGAGCCTGCGGCTTAATTGGAGTCAAC
>JAVZTI010000007.1:32677-76643 GCA_038879595.1 Desulfurococcaceae archaeon | reverse complement strand
CTACAGCTCCAGCACTACCCTTTATCCCAAGATCTCTTGCTTTAATGCTAATGGGCTTTCCAATTACGGGCGTGAATGGTGATGCACTTAAGTGCTTTGTCTTTAGTCCTAGGAGGAAGTGGTGCATAGCAGTATTTCCTACAATAATTATTTCATATACTCTATTGATGTTTACTCCAGCTTGCTTACAGACGCTCTCTATTAGTTCATTGATTGAGTTAATTAATAGGGATTGCAGAGTCCTTAAACTATCCTCACTAGTGTTTGCAAAAGTCATTCTAGATATAATGTCTTCGCCATACGCTAACTGAGGGTTTTCAGAAAGTCCTACGGCTCTTACTTCACCAGTAGTTAAGTCAACTAAGTGTACAACTATTTTAGAAGTACCTACGTCTACTGTTGCTCCATAGGATTCACTAAGTGTATTGCCTGGCTCAACAGATATTATCTCCCCATCCCATAGCACACTAGCTATATCCCAGTTGCTTTCCCTAAGCACAGTAGGTAAGCTCTTTAAAACTTCATAGTCTACTTCAACTTCATCTACATTAGCCACAGCCTTCAATGAGTCTACGAGTCTATCTAAGTCAGGCCTTTGATCGTGTAACGTAGGAGGGTGAAGCCGTACTTTAATCTTCTTAACTAATGGCTTTAGCTCAACTTCCCTCATGAACCCCTTTGTTACAGCCTTTCTTTCACCAGTTCTAACTCTACTCTCAACAGGAATGTATATGGTTACATCACTGAAGGCTCTTGCTTGACATGAGAGCCTGTAGCCAGCTTTAACTTCACTATCCTTTAAATGCCTTACTTCTGATTGAGACAGCTCGCTTAACTTACTGTATCCACTAACTACAACTACTTTACATTTTCCACATGAGCCAAATCCGCCGCACAGTGAAGCTATGCTTAATCCAGCTAATCTAATTGCATGAAGTAGAGTTGAACCTTCACTGACTTCAACTCTATTGCCATAAGGCTCTATAGTTACCAATACCACGCTAACTACACCTAAAGTCCACGCACATCAATAACGTGTTTAGGTAAATTAAGCTATTTAAAAAATACTTACGTTAAGCCATTGGCAGCCTAAGCTTGTTGTCAAAAAATTACTAGTATGTACCGCACTTCTTTAAAGCATCTATAGCAGCCCTTAAGTTCTCCGGCTTTGTTTCATCAGGTACTCCTGAAACACCGCTTCCACTAAATATGAAGCCCCCGGGTTCCTTAACTTCATTTAAGAGCTTACACGTTTCTTCATATACTTTCTCCGGTGTTCCAAGTATGTACAGTGATGGCGGGAGGCCTCCCATGACTATGACGTGGTTTCCTAAGACTTTTCTAACTCTCCTAAGATCGGCTCTCTCAAAGTAAGCTACTACACTACCCCTAGGTAGTTCAAGAAGTGTCTCTAGGAACGGCGTGTAGTCGCCTTCAAAGAAGATCCATGGGATAGCCCTAGAATTTATGAGGTCTACAACTACTTTCTTCAATGGCTCCCAGTAGAATTCTTTGAAGAGCTTTGGAGGAATCATTTCATTCAAGTGCAGTGGTATGAATACCAGCGGCGTCTTTATGTCAAATAACGCTAGGGCTTCAGGCGGTAAAGAAATACTAATTTTACTCCACTCAGATATCAGTGAAGTAAGAGAGTTTAAAGCAGCCTTAACTCTACTTGGATACCTATAGAGATCTGTGAGAGCGTGCGTTACATGCCTTAAGTAATCAGCTATGAAGTCGAGTGGTGCATAACTGAGTCCAATGGGGTACAAAGGATATCCAAGCTTCCTTAAGTTAATAAGCAAGCTCATGAAGACTGAGGCGAACTTACTTGACTCACTTCCAAACTTAATTAATGCTCCATATGCTTCAGGTGAAGCAGGCTCCTTAAGAGCTCCATAGGCTCGTGGAATAAGCTTCCTTGCAAGGAAGCTTACAGGATCTGTTGCAAGTTCATCATACTCATCAACCTCCATGAATTTTCCGCCGAGGAATTGAGCTGGAGCACTGGGTGGAAGCTCTTTCCCAGGCCACTTAGTATACTTATCCATCAATATGTCGTGGAAAGCCCTCGCTATAGTGAATACATTTACAGCTAAATCGGGGTATATTTTAGTGAAAATAATGTTTAATGGAAGCGTCATGCCTGCTCCAGGCAGTGCTAAGCCAACAGCATCGAAGTCGAAGTCTTGGTAAACTCTTAACACTGCTTCACTAAACTTCTGATAATCTAATGAATATTCAGCGTAGCTTAAGCCAACGTATCTAGCTGGAAAGTAGTGAAATAATGGTAGGAATGGCACTCTATCAGGCCTTAAGCCCCTTAAAGCTTTCTCAAACCTATCCCTCCTCTCATTGAGGAGTTCTTCAGGGGACTTCCTCCCTTCAATCATTTTCCGCAACTCTATGGATTTAGTTGAAAGAAGAAAAACTATGTGTTTAATGAATACTACTTCCTATATTCACCGTACTTCAACACTGCATTTATTAAAGCCCTTAAGTTAGCGTCAGGTACTTCAGCAGGTATTTCAGCGACGCTAGGACTTACTACAAATCCTCCTTCAGGAGCCACATCCATAATGAGTTCTCTTACATAGCTATCTATTTTCTCAGGAGTAGCTTGTTGTAGCAGTGGTACAGGTATTCCTCCAGCAATGCATGTATGTCCTTTTAAGACTTTTCTAACCCTCCTAATGTCGGCTCTTTCAAATACTCCAATCCCCCACCCCTTAGGTAGCTCAAGGACTGTCTCTAAGTGAGGCGTATGATCTCCTTCAAATAACACAAAGGACTTTATCCCATTATTGTACAACTCCACGATCACTTTCTTTAAATACGGCCAGTAGAACTCATTGAAGAGCTTTGGAGAGAGCATTTCATTGAGGTGGAGCGGTATGAAGGCGTACTTTGCTCCAACAGGCTTTAAAGCTAGTGCCACTTTAATTATTGGTTCAACAAGTACTTCAGTTGCTTGCTTAACTCTATCTGGATACCTACGTAGATCAATCATTACGTGAGTAGGATGCCTTAGGAAATCCCCTATAATGTCTAGTGGAGCGTATGCAAACGTTACTGAAAGCGATGGAGCTCCTACTCTAGCTAGCTCAACACCCATGCCTATCAATGCATTGAAGTAGTCTTTAGCAGCCATACCTAGCTTAGCTAAAGCAGCATATCTTGTGACGCCGGGCTTACTCAAGTTTACGCAGACTCTTGGTAGAAGCACTTCATTTACAAAGCCCACTGGATCCTCAGTAAATTTGCCGTACTCCTCTGGACTCATGAATTCCCCGCCTATGAATTGAAATGGCTTATCTTCACTTAACTCTCTCCCAGGCCACTTAGTATACTTGTCTCCAAGAACGTCGTGCATAGGTCCAGATAGGAATCGGACGAATGGAGCTAAGTCAGGGTGGTTTGAGAATGCTAGTGAAAGAATGAATCCTTCAGCTGCTGGCACTGCAATAAATATGTCTGAGGGGAAGTCTTGGAATGCTCTTGAAACAGCCTTTTTTGTAACATCGTAATTGAAGTATATTTCACTTAACTTATAGTATTTTCCAAGTAAGTGGCCGCATGTGAAAAACATTAATGGGACTCTATCGGGTTCCTTTAGTTCAACTGCTTCCTCAAATCTCTTAAGTCTTTCCTTAGCGACAACCTCGGGTTCCTTCAATTGTCTCTCTCTAACTTCATCTACTAGCTCCTTCAATTCCTCTACCTCTTCTCTCTTATCCACTCCATCATTTTCTTTACTCCTGTTGCTGCATCATTTGTCCATGCATCTGCCCCACTATACTCCTTAGCGTACTCATCTACTCTTCCTCCACCAATGATTATCTTTACTTTATCTCTAAGGCCTGCTTCCTTTATTGCATCAACAGTTCTCTTCATAGACTCTATTCCAATCGTTATTAGACATGACATTCCAACTATGTCTGGTTTGTACTGCTTTATTGCTTCCACGAACTTTTGTGGAGATACATCTACTCCAAGGTCTATTACTTCAAATCCAGCTGCTTCAGCCATAGTTACAACAATGTTCTTGCCAATATCGTGAATATCTCCTTCAACAGTTCCTATGACGAGCCTACCTAAGACTTCTCTAGTTTTCCCAAGCTCTCTAAGCTTTGGTCTAACGAGCTCCGAGATCTCCTTCATTATTTCTCCAGCCATTACTAAATCTGCTATAAAGAACTCTCCTCTCTCATACTTTTCACCTATTTTTTCAGCAGCTATTTTTAATTCATCAAGTATCTTTAATGGGTCTTCTCCTTCACTAATCCTAACTCTAGCTAATTCAATAGCTCTCCTTTCATCAAGTTCAAGAATGGAGTTTATAAATGCTTCACTAACAGACATGAATTTACCACCCATTATATATATTTCGATATGTATACTATGTATTTCACTATAAAAGCTTTACTCAATATATGGATACCCTAGCCATATATTCTCTACATATTGCTAATTTAAAGAGCTTGAACTTCAGCATTCTCTTATTGCTATAGCTGGAGTCTATGGAGCTACGATTCATTTAGGGTTACTTTTAGAGTTGATTTCTCGCAGATCATGGGAGTCGTCTATAGAGGTATTGGTGGAGGTGGAATTCCAGTTACTGGCTTAGGGAGTTCTTCAGGTATTGAGAAGAACGCTATTATTTGCAGTATTAACGCTATGATCAATATGAATACTCCAACAAATACTATTAGAGCAGCAGCACCTATTAGGTAGAGTAAGCCTACTGTAGAGAACATTCCTACGTTTAAAGCATTGGAAATAGATCTATAGCTCTTCCTCAGAAATACAGCTGCTATAATAGCTAGTGCAACAAGGATCAGCCATGATATAATTATTCTCCCTATGAATGCCTCAATTAAGGCAGCAGGATCTCCTCCCTCCATAACTATTCTAATAACTTCTAAAATAGCTGTAGCTCCAGCAACTAGAAATGCTGCAACTCCAGCCATGGATAGCAGTAGGAATATTAAATAGTTCCTGAATATTGATGGAGTTGCAGTGACTTTGGATAAAGTATATACAGCTATTGTGACTAAGGCTAATCCAATTAAGGCTATTATATAGCCGTATGGTGCAATAAATAACAGCATTAGAATTGAACCTATTCCTCCGTAAAGCCTTGCATCCCTTAAAGTAGCCACTAGGCAGACACCCAGCGTAATTCTGAAATATAAAAATAAAAAATCTTTACCTTAAACAAGTGGAGTAAGTAATTCTAGAGACCCATTAGCTATGAAGCGATGGAAGTAAAGACAGCAAGCCGCAAACTAATGAATAGCTCTGAAGGAGCTGGAAGTAAGCCAGGGCTTTATAGAGGTATAGGGAAAAGGTCTCTGCTTTATAAGTTTTTATGAAAATAGGTATGTTTTGGTGAAACATATGCCAGGACTTCCATCTAGAATGAAATTGATTACTGTTAAAATGCCTGAAATATACGTTGAAGGACTTGATGAATTAGTTAAAACAGGTAGGTATAGTAGTAGAAGTGAGATAATAAGAGTTGCTATAAGGGATTTATTGAAGAAGGAGCTTTGGATGATTGAAGGAGAGTAGTTTCTTAAGCACTCCTAAGTAAACCAATTATTAATTTATACAATGGCTCACTAGTTGAGAGCCTTCTATAGCTTAGAGGGGGGTTAAACCAAGGCATAACAGTTCTTAGATCCTCAAGCTTTACTGAATGCTTGTACATTCTTGGGTTAACTACTTCAATAGCCATTGCCTCCCTAGATCCAGCTATATAGCTCCAATCCTCTCTATTAATTCCGCTCCCCTCTCTATAAGCAATGCTCCAAACGTATTTAGGACTTCCATAAAATACTTTGCCAGCCGTAAATTCACCTACAATTGCCTTCACTCTACCTGAGACGTATAGGACTACTAATGATCCTTCGTTAATCCTGCCGCTAACAACTCTCCTCAACTCATACTTCTTTTCTCCAGCTAGTATTTTGTAAGCATACTTAGGCTTAATGCTCATTAAATATGCATTCAAGTCATTCACCAAGCTCGCTAAGTTTATTACAGTACTTGGTAAATAAGTGAGTTAGATGGAGAAGGTTGGTATTACTGAAGAGTGATGAGTGATACCAGGGCTGACTAACTCAAGGTGCAGTAGAGTTGAGTGAAGTAGTAAGTGAAGGATCCATAGTGCTACTAGTTATTGATAGAAAGAGGAGGTTTTTAATTAGAGTTGAGAGGGGGAGAATTCTTGGAACTGATAAAGGCTACATAAATCACGAAGAATTAATAGGCTTAGAATACGGCTCAATAATTAAAACTAGCCAGGGGCATAGAGCCATAGTTCTTAAGCCAATGCACTACGACTACATCCATGGGTATAGGAGAGTTACACAAGTAGTATATCCAAAGGACGCTAGCTACATGATCTATATGTCTGGCATAGGGCCTGGATCAATAGTAGTAGAGGGAGGAGTTGGAACAGGTTACTTAACTACATGCTTAGCTAGAGCAGTAGGGGAAAACGGGGCTGTCTATGGATATGAAGTAAGAGAAGAATTCTTGAATGCAGCCATGGAGAACTTAGCTCTAGCTGGATTACTCAATAGAGTTAAGCTAAAGCTCAAGGACATTAGAGAGGGCGTAGATGAAGAAGGAGTAGACGCTGTATTTCTAGACATACCAGACCCCTGGAACGCTATTGAAAGCTCGTATAAGGCATTAAAGCCATCGCACCCACTGCTAATCTACATTCCAACGATAAACCAAGTTGAGAAAACAGTCCTAGCACTTAGAAGACATGGAGGCTACTGTGATGTAAGAGCAGTAGAAGTAATGCTTAGAGAAATAAGTGTTGAAGAGGGGGCAACAAGGCCTGCACAAATATCAATAACGCACACAGGCTACATAGTTTATGCTAGAAAAATACTTAAAAATACTTAAGAATAGTTTAAATTGCTAAAAGCTCCTTAACAAGGCTTTTAAGTAATTAAAAGCTAAGTCTCACCAATTACATATAAGTATATTGTGTGAGTTAAGTTGTTTTCATCCCTTACATCAACTATAGCCTTTGGACTCCAGCCGGGGATTCTGAATTCATGTGACACAACTCTTGCACCAGCTCTCAGCTCTCTCTCAAGCTTAGGCCTAAGCTTTTCGTTTACACTTGTAAGCAAGAACATTGTTACAATAGTTGCTTCACTAATGTCTGCTTCAAACATGTCTCCGTGAATAATCCTTATTTTATCGTAGAGCCCCGCTGCCTTAGCGTTTTCAATGGATTCCCTAACTTTATCCTCCCTGATCTCTACTCCAACAGCTTTCCTAACGTTAAACTCTCTTACAGCTGTTATAAGTATTCTTCCATCGCCGCAGCCTAAATCATACACTACATCGCTGGGCCCTGCTCTAGCTAGCTTAAGCATTTCTCTTACAACACTAATTGGTGTTGGAACGTATGGTACGAGTATTCTTCCAATAAGAGCCATCTTAGGTCACTCACTACTAAGTATTCTCAGCTTACTTAAAGCTTCTTCTCTAGCCTTACTTAAGTCTGGCTGAAGGAGTTCATTGAGGGGCATTTTTGAGAGAAGCAGTATATAGCCTCCATCATCTAGCTCTGCAATTAGCTGTGGAGCCCAAGCCATTCCGAATTCATCTGTTTCACCGTGCTCAATTAAGAACACGTAGTCTTCTTCTCTAACTTCTTTCTCAACACTTAGCTCTGACGATAGATCTTCAGTGAGCTTCACCCACAGGCTGTGGTATGGGTGATGTACTGCAGTAACGAGAATAAGCTTTCTCACTTTAGCCAAGCCTAATTACACCTCCACGCTTTAATGAACTAACCTCAGGAATAAAAACATATCTAGGTAATTGAGCTCCTAAGGACTTTTAAAGGTTTATAAATGGGTTGGCTCAATTAGTTAGAGTAGGCGGCCTCTATGACTAGTGAATTAAGGGAGTTTAATTCAATTGAGGAATTCATTAAGTACATTGATTCAGCTCTAGACAATTACAGGAGGAAGCTCGCTGAGCTCCTTAGATTAATAGAAGACGCTAGAGTTAGAGCTGGACTGGAGTCAAAGCTCTCAGAGTACTTAGCTAAACTCACTGGGAGTAAAGTTGAGGGAGTGAGTGGTTTAATTGATTTAAAGATAGTTAAAATTGCATTAAGCCCATCCCCAAAGGTAGAAGTTCCAGCACTAGAGCAGCTTGCTGAATCAATTAATAATAAAATTACTTTACTTCAATCACTTAAGAAGAGCCTTGAATCAGTTGCTTCAGCAGATATTTCAGCAAAGCTTAGCGTCATAGTAATAGATGACTTGCCTAAGTACATATTTCTAAAACTCTAAAACCTTTAGTTTAAAAACAACTTGTTTTAACGCCTCTCATTAAATAGGTACTTCAGCAGCAGCCTCCCTCATTCTTTCAATAAGCTTCCTCCTCATGTACACTACTATTGCTCCAACAGATGCCACTATGATTATAGCAATTATTATTGGCAGAAACCTCTGTAGAACTATTACAGGACTTGCAGATAAGACTAAAGTTATTGAAGCAGGCTTGGATACGTAAATACTCTGCCCTACAGTGCTGTAGCCAGGCAAAGATGCTTCTACATAGCATGCAGACTCTATGGGAAGCATTAGTTCAGCCCTTCCATCAATGCTTAATGCTCCAACACTGTATGGACCACATAAAGCAGTGATAGTCACTGAACTAAGGGCATCACCTAAGTTGCTGTAAGTCAATACAGTTATGGGTGCAGAGGCTCTAGCTAAAGCTACTCTAATCATATTGCCTAATGAAGCTCCCTCAAACTCCTTAGTGTAGTTTAAGTATATTCCTCTAGCAGATCTAATGGATAGCTTGAACTTGCCTAGTGGGATGTAGCCAGTTACATTAATAGTCCCTGCTTTAACTGTTCCAACCGGGATATCGTTAATTAATAAGACTAAGTCATCTATAGCGAGTCCTCCAATAGTTGCATCCTCAAACAATATAGTGATCTCTCTATACAGAGGCTCTAAAGGCACACTCACTACAGTAATGTTTACTAAACCACTTACAAATACTGTAGTTGAGTAATCCCTGTAGTAATTAATAGTTGTATTGAATGATGGTAGAGTAGGCTGAGGCATTACTCTAAGCACATAAGTCCCCGGCTTAACTTCTTTAAACAGTACTTCACTGGATCCAGCTGGAGCATAAAGCCTTAATTCACCTAGCTCTACATATGCATCAACTACTAGTGGTTCAGGAAATTCTACTAACACGCTTACAGGCCAGTATGGGAAGTAGAAGTCTACTGCAACTTCATCTCTATCAACAACCAGTATTTTCTCAGTTAAATTAACGTAGGCTGATTCCTTAGTGAACAACACTCTATAGACGTCGTATGGAACTCCACGCATGTAAAAACACTTAGATTCAGGATCTATAGCTAATTGAAATTCCTCTCCCGACGTAAGCCCTATTATTGAGACATTTGTATCAGTTATTCTATAGCCTTCCTCAGATAGTAAGCATATAGTTAGAGTCTTTGATACTCCTCTATCAAGCCTTAACGATGCGTAATTAGTTAAGTTCACTGCATTTACAGTGAATGCCTTAGGGAGGTATATTAATGCTTTTACACCCTCAATGCTTACAGGAGTTGAATTTATGAATAAGCTATAGAGCCCCGGCTTTAACCCAGCTATGCTTATAGTTCTTGAGCCAGCTCTAGCTATGTATAGCGATCCATTTACATAGACTTCTACATCTGTTAGAATAGGCTCAGTAAAGTCTATTGTTAAATTAACGGGTCTATATGAATACTTTCCAACATATGTATAATTCCTTGAGTCAACGAGAACTGTGAATTCCTTAGGTAAATCAACTACTTCTGGAGCACTTACTACTCTAACTAAGTATAGATCTAGCGGTATTTTTGAAGCAATTAAGCAACCTGTTGGCTCTACTACTGGTGAAACAGTGTAGTTCGTTGAATACCCAGTCATGCTTAACTGCACTCCTTTAACTACTTCACTGTCCTCAGTGTAGATGCATATTGATGCTCTATCAGCATGAATTCTCCTATCAATGCTGTATTCAATGTATATTGAGAACTTGTTAGTTAAGTCTACAACTAAGCTTGCACCACCATAGGCTTTAAGGAGGTGTTCACTTATGCTTATAGCTCTAGCATCCATAGTTATGTTGTACTTAGCTCCATAAGGCAAGTAGGTTCTTGGGCTAAGAACGTTAGTTATTGAATCATAAAGTTCTTCTCCTACATATACAGCTGCATCCAGTGGAATCGAGTTATTAGTGAAGAAGTCTATTAGTGATAGCTCTAAGCTAACTCCACTGACTCCTACTTCTATATTCATTAATGTTCTTGGAGCATATCGATCGTCTGGCTCAATTAATATAGAATAGTTCCCCAACCCCAAGTTTATTAGAGTTAAATTACCCCTTCTAGTTCTATAGCTACTGCTCCCGCTTCCTCCAATAGTGACTATTGACTCTGAAGCAACTCCTCTAATGCCTGCCTTAATGAATAGCTGTCTAGCAATGTAGTTACTTAAGTCTACTCCAACTCTAGAAGCTATTAAACTCAAATCCCTTGTATATAGGACTGTTAGAGGAGTTGATATAGCGACTAGGCTCAAGTCCTCGAGAGAGTCTACGTAACTTGGAGTAGAACCTATGTTTAAAGCAAGTTCATTAAGTCTATTCAAAGGCTTTACTCCGCTTCCAGGCCCATAGACTAATATTACTGTGTTTCCAGAGTAATCACCGATCAATACTGAGTATCCATTGACTGCTCTCGTAGAGACTATTGAAATAGATGTAGGAGATCCTGGGAGCTTGTATGAATCAACGATAGTATAGTAGCCTGTTGCCTGTCTTGCATATAGGTATAGAATGTTGTTCTCTAAGGCTACTGCTAGAACTCTTCCATCACTACTCATAGATGACTTAGCTACTCTTGCTTCAATAACTCTATAGCTCCTCTGCTTTAAAGCCTTAGATACAACGTCCACTGTCCTAACTTCAATAATGCTTTGCCCAAACTGATCAATGTAACTAACGACTATAGTTGCTTCACTACCACTTAAGTAAAGTGAGTGTACTTGAGTTAACAATGGGTTAGTTGTATTGATGATTAATTCAAGCACTGGATTACTGAATGAGTGGTTGCAGTTCAGTGGATTTGATAAGTTGATTACTCTAATGTATACTGGAGTCACGGGCTGAGGAATGGGTTCAGTTAGTATTGATTCAAACATAATTACTGTAATTGGGAGATATCTGCCTGAGTACTGTTGTAGTATTGATGCACTAATGCTTGTATTGCCGTAGTAAGTCATTAAGCTAACTGGATCCTGGTAGAATGCCTCGATTAGTACGCTTACTGATGCAGGGACTTTAATTGAAGCTCTCCCGCCATCTGTTGCAACTACTCTACTTACATTGTCAAACCTAACTCTTACAACTGATCTTGGTTGAATAGTTATGTTTCCAGTTGTAGAGTTGTATATAGCTGTAGTGACGTTTAATACTACTGAGTCAAGTGTAGGTAGCGGCTCTTCTACAAATGCTATTGCTATTGTTGGAGTATATTCATAGCCTGTTGGAGTGCTATTAAAAGCCATTGAGTAACTTACTACTTTAACTCCACTTAAGCCTGTTGTAGCATTACCTAAATCTATTGCTGGAGATATCTCACACCACCCTTCACCACCGTATCTAAGTGCTTTAATTGAATTACTTGATTGCACTACTGCTACTCCACTACTCGATACTGCTATATCGTCAATTACTGGAGATGCGTGAAACCTCATTAATTCCGGCTTCAGTTCTCCCTTAGAGATATTCATTAATAGTACTTCCCCTTGATCTGTTGCAAGAACTGCAAACGATGGATTTAGCGAAGAACTCTTAGCAATGTACTTAATTCTACCTGTCAATACATAGCTTTCAAGAACTACTTGCTCAAGCATGCTTCTAGCAGGCTCTAATGGAATGAATACTTTATGTATGTAGCTCCCCCCATTGCTGGAAGCAATTAAAGCCATTGAAGAATTAATTAAAACTAATTGACTTGAATCAATTAATTCAGGTAGATGGTATATGGCTATACTGCTACTGCTTAAACTATCTGTAGAGCCATTAATTAATGGTTGCGCTGAAGCAATGATGATCAATGCTAAGGCTAGAGGAACTAAGTTATACTTATTCAAGCAATTTTCACCAAGTACTGCCATACATACTGTATAATTCACAAAGTATTAAATAGTTAGGGTTTAAAGCAAACTATTACTTGTAGAGCACTGCTTACTTTATGAAAGTTCTTTAGCAATTATCTATAAATATAAGAAAGAGTATGTAAGTAACATACTTAGTTGCTAGGTGTGTATATGCGCGGTCAATCAGCTCCAATAGTGTTAGTCATATTGATGGCGGCAGTAATAGCTTTAGGAGCTGGATTAATGGGTTATGCTGCAAGCTATTCATCAATGATTAGAGCTGACAGTGAGTTAAGGAACTTCATTCAAAGTGAGGCCATTAAGACTGTTCTATACTATGAGTATGAGGATGAAGATGATCTATATATAGGAGTGCTTAGAGTTGACGGCACTTTCGGCAGATACTACTACTTCACTTCATCAAGAGACTTCAGGGAAGCCTCTTCTTCAGGAGGCATAGCTGCAGATCCTTCATCAATCTACATTATTGTCTCTGAGGGAAGCTATGTACCCCTATCAGTATTTAACTCAAGGACTATTTACTTAGGATTCATAGATGTTAGCTCAAGTGCACCTCAATTACTGCACGTAAGTAAGAGTTCTTGTGAAGTAGTTGTATTACTAGTGAGAGCTGGCCAGAACTACTATGAAGTTGGGAGGTGGTATGTTTATGCAAGTTAAGAGAGCTCAATCTGAAGTAATAGGTGGTGCAATAGCTATATCAATAATCTTCCTCACATTCATGATGCTCTTGGGAAGCGTCTTTAATACAACTACGTCGACTAACAATGCTTTAACAACTAGATCTAAGTTTGAATCTGAGAAAATACTTGAATTAAGGTCTCTTGAAGTACTCTATAAGGGCGGAGTTTGCTACTTAAGGAATAGGGGTCCATTAAATGTAACTATAGTTAGGATCTGGAGTGGGGGTAGCTATTACTCAGAAGCCATTGATTTAAGCCCGGGAGTAGATTATAGCGCAGGAAGTATAAGCAATGCTCCAGAATACGTAGTTACTTCTAGAGGTAACGTTATTCCTCTAAGAGAGGAGTGTGAGAGAATTAAGAGACAGTATGAAGTTCCTCAATCAGGCTCACCATTTGTAAGTGAAAATGTGCTTAATCCAGCGAGAGTTGAGAGTGAAGATGCGTGTTACATAGTTACAGTTACGGTAAGTAATAAGGAGACTACATACTCAATACTCTACAATGGTGGTGAAGGGTGGAGGTACTGGCCTTCAGCTATTCAAAGCTGTCCGCAGCCTATATTAACACAGGCTTCACTAAGCCCAGATGCTGATGGGAATGGAGTGAACGAACTCATAGTGTATGATTCTAAAAGTGGAAAGGCTGTTGGACTGAAAAATGATGGTAGTGTGAATATAACCTTCCTCAACTTAGTTTACATACCTCCAAAAACTGATGTAGTAAACGTATACTTTAAGCTAGTGTTAAAGGTAAGTGTAAGTGGGCAAGGAAATCCGCACAACATTTTGGTAAACCCAAAGGTAGTACTTACGCCTGTAAGTGGGGGAGAGCAAGTAGTGACGACTGCTTCATCTGCTAGAGGAGGCAATGCTGACACGCTCATCATAGTTGGGTGGGCTGCATTTCCAGCTGCTGCTTTTGAAGCCTTCAGCAGCATAATTAATGGGGGAGACTACTCTCTCAGCATATACTTAGACATAGATATGCAACCAGGTAATGTTGATATAAGTGAAATAAGGCTGGAGTACTTAGCTGTAAATGGAGCTTCACTAAAATGGGAGCCTAAGCCAGGTTAGGGGGGCAAGTATCTTCAGCAATCAACATCCATAAATACTTGCTTAAACAATTAATTAGAAATACATGGGTATTCAATGAATGGGCCTTAAGCATGGAGCGCTAGCCACTGGGCTAGGATTTAAATACTCTACTCATCGAATATTCATAAAGTGGAGGAGTGAATAAATTGGCTAGAGGAATAGAGCCAGTTATAGCTGCAGTAATACTGATTGCTATAGCAGTAGTAGTAGCTATAGCAGTAATTGGATGGATCATGGGCCTCTGGGGAGCAGTAACAACGCCGAGAGAACAACTATCAGTAACAGGAGTAAGCCTCGACGTAGCAAAAAGAAATTTAACGTTAATAGTAACTAACAGCGGTGGAGTAACAGCAAAAATAACTAATGTATCAATAAATGGACCTGGCTGTGTCGCTATTGAAACACCAGATACAGATATAACTATAGATCCAGGAAAGTCAAAGACCGTAACTGTAACCTTTACAGATACTGATTGTAGCCCAACAGCAGGGGCTATGTACACAGTTACAGTTTACACTGCAGCTGGTGGAGCTTATCCAACAGTTGTAAAAGCAGTAGAAGCTACACAAACTCAAGGAGGATAATGAGAGTAGTATTGAGAAATGATGGCTTAAAGAATTAGTTTAAGTAACCATTTTTTGAATTATCGAATGCTCAACTAGCTACTCTAGAGTATTCACCTATTGATTCACGCTATCTCCTGCAATTCTGGGGCTAGAAGCCTATAGAGACACTGTAGGCGTATTAAATATAGCTCGCCTCCACGGAGGCTAAATTAACTAGTGGCATAGCCTTTGCTTCTAATGTAAAATAGAGTTGAAGTAGGGGCCTAAAAGAGCAGTGAACACTCCAGAAGCAAGAATCTCCCGGCTTTAGCCGAGGGAAGTGTCAAAAAGTGAGAGATTTCTGAAGCAAAGAGTGTATGCAACTACATTCTAGCCGCGCGCAACTGTTTCTGGTTTTATATAGGTTTATATTGTTTGATGTTATTCTTCTGCTACGATTAGTGCGTAGACTTCTTTTCCGTGGAGGTATTTGATTTTCTCTTTGTCTCTTCCTAGTGGGTAAAGGATGTAGTCCCCCCTCCTATACTTTATAACGCTACATCTAACGATATCGACTCTAGCCATATATATCCACCTATACAGATACTGGAGAGAAAAGATTATAAGTTCTACTCTACAATTCTGGATATGGTGAGCTACTCGGTGAGGGTTGGAGAGCTTGTTGAGACTCTTAAGATGAGAGCTCTCCCCGAGGGTAGCAATGATTATGTTGCCTTGGTCGAGTTCTTGAAGCTCTATCGTGATGCTGTTCAGCTAGCGGTAAATAAGTTGTGGAGTTTAAACGAGGTACCATCAATTAAAACTCTACACAAGATGTTCTACTCAGAGCTTAGGGAGTTTGGTTTCAGGGCACACCACGTAAAGCGAGTATATACCTACGCTAAAACAATTGTTAAATCTAGTAAACAGAACGGTGGGAGAAAGCCAGTCCTAAGGAAATTAACAGCAAGGATAGATAGATACGACTATAGGATAGACTTAGAGAATAGAACACTTATTCTAAAGCTGCATGGAGATAGGGAAGTTAAGCTAAGACTACTAACATCTAGTAAGAGAATAGAAAAGTACAAAGATTGGAGTAATTACGAACTAGTTGTGAAGGTTGTCGAGAATGAAGCCTACGTATCAGTATACTTCAGGAGGAGTGTTAAGCTTAAGAAGCCTAGGGCTGTTATGACTGTTGATGTTAACTTCGATAATGTAACTCTAGCTGTTTTCACACCCAGCGGGAGGATAATCAGGCTCAAACGCTTTGAAACACCTCTTAGGAAGATACTGATACACAGGGTATGGATCGAGAGAATACAGAAGAGATGCCCAAGATCGTGGAGATTCATCAGAAGTGTTAGAAGAACTATCAAGAAGCACGGTAATAGGATAAGGAACATTGAATGGGGTTATACACACAAGATAGGTGATAGAATTGCAGAGCTAGCTAATGAGCACAACTCAACCATAGTCCTCGAAAACTTAAACAAACTCAAGGATAACGTAAAGAAGACCAAAACCTTCAACAAGAAGCTATCCCTGTGGTTCTACAGAAGGATACAGTTCACTATAAACTACGAAGCTCTTGAGAGAGGGCTTAAAATTAAGTATATCAATCCGAGGAAAACATCATCTAAATGCCCTAAATGTGGGGGCAAGCTAAAAGACAGTGGTAAGAGAATACTACAATGCACTAAGTGCGGATTCACAGGAGATAGAGACGTAATCGCATGCATCAACTTATTCCTAAGATACACAAGATGTGGGGGTTTAGGGGTGCCCCTGAACGCCCCTGAGCCCGATGAGGACCCGAGAGGAATGCAGGGGAACAAAGATGAAGCAATGAAACCAACCAATACAAACCTATATCAGAGCTGAACCCCGTGGGGGCAAATGGAGTTATTGGAGTAAGGCTAACTACTTCAAACATTATGAGTGGAGCAGCAGAAGTAGTAGCTTATGGAACAGCAGTAGTATTAGAGAAGGAAGCTGTCCCCTAACTACAGCGTTTAAAGCCTGGTAATTCCACGAGCTTTCTTAAGCATTTACAAAGAGCTCTTTACTCAAAGCGCTTGAATCAGTAGTTAATGCAGCGTTATTGTCTTGCCTAAGCCTCTCTTAACTGCTTCACTGTAGACATAGCTTGCTACTATAACGTCTTGTATTGCTAAGCCTGTTGAATCAAATACTGTTACTTCATTACTGGACTCCCTGCCCTTCTTTAATCCAGCAATTATTTCACCTAGTTCAGCGTATATACAGCTTCTGTCAATGAAGCCGGAGCTTATTGGGACATTTACTTCACCGCTGTGCACCGCTTGTTCAAAGTCGTCTACAATGATTTTAGCTCTCTTAAGTATCAATGGATCTAGCTCTTCTTTACCGGGGGCATCTGCCCCCATAGCATTTATGTGAATTCCTCCAGTAATCCAATCATTAAGGACAACGGGCTTTCTAGATGGAGTTAAAGTAGTGAGTACATCTACTCCTTCAACAGCTTCCCTAGGGCTACTTACAGCTATAGCTCTTACTCCAAGCCTCTCTTGAGCTTCTATAGCTGTTCTCTCAGCCTTACCTCTATCTACATCGTATATTAGTAGTGACTCAACTCTAAGCACTCTTGATAAAGCATCTATGTGGAATGGAGCTAGTGCTCCTGCTCCAATAATCCCCAGAGTCTTTGAATCAGATCTAGCTAAGTACTTTGTGGCTACTGCTGCAGCTGCAGCTGTCCTAACGCACGTAAGCCAAGTTCCATCCATTATGCTGAGAGGCCTGCCAGTCTCAGGATCAACAATTACTACTATTGCCATAACTGTTGGAAGACCGCGCTTAACTGGGTTTAGTGGATGGACGTTAACTACCTTTACTCCAGCGGCATTAAGGCTCTCTAAGTATGCTGGCATAACTCTAAGATCTCCGCTGTACTTATTGAAGAATAAGTATGTCTTAGGAGGCATCTGGACTCTGCCAAGTCCTTTCTCACGGAAGGCTGATTCAACAAGATCTATTGCTTTATCCATAGTTAAAACAGATCTTACTTCACTAACGCTTAAAACAAGTACGTCTATCAAATCAATCACCGTGCTTAAGCTAGCTAATTTAGGAATATAAGGTCTATGGCTGGAGCGGGCTTTAAGTAAAGAGGGATCCTTTAGTGCTTAAATGATCTTCCTCAACTTCCTTCATTGAAATAACTTTACGTGGCCCCAGCTGCATTGTTGAATAGCTAGCTTTAAGAGTTGATCTTTCAACAGCTCTCCTTAAGTCAATTCCCCTCAATAAACAATATATGAGTACTGCTGAAAATACGTCTCCTGCACCAAGTGGATCAATTGCATTAACTTCAGGTGCTTTGTATTCCAGAGGAGCTGATTTCGGTGACTCATAGAGAATAGATCCATTGAGCCCTCTCGTAACTACTATGCTTTTAGCGCCGTGTTTAAATAATTCAATGGGTACTTTGACTCCCCTACTCTCAAGTGCTTCAACTTTATCCTCATTTAATACGACTATTGGGCCATACCTCATTAACGACAGGAATTCATCTAAAGCTAAATCTATTGAAAGTTTATGAGGCCTATAGACAATGAGCTTCCCCCCACCTACTTCTTTAAGCAAATCTATGAAGACTCTACTGACTCCTTCGCCAATGTATATTGCTTTAGAAGCTCTACAGGAGTCAATTAATCTATTGCTTAAGTGCATTAACACAGGTGGATTCAATGGATCGTATGAACAAGAGACTTTAGGTGAGTGAAGCGGCTCATGGAGAATAGTGCAGATAGTTGTCTTCAAATCCTTGCTTAACTCAACTAGACTTACATCTACTCCTGCTTCAATTAATTCAACAACTGACTGGAGTCCGAGGGGGTCTACTGGTATTCGAGTAGCTAGACAAGTCCTTAATCCAAGGTGTGAAGCTACTGTTGCTACATTAGCTCCAGATCCACCTGAATAGGCTTTTAAGCCGTGGGTTAAGTAGATGTCAAATGCTATTGATCCAAATACAACTAGGTCTGGAGGGTGTTTAGAGCTTCTCTCTGCAATAGCTTTTATAGTACCCGCCAGTATTTCACTAACTTGATCTCCTATAAATAGCCCTATTTCCTCACTAAACTCAATGAATTTATTTAAGAACTCTAGAGTTAGCTTAACTAAGTTCTCCTTAAGTAGCGCTTTATCAAGGTTTTTCGGGTCTTTAAACAACAAGTTGTACCACTTACCTAATTCAGTCAACTTATAGCACTTTACTTTAACTCTCCTCTTACCACGCTGCTCCAGCCTAGTCTCTTCACTAAGTAAGCCTAGGTTTACTAGCCTCTTAAGCATGGTTAAAATGGTTTTGTTTGAGTGATGGCCCATAGATCTAACGATTTCCCCCTGGCATAAAGATCTATTCCACTTAAAGATGTTCAATACTTCTAGAGCTACTGGAGAAGAGAATAGAGTTGATACATACTTAGCTCTTTCACTTGATTCAACAGGCATGAAGACTATGAATGGCCAGTAATTGGAGCTAGACATTGCGGACGCCAGAGTTCTCTGTGTAGAGGGCTTACATAGAAAGACTTATATTTTTTCCTGTGTAACATGTTACACAGGGAGGTGGCACATTGAGCTCTAGAGTTAGAGCAAGCTATTTAGCTGCTTACGCAGGAATAAGTGCTGCAATATACTACATATTCCTATGGCTTCCAGGACTACCTGCAGTAGGCTTACCTGAGTTGAGGATTGAGCTAGGTGCTTCTATAGCTCCAATACTTGGCATAGTCTTAGGGCCATACGTAGGCTTTATAGCTGTATTAGTTGGAAACATCGTTAAGTCCTTAACTCCCCCCAGCCCCTATGGAATGCCTTTTATTCTAGCAGCACCACTATCAGCTCTTGGAGCTGGACTACTAGTTGAGAAGAAGTGGAAGGAGCCTATGGCAATAATGCTCGTAATGCTCATTGCATCAATGTTTACTCCACCGTTTAACCCAATTACAGAGTACTGGTATGTATACATGTTTGCCTTCTTCGATAAAATAGCTGCATTACTCATAACTCCTCTGGCAGCAGTATTATTGAAGAAGGGCTCTAAGTACTTCTATGCATCACTATACGTAATTTTCCTAATAGGTAGAGAGCTTGACAAAGCATTCGGATGCTTTGTATTCTCACTCCCAGTAGTCTACAGTGGAGTCTTTGGAATTAGCGAAGTAAGTGTTGTAAGAATGCTATTCATGGTTAATCCAGCTTTCTACGTAATTGAATACTTCATTGAAGCAGCAATAGCTTTTGCAATAGCTATACCGCTAGTGAAAGCACTATCTAAAGCCCCAGGCTTAATTGAGACTCTGCACTTAAAGCACTTGAAGACTTAATGTAAGGGTAAGCTTTAATGAATAGATCTGCAGTAGAACTAAGGAACGTCACCTACTATTACCCAAATGAACACAGTCCAGCTCTAGAGAATGTAAGTCTTAGAGTAGACTACGGTGAATTCATAGTAGTAGCAGGTCCATCTGGTGGAGGGAAATCCACTTTATGTAAAATATTGCTGGGCCTCATACCGCACCTATATGGAGGTAGACTTACTGGAGAAGTGTATATTGATGGAGTCAACGTTGTTAAAGAAGGAGTGAAGAGCATTGTGGGGAGAGTTGGAGCAGTACTGCAAGTCCCTGAAAACCAGATCGTTAACATAATTGTTGAAGAGGAAATAGCATTTGGACTTGAAAACACTCTGCATGAGCCAGAAGTAATAGTTGAGAGAATTAATGAAGTATTAGAAGGACTTGGAATAAGTCATTTAAGGAATAGAACCACTTATACTCTTTCAGGAGGCGAAGTACAGAAAGTTGCATTAGCTAGTGCTTTAGCCTATAAGCCCAAAGTACTTATATTGGATGAGCCCCTGGCCCACTTAGATCCTCTTGGAGTGAGAGAGCTTTTATCAATACTCAACAGACTATACAGCAGGGATGGAGTTACAGTAATTGTAGTAGAGCATAGGTTAACTGAATTAGCTAAATACGCCACTAGGCTAGTAATACTGGATAAGAGAATTCTATTTGATGGAGAGCCTGGGAGAGCTCTAGAGTACTCAATGAAGTTAGGAATGGATGTTCCACCGGTTGTAAGATTGTTTAAAAGCATTAGAGCAAACAATCCGCCACTGCGCTTAGACGATGCTGTAAAAGAAGTAAAGGAGTTATTGAAAAATATTGATTCAGGTGCATTCAACAACTCTAATAACTACAGTGAAAACAGAGAGTCAAGTAAGGAGAAAGTTATAGTTGTAGAAGACTTATGGCACTTATACCCAGGGGGGAGGGAGGCTTTAAGGGGCATCAACCTTGAAGTATGTAGAGGGGACTTCATAGCTATTGTTGGAGCTAATGGAGCGGGTAAGACTACTCTAATAAAGCACTTCAATGGACTCCTCAAGCCGTCTAAGGGCAGAGTACTAGTCTTTGGTAAAGACACTCGTAGGCATACTGTAGCAGAGTTAGCTAAGCATGTAGGTGTTGTATTTCAAAACCCACTCCACCAGTTCTTTGAGGAGAGCGCTTTAAAGGAAGTAATGTTTACACTGAAGAGCATGGGCTTCGGCATCGATGAGGGGAGGGCTATGAGTGTCTTAAAGAGCTTGGACTTACATGACTTAGCCACTAAGTCTCCGTACGAGCTATCTGTTGGAGAACAGAGAAGGCTTGCCATAGCTTCAGTGCTCGTCTATGAGCCAGAAGTAATTGTATTAGATGAACCAACTGCTGGCATAGACTACTCATTGAAAATGGAGTTACTGAAGATTCTCCTAAATCTACTGGAGAAGGGAAAGACTGTTGTGATGGCTACTCACGACGTAGAGTTCTTAGCTCAAGCTCCAGTCAATAAAGTAGTATTAATGAGTTATGGAGAGGTTTTAGCTCAAGGAAATCCAAGGGATGTTCTTTACGATGCGCATTTATTGGCTAAAGCCCGTGTTACACCTCCACAGATACCTGAGCTCGTAAGTATGGCTGGAGCAAGCTCCTACATGAGGCCTTTGAATGCTGAAGAACTTGCTTCAATAATTAACTTTAGGTGTATTAGGAGTGGCTAAGAGGAGTATTTTTGAAAACTTAAACTATGCATTAACTTACGAAGAACTCAAGGGATTTTATCACAAAATAGATCCTAGGGCTAAACTTCTTTACTCCATTGCAACAATAGCAGTACTCATTGTTAATGACTTGCAAAAACTCTTAGTGATTCTAGTAGTTAACTTAGTTCTCGCACTGTTTTACGTAAGAATTCTCAATAGGCTTGCAACTCTTTTAAAAGGCCTCAGCATATTCATTGCTTCAATAGTGATTTTCAATGTATTAATATCACTGCTCCTCGCTGGAGAGCGCTTAGACATCTACAACTTACTTGAAACACAAGTTAAGGCAATAATTAGAGTAGTTATTGCAGCCATGGCTCTAACAATGTTTTTAGCGACTACTACTCCATGGGAGATTGTGCAGGGGTTATCTAAGATGGGCCTTAAATACACGTACTTGTATACATTCATTATTGCACTTAGATTTATACCAATAGTGTTCAGTGAAATGAGGAGCATTTACGATGCCCAAAGATCTAGGGGGCTGGAGCTAGAGAAAGGAGGAGTCTTAAGCAGGTTGAAGAAGCTTACGCCAATATTTATTCCAACAGTAGTCTGCTCAATGCTTAGAGCTAGAGACTTGGTTGAAGCAATGGAGTTAAAGGGCTTTGGCTGCAGCGACAAAAGGACATTCCATAAGCCACTTAAGTTCAGTAGAATTGATGCTGGCTTCATCTTAACTACAGCTATAACTTACGCATCTATAGTTCTCACTCCAGTGCTTTAAGCAAATACAGTGATGCACAAACTTTATAAACAGCCTTCAATTATTTCATAAAGCTCTAGTGAATTAGCTGTTGACATGGGGGTAATTGACTTGAGGACTTTGTATAAGATGCTGGCAATACTCACAGCACTCTTCGCAATATCGTTTACAACAATGAAGCTTATCGAAGTTAGAGGAGACTCCATTGGTGAAGAAATAATAAACTTATGGATTAGTGAAAGAGCCCCTTATTCCAATAGTAGCATTGACATAAATTCATTCAACATGGTTTTAGAGCAGGCAGTATCTCTTACCGCCTTTCTATTCGTAGTAGTGGGGGCCATTATAAGAATGGAGTGGAGGGTTGGGTTAGCCATCCTAGGGATAGTTGCTATAACTTTTACAGCTATAGTTCCTCCAGAAGCCCTCGTCAATAAATCTATTGAGTGGAACTTAATACTATTCCTAATAGGTTCTATGACTTTCGCAGGTCTATTACGTGAGCTAGGAGTATTTAGGTATCTTGCAGTCAACATAGTTAGAGTGACTCGTAGAAGTTCAATACTATTGCTTTCATTAATTCTACTACTTTCATTTATAACATCAGCAGTATTAGGTGAAGTCACTAGCATAGTCTACTCAGTAATGCTAGTGTTTGAGCTTTCTTCAATAATGAATATTGATCTAAGGCCTTTGCTAATACTGACTGTCCTAGCTACTAATACTGGCAGCTTGGCTTTACCTATAGGAAATCCAATAGGAGTTTACCTATTCTTTAAAACTGGGATGCCAATACTGTCGTACATAAGGTACTCTATGCCTTTAGCTGTCTCGTGTTTTGCAATATTACTACTCTTGGTGTTATTCATGGAGAGGGATCTTATCAATACTATTAATAGAAGGCTTAGTGAGAAGGCTGGAAAAATAGAGGCATTCATACATCATTATTACATAGGGCTTAGTGAAAACACTATTGCTCACTTAAGGTATGGGTTGTTAATGCTACTGGGCTTTATAGCTATGGTGGCACTCAACGATAACATTGCTTTACTTTTAGAAAAAGCCTTTAGTCAAAGAGTAGAGCCGCACTCTCTTCTAGCTTTTGTACCATATATCTTCATAGCTTTAAGTATTGCAGCAATACGCATAGAAGATGTGCCTAAGTACTTGGAGAAAAGCGTTGAGTGGCCTTCACTAATGTTCTTCATATGCCTCTTCATACTGAGCTATTCACTGACGTACAGTGGAGTTATGGCTAAGCTAGCGTATCTACTTTCACGCAGTGCTTCACTAATACTTCCAATAATGATCCTTAGCTCAACTCTACTTAGCTCCATTCTAGATAATTTGTCAGTAGTCATAGCTTTTACACCTATAGCGACATTCATGAATAGAATTGGCTTAACAAGCGACTTAATATACTTCTCTCTACTGTATGGAGGAGTCCTTGGAGGAAACTATACACCAATAGGTTCTACTGCTAACATTGTAGCTCTATCGATAGCTGAGAAGAAAAGGATTAAAATTACTTGGGGTATTTGGCTTAAAAAATCATTAGTTATAGCTAGTGCTCAAGTGATTGTAGCAATTGCATGGCTTTACACATGTCTCGCCTTAGGCATATAGCTTTAATCATCTCGTTAACAGTGGTAGTATGTATATGTTGAAGCTTGTAATGCTTGAAGCAAGCGCTACTACTGCTAAGAGTATTGAGTGAATGAAGCCTGAGAGTATAGTTAAGTCCTTGAGCTTTCCACTCATGAGGCCCATAAGCCATGAATTTATGAGGCTTCCCACAGAAGCCACTAAAGCTATTGTGAAAAGATCTCTTCCAGTAATAGTTAACCTAACTATTAATCCACCTACTACTGCTTGTCCACCTCCAATGCCTCCTCCAATAGTTGAAGCAAGTACTTGAGCCATCATTCCAAGGAGCATTAATGACACTGTTGACAGAAGTATCGCTCCTATATATGGTATAGCTATGTATGTCTTAAGCCTCCTCTTTAATTCATCATATATTGCTGTAAGCTCACTAGTGAACCTGGAGAGATTGTCTAGTACTATTGGTGTTGCACCACCATATTCTACTGCATCAACTAAGAACCTAAACACTATTAGAGCAAGCCAGTTCTGCACTCCTCTCAATGCTTTTCTAACTGCCTTAGTTATATCCATTCCAATGGATATTGAGCCAGCCACTCTTCTAACAATTGGAGTTAACACGCCGTACTCCCTTGATGTAAGTACTTGAAAGCACTTTTCAATACTCAACCCAGTCTTCCTTACTTCAGTTAAGTCACGGAGGAAGTTCGCTAGTTGAGCACTAAGATCTCTTTCAACTCTCCTCTTAATGAAGTACGCTCTAACTCCACCAATTGATAGAGCTACTAGTGAAAACGCTATGCTAGCTAAAACAGCGTAAAAGTGCCTTGGAGTAGGAGCTATGCCAGCCAGTACTTCATAGCCTCCAGAGACTATGAATAGAGCTAAGCCTATTCCTACAGCTGCCGCTGTTGAGAGGAATAAGTATCCATATATAGTCTTATCCCAAATGGGGTCCTTAGGCATAAGGCTATCAACCATTAATAGTATAAGCAGCGACAGCATTGGTTGAACTATGAGTGTAAACATTATGAACATGGGAAGCCCAAAGCCCCCTATGGGTAGCACTGAGCTAACTATGAAGAATGCATACATAGCTAACCCCATCACTAAGTTTACTGACACAAACAGTTGTACAAAGATTCCAACTCGATCAGCCAGTATCCTAAGATCTTCTGTTCTTCTTCTAAATAGTTCAGTAGTCTTTGTCTCCAAGTAATGCCTTATGTCTCCACCGCTCCTAGCTGTAGCCGTTAATCCAAGCATGAAGTCTCTGAAAGTACTTGATGGATGTTGTGCAGCAACACTGTCTATAGCTGATAGAGGGTCCTTGCCAAAGATCCTGATGTCCCTAATTATTCTGCGCGCTTCATCTCTTACCCCCTTAAATACTCTTTGTTCAGCAGCTACTTCAATAACTTTTTCAGGTGATACACCACTATAAGCCATTGTTGTAAGGTATGCTGCAAAGAATGGAAGCTCGTGGTCAACGCTTTTCGCTCTACTGCTAACCTTCAATGATGGGTAAAGCAAGTGGTATGCAAATATTACTATTGGAATAAGCGTTACTAATATTGTGGCAGCAATCAATATGACTAAGCTTCTTTCAAACAATATGAGTATTGATTCAGCTACTAAGCCTCCGAGAACAGCTATTAGAGTATAGAATAGCATTCTAGTAGCATAAACTCTTGGATGTATGGCTAGACCAGCTCTAGCAATAGCTTTATCTAAGTTAAATGACTTAGCAACTCTATCTGAAATTCTTCCAAAAATACTCCATGCAAGTAAGTCTATTGCATCGCTTACTCGTGCTCTTACAACTTCTCTCCTAGTACCTTCCCTAGCTCTCTTAAGCTTTAGCTTAGGAAGCTTCAGGCTTCTCAGCCTCTCCAATTTTTAACTTAGAGAGGACATCCATGGCTTCTTCATAGACTCTATTTGGATTAACGTAGTACCTATGGATTACGTCAGCTACCTCTCTGTAGTTCCTCTTTCCTGATGCAGCTAGGCTTAGCAACACTCTAGATCTCTTCTTCAACTCATCAACAGCCATGAGTTCATCCTCCCAGCCCCTCCACATGGCGTAGTCCTTTAGCAAACTGCTTACTCCAACGTCTAATTCAAATTCATCCCTGCTTGGAATCCACTTAGCTACTTCAATGTATTTACCGTAATCCTCTACTTCCCACACATTAGTGATTCTCCTAGCTATCTTCTCCCCAATTTGCACTCTCCTTATTACTAGTGCAAAGTTCATTAAGGGTATGTAGCTCGGGGGAATATTCATTGGAGGGCTTGTAAGCCTTTTTACAGCAGCATCTATGTGTTCAGCGTGCATAGTTGTTATTCCACCGTGGCCTGTAGCTATTGCTTGGAACAATACGTATGCTTCTTCACCTCTAACTTCTCCAACAATTATTACATCCGGCCTGTATCTAAGGGCTACCTTTATTAAATCATATAGAGACACTTCCCCTATTTTTTCAGATCCAAGGCCGTAGCTAGGCCTAGAGACTAGTTGAACCCAGTTGTCTATAGGTAGCTTTAGCTCAGGAGTATCCTCAATAGTCACTACTTTCACAGTTGGTCTAAGCAATGTAGCTAATGCATTAAGCATGCTTGTTTTACCAGCGCCAGTTACTCCCAGTATGAGTCCAGTCATCTTGTGTTCAATGCTCATCCATAGGTATGCAGCTATGTCTGGTGATAGAGTCCTCCAAGCTATTAAGTCAGCTATAGTTATTGGGTCTTCTCTAAACTTCCTAATAGTGAAAGTAGATCCACTTGTAGATACTTCCCTAGAGTAAGTAGCTGCTACCCTATGTCCGCCTGGCAGTATCGCATCCAGTATTGGGAATGCCACCGATAAGTGTTTTCCAGCTTTATGGGCGAGCTTAAGTAGGAATGAATTGAGTTCATCTTCATCGTTGAAAAACACGTTTGTAGGAATGTACTCATACCTTCTATGCCAAACGTACACAGGCCTTCTTATTCCATCACACGATATGTCCTCTATGTTTGGATCCTTAATCAATGGATCTATTGGGCCAAAACCTATGGTCTCTCTCTCAACATAGTACAATATCTTACTCCACAGTATTCCAGGAGTCCTACCTAGCCTAATCCTATACTTAAATATTACATCCTTTGCTTGATTAATGAATTCCCTTCTAATAAGCTCAGGCTCTCCACTAACATATTTCATCTGCCATGAGAGGACGTCCATTATTTCATTGAATACTTTTATCTCCTGTTCATTAAGCGGTATTTCATCAACTAGATAAGTCACTCTCTTAGTCTCAAGGCTTTCAACTATGTATGCCTTAGCCCACGGCTCATAGAGAGGGTATGATTCAACTACTTTAACTCCCTTCTGCCTAAGGAAAGTTGTTGCAGAAGAAGATAGAGGAGCTGATATGAATAGCTTAAATGCTGCTTCTCTCTCAACCTCCATTTCTTTCTCAATAAGGTGCTCAACTTCCTCCTTCCCACTTGGAGAGTGTTCAGCTCCACTTCCTTTTTTACTCTTGCGAGACATAACCTTAAGCTTTCTAAGTATTGACGACAATTCAACCATCTTCTACGTTAATTGTATATATTTTCTACTTTAAATTTTCACGCTCTAAATATAGCTAATACAATTTTTCTATAAATAATACGATGCGTTAATGAATATTCTAATTAAACCTGTATTGATGGCTTAGGCTTTCTTTCTTCCTCAGGCCTGACTTTAGCTATTCCAAGATATACTGCGCAGCTAACGCAATAGCACTTTGTTACAGGGTACTTCATTATAATTGCTCCCTTCTTCTCAAGCTCTTGAGCTAGAGAAGGCTCTACTGGTGAATACATTTTAGTTACGCATATTGCTTTATCTTCAGGCACTTTCCTTCCACACTGATCACACTGTACGTAAGTTACACTCCCTTTTGCCCCCTTTCTTCTACCTCTACTCTCTCTCTTCTTAGGCACTGTGAGTACACCTACTAATGCACGCTCTTTTAAAGTATCTCTATATTTTAAAGGTATTGGTTTAAGCAATTATGGCACTTCCATGCTTACAGAAGCTCTATTAACATGACTTTATTTTCTAAACTATAGAACTTAGATGGATCCTATTGTTTTAAGAATGATTCAAGCTTAGCCATGCCTATTACGTCGCTCCACTTGAGTCCAAAAGGTATTATTAATTGTTCTAAAGTACTCTTTATGTGTTCAACGTACTTCTCGTGGTCTACTTCATGTATTTTAGCTAGTTGAATAGCTTTCACTCCATCCCTAGACTTAACCTTCACATATGACACTATGTCCCCCGGCTCAACGATTACTCCATGGCTCTGCAGCTGTAGAGCTGCCTTTACGTGCGGAGGCCTATTCTTCTTGTACTCACTGAGGGGCTTTGATAAAGTCACTTTAAATGCTAGCTTATCCAGCATTAACTCCTTGTTTCTCAGAGCTGCATACACTGTCTTTATTTGATTATAAAGCCACTCCTTAAAGCTTACAAAGTCCTCTGAAGACTTTACTGTCTGAAGCTTTTCGAAAGCTTCAGACATAAGATCCTTGAGAAACGTTGGGACATTCCTCTTCTTGCCGACGAGGCCCTTAATCTCCAAGCCTCCATCCATTAGTACTCCAACATAGTTCTTCTTCAGTCCAGTGAATAGAATATAGTAAAAGATCTTGTCTAGCTCTATCTCCAAGCCCAGGTTTTTAGAAACCCACTCCTGTAGTAACTGAACTTGAATACTTGAAGGAGCCCAAAGGAATATGGAGTCAGTATCGCCGTATAGGACTTTGATACCTAAGTCAGCGGCCTTCTGAAGTATAGTATATAAGTTCTTTCTACCGAGAGCTGTAACGCTTTCAGCAACTGCTGGAGCATATAGTGGAAATGACACTGATCCAAATACTCCGTAGCTAGCATTTATGAACACCTTTATAGCTCTCTGAACTACTTCATACCAAGCCCTATTAGACTCCGATGCATCGCGTTCCTTAGCTCTTCTCTTATATATTCCAACTCTATAGTCCCTAAGCAATCCAACTATCTCTGAGGAAAGCCCCCTTTGATCCATGCATATGCTGTACAGCTTTAACCCGGTTTCATCCTCTACATCTATTGCTTTAGAGCAGTTTTTAACACTTATAGTTTCATAACTCAGATTATACTTCATTATTATGCTTGGATACAGTGATGCTATATCTAGTACAACTACGTCAAAGAATATGCCTATTGGAGGCTCTATCACTAGAGCACCAGCATACTTTTTGCCTTGAATTACAGCTTCTGATACGCTTGACGAGCCTTTAACGGCTCTTACATCCTCTGGCTCTGGTATTAAGTAATTCCTTTTCCTATGCTCCCAGTACATTAAGTTTTGAATCCACTTAGATATAGTCTTCCTTGAGACGTCCTCGAGAGACATCCTCGATATGCGCGCCATTAACACCATGAGTTTCCAGACGAGCTCTTGATCAAACGTAATTAGCCTTAAAGTCAGGTAGGAATCCCTATAGTTGTAAGCTATGAGTTCTCCATAGCTTAAGTCACTTACGTTTACGTCAATAGGTATCTTAGCTATGCCCAGTAGAGCTGACGCTATGGAGTCAAGGGTGTACTCTTGATATTTTCCTCCAAAAGCGTAATTTTGAATAGCTTTATTCTTAAAGAACTTATATAAATCTATGTGTATTCCAGTCTTTACTTTAAACCTGTCTTCAGCTTCAATAATCACTATGTAATCCCTATCTATGCCTAGCCTCAGGGCTCTGTGGTATAAGTAGTTGAAGTCAAAGTTATCTCCATTGAATGTTACTACTATTGGATAGTTAGAGATGGTTCTAAAGGCTTCAAGGATCATCGAGGTCTCATCATCGAAGAACTCTACTACAGCTCCATATGGATAGTCTTGAGTAATCCTCCCCCAGGAGTGTTCTCTAGCTAATACAAGCACTCTCCCCCGTCCATCGCTTTCAACAAGAGCTATGCTTATAACTGGATACTCCGCTGTTGAAGAGTAGGGTACTCTGCCTCTAAACGGTGTATATACTTCTACGTCTATAGCAATCTTCTTAGCGTTAGGAGGTTTTTCCTCAAAGAGTGGAAGCCACTCAAGCGCTAGCTTAACGTAGTCATCGCGGCCTCCAGAGAAAACCTTCTTCACTAACTCCACGAGCTTTGCATCTACTTGTGGAATGTGTAACTGCAATCCACTTTCATTAATTAAGTATTTCATTGTCGGTATGAGCTGTCTATCGTAAATGTAGTTATTATGGTACTTTATCTTAGCTTCCCAAGCTTTCTTAACTTTATTCCTTAAGCTCCTTACAGCCAGAGGGTCCTTAGTCACTACTTTAGTTAACACTACGTTGCTTCCAGTTAATGGATCATACTTCCTTACTTCCTCTATATGATGGAAGCTGTCGTGCTTAACTATGGATGAACTCTTACTCACTTCATCTATGGGTACATTAGTTAGAAAGTAAGGCTTATGATCTGTTGGATCGGGCACTAGAAATAGTTGGCTGCCGTCTTCACTGAGCACTTCAAGAACTGCTTTTCCAATCACTCCATCGTAGTGCACTCCTAGTAGGTACACCGGCCTGCCATTGCTTTTGAATTCAAAAGCCTTGAGCGGGTAAATGCTATTTACGTCGTTAATTTTATCAATGTTCATTCAAAGTCTTCCCTCATTAATTAAAATTATTGCTTGAGCTAAATCTCCCCCCGACTTCTCTAGAGCTCTTATAGCTAGCTCTCTAGAAGCACCTGTTTGACTAACTATGAATTCTACATCCTCCTCACTAAACGAGATCTTTTTCTGCCCAGATTCACTTAATCTCTTTACAGTAATTTTCCCAGCTACTACTTGATAAATTTTCTGCTTACCTGAATCCATTAATAAAACCTGGGGGGCTTCTATAACTATTTCAGAGTCCTTAGTTCTAATCAATACTTCACTTACGTTACTAACTTCACTTACTTCAATACCCATTCTCTTAAGCATTCTCTTAAGCTCGCCTAACGACATTCCTGGAAGCAATTCTTAAACACCAGCACTAGAATTCTACTACAGGAATCTCTCAAAAGCCCATATATAAGTACTAAATATATGGAGGAGTTGTAAATAGTTAATTAAGGTCTCTAATAATCTCCTACAGGATCCTAAGGAGTGCTAGGAGGATTGCTGAATTGGGGATCGAGGTAAGAGTACTTGGCGGCGGAGGAGAAGTTGGGCGGACTGGCGTATTTTTAAGGGATTCATCTAGGAATAAAGGGTTATTGCTAGACTATGGAGTAGGCTTTGATGATTATGGAAGGCCCCTTTTCCCAGAGTACATTAAGCCAAGTGATTTAGCTGGCATAGTGATCTCTCATGCACATCTAGATCACGTTGGTGCAGCCCCCTTATTCTACATTTCAACAAAGCCTCGGGTAGTTATGACTAAGCCAACTCTTGAAGTAAGTTCAATATTGATCAAGGATATGCTAAAGATATCAAGTTATTACATTGATTACACTGAAGAGGAGCTAAATGAAATGATCAATAGTTCAATAGTCCTAGATTATGGAAGTGAACTAGACTTAGATGGCTATAATATAGCTATATCGAATGCAGGCCACATAATAGGCAGCGCACTTACATACATAGATACGCCAAGTGGGGAGAGAATCCTATTTACTGGGGACTTAAATACTGTAAATACGTACACTATTAGTGCAGCAGAGCCATGGCCTGGAGAAGTGGAAGCCATAATTATTGAGTCAACTTACGGAGGAGTAGAACATCCTGAGAGACATATAGTTGAGAAAAGCCTTGTTGAAGCCGTTGAAGCAACAATTGATGGAGGTGGAGTAGTACTTATACCAGCATTCAGCGTTGGCAGAAGTCAAGAAGTCTTAACTATGATTGCTTCAGAAATGCCTTACGTAGACATATACTTAGATGGGATGTCTAGGGAGATCTCTAGAGTATACTTAAGGAACAGCAAGTACTTGAGGAACCCAGACCTCTTTAGGAAAGCCCTTGAAGTAGCCCATGTAGTGAGAGACTGGAGTGATAGAAGGAGGGCTTTTAGAAAGCCAAGTGTTATAATTTCTTCAGCTGGAATGCTTAAGGGAGGTCCAGCGCTATATTACTTAAAAAAGCTAGCTGATGAGCCTAAGAACGCAATTATACTCGTGAGCTATCAAAGCAAGGATAGTCCAGGCCATGAAGTCCTCGAGACGGGGAGCATAGCTGACTTAGGAATAAGCGTGAAGGCAAAACTCATGTGGTTTGATCTATCTAGTCACGCTGGTAGAAGAGGTTTACTAAACATAGCTCTTCACTATAGAGGGAGCTTAAGGACAGTGATATTAGTTCACGGAGACAATGAATCCCGGGATAAATTAACTAAGTCAATAACTGAAGCACTACCAGATGTAAAAGTTTATGCCCCTGTGAATGGAGAGCAGATACTGATTTAAGCAGTAATGGTCTTAGCTAGCTTTATGCAATGGGATTAACAAAGTTATTAAGGAATTTCATTTATTGGAATATCTGGATATGCTTTCTTCAATTCATTAATTAGTGAATCTAGTTCATCTAGAGCAACTTTTAATGTATATAAGTACTTTTTAGTCCTAGCCTTTACTTTAGCGTACTCCCTCCCCTTCTTCACTCTAATTTCGACGGCTCTTGAAGCTATACTCATGAAGTCCTCCTTGTTCTTAACTTCAACTGGCACTATGAACACCCCTCATTAAGTCAGGGAATTGAAGTATTAAAATGTTTGTGAAGCAAGATCAGCTGTTACTGCGCTTTAGATTCAAATCACTTCCATTTACTTTTAAACAATTAAAGACTTATGATGAGTCGATTTCAACATAATTACGCTATGAAACCACGAGGTTTTTAAATTCATTCTGCATAAATTCTCATCGAGATTGTAGAAGCTTATCTTCAGATCGCTAGTGTTTTCGTGGTTTTAAGTGCCAGTTCATACGCGTTTGTTCCAAATGCTGTAGCGTTATTAGTTAGCTTAGTTCCATGCATTAAGTTAGCGTCTAATACAACTTCAAGTATTATCACAACTGCAGCGTTTACATCCATTGTTCCAAGACTCCAAGTAACGATGTTATTGTATTCATCGTATGCTCCTATAGGTGTTCCAGTAGCTTCGAGGTATGCTGGCTTAACTCCATTCAGTAGCTTGTCTTTGACTTCGACATTCTCTGCTATACAATTTCCCGTATTTGTTACAATTATTGTATAAAGATATGTCCCTCCTGGGTAAGCCCCAGAGGGCCTGTCTTAACAATGGACAATATAAGGGTAATTGGCGGTGCTTCTTGAGTAACATAGTTAAACGACCCTTTAAATGATGGACCATAGGCGCTTCCAATGCATATGCCTTTATAGTATGTGGTTGCATGAGCCATCAAGTATATTGTAGTACTAGACTTACACCGCCATCTATGTTTGCTAACAGTATTGTGTATAAGTCTTGAACGGCGTAGGTATACTAGGTATACTAGGTATACATGGCTGTATGTCCATAATCCCGGCTTTCCAGCTAAGCGGAGTTTTAGATACTTCAAGGTGTGACTAGCCCATTGAATAATCTGGATAGCTTCCCTCATCTATTTTGAAGAGAACATAGAGATTTGCATCATCATTCCAGCTTTAATTAGCCCTATGGGAACGTTATTTGAGCTTATCACAAATGGCGCAGTAAATGGCGATTCAACGGAATGAGCCATAGCTTTTAGCGCGTAAAGGCCAAAGTCATTAAGGTTATTGGTAGAATTAAATATAGTGCTCCTAAGTGCATAGCTTTCAAAGTCTCCACCACACAAATATAAATAAAGCGAATTAATATTCATCTTCTTTATATAATATGATTAATTCTAACATGGAATTTAACTTATTTCATTAATAAGAAAATATTATTAAAGAAATGTGTAAAGTCATAATAGTTCTTGTCAGCATCCTCTAATACTCTCCACACGGCTCATGCTTTAATTCATTGCTTACTTTCTCTCCCCGACTTACAAAATGATTTTCTGCTCAACATTAAGTCATTGATTCCAAAACGCTGTCCTTACATACTTGCTTGAAAATACGAACTTTTACACTTAAAAGCAGAATAATTTAAATCCATTAAATAGTGGGCCCGGGGGGATTTGAACCCCCGACCACCCGGTCTCTCCGCTTGCTGTACTTATGAGCCGGGCGCTCTACCTGGCTGAGCTACGGGCCCACACTGCTCCTTTTTTAGTAAAAGGGGAAAAGGGAAAATAAGTTTTACTAGTAAATGGATGGAGGCCCTCTCTTACTCATTTTTAGGTGCCGTAGCTCCACGACTTCATGTACTCCCTTTGCTCATTAGTTAATTCATCTATCGCTATCCCCATAGTCTCGAGCTTTAGCTTAGCTACTAAGTAGTCTAACTCCATGGGTTGATTATGTACTTTAACTGGTATTTTGTATTTGTTTTCAAACAAGTACTTTATTGCTAGGAATTGATTTGCAAAACTCATATCCATGACTTCACTTGGATGGCCTTCTGCAGCAGCTAAATTCACGAGCCTTCCATCAGCTAGTAAGTATAGCCTTCTTCCATCCATTAATGTATATTCCTCAACGTGTTCCTTAATTCTTCTCTTAGATTTTGCTAAGGATTCTAAGTCGGGTATCCAGATTTCTACATTGAAGTGACCTGCATTAGCCAATATAGCTCCATCCTTCATTAACTCTAAGTGCTCCCTCCTAATAGCCTTAATGTTGCCTGTTGCAGTTATGAATACATCGCCTACTTTAGATGCCTCAGCCATAGGCATTACTTCAAATCCATCGAAAACAGCTTCTAGGGCTTTAATGGGATTGACTTCAGTCACTATGACCCTCCTAGCTCCAAGCCCTCTAGCTCTTAAGGCAATTCCTCTGCCAACCCATCCATAGCCTGCTACTACAACTACTTTACCAGCTATCAATATGTTTGTAGCTCTAAGCAATCCATCAAATGTGCTTTGCCCCGTTCCATACCTATTATCGAATAAGTACTTCGTGTAAGCATTGTTAACAGCTATAACTGGGTATTTTAACAAGCCTGCTTCCTCAAGAGCTTTCAGCCTTGAGACTCCAGTAGTAGTTTCTTCTGTTCCCCCAATTATCTTAGAGGCTGCATCTACGTAGTCTTTATGCAGCAATACATGTAAATCTGCTCCATCATCTACAACTATGTCTGGACTTGCTTCAGCCACTCTCCTTATACACCAGTAGTACTCATCACTGCTCTCTCCACGCCATGCAAATACGTTTACACCATATTTAACTAAAGCTGCCGCTACATCGTCTTGAGTTGACAGTGGATTGCTTCCAGCAAGCCATACGTTAGCGCCTGCATCAACTAAAGCCTTAACTAATACTGCTGTTTCCTTAGTTACATGGAGTACTGCTCCAATAGTCAGGCCACTCAGCTCTCTTCTAGTAACACTCTCCTCCCTAAGCTTCATTAATACCGGCATGTGTTTCTCAGCCCACTCAATCTTCAATGATCCTTGATCTGCGAGGCCAAGATCTTTAACTCTATACTCAACCACTTTAATCACCCGTTCACTCCATTATCATATAGTGTTTTAAGACTTGTTAGCTATTTAAAGGATATACATAGAGTAGAGTTTTCAGGGCGTTTCAAGAAATGCTCATTAGAGTTCCAGCAAGATTTGAGACCTACGGAGCAGTTAGGATATATGATGTAGGTAGAGTTGTAAGTCTTGACGCTGTAGGCTTTGAGAAAAGGCACGGCGTCTTCAACTTAGATAGCACTACGCTAGAAAACATTGCTGAGTCAACTGCTATAGTAGTGGCAGTTAGAGATGAAGACCCCGATGTACTTGATGGAGTAATAAAGGCAGTCCCCCTTTACTCACCTCTAATAATAGTTTCAGCTTCATCTAGGTATCCAGTAGACATGTATTCCCATGAAGTTAGCTTAGCGAAGAATCTTTACTCAATAACTGGGAGGAAAGTAGTGCTTATTCACCAAAGAGACCCAGTGTTAACAGATTTGCTGCAGGGAACAAGCCTTGAAGGCATTATAGATCCTTCAGATGGCTTAGTTAGGTATGGAAAGGGCGAAGGCATTGTTCTTGGAGTACTTGCAGCAGATGCCATAGGGGCAAGGCACGTGGGCTTTATTGATGGAGATAACTACATTCCTGGAGCAGTCCATGAATATACCTGGATTTACTATACAGGGCTATCGTTTCTGAGGACAAAGTATAAAATGATTAGAGTAGTGTGGTCTTACAAAGGAGGGCTTAAAGAAGAGTACTTTAGGAAAAGCGGAAGAGTATCAAGCCAAGTGAACAATATACTTAACCAAGCGCTCTCAATGATTAGAAGGTTTGAAACAGACATAGTTAAATCGTGTAATAGCGGTGAACACGCTATGTCAATAGATCTAGCTAAAGGCATGAGCTTTGCAGGCAGCTTTGCTGTAGAAACATACGAATTAATTGAATTACTTGAGGAATGCTATTTAGGCATTAACGATGGCTTATGTAAGTTCGCTCCAAGCAATGTAGAGATACTTCAAGTTGAATCAAGAAATCCACACATACACTCTGAGAAGGGAGAGGCGCACTTAATAAAAATGCTTGCTGAAAGCTTAGGCACCATATATCACTCTAAGCTATCTAATGACAGATTGAGAGAGCACATAAAGAAGATCCTTGAATCATACCTATATGAAGCCGAGCCTCCTGAGCCAAGAAAGTACAGTGTTTCTGGAATAAGTACTAGAAAGATTTTTAATGAATTAATCTCTCGAAGCGACTTAGCTGAAGCATTCGGTGTTTAAAGCATTGAAGTATAGAGCTTTAATCTTTACAGATATTGATGGAACTCTAATCAATGGAGAGTTATCTGAAGACTTAGGCTATTACATCAATAGACTTAACTCCCTAGGCTTTCCAGTAATTCCAGTCACTATGAAAACAATAAGTGAAGTGATCTATTTATGGAATAAGCTTGGAGCAGACCTAAGTGCAGCAATAGTAGAAGGTGGAGGAGCAATATACTACTCAAACGACTTCACTTTAAGCAAAGGACTCTATGATCATTGCATAGATATGTACTTCATAAAAGTAGCTAAATGCTTAACTGAAATAGAGAACTACCTTAAGGTTCTTGAAGGGAAGTGTTCAAGTAAGGTGCTTAGGCTCACTAAGCTGCCGCCTGAGTTAATAAGTGAATTAACTAATCTGAGTCTAGAAGAGGCTGTGCTGGCAAGAAAGAGGTACTTCTCAGAGGCCTTCTACACTAGTGAAGCAATGTGTTTTAAGGAAATAGCTGAAGAAGCTAAATCGATTGGCTTAACAACTATGGTTACAGATAAGTTCATACATGTATCAACTAGCAGTAAGGGAAGAGCCGTTGGGGAATTCTTGAGAAATAGCTTCTTTAAGCACTTGCCTACAATTGGTTTAGGTGACTCCGAACTCGACGAGGATTTCCTTGAGTTAACAGATGTAGCTATAGTTATTTCAAGTAATAAGAGGATCTCTTTGAGAAGGCTTGATTACATCATCTCTACTGAATCTCCTCCAAAAGGGTGGATTAAGGCCGTGGAGAGAACGATCATTAAGTTCATATAGCGTATTCTTTAAATAATCACTTAGTTAATTCAGCGATCCACTCATTTATGCCCATCCTAATTAATTCTACAGCTGTTGCAGCTATTATTAGAGACATGAACCTGGCTAGAGCCTTAATGAATGACTTACTTAGTATCTTAGCGAGCAGTAACGAATATCTCAATATAATTGCAGCAGTTGTTACAGCTGCTAGAGAAGCTAAGAGTATTAAAGCATAGCCCTGCAGCGATGGGTTTTCAGCCGTTAAAACTATTATTGTAGTTAGAGTGCCCGGCCCAACGAGCAGTGGAGTAGCTATTGGTATGACGGCTATTTCCGTCTCCTCAAGCTTCTTAGTCCTAGGCATGTCTCCTAGCATATCCATAGCTAGTACAAAGAGCACTGCTCCACCTGCAATTCTAAGTGAAGCTATGGATATTCCTAGGAATTCAAGCACCCATATTCCTATTAGAGTGAATACTGTGACCATAATTACCATGGCTAAGAAAGCCTTTTTTACAACTCTTTTCCTCTCTTCACTGCTTGCACTCTCAGTTAAGTTAATGAATATAGGTATAGCTGAGAAGGGGTTCAGTATAGCAAAGATCTTGCCATAGACAGTAATGAACCATATTATTAATGCGTATAGATCCAACACAGTACACCTTTCTAAAGCAAGCTAACTAACTCTTAAGTAATTTAAAGGCTTTACATGAGTGTTAAGTAGTGTAGAGAGGTAGTTGAATTGAGGGAGAGGCTATTGATGGTTCTAACAGCTGCCTCATTCGCTGTCCTTACAATTGCAGTAGCGTTTAATTGCTCTAAGTCCATTGACGTACTTCTGGCTGAACTAATCAAGCCTTATAGCTCAAACGCCTGGCATTATGCATCGAGGCTCTCCGACCTAGATTCTTCAGCCGCTATGTTAGCAATAATTTCAGCAGCTGAGTATTTAAGGAAGAAGAGGAGTTCTTTTAAAACTATAATACCCCTATTAGCGTCATTTATAGCGTCTCAGGCTTTAGTCATCGTATTAAAAGTATTGATAGCTGTACCTAGGCCTACTTACGTTAGCGAAGGCATTCTTGAAGCCTACTCCTATCCATCAGGCCACTCCACTCGTGCAACCGTAATAGCTTACACTCTATTCAGAGAGTATAAGTTGCTGAGACCTGCCTTAATAGCCTTTGTGTTATTGACGTGCTTCTCGAGGATAGCTGTTGGAGCACATTGGTTTACTGACGTCATTGGAGGAGTGTTGTTAGGCATATTGACAACTAGTTTAACTAAGTACATTTACCTTAGCTTTATGCATAAGTCTACTTAACTTCTATCAATGACTCCTTAGCTGCCTTAATGTTTAATGCTGACTCAGCTATTCCATTGCTATAACGCATTATCCTCCTAAGGCTGTCGTGCATCATTATGCTTACGATTCTCTCGCCTGGAGTCACCTCTTGATCAACCATTATTTTGTCAAACACTAATTCACGTAGATCCTTCAAGAACTTTGCGTTAATACTTATGACTTCTTCAGCGATCTTTCTATGGAGCTTATATATTGAATCCATTGCTGTATTAAAGATCTCTAGAGCTTTTTCACCAAAGCCTGCTAGTTCATCACAGTACTTGCATTCAGCTGGCCTAATGTAGGTTAGCCTAGCTATGTTTACAGAGTGATCAGCTATTCTCTCCATGTTTCTCGCCAATATTCTATAGTTGAGTGCTTCAACTGAACTCGTTAATCCTAGAGACTCCATTATTCTAAAGTCTAGTAGAGCTATGGATAGCTGTCTAGCTATAACGAAGTGGAATCTATCTACTTCATCATCTCTTTGAACGACTGCTTCAGCTATATCAGTATTCATAGCCTTGAATGCTTTGACGGCGTCTGAGAGCATGCTGTTCACTATTAAGTGCACTCTTCTTAAAGCCTTCATTAATGGCAGTTCCTCTAGATCTAGAAGAACTTTGAAGACTACGCTGTTAAAAGTCTCATCTATGACTTCTATTCCTGCAAGCTTTGACCTAGCCAGCTTCTTTACTTCATTAATTAATTTAGGCAACCCAGGCACGTTCTCCGGCATAACTATTTTTATTGTACTATATCCAGCTAAGTATCCAGCTATCACGATTCTAAAGACTTCGTCTAGACTAACGTCAGGGCTTAATACTTTTACTTCAGTACTTAATTGCTGAGCTTCAACAATTGATGGAGCTATAATTAGCCTATTGCCATGCCTATGGACTGTCACATAGTCACCTGGCTTCATTCCAAGTGAGTCAACCCACTCCTTAGGTAAAGTAACTATGTACGATGATGACCCAGTTTTCTGAATTCTCCTCCTTTCAACCATGGATTTCACCAATACTATACATGAAGATACTTACGCAGATGGATATATAAATATTACTTTCATAGTCATATATATACATTAGAGTATAGGTATGTGGGCTTAATTAACTTTATATACAACTAGTTCTATAGGTCTCTCTAAGTTGATGCATTTATATTCCTTTAATTCACTTAGACTACTCTTATTTGATGTAATGATGTTAAAGCATTCTCAATAATAAATTTATATAGGGAGAAAGTTTTGTGTGACTTACTAAAGGGTGTTAGGGATGGGTCTTTAGCTATAGTAGTGATTACATTGAGAGGCTAACTGTAGATAAACGTAGCTTAAAGAATATAATTGCTGAGTTAAGAAAGTGGAAAGCTCCAGCTACAGTTCTCTTAAGCCTTTATGTGCCTCCAGAAAGACCTATAAGTGATGTGCTTAACTTGCTTAGACAAGAGCTTTCAATAACTGATAACATTAAGTTGAAGAAGACTAAGAATGCTGTTCAGAGAGCTCTTATAGCAACTATAGATAGATTATCCAAGATCCTTAAAGTGCCTGAAAAAGGTCTAGCAGTATTTTGTGGTGAAAACATGGATACAGGGGACTTCATATGCATTACACTATCTCCACCTGAACCAGTACCAGTATTTTTCTATAGAACTGATAAGGAATTTCACCTAGAGTTCCTTGAGCCAATGATTGAAGAAAGCAGTGTAATTGGCTTAATAATAGTTGAGAGGGATGCTGCCACAATAGGATTACTTAAGGGCAATAGACTTGAGGTTCTCGATGAACTTGAAGACTACATACCTGGTAAGCATACTAAAGGAGGCCAGAGCCAGAGGAGGTATGATAGAGTCATAGAGCAAATGGTTCATGAATTCTATAAGAGAGTTGGGGAAAGAGCTAAAGAGTATTTTGAGCCATACCTTGAAAGCGGGAAGTTAAAAGCAATACTCTTGGGAGGCCCAGCTTACGCTAAATACGACTTCCTAGAGGGAGACTACTTAGACTATAGATTGAAGCAACTCATTATACAAAAGTTCATTGATGTAGCTTATCAAGGTGAAGTAGGCCTTAGAGAAATGATCATTAAAGCAGATGATGTACTAAGGGAACAACAATACCTAGAGGCTCTTAAAGCTATAGATGAATTCAAATTACACTTAGTAAAGGACGATGGATTAACAATTTATGGAGACGAAGAATTAAGAAAAGCCTTAGAAGTAGGAGCAGTAGAGAAACTCATAGTGAGTGAAGAGAGAAGCGATTTAGAGGAGTGGATTGAATTAGCTAAAAGAAGCAGTGCAAAAATCATTGTAATAAACGATGAAATACCTGAAGGAGCCTGGATCAATAAGACATTTGGTGGAGCAGTTGGAATACTTAGGTATAGGCTGTTTTAACACTAAAAACTAAAAGCCTTTAAGTAAAGCTCCAAGTCTCATTGAGATTTATGTTAATTTAACGCAGTTTTTCAAGCAATCACTACCGAATAGACTCTTCCATGGAGGTACTAACCGTCACTTAGCTCTCTACACAGTTTCTAGAAAGGTATGACCGTATAGAAATATAAACAGCTATCACGTATTTTAATGAACAGAACCCCGGTCCCCCAGACATCCCCGTGTCCCGGGGTAAGAGTGAAGGCGGGGCGGGTCTTACTCCCGGCCCATTTTTATAAATAAAAGACAGACTAAAGCAGTAATAAGAACTTGGAATGCGTGCCCTGTTTTTAATAGCCTCTGAACTCTACTTTCCTATGGATGAGAGCATGTTGGACATTACGTTAATAATTCCACCAACTCCATGGGGCTATATAATTGAGGACATAGTTAAGGCAGCTGCATCAATATCAATGAAGTTAGGCGTGGTAGTTAGAGTTAATACACTTTATGCACCTGATGATGGAGTAGCTATATTGAGTATAGGTGGTAATGAAGTAGTGCTTAAGAAAGACAAAGAAGTAACTATTGAGAGCTTAGTGGACATCATAACCATGTACTCCATTCCAACGACTTTAACTATGAGTGGAAATTCATTAATTATAGCAACTTAATCGTTCAATTATTAAAGGTCTAGTTCTTTAAATTATTAAATTATTGGGAAATTAATGAAGAGACTTAGCCTGCCTCAATAATGACGAAATAATAGTTAGAAGCAGTAGAGTAATGCTTGCTTATGTAGCTTCTTTAAGGTAAATAACCTATTCCATCAACACATATTATTCCTCCTCTATTGTTCTCCCTTACTTCAAATAAATCTCTTTGAAGGAACTGTTTCGTGACCATGATTGCTGTTAATGCATGAAGCGTTATATTTGAAACGCCTATACAGGACTTTCCTTTAGCTAATGCTATATACGGTATTAACATGTCAGCCATGTGGGAGTCAAAGGCCATACCTGTTCTGAGCTCGCTTAATAACTTTGCAGCAGCTTCTTCACCAACTTTTTCAGCTGGCTTACCTCTTTCACCCAATGCATCTGCCCCTATAACACTGCTATCAGTTATTGCGTAGATAGTTATGCCGCTTCCAGGACTTAGGTGAGGATCCTTAGTTGCTTCATAAAACTCTACATCTATCTTTGGCCTAATACCTACTTCCTTAAATACAAGTTCTTCAGCGCTCTTAGCTTGTCTAATTGCTACATGGCTTGGCAGCTTTACACAATGACTAAGCCCTCTAACATCCCTTATTTCACCTCTTTCAATAACATTAATGGCTATTAATGGCTCTTTAAGTCTTTTAACGTTTAATGTAACTAATCCACCGCCGCGTGGATAATGCCCTCTCTTCTTCAAGTGTATTTCAATGCTTGCTCCAACTTTCCTTAGGATAGGTTTAAACACAAACCTCATGTAGTCTATTGGTGGGCTATTAGATACATCAGTTCCGCCAGTTATTTCAATAAATGAGTCGTCTTCAGCAAATAGGAGCGCTGGCAATAATGCTTGGATCACTAGACTAATGCTTCCAGCTGTACCTATATTAAATCTGTAGCTTCCTCCAAGCCTTCTCTTAGGCTTAAACGTAAGTGTTTGACTGCCTACACTTGCTCCAACTACTTCAGCCATTGTTATGTCTGCCAGAGCTTTTACAGCAGTTAAATGCTGAGGCCTTAAGCCTGGATTGCTTCTCTTAGCTCTGATGTTCATAATTCTTACAGGCCTTAGTAGAAGTGCTGATAGAGCTAAGCTATATCTAAGTATTTGCCCTCCCCCCTCCCCCATGCTTCCATCTATTGTAACTGCCTCTTCACGATTCAATGAAGACCCCTGCACAACTCCTTCACTCTTTCAACTCCACTAATGGACTTTAAGTACTTGACTACAGGTTCTGGAACTAACTCCTCCCAATTACCGTTGTTTGTAATGAGAGCCCTTATCCTACTTCCATTAAATAGCTCAGGTCTATACAAATCCACTTCAATTACTCTTGCCCCAATCCAATTGTAAATGGCTTTAACGTGAGCATTGCCTGTAGCTATTGCTTCTACCTTTGGAGATAACCCTAGTAAGTAAGCAGTCCATGCCAGCGGCTTATTTATGTCTGGAACAGTTATGAGCCAAAACCTCTTTGGATCTATGCCTTCATGCAGCAGCGTATCTCTAATCATTTCTAGCCTTTCACCAGCAGTAAATGGGTTCTGACAAGTAAAGCCTTCTTGAGCGGATCCTACAGCTATAACTACTTCATCATACTCGTTGAGCAAGCTAAGTATAGCGTGTAAATGCCCCTTGTGAAAAGGCTGAAACCTCCCTGGGAATAAGACTCTTTTAACCACTTGAGTACACCCTAGCAAGACGATCTTCGCTAAACCCATGATTTTAACATTGAACACATCTACTCATATCTTTTTGACTCTAGATTAAAAGGAATTTTTACCGAGCAGTAAGATTTAGTGAATCCAAGTTTGTTGGAGTATATATCCTTGTGTCTAAGCTATAGCCCGATTTAGGT
>JAVZTI010000007.1:0-32667 GCA_038879595.1 Desulfurococcaceae archaeon | reverse complement strand
GCTTTCTTTAATAACATAGATAAAGTCATTACTGCCGCTACTTCACCATGGTTGAGGATTATGTTCCTCGGCTTTGGATTTATAGTCTTTACAAACCTCACGAGTTCTCCTTGATCGCTGTGTCCACTAAAGCCGTCTATACTATAGATCTCCATATTAACCTTAATTACTTCAAGCTTGTTTTCAGCACTCAATACTTGCAGCTCCCTTAAACCGTCTTTAATTCTCCTTCCCAAAGTCCCCTCAGCTTGATAGCCAACAAATATTAGTGAATTCCTCTGATCGCTGGCGAGGAGCTTTAAGTACTCTACTGCAGGTCCTCCAGTCAACATACCTGAAGTCGCTATTATTACTGAAGGCTTGTCCTCAACTATGTCTGGCCTAGCTACGGGACCTTCAATGATCTTGAAGTATTCAGCTATAAAGGGGTTCTCCCCTTTATAAATTCTGGCTCTCAAGCCCTTACTCAAGAACTCAGGGTAGTGAGTGTGAACAGCTGTAACTTCATTAACTAAGCCTTCAATGTATACATTCATTGGAGGCAAGAGCTTTCTCTCCATAGCATCATTCAATATAATCATTATTTCCTGACCTCTTCCAACAGCGAAAACTGGTATTAGAACTACGCCATTTCTTTCAGCAGTTCTCTTAACTATGTCTATCAGCATTGCTTCAGCCTCCTCCCTAGACTGCTGCTTTGAAGCTCCATAAGTCGACTCCATTATTAGCGTCTCTACTCGAGGAAACACACTCTCACTCTTCTCAAGCAACCTAGTGCTAGTGTATTTAAAGTCCCCAGTGTAAACTACGTTATGTAGCCCAGTCCCTATGTGCAGGTGGACCATGGCTGATCCAAGTATGTGTCCAGCATTATAAAACGTCACCTTTACATCTGGAGCTACATCAGTTACCTCTTCATAGTCTAAAGGTATGGTGTGTAGGACTGTGGATACTAAGTCTTTATCAGTGTATGGAGGATTCTTCCCCTCCCTCTTTGCTACATCTATAAAGTCCTTAAGCATTAATACCATTAGTTCTCTAGTGGGTTTAGTGACGTAAACAGGGCCTCTATATCCATATTTAAATAGTAGGGGGACTAATCCACAGTGATCTAAGTGGGCATGGGTTACAATTACTGCATCTAAGTCCTCAAGCCTTAAGCCCTCTACATAAGGAGAAGCGGATTCAATGTCTTGGGCACCCATGTTTATTCCAAAATCTATGAGAACCTTGCTCTCCTTAGTTTCAACGAGGACAGCCGATCTACCGACCTCCATGAATCCCCCGAGGCCCGTTACTCTCACGTAGTTAGTCTTGTATATAGTTGTTCTATGTATTCTCTCGCCAATGAGCCTCAGGAAGTCATATCTATACCTGCTTTCATCCAGCAGCTGTCTGACTATAGTGCTTAAAGTCTTAGACTCTATTGGTGAAACTCTAACTACAATAGGTCTCCAGCCAGTCTCAGCCATTATTAAGTGCCTTAAGACTGCTCCACGGCCAATTACTACTCCTGGTTTCTCAGCCCATATCCATACTTCTCCAAGTTCTTCATCAAAATACATTGAGTTTACATCTACTTTAGCTTCAGGTGGAGCTAGTTCAGCAATCTTCCTTCTAGCCTCCTCAGGCTTCAATCTAGCTGATGAGTCTACTCTTACTACAACTCTTTTCTTAAGCTTCTTAGCAACGTTCTTTATTAAGTCTAGTTTATCAACTATAGCAGCTCTATTTTTAATGAATATTGATATCTCCGGCCCAATGAATTCAATTCTAGTTATGCCTACTTCAGGAGGTATTTCACTTATAAGAGTCCTAAGTATGGTCGCCCTCGATCTATCTATCAACATTAGTTTTCTTGAATTCGCCATAGCCTATCACATCTATAACAGGCAATAAGGATCTCTTTAATTAAACGATAGACTTAACGCTACTTCCTAACATGTATAAGAGACTTATATACTTTCCGTATACTTTCTGCTTAAACTCCTTAATGTGTCATAGCTTAGCTTTTAAGCTCTACTGTAATTGATGGCTGCTCTAAATAAGTGAATCTAAGCATTGGAATCCATGATCGCAGTTATTACTGCTTAACTGCATGTACTTTACTAAATAGGATAGTTTCCTTAGTTACTCCCTTAGAGCCTATGGTTACAACATCTACTCCCGTCCCCGTCCATGCATCTCTCTCTATAGCTGACTTAACTGCACTTACTGCTAGCTTCTTAGCTTCACTTAACTCCATGTTTTTATCGTAGTATTGTTCAAGGATTCCTATAGCTATAGGGGATCCTGAGCCTGTTGCAGCGTAGTCCTCTTCACTTAAAGTGCCCAGCATATCTATGTAGTAGAGCCTTGGTGCACTATCATATCCTCCTATTACTGCTTGAACTACAAATGGGATGTACCTAAGGTATATTGATAAAAGCAGTGAAACGTACGATGCAATGCTCCTTATCGATGGCCTTACACCAATTGATAGCTCCATGTCTGATGAAATGTACTTAGCTATTTCAGTCAAGTACTGTGCATCAGCTACTAGGCCCGACATAGTTATTGCAGCGTAGTCCTTTATGAAAATAATTTTGTCAACATATTTATGCGCTACATATAGTCCAGCAGTAGCCCTCTTATCAGCTGCCAATATAACGTAGTCACGCAACTTTATTCCAACAGTAGTTGTTTTTGACTCAACGCCCTTGTATTTACGCAATGAATTACACCCCTGGATTCTTGATATATAGCTTTAGTTATATTTATTCATGGAGCGCTAGAGATTTAATGGAAAGGCGAAAGACTGTGAGTATAGCTGTAGAGTGGTTACATGAATTGAGCCATAGACACTATATTGAGTTACCTAAGAAAGTAGTAGTTGGAGGCGGCATTATTGATGAAATTCCAAGCTACTTAAATGAGCTCGGCTTAAAGAAGAAGAATATTGCTGTAATAACTGGCCCCCATGTATTTGACTTAGTGAGTAGAAGAATTATTGAATTATTGAAAGACAATGGCTATGAAGTCCACTACTGGTTAGTTGAAAGTGCTTCAAGAGATATAGCTGAAAGCATACTTATAGAAGTAAGTGAAATAGGCCCTAAGGCAGTAATAGGCATTGGCGGAGGAAAATCCATTGACATAGCTAAGTATATTTCCTCAAAGCTTAAAAAGCACTTCATTAGTATTCCAACTGCAGCAAGCCATGACGGGATAACCAGCCCCTTTGTAAGCTTAAAGGGCTTTGAAAAGCCTACTAGTGTAAAAGCTGTAACACCAACTATGATAATCGCTGACGTAAGCATTATAGCTAAGGCTCCTAGAAGGCTCAACATAGCTGGAGTAGGAGATCTTGTAGGTAAGCTTGTTGCAACTAAAGACTGGCTGCTTGCACATAGACTAAAGGGAGAATACTATGGTGAGTACGCTGCTCAACTAGCTCTTCTCTCAGCTAAACACGTCTTAAAGTACCATGAAGCTATAGCAAGCGGCAATACTGAAGGAGTGAGAGTTCTTGTAGAAGCTCTAATAAGCAGTGGAGTAGCTATGTGCATAGCTGGTTCTACTAGACCAGCCAGCGGCTCAGAGCACTTGTTCAGCCATGCATTAGACGTAGTTGCATCTAAGCCGGCCCTTCATGGAGAGCAGGTAGGTGTTGGAACAATAATGATGCTATACCTATACGGTGACCCTAAGTGGAAGCTCGTTAAAAGAGTATTGAGGAAGCTCGGCGCTCCAACAAATGCAAAGGAGCTTGGAGTACCGAGTGAAGCCATAGTTAAGGCACTAACTATAGCTCATACAATAAGGCCTAGGTACACCATTCTTGGAGAAAATGGACTTGCTTGGGAGGCTGCTGAAAGACTTGCTAGAGAAACAGGCGTTATTGACTAGGCTTCTGCTCAGCTTTTTCAAAAACCTCTTGGAATACTACCTTTGCTACAGAGTCCTTGAATAACTCAAATATGTTTGAGACTAAAGCTACTTTTGAGTACTGTATATCCTTCTTCGTCACTATGCTCGGGCTCAGCTTTATTGTAACGCTCCTTTCATCACTATTATAGGAGACCTCTATTTCTCTAAGCCCTACTCCAAGGTTTCTTGAAGCCAATGCAGCTATTTTCTCATTTAAATCCTCTACTTTCTTCACTACTCTAAGCTTATATACAAGTGTTTTTCCAGCTAGTGGGTTATTGAAATCAACTACTACTCGTCCACCACTAATGCTTTTAACGACTCCAGTTGAGCCTCCGTACTCAACTACGTCTCCAACGCTAACTTCGTAGCCCCTCTTCCTGAACTCCCTTAAGCTAAGGATCTTGACTTTACCAGGATCTCTCTCTCCATAAGCTTTCTCAGGTGGAACTTCTACTTCTACTTCTACGCCAGGATCTAACTGCTTTAGAGCTTCCTCAACGCCTCTAACAATCCATCCACGTCCAACTACTACTAACATGGGTCCATAAGTCTTACTTGAATCGTATATTCCCTCCCTCTTTGCTACATCTTCAATAGTTGTATCAACTACGTTCCCCGTCTCCTTCACCTTAGCGACATAATCTAAGAGTACGAAGTCACCGTCCTGTATGGGCATAGCCTATACCTCGAGAACACTCACACAACAACTTTAGGTTAAATACTTTTACTAAGCTAAGCATCTGTTGATCTGCTTAATGAAACTTATTACTTATTATAGCCATAGCTACAGTAGATTAAGCTGGTTGTTCAAAGTGCCTACACCAGAGGATCTTAGAGCTCATATACCGCGTAAAGTAGGCGAGTTAATTGAGTTTATCGGTAGGAAAGTTAGAAAAATAGATCTGGGCAGCATTAAGCATGGGAACAGCGTCACTAGGGAGCGTTTAAGGAGCTTCAGAAAGCTAAACATAGTGCAAATCATTATCTTATCTGAGCTCTCTAAGTCTGAAAAAGCACTTGTACTCCTAACTAGCTTAGGAGACTTCTATGTTGAAATGTTCAAGTTAATTAGCAATCTTGATCCAGCTGAATTAGTTAAGCGCTATAAGTCAAGGAAGCTCATTGCGCGCAAGATATTTCGCGAATGCAAGAAAGATCTTAGTGCATCTCAAAGCGATAGCGAAGTTAAGGAAGTCTTCAGAAAGTGCTCTGGAAGAATGATCTCTCTATTGAAGAGAATGGCCTCTACTCACAATGTTTTAGTGAATGCATTAATTGAGGTTTCAAAAATGCCTATGGTGAGCGCAGATGAACTTAAAGTAGTTATAGCTGGTCTACCTCAAGTAGGTAAATCCACTTTAATAAACAAGATCTCGACTGCTAAGAGTAAAGTAGGTATACATCCATTCACTACAAAGGACATCGTAGTAGGCCACTCTACTCTAAATGACGTAAGGATAGTTTTCATAGATGTTCCCGGAGTGCTCGACAGGCCTATTATTGAGAGAAATGTTATTGAGAGAAAAGCGCTGATAGCCCTAAGGCACTTAGCTGACTTAATTATATACCTACTTGATGCTTCACCTAACTCTTACTACACACTTAGAGAACAATTAAATGTCCTTAGGGAAGTTATGGAGGTAAGCGGTGAGAGAGTTATTGTTGCAGTAAACAAAATTGATGTAACTCCAAGGGAAAAAGTTGAGGAAGCAAAAGAATATCTATTGAAGGAGTTGAATTTAGGGGAAGTACTTGAAATATCAGCTCTAAGCGGTCTAGGATTAGAGAGGCTTATGAATGAAGTGAAGTTAAGGCTCCTAAAACACAAGTTTGCCTAAGAGCAGGGGTGTAGATGCTTTAGAATACACTCTATTCGCTATTTCCTCAAGTCTCTTAATAGTTGTTTGACTTACATTGAACATCTCTGCGAGCTTCAAGAGATCCACGCACTTCCCCAAGGTCTTTAGGTAAACTATGTATGCTAAAGCATATTTAGCTCTATCAGTTCTAGCTAATGCTGCAGGTTCAACGTCTTCAATTACTTTAAGTACTTTATCAAGTACTGCGTAGATTCCTCCATTAATGACTTTGTCTATAGCTCTAGTGCTCCTTAAGGATGTAATGGTCTTTATAAGCTTCCCCTGCTCGTATAGCTTAACATAGTCTATTTTAAGCCACGGCTTTCCCTCAGTAAGCCTTTTAGCAAGTCTCTCTAACGCTAGGTAGTCACGGTACTTCCTTGAATAACTTCTTCTTACCTTAAGTACCTCTGCTCTATTACGCGTTTCCTCAACATCAATCCCACGATTGCTGTAATCATATATTCTATCTATTACTTCACCTGTATCAACACATATTACAAAACCGTTGTCGTAATCCCACACTTCCTCTTTACACTTAGCCAATGCATCTCCCTGGGCTTCTCTTTAATTAAGCCACTTTAACGAGTAAGCTTCACTGGACTTTAGGGAAAGAGTTGGCCGAAACTACTTTTGGGAAATTAATTAGAACAACAACTTTTATTACCCTATGTCCCCCTTTTAGTTAAAGGTATTGCGGGGGCAGAGTGTTGAGTGAGGGAATTATTGGAGGAACTATTGTAGCCATTAGGGCAAGGGATGGAGTCACTATAGCTGGTGAAAAGAGGCTATCCTATGGAGGCTTCATCATAAGTAAAGCTGCTAAAAAAGTTCACCCAGTAACTAATACTATTGGAGTAGGGTTTGCGGGAATCTATGGAGACATGGAAAGGCTATTAAAAATACTTAGGCTTGAAGCCCAATACTATGAAACTGAAGTAGGTAGACCTATAAGCGTAAGATCTCTTGCAAAGTACTTATCAGTGCTCCTATTCTCATATAAAGTACTACCATTCTATGTTGAGACAGTAGTCGGCGGCATTGATGAAAGCGGGCCAAGGATATACTTATTGGATCCTGTTGGAAGCCTTATAGAGGATAAGTATGTTGCCGCTGGAACAGGAGCTCCAATAGCTATGGGATTAATTGAGCCTGCATATAGAGATGACATAAATGTCAGTGAAGCAAAAGAACTCGCTGTAAAAGCCGTCATGGAGGCCATAGAGAGAGACGCTGTATCAGGCGATGGAGTCGACATACTAGTGATCACTAGTAGTGGATATATCTTAGAGGAAAAGCTGCTCAAGAGGTAGCCTATTGATAGATGTTGAAAGAGCCAAAAGGCTTCAAAAGTTACTTGGAGAGAAGGCTTTAAGAGAACTTGACAAGTATCCTGACATAGATTTAAGTGAATTAACATATGTAAGTGGAGTAGATGCAAGCTACTTTAAGAATGAAGTAATTGGAGTAGCAGTACTCTTAGATGCACGCTCACTTAAGTTAGTTACGTACTCTACCTCTAAGAAGACGCCTCAAATACCCTATATACCCGGCTTACTAGCGTTTAGGGAGGCTCCAGCACTAATCTCAGCTTTAATTAAGTTGCCTGAGAAACCAGATCTAATAGTTGTCGATGGCCACGGCCTTTCACATCCAAGGGCTTTTGGAATAGCTACTCACATAGGGCTTGTACTCAAAACAGCTTCAATAGGTGTAGCTAAAAAGCCACTTTATGGAGAAGTTAAGCTTATTGAGGGAAGAGAGCTCATAGTGGCCCATGGGAGAAGAGTTGGTGCCTTAATAGAACATGATGGAACAAGACTTTACGTAAGCATAGGATACGGAGTTAGCTTAATGAGTGCTGTCAAGCTCATTGAACGCATGCTTAAACCTGGAGTTAAACTGCCTTTGCCAACACATGAAGCCGACATTATATCTAAGAAGCTGAGCCCATAATAGCTGATTAGAGAGCTTAATCAATATCTATGTCTTCAACCATTTTCATCTCCCTGAATAGAACTTCATCGCTTATTTCAACTCTTCTCTCATATGCTTTAGCGCACCTTCCATCAGGTAGAAGAGCGTTTAGTTTACACGATGCATATCTACATTCATGGCCTGTGCACTCCGTTCCAGTAAGTCTACAGTATATGACTCTTTGCCTAATGCCTTTTTGAATCTTCTGCTGAAATATCATAGCTCTCTGAGTACACTGGAATAGCATGCATAGAGGTGTACACATACCATTAATAGGCATAGGTTTAAGCTCCTTTTTAGGGAAGCGCTTATCACCATAGTCCCGATCTCTATCGCGAAACTCATGAGGTTTAGTATTCTTAGATGAATCTCTCCTAAATTTAGAAGGTGCATTTCTCAACTTAGGACACCACGTGGTTCTTTCCATGCAGCACTTGTAGCAGCATCATACATCTATCTTTTTAAACAAATATAAATCTTTGAGGAACTAGGGCTTCCACCACTTAAGCAATAGATAGCGGCTCACATCTCTATCTACAATGGCTATGATCAATTTCTTTCTCACTGAGTGAAGAAGCCTACCCATTCTCACGAAATCTATGGGATCTACGCTAGAAGTCATTGATACTACTTGGACTCCATATGGAGCATGATCTATTCCAGGCCCATGTTCGTAAGCTAGGTAGTCGCATCCAAACTTTAGTCCACGCCTTAATACATATCCACGCTTCCTCAGATCCTTATATACTTTATATAATTCTGAGAAGCGAGGCACAGTCATTGATGCATATTCCTCGAGCTCCTTTAAGCTTAGTTCTCTAGATCCTTTATACACCCTTAACTTATCTGCTTCAACTAAGTATAGGGCTTCTACTAGTGAGAGCTCTAAGGGGGCCTTAATATCTTTCTCCTTTGGCTTAGATACTCCTAAGAAGGAGCCGTAGAAGCCGTTCCAGTACATTTTATTTGAACACTCATTGTCTAATATGACTACTCTATTGTACATTAAGTAGCCATCGCACTTAACTTCACTATAGTAAGCCAAGAAAGTTCCCCTAAGCTATAACAGCTCTCTGTAAAGCTATGTACAATAACGTCTCCCCAAGTTCTTTAATGACGTCTGCAGCATTTTCCATGAAGTCTAGGGACTCCTTTAGTAACATTAATGCAGGCACGTTTCCCTGAAGCCTCCTATATATCTTTAATTCAAGGGCTCTATATGTGTCGTCTAGAGCCTCCTCATACTTAAATACTTTATCAACGTCCCTCAGCGTTTTCCTAGGATCACTTCTTAAACCGTTAAGGGATGTCGCTAAGGAATTAAATTCAGCAGCCAAGCCTTCAGAGAACTTCACTAGTTCTTGCTGAAGATCTACGTCTATGCTGTGATTGTTCGCTATAGCCATATAGAGTCTATATGCCGAGCCATCAATTAATTGAGTCAACCTACTTAAGCCTATGGCTATAGCTGTATAAAGATCCTTTGTTTCTGCAGGTATACTTAGCCTTACAGTATATTCTACTAGTAGGAGCTTCACGCGATCTGCTTTCTCCTTTAAGCTCCTTATCTGCTGGTGTAATGAATATAGCTTCTGTGAGCTCTCATTACTTAGTGCGCTTAAGAAGTTTGATAGCCCTTTAATCGAATCCTCAACTATTTTCAACATATTTGTGAGAGAGTCAAACAAGTTCATCTCGGCAATAGTCTCATTGTACTCAGCCAATCTATGCACCCAGCTGAACTACGGAACTAGAGTTAATAAGGATTGACTTTTATATACTTTGTTAGTGAAAGTCTTGAAGGCAATAATCATAGATCTTCTAGCTAGAGCTAGTAGAGGCAAGTACACAAGCTTTGACGTAGCTGGAGCAGGACCTAGAGTAGTAGCTGGAGTAGCTGAGTCTTTGGGAATAGAAGTAGATTTAATTAGTTATGAAAAAGCTATGAGAAGCGTTGACTTCACGGAGTACGACCTAGTGATGGCTTCAGCCATGTCCTCAGACTTAGGTTCTCTTAAAAGAATTTTGAAGAGGGCTTTTATAAGGAATAAAAATGCTGTTAGAATAGTCGGTGGACCTATATCATCTGAATTCTACGAAGTAATGCTCAAGTTGCCTGAAGTAGATCTTGTGGTAGTAGGAGAGGCAGAAGTGACTTTAAGCAAGCTATTAACTAAAGGGTTAAGCCCCCTTATTCAAAGGGAGTTCCACGAGCTCCACGATATTGATGGAATTGCGTATAGAGCCGGAGACAGGATAGTTTTCACAGGCTTTCCTGAATATGCATCAGAGGAAGTACTTAATTCAGTAAAGCCATTCACTAGAGTTAATGAAGCTTACGACAATGTATGGATTTACAGGTTTTATGTCGAAGTCGTTAGAGGGTGCAGCAACTTCTCAAGACCTATGGTGAACTTAGACTCTAGTAGGGCTTGCTTAAAGTGCTATAATTGCAGAAGCAATGATCTTCTAAAAAGACTTGAATGTCCTGCAAAAATAATGCCTGGCTGCGGCTTCTGTAGTGTAGCTGTAATCCACGGACCCCCGAGATCGAGATCTCAAAGCTCAATAATTAATGAAGTGAAGGAACTAATAAGACGTGGAGCAAGGAGAATAGTATTAAGTGCGCCTGACTTCCTTGACTATGGGAGAAACTGGCTGGTTAAACCTAAGCCACTCACTAATCCATGTATGCCTAAAGCTAACTTAGATGCTCTAGAGAGGCTGCTTGAGGAGATAAGCAATATAGATGAAGTAAGCTCAGGAGAAGTAAGGATCTTTGTTGAAAACGTAAAGGCGTGTCTTATAGATGAAGAAGTGGCTAAACTACTTGGCACTTATCTTAAGGGAACTCCTGTGAACATAGGTCTTGAGACATGCGTAGACCAATTTAACGACGAAGTTCTCGGTAAGCCCATAACCTTAAGGGAGGTCATTAGAGGAGTGAAGCTGCTGCAGAGGCATGGCATTAGGCCCTATGTGTACATAATGTACGGCTTACCTTATGTTGATAGAGAGATTTATTTAAAGACTATTTCAGCTATGCCCAAGCTATTTAAGGCTGGAGTAGAGAAAATTACTTTATATAAGTTCACTCCACTTCCATTGACTTCATTCGAGTTCCTTAAACCAAGCATTGGAGAATACGCTGAATTAATAGAAGAACTTAAGGCATTTGTAAATAGGCTTAATGCGTTAGCTAAAAAGAATTACTTAGGAAAGTCTATCGATGTCCTCACTTTAGTTGTTAAAGGAAGAGCTTATGGATATCCAGTAGATCATGGGCCAGTCGTATTCATTGGTAATTCCAATGAGTTGAGGAGTGGATGTATTGCTACAGTAAGGATAACTGACGTTAGATCAAGGCATGTAGTTGGAGAGCTGATTAACGTTAAGAAGTGCTATGAGTAATCAAGTCCACAGAGTCTACTGCTTTAATTGCTTTACTGACGTCGTTCATCAGCTCCCTCACTATATTTAAATACCTTGCACTTCCATTAGATTCTAGATCTCTAATTAATTCACTAAGTATATCACTTATGTATGGCAGGCTTACTAGCCTTACGTAGCTCATAAATGTGCTTACTTGAAATGAAATTGATGAATCTAGCTCTGGGATCGCTTCTTGGTACATCTCCATAAATTTATTGAATTCCTTTAATGCAAGCTTAAGTTGTTCAGCCAGAGTATTTATGCGGTCTGTTGATTTAAGCGCCCTATATTCACTTAATACACTCTTCCCAAGATCTATTCCACTCTCAAGTTTTTCAATGGACTTCCTTAAGCTAGTTAAAAGGTCATTGATTAAACTCAAGTAGTTCACGCCTTTCTCCTAATAGTTGCAATGCTATTGTTAGCTACACCATTTAGCCTCAGTTCCTCAGAATTACAGTATACTGTATTGAATTGAATGCCGCTGGCTATTAATGCTTTATACACAAACTTCTTTTTCCCTCCAACAATTACTTCAACTGAGTCTCCTTCGCTAACTCTTATTTCACTAGCCAGCTCCTGCGAAATTTTGGCTACATCCTTAGGCAATTGATCATCGTAAATTACTCTCACTCTTCTTTCAATAACTTTAGCCTTTGCTTGCTTTAGCTCTGATGCAGGAGGCACTATGGTGAGGAGCTTTATTATATCTGGCTTCTTTCCTGCTTCATCACTTTTAGAACTGCCCGCTTCTCCGCTTCCGTAGATCATTTTCAAATCCTCCCACTGTAATCCTAGATTGTTTTGGGGAAAATAAGTACTTTACGGGCTTACTGAGCGCCAGTACTAATTAATTTACTTAGAACCGCCTTTAATTCATCTATACTTACTCTAACTTGGCTTCTAGTGTCGCGGAATCTTATGGTTATAGTTCCATCGGTTATTGATTGATAGTCTACAGTAATTGCATATGGAATTCCATATTCATCCGATTTTACGTATCTCTTACCTATGCTTCCCTCTTCATCATAGTACGTTGGTATTGAAGAATTGAGTAGAGTTCTATAAATGTTTATTGCAAGCTCTTTTATCTTTTGATGCGCTTCCTTCCTACCCGTAACTAGTGGGAAGACTGCTGCCTTATATGGAGCTAACTCTACTTGGAACTTCATCACTATTCTGCCATCGCTTGCCTTACTGAATGAATGCTCTAAGACTACGTACATGAGTCTCTCTAAGCCAAAGGAGGGCTCCACTACGTGTGGCACTATTTTCTCTCCATGGATTAACGTCTTCTCCTCTCTAACTATGAAATAATCTTTGCTAAGCTTAATTCCGCCCACCTCTACATACCCGTGCGCCTCCAACGATCTCTCTAAGAGATCGCTGCTTAGTTTAAACACCTCAGACAACACTAGTGGTGCAGATTCCTTGAAGTCCCTCTTTATACTAACGACGTCTGGCACGAGTTTTCTTGAGATGCCTTCCACAGGCTTTTCATACTTCTTAAAGTAGGTGAGATCTGCTTTTGAATAAGTCATGTGGCCTCTTAAATCATAATCAGTTCTATACGCATAGCCAGCTACTTCAATCCACCCATATCTCTTGCTATACACTAGTTGGTCGAATGTTTGAGCTGAATAATGGGCTCTTTCATGCGGGAGCTTTTCTTCAAAGTATATTGCCTCTCTAGGGATCCCGAGACTCTCAACAAACTTTTGCCCAACAGCCATCCAGTAAGCAAGCCATGGATTAATTATTACTCCTTTATTAAGAAACTCCCTTAGAGGTGCTTCAACAGGCTCCTTAACTCCAGCGACTTTTAAATCGTTGTACAGTACTCTAAGCTTTACGTCAAGCAGTTCATCAGTTAAGTACTCCATGGATTCCTCAGAACTCTTGGATTGATCAAAGAAGAACTCTAACTCCATTATAGTGAATTCCCTTAGCCTGACGAGGCCCTGTCTAGGCGATATTTCATTTCTCCCAACCTTGCCTATTTGAGCTATGCCTATTGGAAGTCTTTCACCTATAGCTGCAAGCACATGTTTAAACGAAGTAAACATTCCCTGAGCTGTTTCAGGTCTAATGTAGCCTAAAGCTCCTTTATATGGGCCTATTTCTGTTTTAAATAGTAGTAAAGCGTGTTTAGGTGCTGAGAGTTCTCCTCCATCAATTGGACACTTCACTCCCTTATCATTAATGATGGATTCTATCTCTCTTAGCGACAATCCCTCTACCTTTATTCCAGTAGACTCTTCAACTAAGTGATCGGCTCTATACACTCTACCGCACTTTAAGCATTCAACAACAGGATCTGTAAAGTGATCTTCATGCCCACTTGCTTTAAGGACTATTTGAGGAGTTACCATAGGTGTTTCTATTTCTACAACCAAGCCGTACTGCCTATATATGAAGTGCTTTCTCCACAGTTCAATAATGTTGTTTTTGAGAAGTGTTCCAGCTGGTCCAAAGTCGTAGAGTCCAGCGACTCCTCCATATATCTCATAAGATGGCCATAAGTATCCTCTATTCCTCAACAATTTGTTAAACTCATCCCATTGATCCTCTAGCATACAGCCTTGCGCCTCCCGTATATTGGCAGCTCAAAATTAATTCTATACTGAAAAGTAGGTAGTTAGTGAATAGGATTATAAGCTTTGAAGAGTATTCAGTTATCTCACTGATAGATTTAATAATTATGGCGATTTAGTTAAATTGTTGTAGGCGAAACGAGGGCTCTATGGAGCTAAAGTGAGTTAATTATTTTATTCAGCACAGTATTTAAGACAGAGTTAAGTTACCTCGAGTGTGGTTTAATGAGTTACGAATTACTTAAGAAGAGAGCTTTATCTTTCCTAAGAAATGCTAAGAATAACTTTGATCAAGGGGATTACGATCTAACGTTATTCCACGTAGAGCAGTTCATTCAACTTTATTCAAAGTACCTATTATATAGGAGAATTGGGGACTATCCTAAGACTCACTCCATTATTAGATTGCTGAAAGATCTTGTTAGAGTATATGGCGGCAATGAACTCAAGGACTTTATTGATAGTAACTTAGAGGCGCTTTACCTTTTAGAAGAATCCTATATTTCATCTCGCTATCTCCCTCGAGAGTATGATCATGAGATTGCATCAAGAGTTTTAAAACTAAGTGAAAAAGTTCTCGAGGTATTTAAATGCCTGGAATCACGTTAATTGATCTAGAGCTAGAGTATGTAGAGAAAGTAAAGAATTATCTTAGAGATGTAGAGATATATCTTGAGAAAATAAAGAAGGTATGTAAGGAATTAGACCCGGATTGTAGGCTAATAGTCTTTGGAAGCTATGTACGTGGCAGCATTACGCCTAGCAGCGACATAGATGTATTGCTCATTACAAAGCATGCTAAAAACACTTCGTATAGAGGAAAGTTGCTTGCAGCAATAGCTAGGGAAATAGGCTTTGAAAACCCATTTGAAATACATATCGTAACTATGGAGGAGTACGTGGAGTGGTATAAGAAGTTCATAGATGTCTATAGAGAGCTACATTAATAGTCTTATTAACTCAATATACGTTGTACTATGAGCTAGAATGGGGGGTTAAAATGCGGAACGAATTATTGAGTGAAACTAGAGCATTCGGGTGCTTAAGAAACCCTGACTCCATTATAACTATAATTGGAGTTCCTTACGATAGTTCTTCATCCTATAGGCCTGGCTCTAGGTTTGCTCCTCAATCAATTAGGGATGCTGCTTGTAACATAGAGTTAAACTCAGTGCTTACAGGCATAGATCTTGAGTTAGTGGGCTTTAATGACATAGGGGATTTAGCTGTAACACTAGGCGATGGAGAAAAGACTCTCAACACGTTAACTAACGTAGTTAGCAGTGTGTTGAATGAGAAGAGAATTCTTTCAATTATTGGAGGAGAACATACAATTACTTATGGAGTTCTTAGAGCTTTTAAAGAAGATGTAGGCTACTTAGTTGTAGATGCTCACTTAGACTTAAGGGAAGATTACTTAGGCTATAGGTATAGCCACGCCTCATTCAATAAATTAATAGTTGAAGAACTTGGATTAAACCCCTTGTACATAGGCGTTAGAGCATGGTCATCTGAGGAAAGTTCTTATGCAAAGAAGCGTGGGTTAAAAGTTATTTCCTCAGAGCTTTTCGAGGATAGAAGCGTTAGTGAAATAGTTAATGAAGTAAGACAGTTGCTTAAGCATGTGGATAAAGCGTATATATCAATAGATTTTGACGCATTTGATCCATCATATGCCCCTGGGGTAAGCAATCCAGAGCCCCTAGGCATAACTCCTAGAAAGCTTTTGAAAGTATTGAAGGAGCTAATATTAAGCAATGAGTTAAGAGTTGCCGGCTTTGACGTAGTTGAAGTAAATCCACTTAAGGATCCATCAGATATAACAAGCATTCTAGCTGCAAAAATGATCGTGGAAATGTCTTCACTTGAGTTAGCGAGATCTACTTTAAATACAGCCTAACGCTAATTCTTGGATACATTACTCCTACTCCATTAACGTCAGAGGCTTAGGGTACTGGTTTAAATTCTAGCTCACAGTAGCCCACCTTAAGGGTAGACTATGAGTTTTAAACACATATATTCCTATCATTAATATAACACGGCAAAATGTGAAGCAATAGTATTAATTAATCCTTTAGAGTAAAAGTTATAGTAAAGCGCTATGGACTGTGAGGCCATGGTTGAGAGAATAGGCTATATACGTGAAAACTTTAGGCTCAGAATCGGCAGGATCTATCCCAAATACGAGGTGGTGTCTACTGGCGGTAAGACTCAAGTTAATGTTAGAACATAGCATGGGTGTAGTTGAAGTTATCGCCCTTCTTAATAGTGGTTATGAAACTCTAAAACCTGAAATACTCTTACCTATATCTGTTGCAAGAGAGCTAAAGTTGTTTCCTCCGCCAACAACGGCAGCTATTAAAGAATATACTTTAGCCAATGGCTCTACAGTACATCTCATAAAAATTTCCAGAGCCTTAAAAGTCTCAGTTATTGAAGATGACAGAGTAGTCGGACCTGTAGAAGCCGATGCAACTATAAGTGAAGGCGCTGAAGAACCGTTGATAAGCGATAAACTAGCGAGTAAATTAAATATAGCTGTACTAGACTTTGGTGAAGGAATATGGTGTTTTAGAGATGAAGTAGGAAAGAAGGAGAGAAAGACGTATTGAGTAATAATGAAGTGCGCGAAGTACAACCTATGTTCTCTCTATAATGGCTGAGTCTCAGGCCTATAGGCTTTAAGAACTTTACAAAAGTTTCATCAACTCATGTACATTAGCCAAGAGACTTATAGTGCCTTAACTACTCTAAACTCCCTCTGAACTTTATATATCACTTTATAGCCGCACTTAGGGCACATAACTCTGCCACCTAGGTTAAGCATTTCTGATTCATCAAATATGTAACCGCACTTTCCGCATAGATACCTAGGCACATCCCTCACCTAAGCTTGAATATCAAAGGGAAGCAACTTTAATAAAGGTATCTACCTTAGATAATACTGTAGAGTAACTAAGGAGCAGGAGGAAATGGCGAAATATTTAGAAACTGTATGTAGAGGGCTTCCACCAGAGTTATGCGAACAGTTATTTAGGGAGCAACACTTCATAAAGATTAGGTTAGATAAGAGGAAGTTTGGAAAGGAAGTAACAGTTATTGAGGGAATAAATGCTGATCATCATGAGTTAAAGGAGCTTGCATCAAGGCTTAAGAGCAAACTAGCTACTGGAGGAACAGTTAAGGAAGGACGGATAGAGCTTCAGGGAGACCATAGACATAGGGTCAAGGAGCTACTTATAAATGAACTCGGCTTCCCTGAGGAAAACGTAATGATCTTGGATTAATTCTATAAAACAACGTCTTTTTTAATTAATCTCATTCTTCTTGAATAGACGTCTCTAAACCAACTTCTTTTGCTAACTCCTTATACCTATTTCTTACAGTTACTTCAGTTACTCCAGCTACTTGAGCTACCTCCTTCTGCGTCCTTCTCTCATTGCATAGCAGTGATGCTATGTAAACAGCTGCTGCAGCTAATCCAGCTGGATCTTTTCCAGCCGTTAACCCTTTTTCTCTAGCTGTATTTATTACTTCAACAGCCTTCCTTATGACGTTTCCGCTTAAACCCAGTGATCTAGCTATTCTTGGCACGTAGTCAACTGGATCGAGTAGTGGTACATTGACTGTCAGCTCTCTTAACAGCAATCTATAGCATCTAGCTATTTCCTTTCGAGAACTTCTAGTGAATGTAGCTATTTCGTCAAGAGTCCTCGGCACTTTCAGCTCTCTACATGCAATGTATATTGCAGCTGCTACTACGCTTTCAATACTCCTACCTCTCACAAACCCTCTTTCAACAGCATCTCTATATATTCTAGCTGCTTCTTCCCTGACGTTTCTAGGGAGATCCAATTGATCGGAGATTTTGTCAAGTTCATTCATTGCTTGAGCTAAGTTCCTCTCCATACTGCTTTGTATCCTACTTCTAGTCTGCCATCTCCTAAGCCTCTGCATTTCTAGCCTACGCCTTAACTCAAGTCTTTTCCCAGTAGCATCTCTGTCTCTCCAATCTATTACTGTTGAAAGCCCCATGTCATGGACTGTGGCTGTTAATGGGCCTCCAATTCTACTTCTCCTCTCCCTCTCCTCTGGAGTAAAGGCTCTCCACTCAGGTTTTTCCTCAATAACTCTCTCTTCAATGACTTCTCCTGTTTCTTCACAAATGTATTCTCCTCTCTCAGGATCAAAAATGATTTTGTCTTCAGAACACTTCTTTCCTTTACTGCTATCAGTAGATTGAGATGCATTCTCACTCATAACTATGACCAGGAAACTTTAAATTTCAGACATTGAACACTCTTTTTCAAACATCCTTATAAATTTTATCGTTAAGCATCATTGTTTAACCATGTAATAGCCGGGCGGGGATTCGAACCCCGGTCACGGGGTTTCCCCCTAAATGGACCAAAGCCCCGCATCCTTGGCCGCTAGACGACCCGGCTGCTATAGCTTAACTAGGTTTTCCAGGGATTTTAAGCTATGCTCTCAACGCACTTAAGGCATTGCATAATGAAGCTTTATAATTAATTAAGTGAAACATGTAAGTGAATGTGGTGTTTAATTTGAATATGGATGTAGAGTACTTGAGCAAGCGTATTTCAGAAATCATTGATAGGACTTCGAGAAGCGTTGTAACGATATATACGGAGATTCCAAGCTTCGACATATTCTTTGGGCCAAGAGTTGTAAGAGGCGCAGGCTCAGGCTTCATAGTTAATAGAGGCCTCTTAGTTACAAATGCACACGTTGTCAGCAATGCATCTAGAGTAATAGTAGTCTTCAGCGATGGAGTTAGAAGTGAAGGAGATGTAGTGGCTGTAGATGGATCGAGGGATCTAGCTTTAGTTAGCTTTGAGAGAAGGGATGTAGAGCCTATTGCTATAGGGAACTCAGATGAAATTACTATAGGTGAAATAGTGTTTGCAATAGGTTCACCACTTGGTTTAACAGGTCCTTCAGTATCTATGGGTGTAGTAAGCGCTCTTGGAAGAACTATAGCTGATGAAGAGAGAGGCATAATTCTAGAGGATTTAATACAAACTGATGCAGCAATTAATCCAGGCAATAGTGGTGGTCCAATAGCTAATGTTAGAGGAGAAGCTGTTGGAGTAGCAACAGCAATAATACCGTACGCTCAAGGCATAGGGTTTGCAATACCCATAAATACTGTTAAGAGATTTATTGAAATGGTTAGAAAGTATGGGCGTCCAATTAGAGCTTGGCTAGGCGTATACGTAGCTCCATTAACTAAGGAGATAGCAAGCCTTTACGGGCTATCAACAAGCGAGGGACTAGTAGTCGTCCAAGTCATGCCTAGATCTCCTGCTGAATCATATGGATTAAGGCGTGGAGATGTGTTAATTGAAGCTGAGGGAAGGAGGCTTAGGAAGCCAAGCGATCTTAGGGCATCCATAGAAGATCGCATTGATTCAGAGTGCATAAACTTAAGAGTCATAAGGAGAAACAAGGAATTCAACGTATGTATACCGCCTATAATAGAAGCCGTAGGTTAATCCCTAAGCTTAAGTTTAATTTAACTACTTAGGAATACCTGGGGCAGCATCCGCCGGGGGGGATTCGAACCCCCGACCACCCGGTTCCCATGAAGCCCCCCACTACAGCCGGGCGCTCTACCGCTGAGCTACCGGCGGCTTAATTATTACTACTTCAATAGCTTCCTAATATAGATTTTCTCTATAGCGCAAGCTTTCTAAGCAAGACTTCACTGTATGGGTTCTTAAAGACGTCGTTTAGGGATTTAATGGATTATCAAGTGAAGTTATTAGTATCTTCTTAAGCTAGTGTTAGTGGTGGAGTATTTGGTTGAAGGCATTAGTGAAGTCGTTGAAAAAGACTTAGAGCTCATAGAGTCTCTCCTCACTATTAAGGATAAAGTTAGGGAAGAAGCGATTAGAGTTAGTAGAGAGATCACCAGGTTAAGCACTGAAGCTATTAGGTTAGTGCACTTACGTAAATTCAATGAAGCAGGGAAGTTATTAAATGAAGCCTCAGTAGCCGTTAAGAGCTTGTTAGAGAAGCTCTCCGATCACCCTGATTTAATGTACTGTGGACTAATATATGGTTGCTTAGCTGAATACGTTGAAGCAAGAATGCTTTTCGATTTAACGTATAAAAGAAAGCTCACTGGCTTGCAAGAGCTTGGAGTTCCATACATACCGTATCTCCAAGGCTTAGGGGACGTCGTCGGCGAATTGAGGAGGCTGGCCATAGATTTAATAAAAGCAGGATCATTTAATGAAGCAAACTTATACATAGACGTTATGGAGGAAATATATCAGAGGCTGAAAAAACTATCGTTTCCAGATGCCTTAACTCCAGGCTTAAGGCATAAAGTTGATGTTGCACGGAGGCTCATTGAAGATACAAAGACTCTGTTCATAAATGCATACAATGCTAGTAAGTTGATGGAGAAACTGGATCTTAAGAGTGGTTATTCAAAAAGCAACAATGTTTAAACGAAGGCCACTCACCGATCCAGCAATCCCCATACTAATGGCAATAAATTACTCGTCACCAAGCACTAGCTTCAAAGAATGTTTTGTTTTTATTAAAACGATATAACGGCTCTCAAGCACTTACTATTGCTGGAGAGTGTAGGCTTTGAATGCTTTGAGTAGAGCATTAGTAGCTATTACAATAGTTGTACTAGCAGTCAATGCATTTGCAGCATTAACGCAGGAACTCATTGAAGCACCATTGTATTATGAAGCTGATTTAAATAATGATTACTTGCTACTCATAGCTAGTATAAGGATTACTGAATTCCACGACTACTCATACTTCTACATAGCTTTAGACTCTCTTGACCGCGGGATCTACAATTATGGATTCATAGTGCTCAAGGACCCAGATGAAAGCCATCCAACTATTTACTTAATCCATAGCCCAAGTAATTGGACTAATGTAGGCTTAGTTGTAGGCAGTGAAGTAGAGCTACTACTCCTAGTTGATAGAGTTGAAAACAAAATATACTACGTAGTGCTTAATGCGAAGGGAGAGGTGAGCGTAGAAGGAATTGGGAGAGTTTTTGGAATATCAATAATAAGTGACTCAGTAAGTAGAGATATTCCAAAGCCTAAAGTCTTTTTAGAGAAAGCAGAAGTAGCGGGATGCAACAATACGGAAGTCAAGGATTTATTTAAGAGAGGTGAATACCTTAAAATAAGTGATGTATGTGAAGTTAAGATAAAGCTGCCTCAAGAGACAACAGCTACTCCTCCGATAGCTACTTTAGAAGAATCAAGCAGCCTCAGTGGCATTAGTGGAGATGAAGGGATATTTCATAGCACTCTAAAGTGGGTCATCATATTGATAATAGTTGCTACAACAGCGGCTGCATTAGTGATTTACGTTAGACGCCTAGGCTCTACAATCAATGAGTGAAGTACGTGAATCTATGTCTGCAATTAATGGTGGTTAACTAAGTAATACTGGGCAAAGTGCTCTAAAATTGCTTACAAGTAAAGCACTTTATGAAGAGGTGCTATTTAAGTGATGAATGAGAAGCACAAGGAGATCCTCTTTAAGATGGATAGGAAGTACGTGACTTATCTAGAGGACTTAAAAATTAGGGAACACGAGCTCTCGTCAAAGGATCATTTAGATCTCGTTGAAGCATTGGAGTTAATAAGCATAAGAGCTCAGATAAAGGCTATAGCAGATGCATTAGGAATACCCTATGAAGTAGACTTAGAGAGAGTAAGTGTGCAATCGCTTAAGGAGAGGAACACTGAAGCTGAAGCAGAAGCATGAGCAAAGGCTTGAATAAACAAATATCTTCACTGAACACTACGACAGCTCTACTTAAAGATGATACAAATAGTTCTACAGCTGCAGAATTAATGTACGGCCTCTGCTAATAGCAATCATTAGTGCTACGCTAGATCCTTATATTCCATCCATGCTCAATGACATTGATCCCTATGAAATCCTCTCAACATTGCATGACCTATATATCGAAGGAATTGAGAACATCTTATTGTTTAGCGGGCCCGCCGGGATTTGAACCCGGGATCTCCGGCTCCGCAGGCCGGCGCCTTATCCAGGCTAGGCCACGGGCCCTTCTCTGTATTTACTTTCCTCTCAATTATTTTTGCTTTACGGACTCCACTTTGGGTGTTTATGTGCTACTCCAATTATGTCAAGGATCTTCCACGTCATGAAGTCTGCTAAATCATCTATAGTCTTTGGGTTTAAGTAGAATCCTGGAGATGCTGGAGCTATTACTACTCCCATTCTCGATAGTTTAAGCATGTTCTCTAGATCTATTGTTGTCAGCGGAGTCTCCCTAATTACTAGGACCAGCTTCCTCCCAGTTCTAATGATATTATACATTGTTCTTTCAAGAAGCCTATGTTGGAGTCCATTAGCTAAGTTTGCAACTACATCCATACTGCATGGGACTACTACACCTGTAAATCCAACAGTATTATTTGAGCTAGCCAGCGGAGAACTCCAATCTCCATCGCTATAAATACCGTTCAAACACTTATATCCACTAAGTGTTTCAATTAAATTGCCTTTAACTTCATACTTAGCTACATTTAATGCTCCACTAGTATACACTACATATGCTTCTTCAATAACTCCCTCCTTCTTTAAAATACAGAGAGCTTCTATAAACTTAAGTCCATAGATTAAACCACTAGCGCCACTTAATCCAACAACTACTCCTTTAATCAAAGTATTCCCCCAAAGCATTAATTTAATTAAAGCCGCCTTAAATTACCTCACTGAATGAAAAGAAGCTGTAGGGTCACAATTACAAAGCTACTGCCTTAAACTAAGACCTGCGCGGGCTCATCACAGTTCAGCCCTTTCGAGCTTCAGCACACTATATGCTTCTTTAAACACCGTTTCCCATCCTAGGTCTTTGTAGGTTTCCCTAGGGTGGTTCATCACGGTTTCCCTGAGCCCCCTTCCCACGGTCTGCCGTAGGTCTCGGAAACCCAGGGTCACCGAAACATTTACAAGCATTAGAGGTTTATAACCCTTGCTTATACCTAATCACACTAAAAGCCTTGAAAACCCTAGAGAAATCTACAGACAAGAAACAGCTTCCTAACCCTTAAATACTCTCTGACCCTGATCTAACTCTATTGTACAGATGGCTACATCACTGCAGCATTGTGCTACCTCTCTGACGCGTCATCAATAGTACTAGGCAGAATAGAGGGGAACTACTGTTAGTAAAGCTCCACTATGGACTAGAGCTGAGTTCAGCTTAGCGCCTCGCGTAACTGTTTCGGTTTTCATATCTGTTTGTATCTGTTTATATTGATCGAAACATTTACAAGAACTCTATACGTGGATGTATCTTGATGAGGGTTCGAGAGCCATTCAATGCTCTAAATGACGGCTCTCCCCTAGACACTCAAGATGTGGGGGTTTAGGGGTGCCCCTAAACGCCCCTAAGGGTTATGCAAACCCAAGACCAATGCAGGGGAACAAGGATGAGGCAATGAAACCAACCAATACAAACCTATATCAGAGCTGAACCCCTAGCTCAAGTGTGTAATAAAGGGGTTTTGTTAAATGGTCAGCGCCCGCTTTAAAGAGCTTTAACTCACGCCCACATTAATGGATCGTCTCCCGGATTCCTCTTCATCCCACTAAATACTAAAGCTATCCAGGAAATAAACTTACTTTATCAACTTGAAAGGCTTTGGAAATATATCACTTAATTTTACTGCATGAACTCTGCCTGTAGAGGTACTATAAGAGATAATCAATGGATTTTGGCTGAATTCAGCAATAACTTGTCTACAGGCACCGCAAGGCATTAACGGCTCTGGGTAATCAGTCACTATAGCTATAGCAACTATGATTCTATCCCCTCCAACGATCATAGCTGATACAGCTGATCTTTCAGCACATATCGTAAGGCCGTAGCTTGAGTTCTCTACATTTACTCCAACATAAATCCTCCCTCTATCTGATAGGATAGCTGATGCTACATGTACATTACTATATGGTGCATAGCTGTTTCTCAAAACTCTTTCTGCTTCACTTAACAGCTTATTGAGAGATTCTTCACTTAACTCCAAGACTCTTCCCCTCACTGTATCCTCTAATAAGGGCTTTTTCATTTACTTCAACGGCCCTTCCCTTAAACACCCTTCTAACGGCTTTAATTGCTGCCTCTAGACTTATGTAGTTGCAGAGCTCCTTTGATAAAGCAAGAGAGCAGCCCAGTAGAATTACGTTAGCTGCAACAGCTGCCTTAAGCTCTTCTCTAGCAATCCTTGATGCCTCCACTATAAATAAGTTAACTCTCTTACTTAATTCATTCACTATTTGCTTAAGGCTCGGGTGCTTTGATAGTGGAGGAGGCCAAATGAATGAATCCATAACAACTAAGGACTCCTTATTTGCGTAATCTATGTATCTAGCTGTCTCAATGGCCTCAAGTCCAATCAATAGATCGGCTGCACCTCTGGGTATTACTGGAGAAGAGCCAGGGCCAAGCCTTACGTGAACTACTACAGAGCCTCCCCTTTGACTAAGCCCATGTACTTCAGCAATAGTTACATCAACTCCACTTTCAATTGCAGCACTCCCTATCAATTCTCCAAGAGTTAAAAGTCCCTGACCTCCTACACCAGCTATCAATATGTTGAATCGCTTTAAGACCACAGCTCCCTCCACCCCATCCCCCCCTCTCTCGACATAGTTATAGCGCCGTATGGGCATACATGCGCGCAGAGCCCGCATCCAGCACAAGCTTCTTCAAGTATCTGTAGTTTACGAGAGTCCTTCTCTACAATGATCGCTGGACACCCCAGTAAGTTTACACAAGCCATACAGCCAGTGCAACCATCAGTAATCCTGTAGCTCGGCAAAGCTATTCCACGAGCTCTAGCAGCTCTTAAGACTTCTAGAGCACACTTCATCCTAGACACTATTGCAACATGCTGTCCACTTAAGTACTCTCTATAGGCTTTTACGAACTCCTCCACAGCTCCCCCTACATTCATTGGATCAATAACATAAGTCTTAAATCCGATGGACTTCAGGAGATCTTCTATTAGCACCTTCTTAACTTCTTCACCGACGGCAGTAAGGCCTGTGCCGGGGTGAGGCTGGTGGCCGGTCATTGCTGTACACGAGTTGTCAAGCACTAAGATCAGCACTCTCCCGCCGTTATATACAACATTTATTGATGGGGGAAGCCCTGCATGATAGAACGTTGAATCACCTATTACAGCAATAACCGCGTTTTCAACTACTAAGCTAAGCCCGTGTGCTACTCCAATACTACCCCCCATTTCTAAGCTTGTATCTTGGACTCTAAATGGAGGGAGGTAGCCAAGGGTGTAGCAACCAATATCGCCTGTATATATAGGATCTCTTACTCCTACTTTATTTGCAGCTACCTTAGCTATGTAGAAAGTACTTCTATGTGGACAGCCTGGGCATAGCGTTGGAGGCCTTGGAGGTATTGGAGGATCCAGATTCACGGGTTCAACTCCAATCCACGGAGCTGAAGGCTCTTCGCCTAAGAAGGCCTTAATAGATTTATAGACGATCTCTAAATTTAGCTCAAAGTTCGCTGGCACACAGTCCTTGCCGTGTACTTCCACATCAACGCCTTCTTCAACAACTATCTTAGATAATTGAAGTTCTACAACGGGATCCAGTTCTTCTACCACTAGTATCCTTCTCGCATAGCTCAACAACTCCTTTATAGGCCTAGTGGGTAGGGGAACAGGCATAGAGACTCTCACTAGAGTAAAATCATTCCTCATATTCATTAGGTCCAGTGCTTCATCTACGTGTGCATACGATATGCCTGAGGCTACAATAGCCTTCTTTAATCCGGGGTTTTCAATGGATATGAATGGCTCTACTCCAAGATTCTCTCTAATCTCTGCCCACTTATTCATTAAGGCCTCCTTGAGCTTTCTACTATGCGTAGGCACTAAAACATATCTTTCAACATCTTTCTTAAATGAACCCTTAGTCTTTACTTCCCTCGGTACATCAGCTTCATATACTATAGGCTGTCTTGTGTGGCTAAGCCTAGTTGTAGTTCTAAGTATTATTGGTAGGCGGTATTTTTCGCTGACTTCATATAAGATCTTCGTTAAGCTATAAGCATTCCTAGGGCACCATGGCTCAATTACTGGTAGATGCGATAAAAGCCCATACCACCTGTTATCTTGTTCATTCTGGCTGCTATGCTGGCTTGGGTCATCTGCTGAAACTATTAAAAGGCCACTGTTTACTCCTGTGTAAGCACTACTCATCAATATATCTGAGGCTACGTTTAATCCAACATGCTTCATTGCTACTAAAGATCTAACGCCAGCTATAGATGCTGCATAAGCTGCTTCAAAAGCCACTTTCTCATTAGTGCTCCACTCAACATGCATTCCTACCTCCTTAGCTACTTCAGCCAGTGACTCAACTATTTCTGTACTAGGAGTTCCTGGATAAGCTGCTGCAAAACCAACGCTAGCTTCAATAGCTGCTCTAGCTATAGCTTCATTCCCAAGCAATAGAACTACAGAGCCCTTTCCAAGCAATAAGCTTTTCTCCACCAAGTGAGTCCACCAAACAATCATTGTGTATAACGTTAATTAAAAATACAGTAGAAGTAAGTTTAACTCCATTAATGCATTCTACAGATGATCAAGCGTTCAAAACGAGCTTCACTAATAACTTAAAGGAATATCAATGAACTATAGGCTGTGTAAAAACGCTGAGAACTAATTGCTTTAGCTCAAGTCGCCGACTGCTTAGTGGGAATAGAACTTATTAATATTTTTCATTAAAGCTTAATTATGTGGGAATACAGCATCAAACATATTAGTTTATATATTTTTATACATATCTAATACCTATAGGTGGGAATGTGGCTCCAAAAAAGAAGATTTATGAAGATAGGGACGTAGTAGTGATGGTTGCTCCGAGAGATACTGAAATAGGGGAATTAATTGTAGAAGCAATTAAGGAGAAGGGATATCCTATGGCGTTTGACGAACTACGCTTAGAGTTTAGTGGAATAGTCGGTGAAGATAGGCTTAGGAGAGCTCTTAATAAGCTTATAAATAGTGGGATACTAATCGAGTTCCCTGATGGAAGCTTCGGCCTTCCTGGAATGGAGCCTAGGCCTGATAGAGTCAGCTCAAGGAAGAGGAGGAGAAGGAGTAGAAGAATTTACTTAGATATTGCAGCAAAGCCATTCTATGTAGCTCCTAAGCGGTAAACCTATTTATTTCCATTAATGCACTTGTAGTCACTCAATATAACGCCATACCTCTTAGCTAGCTCGCAGAGAAACGAAGTTGGTACTATAGCTCTTGCACCACGCTCTGTTTCAACAAGATATGCCTCCGGAAGTATCTTCCTTACTCTACCTTCCTCTACAGTCCAATCTAAGTATACTGTGTACCTAGTTGTCTTTAAATACGCTCTCTGCCTTTTAACTCCAAATTCATCAGTGAATACTTCCGAGAGTCTTCTGCCATCAGTGCATGAGCCGCTTTCATCACAGTTAATTTCCTTAAGTACCCTCACTTTCTTAGACAGAAGCTTAGTGAGAAGTTCACTGCTCAATAAATCCTTTAGAGGCGTTGTTTCTCCACGCTTCTCTTCACCCGCTCTCCCCATTTCTAAAGCAATGTGCTCCTTACCTCTACGTAAGAGTTCATCTATTAATACTTCTACATCACTGTGTTCAGCTAAAACCCCCGATCTATCTTCTCGTTCTACTCGAGTTCCTTCCTCAACCCCTCTACTTGGCTTAGATAAGTGAGCAAAGTACTCAGTTAGAGTCTTATTCTTTTTAGATTCCCTAGATTTCTTTGGCACACCACTCCCCGCTCTCTACGCTATTTATATAAGACGTGAGGATTTTATTTTAAAAAGCCCGCGAGGATTATTAGGTTACTCAGGGAATTGACTTATGGAAAGGATCTGTGGTTGGATCGTTAGATTAAAGGTAGTTGGACGTGTGGCAATAACTGAAGTAGCAACCGATCTTTATAGTAAGCCTGTGGTGGTTGCTGTAAAGAGTAATAGAGATCCAGAGTTATTCAGTAAAGTCAAGGATCTTCCAATAGGCACAGCTGTCTGTATTAATGGAGAAGTCTCCCCAGAGCAGAGGAGTAAGCGTGGAGTAGAGTACTTGGCTAGAGACATTAGGATTTACTCTAAGCCCAATGAATCAATGCCTGTAGATCTTGTAGGTAAGGTTCCAGCACTCCTTGATACAAGAGTAAAGTATAGATATCTATTGATCAGGAACCCCGTCGAAAGATCCATTATTAAAGTTAGAGCCCTAGTACTAAAGTTAGCAAGAGAGTTTTTAGAGAACAGGGGATTTATAGAAGTGCATACTCCAAAGATTGTTGCAGCAGGCGCTGAAGGAGGAGCAACGCTATTCCAAGTAAAGTACTTTGAGTCAAATGCTTACTTAAGCCAGAGCCCACAGCTCTACAAGCAAATGCTTATGGCCAGCTTCTCAAAAGTCTATGAGATAACTCCTTACTTTAGAGCTGAGAAATTTAACACTAGAAGGCACTTGAATGAATCGTGGGGAATAGATGTTGAGCAGGGATTTATAGATAGTGAAGAGGACGTTATGAAGACTTTAGAGGAACTAGTAGCATACATAGTTAATGGAGTTAGAGAACGTGCATCTGAAGAGCTGGAGCTTCTCGGCGTTGAAGTAAAGCCTTTATCAACGCCCTTTAAGAGAATGGACTTCCGTGAAGCAGTGGAGTTATTGAGGAATAAGGGATTGGAGATACCTGAGGGAGAAGACCTATCTGAAGCTGCTGAAAGAGAGTTAGGAAATATTATGGCTGAAAAAGGCTGTGAAGCATACTTCATAAAGAAGTTCCCGTGGACTGCAGCCGGGTTCTACTACATGAGGGATGAGGAAGAGCTTACTGCAAGAAAGTTTGATCTAGATTATAGAGGACTTGAAGTAGCTAGTGGGGGGCAGAGAGAGCATAGGTATGAAAAACTTGTTGAGTCACTGAAGCTCAAGGGACTTAATCCAAGCGACTTTGAATACTACTTAGAGGCATTTAAATACGGCATTCCTCCTCATGGAGGCTTTGGACTAGGCGTTGAAAGGCTGTTGATGAGCTTATTAAACTTAGATAACATTAGGCTAGCTACAATATTCGTTAGAGATAGAACAAGGCTTACTCCATGAGGGAGAGGCTTTGAAGGCAGTACTCCTAGGTCCTCCTGGAGCTGGAAAAGGGACTTTTGCAAAGTACTTTTCGCAAAAGTACTGCATACCTCACATAAGTACTGGAGACATATTTAGGTTTGAAATTAGTAGGGGGAGCGAAGTAGGGCTGAAGGTCAAAGAGTATATTGAGCGCGGCCTCTTAGTCCCAGATGAAATAACTATTGAAGTTATTAAGAGAAGGCTTAGTCAAGCAGATGTAGCTAGAGGCTTTATACTCGACGGATTTCCAAGAACTATCGGTCAGGCAAGGGCTCTCGAGGACATAACTAGAGTAGATGTAGCCATATACATATACCTCCCAGTAGAGATCGCTATAGAGAGGCTGAGCTCGAGATTTATTTGCCCTAAGTGCGGTGCAATATACAACTTAGTCTATAACTCGCCTAAGGAAGACTTAAAGTGCGATCACGATGGAGAAACTTTAGTTAGAAGAAGAGACGACGAACCTGATGTAGTGAGGGAGAGGTATAGAGTCTACTATCAGACCTTCAGTTCAGTGATAGAGTTTTATAGAGAAAGAGGCTTATTAGTGGAAGTAGATAATTCAATTGGAAGCGATAGAGCTATACCAATGTTAGAGAGTTTGCTTAAAGAAAAGGGAGTACTTATATTAAAAGAGTGCGCAGAGGTTAATTAATGGAGGATTCATGTAGGGATCTGAGTGAAGCAATTAGCTTAATGAAAGTACTGCTTATTGATAGTAGGAAGTTCTTTCACAACGAAGTATTGAATAGTGATGGCAGAAAGCTCTACATAAAGATCCTTAGAGCTATATTAAAGCACTGCCCTAAGTATAGGAGGATGCTTCAAGGCCTTAGAGGAGTTTACACTCTTGAAGCAGTCATTAAAGTTGCTGAAAGGATCCTTGGGATGAGTGAAGGAGAGATAAAATCTATGCTTTCACTAAGTGAAGAGCGGTTACTTCCTTAACGTAGGCATGCAAGCCATTTCCCCATAGGCTTCCCTTACTATGCAGTTCTTACAGCCTCCACCACTCTTTATTGGAACCATAGCTTCTCCAGGGATGCTCCCATACCTCACAGTATATGACTTAACTTTAGCTGTTGATGTGAGTTCATCCAATAGTAAGTGTATTTGGTTAACACTTTTAGCTAGCGCTATTGCATAGACTTTATTGTTAACGACTACTGCAGCTAAAACCCTATTACACTTATACATGCGTTTAGCCAGCTCTTCCTGAGAGCTCTCCACTTCTATCTCTATGAATGCAGCTATTGATCCATATAGGCTGGCCTGCACTAATGGTTTAAGAGTCATTAGGCCGCAGTCTTCAAGCTTACGCATCTTCCATCTAAGCGACGAATATGACATACCCACCTTAGCTGAAACTTTCCTTAAGCTAATTTTTCCATTTTCAGCCAAAATAGATACTATCATCGCATCATCTATGGAGTCGTTTATCAGCGTCGACACCATTCAATAATAGTAGCTAAAACCTCTAATAAATTTTGCCAGCTGAAGTCGTAAACGATGAATGTTAAAGCAATTAATTGCATTCGCATCCTGAATCTAAAGACCGATTAATGAATTTAAGAACTCTTAGTAAAATACATCTGTGCCCGAGAGCACATTATTTGACTTACTTTAGAGGAAAGACTTATAAATTCAAGGCATGGTGCTCTTCTACGAAGTTTTTATCAACAATGAGATCGGCGCTATTGAAATAATATAGGGATCAGTTCATCGGGCTTCGTTATATTTGTGCAACTAGCAATCTCTATGAATTCATTTCCACTGATTCCATAGAATAGGAAAGCTATTATTTAGTCACAGGTCTTTCTTAAAAGTTCTCAGCATTTTACAATGCCTGCATCACGTTATTTGAACACATAATGTGCATAAACTAATGGACTTTCATCAATAAATACTTTCAATAGCTGGTTTAACTTATGGTTTATTAATGGTTAAACTTAAATACACGTAATTAACAAAGATCGATTTGACTTTACTTAGGTGTTAAAGCCCCCCCGAAGAAGTAAGAAGGTATTTAGCGCTCATTAGCCGATACGCTTTAAATCTTCCGCGTTGCTCACAGCTTTAGAACTGGTACTGGGATGCTACAAAATGGATTTAATCATGCTTATAGTTGAAGCATTAATAATTGTGTATTTAGCGTCAGCCACAATGCTTCTAATTAGAGTTATTCGAGGCCCAACGTTATTTGACAGAGTGGCTGCTGTAGATGCTTTAAGCTACGACCTTACAGTATTCATGGCTCTACTAGCGCTTTACACTGGTAGATTGCTAGTAGCAACACCCATGATACTCATATCTCTCTGGGCTTATGCATTAGACATTTACGTCTTAAAGTTCACAGAGTATGGAGAGATGGGTGAGTAAATGGCCGATCTTCAATTGCTTTTAGAAACTCTAAAATACGTTGGTGCAGTGCTCCTATTACTTGGAGGATTCTTTGAGATTACTGGAGCTATAGGAGTACTAAGAATGCCTAGCTTCTTTACAAGAATGCATGCAGTTACCACCTCAGCCGTAGGAGGCACAGTCATCCCACTATTGGGTATATTCATCGTATCGCTTACTAAAGTAGAATTAGGATGGAGTAGAGTGTATTTAGCCTTACTCTGTATAGCTTCATCAATCCTAATACTGATCATAGCGCCGGCGGGTACGTACGCACTCATAAAAGCAGCAAGCGCTTCTAAGGTAGGGGAAAGAAAAGAACTAGCAAGTAAAGTAGAGGAAGAGCCATGCTCTTAACAGTCATAGTAGTCTTCGTAGCTTCATTCATCTCAGTTATTGCTGCGTACTTAGCAGTTACAGAAAAAGATCTATTAACAGCAGCCGTTTACACAGCCCTCTTAGGCGCCTCCTACACACTCATATACTACGTACTCATGGCTCCTGACGTCGCCCTCGCTTACATACCTGTATCAAGTGCTCTCATCCCATTTATACTGATCGTAGTTTTGAAGAAGACTGAGAGGTATGAGAGATGAAGAAGAACATTGCAGTAGCAATCTCACTGGGGGCATTAACACTCGCCTTAAGCCTGGTCCTCCATGTAGGAGGACTGGGAGTTCTACCACCTAGAGCTCTACGCAATCTAGCTCAAACAGTTGTTTTAAATACTTACAATCCATGGAATGAGACGTTGACTTCATACTCACTCAACGCTGTAGCAGCCGTCATATGGGATTACAGAGGCATAGACACGATCTTTGAGACAGCAGTATTGTTTGCTGCTGTAACAGGAGTGGCAGCTTTATTTCAAGGAGCCGTAGAGAAAGTAGAGTTAAGGAGGCGTGGTATGCCCTTTATGCTGAAGACTTCTACAAAGATAGCGCTATTACTCATAGCACTTGTATCCATATCTCTAGCTTTCCATGGCCACTTGACTCCTGGCGGAGGATTTCAAGCAGGCTCAGTATTTGCTGTTATAACAGCTCTCGGTATAACCGTTTTCTCCATTGAAGCTCTATACAGTGCAGGTTTGCGGATAAAGAACTTAATGAGGGTTAGGTTAATGGCTTTAGCATTAATACTGTCTATAGCTCTATTACCGCTTACTACATTATTGGCAATAAATGGTATAGCTTACATAGCTCAAAACCAGGTAAAGGAGGATTCATCATTTGCTATGCCGGCAGCTTTCTTCAATACACCTCTCGCTGGCTCA